>NZ_JBCHAA010000025.1:0-74585 GCF_053525655.1 Trinickia camelliae
TTTGGGCAAGGACCAAAGTAACCCCGGTCCCGGGGAGGGACGGACCATACGGAACAGCGCGAAAACAAGTTCTACGAAAGCCTTAGCGAAAGAAACCAACGCCGAAAGGCAAAAAAGAAAGGCTAATGAGGCAACTCCGCCGCCCCCATCCGCCGAGCAATAACAGCGGACCGCTGCACCAAGTACGCCGACCCACGATGCTCATCAAAATACTTAGGCCGCGGCAGCATGACCGCCAACCTGGCCGACTGCCACGCAGTGAGCTTGCTAGCCGAACTCTTGTAGTAATACTGCGCGGCCGCCTGCGCGCCATACACCCCATTCCCCCACTCGACCGAGTTCAGATATATCTCGAAGATGCGCTCCTTATCCATCAGCGTCTCGAGCATCCAGGTAATGATGAGCTCCTGCCCCTTGCGGATATAGCTCTTCTGCCGCGACAAAAACAAATTGCGCGCAAGCTGCTGCGAAATCGTCGAGCCGCCCGCCACGATCTTGCCGCGCGCCTTGTTCTTCTCCCACGCCTGCAGAATCGCGTCGGTCTCGTAGCCGTTGTTATTGACGAAGTTGGCATCCTCCGACGCAATGATCGCCCGCTTCAAATTCCGCGAAATCTGGTCGTACGGCACCCACGTGTGCTGAATGTCGAGGTCCGGACGATCCTGCGCCAAGCGCCACGCATCAGAACGCATGAAAGCCGTCGTGCGCGGGTTCACGAACGTCCACACGCCAATCTGCGCGAAGTAATAGATCTGCGTCGCAAACCAAGAGAGCGTGAACACCAAGCCGACATAGACAACCCACCGCGCCAGTCCCGGCCGGCTCGTACTTTTCGTTTTGGTCATGTCAGCCGATCCGGGCTCGCTCAATCGGAATGCCATCGCCGCCTACTCGTCCGCAAGCACGACTGCTTAATCAGAATCAGTGTTTGACGCTCGCCGAGAGCATCTCGCGCAGCGCCGCCAAGACCGGCGCGCCGTCAGGCCGCACGCCGCGCCAAATGAAGAAGGATTCGGCCGCCTGCTCGACCAGCATCCCAAGGCCGTCGGCCGTGCGCGCGCCGAGCGTCTGCGCGTGGCGCATGAAGACGGTCGGTTGCGCGCCGTACATCATGTCGTAGGCGAGCGTGCCACCGCCGAACGCGCTGTCGTCGCACTCGGGCAGCGACGCGTCGAGGCTCCCCGCCGTAGCGTTCACGATCACGTCGTACTGGTGCGCGCCGACTGCGTGCGCGCCGCCGCCCGTCAGCTCGCAGCCCGCCTGTCCGGCCGCCTGCGCGAACTGTTCGACCAGCGCTTCGGCTTTGGCCGCCGTGCGGTTCACGATCGTCAGCGCTAGCGGCGCACGGTCGAGCATCGGCAGCACGACGCCGCGCGCCGCGCCGCCCGCGCCCAGCAACAGCACGCGCGCATCCTTCAGGCTCACGCCGAGGTTCGCTTCGATATCGCGCACGAGACCGACGCCGTCCGTGTTGTCGCCGAAGATGCCGTCAACGTCGAAGCGCAGCGTGTTCACTGCGCCGGCCGCCGCTGCACGCGGCGAAAGACGATCGGCCAGCGCGTGCGCCTCGAGCTTGAAGGGCACCGTCACGTTCAGACCGCGTCCGCCTTCGGCGATGAACGCGCGCACGTGATCGACGAATCCGTCCAGCGGCGCGAGCAAATGACGATATTCGAGCGGCTCGCCAGTCTGCTCGGCAAAGCGTGCATGGATGAACGGCGACTTGCTGTGCGCAATCGGGTTGCCTATAACCGCATAGACATCGCGCGGCGCGGGGGGCGTGCTCATGAGCGTCGGTTACTCCGTGGCGTGTGCGGCGGGGTTCGGGCCTGACTCGGTGTCCGGGGCGGATGCCTCGCCGTCCGCGGCGCCGTCCTCTGCGCCCGCGCCCGCATCGGCTTCCGCCTGCGCCTCGGCTTCGCTTTCGGCGGATTCGTCGTCGGCGTCGATCAGCTCTTCGACTTCGTCCTCTTCCTCGTCGGCCTCGGCGCCGCTCGTCACAGCCGGCGCATCGATGACGTGCAGCGGACGCACCGACGCCTCGACCGTCAGCTCATCGACCGACATCACTTCGAGCATGATCTTCGTCCCGCGCGCGTGCACGCCGAGACCCGGCACGTGCAGCAACAGCGGCACTTCGTCGAGACGCACGAGGTCGCCCTTCACCACCGACGCCACCACCTGCTTCTTGCCTTCCTGCGTGATCCAGCGCAGACACCAGAAGTACTCCATGCGCCGCTGATGGTCGGCGTAGGCGCTATAGGTGTCGTCGAAGCCCTGGACGACCGCGAAGAGATCGGCGTCCTTCGGCTTGAACGGCGCGACGAGCTTGGCCGCCACGCCATGATTCACGCACGCGAGCAACTGCCATTGGTTGACGAGGTCGACATAGCGGCGCAGCGGCGAGGTGCTCCACGCGTATTGCGCGACGCCGAGACCTTCGTGCGGCGCGGCCGTCGTCTGCATCCGCGTGCGCTTCGGACCGGACGCCGCGAACGCGCGCTGCGAGCGGTAGATGCCCGGTACGCCGTGGTCGTGCAGGAACGCGCCCCACGTCGAGTTCGCGAGAATCGCCAGCTCGGCAACGATCATGTCGAGCGGCGAGCCGCGCCGGCGCGGCGTGATCGTCACGTGCTCGCCTTCGACGTAGAAGTTGTAGTCGGTATTGCTCTGCATTTCGCGCTTCAAGCCGTAGCCCGCGCGCGCTTGCTGACGCTTTTCGTGAAGCGCCTGCGCGAGCGGCCACAGCACGGCGATGTCGTCCTTGTGCGGATAGTCGCCGCTGCCCTCGGCAAGCGTCTCCTCGGTCACGAGGGCATCGAGCGTGTTGTGGCGCAGATTGTTCTTCACGAACACGAGCTCGGCGCGCGTTTCGTTCGCGACGATCTCCTGCGTCTCCCGATTGACGATGATGTAGAGCGACAGCGCCGGGCGCAGGCCGCCTTCCTTCAGCGTGAACGCTTCGACGACTTCGTCGGGCAGCATCGTGATCTTGTCGCCCGGCATGTAGACGGTCGACAACCGCCCGCGGGCGATCGCGTCGACCGTATCGCCGCGCGCGATGCCGAGCGCGGGCGCCGCGATGTGCACCCCGATCCGCACGCGGCCGTCGGCCAGATGCTCGACGGAGAACGCGTCGTCGATTTCGGTCGTCGTGATGTCGTCGATCGAGAACGCTTCGACGTCGGCCGTCGGCAAGTCTTCCGGCAAAGCCCCTGGCGCGACGGACGGAAAGCCAGTGCCGTGCGGGAAGAACTCGGCGAGAAAGCGCGCCTCGTGCAGCGCGCGCGCCGACGCGACGCCGCCGCATTCGAGCATCAGGCGCGCCATGGAAATCCCGCGCGACGCGGCGGCCGCTTCGAGCGCCTTGTATTCGATGGAATTCTTGTCGGGTTTGGTCAAGAGCGACAGCGCCTTGCCGTCGAATGCGGCGGGCAGGCGTCCCGCCTTCAGTTCCTCTTCGTATTCGGCCTGCACGAGCGCCTGCTGGCGCTTGCGCTCGAGCGACGCCAACGCCATCTTCAGCTGCTCTTCAGGCGCGCGCTGATACTGTCCGCGCCCCTTGCGGCGGAAGTAGACCGGCGCGCCGTGCATGCGCAACACGAGCGCCGCACGCTCGATCGGGCCGTACGACTCGCCGTAGTAGTCGCTCGCGAGCGTCGCGAACGGGAATTCGTCGGCGGGCGCGCATTCCCACAGGAAGTCGAGATCGATTTGCTGCGCGGCCTCGTCCGCCTGCTGCATCAGCTCGGCGGCGCTCGGCTTCTCGAATTCGATCAGCACGTCCTTGGCGCGGACTTTGGCGCGCCGTCCGCCCGGCAGTTCGACCTGGAACGCGTCGCCTTGCTTCGACAGCACGCTGCCCGCCTTGAAACTGCCTGATTCCTCAAAGAAAACGTTCACTCAATACTCTCGTTCTGACTTGCCACAGCAGCCGCTTCGCAATCGATGCGCCTGCAGTGTGATAGGTGGTGTGTGCCGCTCCGGCCGCGCTTCGTCGGCGGTTTGTCCGATATGAACTGGAGGGGCCGAACATGTCGCGCGCCAACGGTTCCGTCAGGAGCGCGCCGGCAGCTTCATCCCGCAAAAAGCGAGAACGTCGTCGACGTAGTCTTCAAACTCGCTGATCGCGTGGTCGCTGCCGTCGATCAGCTTCGTGTTCACGCCCGGGTAGTGCGCGAGCATTTCGCGGTAGTCGAGCACTTCATCGCCGGTGGCAGCCATCAAATAATAGCGTTCGGGCCGCGTGATCGCGGCGACGCCCAGCGCGCGCAATTCGTCGAGATGATGAGGCTCCACGACGATGCTCCCGCCGCCATGCCACAGCGGCTGCTCGCCGAGATACGCCGACAGATCGCGCTGCGGCACCGTCGCCGGATTAAGCAGCACCGCGCGCCAGCCGTGCTTTTCGGCGAGATGGGTGGCGTAATAGCCGCCGAGCGAGCTGCCGATCACGGTCACGCCTTCGTCGCCGAATGCGCCGGCTGCGCCTGCCGCCGTCACTTGCGCTTCCGCCAGCGTGATCGCCTCGAACGGCGACACCGGCAGCATCGGGCAGCACCATTCGTCGGACTTGCCCAGCTCCGCGACCCGCGCGGCGAGCACGCGCGCCTTGAACGAATTCGGCGACGAACGGAATCCGTGGAGATAGAGGATCACGCGACGCCCCGCTCACGCGCGGCCGGGCGCGCGTCGAGCGCGTCCAGCAGCTTGTGGTGGACGCCGCCGAAGCCGCCGTTGCTCATCACGAGCACGTGGTCGCCCGGGCGCGCCGCCGCGGCGACTGCCTTGACGAGCGCATCGAGATCGTTGAAGGCCTGCGCCTTGGCGCCGAGCGGCGCGAGCGCTTCAGCCAGGTCCCAGCCGAGCGCGTCGCGCCCGGACGGCGCGCCGTAGCCGAACACGAGGTCGGCATCCGCCAGGCTGCCCGGCAATTGCGCCTTCATCACGCCGAGCTTCATCGTGTTCGAACGCGGCTCGAGCACGGCGAGAATCCGCGTGTTTTCACGGCCGACACGGGCGCGAAGGCCGGCGACCGTGGTTTCGATCGCCGTCGGATGATGGGCGAAATCGTCGTAGACGGTGACGCCCTCGACGCTCCCGCGCACTTCCATGCGCCGCTTCACGTTGCGGAACGCGCCGAGCGCCTTGGCCGCCTGCGCCGGCGGCACGCCGACGTGCCGCGCCGCCGCGATCGCCGCGAGCGCGTTCATGCGGTTGTGATCTCCCTGCACCTGCCAATCGACCACGCCCGCTCGCTCGCCCTGCCAGTAGACGGCGAACTGCTCGTCGACCGGCACGCCATCGGCCGCGGGCTGCGCTTCCCAGCCGCCGGAGACGCCGAATCGCTCGACATCGCTCCAGCAGCCGCGTGCGAGCACTCGCTCGAGCGCATCCTCGCGCCCGTTGACGACGAGCCGCCCGACGCCGGGCACCGTGCGCACGAGATGATGAAACTGGGTTTCGATCGCGGCGAGATCGGGGAAGATATCCGCGTGATCGAATTCGAGATTGTTCAGGATCGCGGTGCGCGGCCGGTAATGGACGAACTTCGAGCGCTTGTCGAAGAAAGCCGTGTCGTACTCGTCGGCCTCGATCACGAAGAAGCTCGAATCGGTGAGCCGCGCCGACACGCCGAAGTTGAGCGGAACACCGCCGATCAGAAAGCCCGGGTTCAGCCCGGCGTCTTCGAGCAGCCACGCGAGCATCGAGCTCGTCGTGGTCTTGCCGTGCGTGCCGGCCACCGCGAGCACCCACTTGCCGTTGAGCACGTGCTCGCCGAGCCACTGCGGCCCGGAAACATACGGCAGGCCGCGATCGAGAATCGCCTCCATCAGCGGATTGCCGCGCGTCACGACGTTGCCGATCACGAAAAGATCCGGTTTCAGATCGATCTGTTCGGCGCCGTAGCCTTCGATGAGCTCGATGCCTTGCGCCTCGAGCTGGGTGCTCATCGGCGGATAGACACCGGCGTCGCAGCCGGTCACTTTGTGCCCTGCGCCGCGTGCAAGCACCGCCAGACCGCCCATGAAGGTGCCGCAAATGCCGAGAATATGGATATGCATAAAAGCGAGGCGAGGCGCGTACGGAAAGGCCGCTATTGTAACCGACGCCCCCACCCGAAATGTATAGCGCACGGGCCCCGGCGGCCCCCAAAAGGCCCGTAACCATTCTCTTGTATGATTGCTGGATGGTTCGTAAATCTCATTTTGATCCGCAGCGGGTCCGGGAAGAAATCGCGATCGCCGCCGCGCGGATGATCGCCGAGGACGGTCTCGACTACTCGACCGCCAAGCGCAAGGCTGCGCGGCAGGTCGTCGGGGAGACGCGCATTGCCGGAGATTGGCTGCCCGATAACGACCAGATCGAAGAAGAAATCCGCGAATACCAGTCGCTCTTCCAAAGCGACAGCCAGCCGGCGATGCTGCGCCGCCTGCGCGAAATCGCGGTCGAATGGATGGAGCGGCTTGCCGCCTTCAATCCCTATTTGACGGGCGCGGTGCTCAACGGCACGGCGGGCGAGCATTCCGACGTGCACCTGCAAGTGTTCTGCGACAACCCCAAGGAAGTCGCGATCTACATGCTCAACGCGAATATCCAATATGACGTGTCGGAGACCCGGCATTTCGCCGGCCGCGGCATGATCGAGACGCTCAGCTTCCTGTGGCGTCCATCGCGGGGTGAAGATCCGGTCGGCATGCACATTGCGCTCTACGATACGGACGACTTGCGCGGCGCGGTGCGCGCCGACGCGCGCGGCCGGCTCTCGCGCGCCAACGTCCAAGCGGTCCGGGCGCTGCTAGACGAAAGCGAG
Source organism: Trinickia camelliae (assembly GCF_053525655.1). NCBI lineage: Bacteria > Pseudomonadati > Pseudomonadota > Betaproteobacteria > Burkholderiales > Burkholderiaceae > Trinickia > Trinickia camelliae. Next base: position 6,815 of record NZ_JBCHAA010000025.1, read on the forward strand.
CGCGGCGAAACACCAACGACTAATTGATCACACGATGAACACGAAAGGAATTCTGGCGGTCGCGGCCGTCGCGATCATTGCCGTGGCAGGCGGTATCGCCGCCGGGCATTGGCTGCGGCACGACGACACGCCCCCCGCCACCGCCAGCGCCCCGGAGACCGGCGCGGCGCAGGCCAACGCAGTCGAAGCGCTGCTGGACTCGACCATGATGCACGACGCCGACGGCAAGCCGAAGTCGCTCGCCGCCTTCAAGGGGCAAACCGTCGTCGTCAATTTCTGGGCGTCGTGGTGCGGCCCGTGTGTCGAAGAAATGCCGACGCTCGCCCAGCTCAACGACGAATACTCCAAGAAGGGCGTGAAGTTCATCGGCATCGGCGTCGACTCGGAAAAGAACGTGAAGACGTTTTTGCAGAAGGTGCCGGTCGACTATCCCGTTTACGTGAGCGGCTTCGGCGGAGCTGATCTGGCACGCAATTTCGGCAACACCGCGGGCGCCCTGCCCTTCACCGTCGTGATCGATGCAAAAGGCGCCGTACGGTCGACAAAATTAGGCCAAATCCAGCCAGCCGAGCTCAAAAAGACCCTCGACGCGCTCTGATTTGATACGACGAAACCGCTTCAGATAACGTCTATTTGAGATGCGTTGTCCGCGTTTTGTCCGAATTTAATAAGATTTATGCGGCCAAGGGGGCGATTTTTACCGTGTTTTCCCCAGCCCCCTGCATGCGCTGCTAGACAAGTTTCTCTAAACAGCGCTAAAGTGCGCGCAATTCCGCGCAAAACGAAGCGACCATGACACGACTGCTGGCACTACACGGCCCCAACCTCAACCTTCTCGGCACCCGGGAACCCGAGGTCTATGGGCGCGTCACGTTGCAGCAGATCGATCAGGCGTTATCCAAACGAGCGGCGCAGGCCGGCGCCGAACTGACTTCGTTTCAGAGCAATCATGAGGGTGCGCTCGTCGACCGCATCCAGGCTGCCCGCGCGGAAAAAGTCGACTTCATCCTGATCAATCCCGCCGCGTACACGCATACCAGCGTGGCGATACGGGACGCACTGGCCGGCGTCGGCATTCCGTTCGTCGAGATTCACCTGTCGAACGTGCATCGCCGCGAGCCGTTCAGGCACCACTCCTACTTCTCCGACCAGGCCGAGGGCGTCATTTGCGGCCTCGGCTGGAAGGGATATCTGTACGCGCTCGAATTCGCCCTCGACCGGCTCGCGCCGGATACGGGCATCGCGCGCTGATTTCCAGAACACCAATTCAGCGCCGGCTTCGGGCCGGCACTTCACGCATTGAAAGGGGAATTCCCGATGGATCTACGTAAGCTGAAAACTTTGATCGACCTCGTTTCCGAGTCCGGGATCTCGGAACTGGAAGTCACTGAAGGCGAGGGCAAGGTTCGCATCGTCAAGAATGCGCCGCCGGTTTACGTGCAGCCGTCCACCTCCTACGCGCCGCAAATCTCCGCGCCTATGCCGTTCGCTGCCGCGCCGAGCGAAGCGCCGGCCGCCGCGGGCGCCGCAGCCGCCCCCGCTGCCGCCGCACCGCAAGGCCACGTCGTGACCTCGCCGATGGTCGGCACGTTCTACCGCGCCCCGTCGCCGGGCGCCGACCCGTTCGTCCAAGTGGGCGACACGGTCAAGGAAGGTCAGACGATCTGCATCATCGAAGCGATGAAGCTCCTGAACGAGATCGAGTGCGACAAGGCCGGCGTCGTCAAGGAAATCCTCGTCGAAAACGGTCAGGCGGTCGAATACGGCCAGCCGTTGTTCGTGATCGGCTAAGCGCGCGGGCCTCTCCCCGTGTGTCGGACGGAGTCGGCGCATTCGCACCCACTCCGGCCCCACGCAGAGCCCGCCCGGCGCGCAGCCTCCAATCGCTGCGCGCCGCCGATCCTCTGAGGCGCGTCGCCGATGTCTCTCTTAATTAGCGAGCGCCGCGCCCATTGAAGAGTCGAATAACGCTATGTTTGAAAAAATCCTCATTGCCAATCGCGGCGAAATCGCGCTCCGGATTCAGCGCGCGTGCCGTGAACTAGGCGTCAAGACTGTCGTCGTCTACTCCGAAGCCGACAAAGAAGCCAAGTACGTGAAGCTCGCCGACGAGGCGGTCTGCATCGGACCGGCGCCGTCGAATCTCTCCTACTTGAATATGCCGGCGCTCATCAGCGCCGCGGAGGTGACCGACGCCGAAGCGATTCACCCCGGCTACGGCTTCCTGTCGGAGAACGCCGATTTCGCGGAGCGCGTGCAGCAATCCGGCTTCACGTTCATCGGCCCGAATCCGGACACGATCCGCATGATGGGCGACAAGGTCACGGCCAAGCAGACGATGATCAAGACCGGCGTGCCGTGCGTGCCCGGTTCGGAAGGCGCGCTGCCGGACGACCCGAAGGAGATCGTGAAGATCGCGCGCGCGATCGGCTACCCCGTCATCATCAAGGCGGCGGGCGGCGGCGGCGGACGCGGCATGCGTGTCGTGCACACGGAAGCGGCGCTCGTGAACGCGGTCAACATGACCCGCGAAGAAGCCGGCCGTGCGTTCGGCAATCCGCAGGTCTATATGGAGAAGTTTCTGGAGAATCCGCGGCACATCGAGATTCAAGTGCTGTCGGACTCGTTCAAGAACGCCATCTGGCTCGGTGAGCGCGACTGCTCGATGCAGCGCCGCCACCAGAAGGTGATCGAGGAAGCGCCGGCGCCGGGCATCGCGCGCCGCCTGATCGAGCGCATCGGCGACCGCTGCGCCGACGCCTGCAAGAAGATGGGCTACCTCGGCGCGGGCACGTTCGAGTTCCTCTATGAGAACAATGAGTTCTACTTCATCGAAATGAACACGCGCGTGCAGGTCGAGCACCCGGTGACCGAACTGATCACCGGCGTCGACATTGTGCAGGAACAGATCCGCATCGCGGCCGGCGAGAAGCTCGTGATCCGCCAGCGCGACCTCGAATTCCGCGGCCACGCGATCGAGTGCCGGATCAACGCCGAAGACCCGTTCAAGTTCACCCCGTCTCCGGGACGCATCACGTCGTGGCACACGCCGGGCGGCCCGGGTATCCGCGTCGATTCCCACGCCTACAACGGCTATTTCGTCCCGCCGAACTATGATTCGATGATCGGCAAGCTGATCGCTTACGGCGCCACGCGCGAGCAGGCGATCATGCGGATGCGCATTGCGCTCTCCGAGATGGTGGTCGAAGGCATTCAGACCAACATCCCGCTGCACCGTGAGTTGATGCTCGACTCGAAATTCGTCGAAGGCGGCACGAGCATCCATTACCTCGAGAACCGGCTTGCGGCGAAGCAGCAAGTCGCACCGGAAGAAGCGTAAGCGATGAGCTATCGGGAACTGGTCGTCGAACTCGATCGCGAGCATGCGGAGGCGCTGTCCGACGCGCTCATCGAACTGGGCGCGCTGTCGGTATCGGTGGAAGACGCCGACGCCGACACGCCCGACGAGCAACCGCTCTTCGGCGAGCCCGGCCTGACGCCCGATCGCACTGCATGGCAGCGTTCGCGCGTCGTGGCGCTGCTCGCGCCCGACCACGAACCTGGCGTGCTCGCGGCTGCGGCGGCCAACGAAGTCGGCCTCGCCGCCACGCCGGCGTTCACCGTGCGCGACGTCGAGGAACAGGACTGGGTGCGGCTCACGCAATCGCAATTCGAACCGATTCCGATCGGCAAGCGCATCTGGGTCGTGCCGTCGTGGCACGACGCGCCCGATCCGGACGCGCTCGTGCTCGAACTCGATCCCGGTCTCGCGTTCGGCACCGGCAGTCATCCGACCACCCGCCTTTGCATGGAGTGGCTCGAAGAGCATGTGCAAGCGGGCCAGTCGGTGCTCGACTACGGTTGCGGCTCCGGCATCCTCGCGATCCTCGCGAAGAAGTGCGGTGCGAATCCAGTGTTCGGCATCGACATCGATCCGCAGGCGGTCGAATCCGCGCGCCACAACAGCGAACGCAATCGCGCCGAGGTCACTTACGGCCTGCCCGACGATTGCCCGTCCGGCGAGTTCGATATCGTCGTCGCCAATATTCTGTCGAATCCGCTCAAGCTGATGGCGTCGATGCTGTCGTCGAAGGTGAAGCCGGGCGGACGCATCGCGCTTTCGGGCATCCTCGCGCGACAGGCCGAAGAAGTCGCTCGCGTCTACGCGACCTGGATCGACATCGGCGTCTGGCGCGAACACGAGGGTTGGGTCTGTCTCGCCGGGACCCGCCGCGAAAGCCATTAGAATAGGGCGTATCGTCATCGTTACGCACCGGCTTGCACGCCAATCGGCTCACTATGCTTCTTGCGACGCGCTGTCCCCACTGTGAAACCGTCTTCCGCATCCAAGAGACGCAGCTTGCGCTGCGCGGAGGACTCGTGCGCTGCGGTTCTTGCCAGTCCGTTTTCAATGCGTCGGAAAATCTCGTCGACACCGACAACGGCGCGAAGCCGGTAGAAAGCGGCGCGCCGGTCGAAACGCCACGCGCGCAGGAACCTGCTGCCGCAGCCGCATCGCCCGCAGCCGAAGCGGCCGCGCCGCAAACGGCGCCTGCGCAGAACGAACGATCCGCGCAGAACGCGCCGGCGCAAAGCGAACCAGCGCGACCTGCGCCGAATTTCGGCTCCGGCGCGTGGGATATGTGGGCACCCGCCGCCGATGCGCAGATCGACCCGGCGCTGCGCCACGACGTCGAAACGCTAGCGCATCACCCCCAAGTCGCCGTACCGGGCTCGCTCGGGCCCGAGACGAAACCTGCACCCGCACCCGAAGCAGCACAGCCGGCGCCGGTGCATGCCGAACACGATGCCGCGCATCCGTCCGCCGAATCCGGCGACATGCGCGAGCCGAGCTTCACGGCATGGCCGGGCCCCGAGATGGGCGCCGAGCCGCAAGAACGCGTATCGGCGGCGACGCCCGCGCAAGCGGACGAACCCACCTTCCCGAACAAGGTGGCCCCCTCGTGGGGCGCCGACCCGGAACCGCACTTCGGCACGCCCGAGCCGAAGGCGTCGGCGGCTCAGTCGTCCACATCCGAGCCGTCCGGCGCGAATGCATTCGCAGCACAGCCCCGTACCAGCTCGCCGTTCGGGGCTGAGCCCGCCGCCGCCACCACGCGCAACTTCGAAGTTACGCGCGAGAAGCGGACTCCCGAGCCGAGCCGCATTGTGTTGCGCACCATCGGCGCGATCATTGCGGTCGTACTTGCGGTCGCGCTCATCGCTCAACTCGCGTGGTGGCGCCGCGAAACGGTCATGGTGTACTGGCCGAGTTCGCAAGCGCTCTTCGCCCAGGTCTGCGAGCAGCTCAGCTGCCAGATCTCGCCGCCGCGCGATATCGACGGCCTGCAAGTCGAAGCATCGGATCTGCGCCAAGTCGACGGCCCGCATCACCTCGAATTGCGCGTGCCGCTGCGCAATCGTTACAACGTCGCGCTCGCGTACCCGGCCATGGAACTCACGCTGCTCGACGACAAAAACAACGTCGCGATCCGACGCGTGCTGTGGCCGCAAGACTATGTGCGCCCAGGCACGCCGATCGCCGCTGGCCTGCCCGCCCGCACCACGCAGACGATGATCGTGCGGCTCGACACCGGCAATGCCATTGCCAGCAATTTCCGCGTTCAGATCTTTTACCCGTAGCGCACGCCGGGCGCGTCTTGGCCTGATAAAGGCCGCACGCGCTCCCTTTCGCAGTCAATCTCAGACGAATCTTCGGAGCACAACATGAGTCAAGTCACGCTGGGTGGCAACCCGATCGAAGTCAGCGGCACGTTCCCGTCCGCGGGCCAGCAAGCCCCCGAGTTCTCGCTCGTCGGCAAGGATCTCAAGCCGGTCACGCTCGCCGATTTCGCCGGCAAGCGCAAAGTGCTCAACATCGTGCCGAGCCTCGACACGCCGACGTGCGCCACGTCCACCCGCAAGTTCAACGAAGCCGCCGGCAAGCTCGCGAACACGGCCGTGATCGTCGTGTCGGGCGACCTGCCGTTCGCCGCAACGCGCTTTTGCTCGACCGAAGGCATCGAAAACGTCGTGACGGCGTCGACCTTCCGCGGCCATGAGTTCGCGAATGCGTACGGCGTCGATGTCACGAGCGGCCCGCTCACCGGCCTGACGGCGCGCGCCGTGGTCGTCCTCGACGAACAGAACAAGGTGCTGCACGCCGAACTCGTCGGCGAAATCAAGGACGAGCCGAACTACGACGCAGCGCTCGCCGCGCTGAAGTAAGCACGGCACGCGTCGCAATGCGCCGCGCCCTTCGCGCGGCGTTTTTGCATCGATAGCGGCATTATCGCGACTCACATTCATAGGAAACCTAGCTTTGGCTACGCTGATCTGCGGCTCGCTCGCCTACGACAACATCATGACTTTCCAGGGCCGCTTTCGCGACCACATCCTGCCCGAGCAAGTGCACATCCTGAATGTGAGCTTCCTCGTGCCGACGATGCGCCGCGAATTCGGCGGCTGCGCCGGCAACATCGCCTATGCGCTGAAGCTGCTCGGCGGCGACGCGCGCATCATGGCGACGCTCGGCGCCGTCGACGCGCAGCTCTACCTCGACCGCCTCGACAGCCTCGGTCTCACGAAAGCGCACGTGCGCGTGCTGCCGGACACCTATTCGGCGCAGGCGATGATCACCACCGACCTCGACAATAACCAGATCACCGCATTCCACCCGGGCGCGATGATGGAATCGCACCTGAACCGCGCGGACGAAGCACCCGGCGTCAAGCTCGGCATCGTCGCACCGGACGGCTACGACGGCATGGTCCAGCACTCCGAACAGTTCGCGGCCGCCGGCATTCCGTTCATTTTCGATCCGGGCCAGGGCCTGCCGCTCTTCGACGGCGCCCAGTTACGTCGCATGATTGAACTTGCCACCTATGTGGCGGTCAACGACTACGAAGCAAAATTGGTCAGCAACAAGACCGGCTGGTCGATCGAAGAAATCGCCGGCCGTGTGCAGGCGCTGATCGTCACGCGCGGCGAGCACGGCTCGCAGATTCACCATGCGGGCCAGTGCGAAGAGATTCCCGTCGTCCAGGCTGCCCGCGTGCTCGACCCGACCGGTTGTGGCGACGCCTTCCGCGGCGGCCTGCTGTACGGGATCGAGAAGGGGCTCGACTGGGCGACGACGGGCCGCCTCGCGAGCCTGATGGGCGCGCTCAAGATTGAGCAGCAAGGACCGCAAAACTACGCGCCTTCGCGCGGCGAAATCGATGAGCGATTCAAGCAGGCATTCGGATACGGCCTGCAGTAATTCAGTGGAGTAACCAAAAATGAGAACAACAACCCGTGCGGTTCTGGCAACGATGATCGTCGGTTCGCTGACGATGACGGGGTGCGCCTATAACAGCAGCTCGTCGGACGTCTACACGGCCTCGCAGGCGCAGCGCGAGGCAACCGTGCGCTTCGGCACCGTCGAAAGCGTGCGCGCCGTGAAGATCAGCTCGAACAACGGTCAGCCGAGCGGGCTCGGCGCATTGGGCGGCGGCGCGCTTGGCGCGGTGGCGGGTAGCGCGATCGGCGGCGGCAAAGGGTCGATCGCGACCGCAATCATCGGCGGCATCGCCGGTGCGGTCGCGGGCAACGCGGTCGAGAACGGCGTCGCCGTGCAAAACGGCGTGGAAGTCACCGTGCGGCTCGACAACGGCGACCTGCGCGCCATCACGCAAAGCGCCAACGGCGAGATCTTCCAAGCTGGCGATCGCGTCCGTCTGCTCTCGAGCGGCGGCGTAACCCGCGTCACGCACTGACCCACTGGCGGTCTCTCGGCCCGTTCCGGGCCAATCCGTTCCCGTCCCTTCAGCCACCTGCGCCGTTACGCGACGCAGGTGGCTATCCTCGACGGAACGCGTCTTCAGCACGTCTCACACGCCGGAGTCGCATGCGACTCGAGTCATGCTCTGCACAGAACCAGACTAGGCCCTAAAGCGCCAAGTTCGGATCGACCGCTCTGCATGGGACCGGACTAGGCGCTAAAGCGCCAAGTCCGGATCGACATAAAAAAATCCCGCCACCGGAAACCGGTGACGGGATTCGGGCTGAGTAGCATTACTCAACCGTGTGGCACGTCGCGACGTACCGAGTTACCGCTCGAGTTGTTACGGACGGCTGCCGGTCGGAAACGGCCATGCTGCAGCCGGGTTCAACGCGGTCTTCACCGTAGCAGCAGGAGCCGTCGACGCAGCGGGTGCTGCAGCGGGGGCAGGCGCAGCGGCGGCCTTCTTGGCAGCAGCCTTCTTCGCCGGTGCGGCCTTCTTAGCAGGCGCAGCCTTCTTCGCAGGGGCAGCCTTCTTGGCGGCAGCCTTCTTCGCAGGCGCGGCTTTCTTCGCCGCAGCCTTCTTAGCAGGCGCCTTCTTCGCAGCGGCCTTCTTCGCGACAACCTTCTTCGCAGCAGCCTTCTTAGCCGGTGCGGCCTTCTTCGCAGCAACCTTCTTCACTGCGACTTTCTTTGCCGCGACTTTCTTGACTGCAACCTTCTTCACCGCGACTTTCTTCGCTGCGACCTTCTTGGCTGCAACCTTCTTCACAGCGACTTTCTTCACTGCGACCTTCTTGGCAGCAACCTTCTTCACGGCGACCTTCTTCGCTGCAACCTTCTTCACAGCGGCCTTCTTAGCCGGAGCAGCCTTCTTCGCTACAGTCTTCTTCACGGCCGGTTTCGCCGCGGCTTTTTTAGCTGCAGGTTTTTTCTTGGCGAGTGCCATCATTTTCTCCTTCAGGTTTTCAGATGAGAGTTAATTCAAACTACACCCTTCGTCAAAACCCGCTTCCCGCTGCACGCTTATCAAGGCGTGCGCTGCGAAGCGGGCTATTCATCGGCGTACGCGCTTCCCGCCTGCTTACGCTAATGAATACGGTAAGGCGCGCCGTGCCCGCGGGCACCGCACGCCAAGTCCAGTCAGCTTCGAGGCGCTGTGCTGCGCGCACTTCTGCGCTCAGGCCGCTCTCGAATGCCGGCAATCGTTTGAGCAAGCCGACGGCATGGCCGCCGGCTTTTTCCGGGGGGAAGTTTGCCCATCCCACTGAAGGGTTCGCAAAGTGCCTGTCATGTTTGTGGGCCGCGGTTCGCACCGCTGAGCCACTGGGCACGCTTTGCATCAGGCGTTTCTGCTCCTAAGCACGTTTGCCGGGGCCTTCGCCGCCGGCATCCCCATCAATTTCGTTGGTCGACGCGCGCGGGGTCACTCCCACGACAGCGCACCGCCAGTCTGATATTCAATGACCCGCGTCTCGAAGAAGTTGCGCTCTTTCTTCAAATCGATCATCTCGCTCATCCACGGGAACGGGTTCTCCTCGTTCGGGAACAGCGGATCGAGGCCGATCTGCTGGCAACGGCGGTTGCAGATGAAGCGCAGATAGCTCTTGAACATCGACGCGTTGAGGCCGAGCACCCCGCGCGGCATCGTGTCTTCCGCGTAGCGATATTCAAGGTCGACCGCATGCTTGAAGATCTCGCGGATCTCCTCGCGGAATTCGGCCGTCCACAGATGCGGGTTTTCGAGTTTGATCTGGTTGATGAGGTCGATGCCGAAGTTGCAGTGCATCGACTCGTCACGCAGGATGTATTGGTACTGTTCCGCGGCACCCGTCATTTTGTTCTGCCGGCCGAGCGCAAGAATTTGCGTAAACCCGACGTAGAAGAACAGGCCCTCCATCACGCAGGCGAACACGATCAGCGACTTGAGCAACTTCTGGTCGGCTTCGAGCGTGCCGGTCGTGAAGGCCGGATCGGTCAGCGTTTGGATGAACGGGATCAGGAATTCGTCCTTGTCACGGATCGACTTGACCTCGTGATAGGCGTTGAAGATCTCGCCTTCGTCGAGACTGAGCGACTCGACGATGTATTGGTAAGCGTGCGTGTGGATCGCCTCTTCGAACGCCTGGCGCAGCAGGAACTGCCGGCACTCGGGCGCCGTGATGTGGCGGTAGGTGCCCAGCACGATGTTGTTCGCGGCGAGCGAGTCGGCCGTCACGAAGAAGCCGAGGTTGCGCTTGACGATGCGGCGCTCGTCTTCAGTGAGGCCGTTCGGGTCTTTCCACAGCGCGATGTCGCGGGACATGTTGATTTCTTGCGGCATCCAGTGGTTTGCGCAACCCGCCAGATACTTCTCCCACGCCCACTTGTATTTGAACGGCACGAGCTGATTGACGTCAGTCTTGCCGTTGATGATGCGCTTGTCGGCGACGTTCACGCGCGCTTCGGGAGCGCCGGCCGGTGCCGCAGCTTGCGCTGCGTCGGCATACGGAGCGACTGCGAAGTCGCCTGCGAAAATGTCCTTCGCCGAGGGAGCTTGAGTGGCGGCGCGCGTCGCTACTTGCGCTCCGACAGCCGAACCCGCGGGGTTGCGCAACGTATTGTGTTGCGAACCACTCGAGGGAATCGCGGCAGTGATCTCGTCATCCCAGTTGAGCATAAATTCTCACCATCAATTTAGATCGGTTTGTACCATCTTTTCGTTAGCGATAAAAGGGTTCGCTCACGAAAAATCCTGTTTTCGATTCGCGTTGCGACCTACATACAACACTTTGATCTTCGCGTCGTCTTCAACACATCGAGTGATGCGTTCGAAGCGTGAGTCTTAGAGGTGCTTCGCATTGTCGATCGGGTATCGAAGCGAGGTGATTTCGAGACCTCTTGTGTGTGCTTCGATGACCATCCGGCTACGTCGCTTGCAGTGTTGCCGAGTCTTTATCGTTAGGGTTTCAACGGCTCGGCGAAGTTCAAAGAATCCGCACTGCGCTGCACCTTCTTCTTGATCGGCGACAGACTTCTTCGTCGCTTCGCTTGCATCGTGTGACTACTGATCGGGAAGAGCGGCGCGCCCTTCAACTTCATGCTGCGCGCCGCTCGTCTCATTGCGTGTGCGCTACGGCACTCACGCGGTTACTGGCAGGCTTCGCACTCGTCGAAACCCGGGTCGCCCGGACGCATCATGCAAACGGGACCGTCCACTTCCACCTCCGGTTGAGCAGCAACCGCCGCGCCTGCCGCCGCTGCCGCGTTCATGGCGCCCGACGACGACGCGCCGCTCATCGCGCCACCGATCGCACCGCCCGCGCCAAAGCCGCCGGCAGCACCGCCCGCACCGCCTTCCGACGAAGGCACTGCGTTCAGCGCGCCGTGCGCGACCGTCGACTTCTCGACGTGCGTCGCTGCCATCGTGCGCAGGTAGTACGTCGTCTTCAAGCCACGCAGCCACGCGAGCTTGTAGACCTCGTCGAGCTTCTTGCCCGATGCGCCCGCCATGTAGATGTTGAGCGACTGCGCCTGGTCGATCCACTTCTGACGGCGCGCCGCCGCCTCGACGAGCCACGTCGCGTCGACTTCGAACGCCGTCGCGTAGATCGCGCGCAGATCGGCCGGGATGCGGTCGATGCGCGAGAGCGTGCCGTCGAAGTACTTGAGGTCGGCAACCATCACCTCGTCCCACAGGCCGCGCGCCTTCAGGTCGCGCACCAGGTAGTCGTTGACCACCGTGAATTCGCCCGACAGATTCGACTTCACATAGAGGTTCTGGAAAGTCGGCTCGATACAAGCGGACACGCCGATGATGTTCGAGATCGTCGCCGTCGGCGCGATCGCGACGCAGTTCGAGTTGCGCATGCCGTAGTCGGCGATGCGCAAGCGCAGCGCCGGCCAGTCCATCGACTCGCTCGAATCCACTTCGACATAGCCGCCGCGCGCTTCGGCCAGCAGCTTCAGCGAGTCTTGCGGGAGGATGCCGCGATCCCACAGCGAGCCGCGGTAGCTCGAGTAGCGGCCGCGCTCTTCGGCCAGCTCGGTGGACGCGTAGTACGCGTAGTAGCAGACCGCTTCCATCGACCGGTCGGCGAACTCGACAGCCGCCTCCGATGCATACGGCGTGCGCAGCATGTGCAGGCAGTCCTGGAAGCCCATGATGCCGAGACCGACCGGACGGTGCTTCAGGTTCGAGTTACGCGCCTTCGCGACGGCGTAGTAGTTGATGTCGATGACGTTGTCGAGCATCCGCATTGCGACGCTGATCGTGCGCTTCAACTTCTCGTGGTCGAGTGCGTAGCTGCCGTCGGCCTGCTTCGTCATGTGCGCGACCAGGTTCACCGAGCCCAGGTTGCAAACGGCGATTTCGGCGTCGCTCGTGTTCAGCGTGATCTCGGTGCACAGGTTCGACGAGTGGACGACGCCGACGTGCTGTTGCGGCGAGCGCACATTGCACGGGTCCTTGAACGTGATCCACGGATGGCCGGTCTCGAACAGCATGCCGAGCATCTTGCGCCACAGCTGCGCCGCCGGAATCTTCTTGAACAGCTTGATCTCGCCTCGCGCGACCTTGTCTTCGTAAGCCGTGTAAGCGGTTTCGAACTCGGCGCCGAATTTGTCGTGCAGGTCCGGGCAGGTCGACGGCGAGAACAGCGTCCAGTCGCCGCCTTCCATCACGCGCTTCATGAACAGGTCGGGAATCCAGTTCGCCGTGTTCATGTCGTGCGTGCGGCGACGGTCGTCACCGGTGTTCTTGCGCAGCTCGAGGAATTCCTCGATGTCGAGGTGCCACGATTCCAGGTACGCGCAGACCGCGCCCTTGCGCTTGCCGCCCTGGTTCACGGCGACGGCCGTGTCGTTGACCACCTTCAGGAACGGCACGACGCCTTGCGACTTGCCGTTGGTGCCCTTGATGTGCGAGCCGAGCGCGCGCACGCGGGTCCAGTCGTTGCCGAGGCCGCCGGCGAACTTCGAGAGGAGCGCGTTTTCCTTCAGTGCTTCGTAGATGCCATCGAGGTCGTCCGCGACCGTCGTCAGATAGCACGACGACAGCTGCGAGCGGTGCGTGCCCGAGTTGAACAGAGTCGGCGTCGAGCTCATGAAATCGAACGTCGACAGCACGGTGTAGAACTCGATCGCGCGCGCTTCGCGGTCGATCTCGTTGAGCGAGAGGCCCATCGCGACACGCATAAAGAATGCCTGCGGCATCTCAATACGGGTGCCGTCGACGTGCAGGAAGTAGCGGTCATAGAGCGTCTGCAGGCCGAGGTAGCCGAACTGCAGGTCGCGGCTCGCGTCGAGCGCGGCGCCCAGGCGCTTCAGATCGAACTGCAGCAGCTTGTCGTCGAGCAGCCCGGCTTCGACGCCGCGCTTCAAGAACTGCGGGAAGTACTCGGCATAGCGCTCGCCCATTTCGCCTTGCGTGACTTCCTCTTCGAGGATCTCGCGGCGGATCGTGTGCAGCAGAATGCGTGCGGTGACCTGGCTGTACGCCGGGTCCTTCTCGATCATCGTGCGCGCAGCGAGGATGGCCGAGTCGTAGACCTGGCTCATCGGCACGCCGTCGTAGAGGTTCTTGACCGTCTCGGCGACGATCGGCTCGGCGGAAACCGCGTCGCCGAGGTTCGCGCAGGCCGACTCGATCAGCCCGGTGAGGGCCTTCATATCGAGCGGACGCGTGATGCCGTTATCGACGACGTTCAGGCCCGAGCTCGGCGCGCTTTCCTCTTCCGCGTGACGCTCCTGAGTGCGCTTCTCGCGATACAGCACGTAAGCGCGCGCGACGTTGTGCTCGCCGCCGCGCATGAGCGCCAGTTCGACCTGGTCCTGAATGTCTTCGATATGGAACGTGCCGCCGTTCGGACGGCTGCGCAAAAGCGCGCGCACGACGCTTTGCGTGAGCTGCTCGACGAGCTCGCGCACGCGTGCGGACGCGGCGCCCTGCCCGCCGTTGACGGCCAGAAACGCCTTCGTCACCGCAATCGCGATCTTCGAGGGCTCGAACGACACCACGCTGCCATTGCGGCGGATCACCTTGTAATCCGCGAAGGTGGCCTGTGGCGCGAGCGCTTGAGCGCCCTGTGCTTGCCCGCCGAGGGTGCGGCCGGTAGGCGCGCCTTCGTGCTGGCTCGTCACGTTGTCGGTCGTTTGCATGTGCAAAGCTCCTGGTCTTGTTGGATGGTGCGGTGAGACCCGCGGGTTAAAACACTCGCTGCGCAACCCCGTGCGCGAACGAAGAGATGGAAGAAAAGCGGCGGCACAGAACGGCCGCGCGGGACAACGTTGATTCGACGATGATCGCTTTCATCTTGGTTATCACCATTCCCCGATAGCGCTTTTCTTCTTTGACTGCGCTGCGCGAGATTCAATGTCCCGTCGCAGCGCTTCTTTGATTGCAACGCTGGCAATGCTTGCGGCACCGGGCTTTCGAGGCCGGGTGCCGCCGGGTCAGAGACACAAGATCTTGTGCAAGTGCGTCTGACTGGCACCAAGTATAGTGGACTTAGGCTCCATCTCAAAAGGCTTTATTTGACGTCGGACGCTTGACTTTTCACACGCCTAGACGAGACAAGGGATCGCCCGGAAAGCAAGGCGCAGCAACGTTCTTCGACTTGCCTAAGCATTGAGCAATGAACGTGCGCGGGCTTGCGGAGCGACCGCGTCAACCGTGCCGATAGGGAAAGTACCGAGCGGGCAACGCGGTGTCTTGGGCGAAGCGCTGCCAGTCGAAATGCGGGCCGGGGTCGGTCTTGCGTCCCGGTGCGATGTCGGAGTGGCCGGCGAGCGCGTCGATCGGATAGCGAGCGACGAGCGTCTTCACGAGTGCGGTCAGCGTCTCGTATTGCGGCGCTTCGAACGCCTTGTCGTCGCTGCCCTCCAGCTCGACGCCGATCGAAAAGTCGTTGCAGCGTTCGCGGCCGAAGAAGTTCGAGAGGCCCGCGTGCCACGCACGCTCGTTGCACGAGACGAACTGCTCGAGCACGCCGTCGCGCCGGATCACGAAATGCGACGACACGCGCAAGCCGCGCAGATGCGCGTCGTAGTACGGGTGCGCGTCGCAGTCGAGTCGGTTCAGGAAGAGATCGGCGATCGCGCTGCCGCCGAACTCGCCGGGCGGCAGGCTGATGTTGTGGATCACGATCAGCGTCGGCACCGCGCCATCGGGTCGCGCTTCGAAGTTCGGCGACGGCAGTGCGCGCGCCGCGCTCGCCCAGCCGTCCGCGCCAACTGTCAAACCTGCGCTCATCGAGCGGTGCGCCCGGTCGGACGCGCCGCGTAGCGCTCGGCGTGCTCGGCGCAGCAAAAGCGGTTCCCCGCTACGAGGATCGATTCGCTTTGCGGCGTGTGCACGCCGCAAGTCGCGCAGCGGACCATCGGCTCGGCGAGCTGCCGCGATTGCGACTGCGTTTGCGCGCCGCCCGTGTTGCCGGAGTTCGCGCCAGGCCGCCCACTCGCATCGAACGGGCCGTTGCGCGGCGCGTCGGCGGCATTGCCCGCGCGCCGCAGCGCCTTCACGAGCCATTGGCCGGCGAAGAACAGCAGGATCAGGAGAAGAATTTGTCGCATGGGGTCAAACAGCGTGTCAAACCACGGGACGGTGCAGCAGCACCTCAAAGACAAAGCGGCTGCCGACATAAGCCAGGAGCAGCGCAACGAACGACGCAAGCACCCAGCGCAATGCCGCGCGGCCGCGCCAGCCGGATACCTTGCGCGCCGTGAGCAGCGCGCCGAACATCAGCCACGACAAGATCGCGAAGACGGTCTTGTGATCGAGCTTGATCGCGCGGTCCACCAGTTGCTCACTAAATAGAATGCCGGACAAGAGCGTGAGCGTGAGCAGCACGAAGCCGGCCGAGATCAGCCGGAACAGCAGCTTTTCGAGCGTGAGAAGCGGCGGCAGCGTATCGAGCCAGCTCGAAAGCCACCCGCCGTTCGCGCCATTGCCGCGTTGCGCCGCGCCACGCATCGCATGCAAGCGGCGCTCGGCGAACAGCATCAGCACGGCGTGCAGCGCGGCGATCGCGAAGAGCCCGTACGCGACATTCGCAATGATGAAATGCAGCTTGAACATCGGCGCCGCCGCATACGACAGCACGCGCACCCCGCCGAATGCGAGCGGCATCAGCGACGCGATGCACGCGAGCGGCAGCACGAGGAGCCGCAAGCCGTCGAGCGGGAAGAAGAAACTCTCGATCCAGTAGATGCCGGCGCCGAGCCAGAACATAGCGGAGAGCGCGAACGCGAAGCCGAACACCATCGCGTTTTGCGGAAAGATCGTCGTGTGCAGCAGTACGCCGTGCGCGAGCAGCGCGACAAAGAGCAGCCAGCGCCCCTGCAGGCTCATGCCCGACGCCGCCGACACCGACGCGCGCGCCACCCGGCCCGTCGGTACCGGCGGCACGCTCGAGAGCATCGTTTGCGCCCCGACGTGCCGATGGGCGCGCCAACCCGCCACGGCAAGGCCGCCGTAAAGAAGCGCAGTGAGGGCATACAGTACAATATCCATGTTCGAAGTTTACACTAGGGCCCTTCCCCGCGACGTCTCCTGAATCGTTCGCCGCGCGCCAGGTGCCCGCACTGTCCATCGCTCCCCATGCTCGACAATCTCACCACACGGATGGCGCGCGTCGTCAAGACGCTGCGCGGCGAAGCCCGGCTTACCGAGGCGAACACGCAGGAGATGCTGCGCGAAGTGCGTCTCGCGCTCCTCGAAGCCGACGTGGCGCTGCCCGTCGTGCGCGAATTCATTGCGAAGGTGAAGGAAAAGGCGCTCGGCGAAGAAGTGCTCGCGAGCCTCTCGCCGGGCCAGGCGCTCGTCGGCGTCGTGCAGCGCGAGCTGACAGCCGTGATCGGCGGCGACTATGAAGGCAAGGCCGTCGAGCTCAATCTTGCCGTCACGCCGCCCGCGATCGTCCTGATGGCCGGCCTGCAAGGCGCCGGTAAAACGACCACGGTCGGCAAGCTCGCGAAACTGCTGCGCGAGAAGTACAAGAAGAAGGTGCTCACGGTTTCCTGCGACGTCTACCGCCCTGCCGCTATCGCGCAGTTGAAGACGGTGACGGAGCAAGTCGGCGCCGATTTCTTCCCGTCCGAGCCCGACCAGAAGCCCGTCGACATCGCGCGCGCCGCGGTCGATTGGGCGAAGCGCCATTATCACGACGTGCTGCTCGTCGATACGGCCGGCCGTCTCGGCATCGACGAAGCGATGATGAACGAAATCAGCGCGCTGCACGCGGAGCTGAAGCCGGCGGAAACGCTCTTCGTCGTCGACGCGATGCTCGGCCAGGACGCCGTCAACACCGCGAAGGCGTTCAACGACGCGCTGCCGCTCACCGGCGTCGTGCTCACCAAGCTCGATGGCGATTCGCGCGGCGGTGCGGCGCTGTCGGTGCGTCATGTGACCGGCAAGCCGATCAAATTCGTCGGCGTCGCCGAAAAGCTCGACGGCCTCGAAATCTTTTACCCGGACCGGATGGCGAACCGGATCCTCGGCATGGGCGACATCCTCGCGCTCGTCGAGGAAGCGCAGCGCGGCGTCGACGTCCAAGCCGCCCAGAAGCTCGCCGACAAGGTCAAGAAAGGCGGCGACTTCGATCTCAACGATTTCCGCGCGCAGCTTTCGCAGATGAAGAACATGGGCGGCCTGTCGTCGCTGATGGATAAACTCCCCGCGCAGTTCCAGCAAGCCGCGTCCGGCGCCGACATGGGCCAGGCCGAAAAGCAGATGCGCCGCATGGAAGGCATCATCAACTCGATGACGCCGCAGGAGCGCGCGAAACCCGAACTCATCAAGGCGACCCGCAAGCGCCGCATCGCAGCCGGCGCCGGCGTGCAGGTGCAAGAAGTGAACCGCATGCTCAACCAGTACGAGCAGATGCGCACCATGATGAAGAAGCTCAAGGGCGGCAACCTGCAGAAGATGATGCGCGGCATGAAGGGCATGCTGCCGGGCATGCGCTGATCGGTCCGTTCGAAGCGGCTGCAAGACGGCTCACGGTCTAACACAGCGCTGTCTTTTGGCCGCCATCAAGGACGACGGAGCGCACGGGTTTATGCTGTAGCGTGCGCCGCCGTTCTCTCCCACACTAATGTATACAGTCACCGTCCGTCAGACGTCATGAATCGCGAAGAAGCTCTCCACATTTTCCGCCACTCCGAAGAGATCGTATCGGCCGCCGAGGTCGACGCGTCGATCGGGACGATGGCGCAGGCCATCCGCACCGAAATGAGCGAGGACTTCCCGCTCGTGCTGTCGGTGATGGGCGGCGCGGCGGTGTTCACAGGCATGCTGCTGCCGCACCTCGACTTCCCGCTCGAATTCGACTACATCCACCTGACCCGCTACCGCAACACCACGAAGGGCGGCAGCGACATGCAATGGCGCGTCGCGCCGGCCGAGTCGGTGAAGGATCGCGTCGTGCTCGTGCTCGACGACATCCTCGACGAAGGCGAAACGATGGCGGCTATCCGCGACCGTATTCTGGCGATGGGCGCGAAGCGCTTCCTGTCCGCCGTGCTGTGCGAGAAGCTGATCCAGAAGGACAAGCCGCTGCGTCCCGACTTCTGCGGCTTCGAAGTGCCCGACCGTTACGTGTTCGGCTGCGGCATGGACGCGAAGGGCTACTGGCGCAACCTACCGACGATCCGCGCGCTGACCGACGGCGCCTGACGCACCGGCACCACTGGCTGCCACGCGATGTCGCGGCAGTTCAGCTCAATAAAAAAGCGGCCCGACGGCCGCTTTTTTGTTTCAACGCCAGCTGCACGTGAACTCGGTGCCCGCGTCTAGAGCTGATGCACGAACACCCGAATCCCGCCCAAGATCATCTCGACCGAAATCGCGACCAGCACCAGCCCCATCAACCGCTCGAACGCCATCACGGTACGCTCGCCGAGCCACTGCTGAATCCGCTGCGCGAGCACCAGCACGATCGCGCACACGATCATCGTCACGGTCAGCGCGCTGATCCACTCGGGCACCTGCCCCGGGGACTGCGAAGTCAGCAGCATCACCGTCGCGAGTGCAGACGGGCCCGCCAGCGCGGGAATCGCGAGCGGCACGATAAACGGTTCGCCGCCCGCGCGCGGATCGTTGCCGAACGCGCCGTCGGGATGCGGGAAGACCATCCGCAGCGCGATCAGGAACAGCACGATGCCGCCGCCGATGCGCAACGACAGATCGGTCAGATGCATCATCCGCAGGAAGCGATCGCCGATCACCATGAAGATCAGCAGGATCACGAACGCGATCGCCACTTCCCGCAGGATCACCTTGACCCGACGATCCTTCGGCACGTTCTTCAGCGCGGAGATGAAGAGCGGAATGTTGCCGAGCGGATCGGTGATCAGGAGCAGCAGAACCGTTGCCGATAGAAAGTTGTACTCCAACGCGCCACCCGGTTAGCGGGCGAGCGCGGCGCGAACTTTCTCGGCCACCGTCACGGCGGCTTCGCCTACCGACAGCAGCGTCGGTTCGACGTCGCGGCGGCCCTGGTATTCGATCTTGCCTTCCTTGAGGCCGCGATCGCCGATCACGAGCCGGTGCGGCACGCCGATCAGCTCCCAGTCGGCAAACATCACGCCTGGGCGCTCGCCGCGGTCGTCGAGAATCACGTCGATGCCTGCCTCGACCAGTTGCGCGTAAAGCTTGTCGGCCTGTTCGCGCACCGCATCGCTGCGGTCGTAGCCCATCGGGCACAGCACGACTTCGAACGGCGCGATCGCTTCCGGCCAGATGATGCCGCGCTCGTCGAAATTCTGTTCGATCGCCGCGCCCAGAATGCGCGTGATACCGATGCCGTAGCAGCCCATGATCATCGGCTGCGGTTTGCCGTTTTCGTCGAGGAACGTCGCGTTCATCGCCTCCGAATACTTCGCGCCGAGCTGGAACACGTGCCCGACTTCGATGCCGCGGCAGATCTCGAGCGTGCCCTTGCCGTCCGGCGACGGATCGCCGCGGCGCACGTTGCGGATGTCGGCCACGACCGGCTCCGGCAAATCGCGCCCCCAGTTCACACCGGTGGTATGGAAGTCGACCTCGTTCGAGCCGACGACGAAGTCGCTCATTTTCGCGACCGTGCTGTCGGCGATCACCTTGACCGGCTTCTTCGTGTTGAGCGGCCCGAGGTAGCCCGGCGGCGTGCCGAACCAGTCGATGATTTCCTGCTCCGTCGCAAAACGATAGCCGGCGAGACCCGGCAGCTTGCTCGCCTTGATCTCGTTCAGGTCGTGATCGCCGCGCAGCATCAAGAGCCAAATGGTCGGCTCGGCGCCTTCGTTTTCGGTCGCGAGCACGATCGACTTGATCGTCCGCTCGAGCGGGATGTTCAAAAGCTCGGCGACGGCCTCGCACTTCGCCTTGCCGGGCGTCGACGTCTTCGTCAGCGCTTCTTGCGGCGCGGCACGCTCGGCGATCAACGGCAGCGCGTCGGCTGCTTCGACGTTCGCCGCAAAGTCCGACGTCGGGCAATACGCGATCGAATCCTCGCCCGTCTCGGCGATCACGTGGAACTCGTGCGAGCCGCTGCCGCCGATCGAGCCGTTATCGGCCGCCACCGCGCGGAATTCGAGGCCAATGCGCGTGAAGATGCGCACGTACGCTTCGTACATCTTGCGATACGACTCTTGAAGGCCCGCCATGTCCTTGTCGAACGAGTAGGCGTCCTTCATCGTGAACTCGCGGCCGCGCATCACGCCGAAACGCGGACGGATCTCGTCGCGGAACTTCGTTTGAATTTGGTAGAAGTTGACCGGCATCTGCCGGTAGCTCTTGATCTGGTTGCGCGCGATATCGGTGACGACTTCTTCGTGCGTCGGCCCGATCACGAAGTCGTTCTGCTTGCGGTCTTTCAAGCGCAGCAACTCGGGGCCGTACTGCACCCAGCGCCCCGACTCCTGCCACAGCTCAGCCGGCTGCACGGCCGGCATCAGCAGTTCGAGCCCGCCCGCCCGGTTCATTTCTTCGCGCACGATCGCTTCCACCTTGCGAATCGAGCGCAGCCCGATCGGCAGATAGTTGTAGATGCCACCGGCGACGCGACGGATCATCCCCGCGCGCACCATCAATTTGTGGCTGACGATCTCAGCGTCGGCGGGAGCTTCCTTCAGGGTGCCGATAAAGAAACGGGAGGCTTTCATTCAGAATTTTCCAAAAACGGCGGCCCTGAGCGAGCCGCCCGAAAGAAGTAGAACGTATGAGTATAGGTGATAGGGTCGCAGCGGTTTTACGGGCCATATAAGGCAACGTGCAGCGGCACCGTGCTCGCCGGATCGCCAGACAAATCTTAAGTCACTTCGCGGCACGCACCTTGCTGCAAATCGGCCCTTCCTGGTGCATGGCGGTGCGTAAGACCCGTTATCTGTTTATAATCAAAGCAATTTTAAAGGATTCGAAGGTGGTTGTATGCTGGATCGTGAAGGCTTTCGCCCGAACGTCGGCATCATCCTCTTGAACGCGCACAACGAGGTGTTTTGGGGTAAGCGGCTGCGTGAACATTCCTGGCAATTTCCGCAAGGGGGCATCAAGTACGGTGAGACCCCCATGCAAGCGATGTATCGGGAGTTACACGAAGAAACCGGCTTGCTTCCGGAGCACGTCAAGATCATCGGTCGCACGCGCGATTGGTTGCGTTATGAGGTGCCGGACAAGTTCATCAAGCGTGAAGTACGCGGTCATTACCGCGGCCAGAAGCAGATCTGGTTTCTGCTGCGGATGGTCGGACGCGATTGCGACATTTGCTTGCGCGCAACCGATCATCCGGAGTTCGACGCTTGGCGCTGGAACGAGTACTGGGTACCGCTCGACGCGGTGATCGAGTTCAAGAGAGATGTGTATCAGTTGGCGTTGACAGAGTTGTCGCGGTTCCTGCGCCGTCCGGCGCCGCGCGCGGAAAAACCGCGCGGCCATCACGGGCAACGGTATCCGCGCGTCGCG
The DNA here is from genome assembly GCF_053525655.1 of Trinickia camelliae. Lineage (NCBI taxonomy): Bacteria > Pseudomonadati > Pseudomonadota > Betaproteobacteria > Burkholderiales > Burkholderiaceae > Trinickia > Trinickia camelliae. The sequence continues at coordinate 28,495 of NZ_JBCHAA010000025.1, forward strand.
GCGTCGGTAACGGCGTCCGCGATGGGGACGATCACGCAGGTGACGATCGAAGCGACGATCGAGACTGTGGAATCTGACGGCACGGTCAACTCGATAGGCTCGGAAGACGGCTCGGATTGCCTGTCCACCGATCCTTCCGACGAGCAAACGCGCATTCTGCGCGGCTAATCGACACGCGGCGGCGTTTTCCACGCCTATGCCGCAACCGCGGGCGCTGAGCCGGTCACACGGTATCGCGCCCGTTTTTTCGAGGAAGTCATATTGAAAGCGATTGCTCTCGCCGCGGCATGCGCAGCCGCCGGCGCCCTCCTGGCGGCCTGCTCGAGTACACCCAGCAACAAGGACGACAGCGCCTTCACCTACCTGCTGGACCGCAAGGGGAACTGGGTCGAAAACAAGGTCGACACCTTACCGCCGCTGCCGCAAGAGGGCGATCTGCTGCCGTTCGACGTCTCGCAGAACACGCCTCTGCAATTCTCGGTCGACCAGAAATCGCTGACGGTGGGCTCGGACGGCGTCGTGCGCTATACGGTGGTGGTGACGAGCCCGGCCGGTGCTCGCAACGTCAACTACGAGGGTATTCGCTGCGACACCTACGAGTGGCGCCAATACGCCGGACTCAACGCGGATCACGATGGCTGGGACAACACCGTGGCGAACCCGTGGCAGCGCATCGAGAACGGCAACCTGAATGCGTACCAGGCGTCGCTCTATCAGGACTACTTCTGCGCGAACAAGATGCCGACCGGTTCGGCAAAGACGATCGTCAATAACATCCGCTTGAGGCGCACCGCCGCGAGCGCGATCCGCTGACGCGCGGCACGCTCCCGCGCGGCCATAAAAAAGCCCGCTGTCGATCAGCGGGCTTTTTTGCGTCGGCCGCGGGTGCTTCGTTCAAATCAGCACGAGATTGTCGCGATGGATCAGCTCGGGCTCGAGCATATAGCCGAGGATCGATTCGATCTCGGCGCTCGGCTTGCGCTGTATCAGCTTCGCCTCGGCGCTGCTGTAGTTCGTGAGCCCACGTGCGACTTCGCGACCCGCGGCGTTCAAGCACGCGATCACTTCGCCGCGCGCAAACGCGCCCTGCACATCCACGACACCGATCGGCAACAGGCTCTTGCCGCCTACGGTGAGCTTCTCGACCGCGCCGTCGTCGATCACGACGTGCCCGCGCACCTGCAGATGATCGGCCATCCATTGCTTGCGGGCGGCCATGCGCGCCGTTCGCGCAATCAATTGCGTGCCGATCGCCTCGCCGGCGGCCAACCGGGCGAGCACTTCGGGTTCGCGCCCGCTTGCGATCACGGTGTCGGCCCCGCTATGCGCGGCACGCTTCGCAGCGAGGATCTTCGTCAGCATCCCGCCGCGGCCGATGCTCGATCCCGCGCCGCCCGCCATCGCCTCCAACTCCGGCGAGCCCGCATCCGCCTGCTCGACGAGCGTTGCACTCGGGTCCTTGCGGGGATCAGCGGTGTACAGGCCACGCTGGTCGGTCAAAATGATCAGCGCGTCGCCTTCGATCAAGTTGGCAACGAGCGCGCCGAGCGTGTCGTTGTCGCCAAACTTGATTTCATCGGTGACGACGGTGTCGTTCTCGTTGATGATCGGCACGACGCCGAGACGCAGCAGCGTCAACAGCGTCGAGCGCGCATTCAGATAGCGTTCGCGGTCGGCAAGATCCGCGTGCGTCAGTAGAATTTGCGCGGTGCGGATCGAGTGCTCGGCGAACCGGCTTTCGTACACTTGCGCGAGGCCCATCTGGCCAACGGCGGCGGCGGCCTGCAACTCGTCGATTTCACGCGGACGCTTGGTCCAGCCGAGGCGCTGCATCCCTTCAGCAATGGCCCCCGAACTAACGAGCACCACTTCCTTGCCTTGCGCGCGCAATTGCGCGATCTGCTCGGCCCAGCGGCCGATAGCCGCGTGATCGAGCCCGCGTCCGTCGTTCGTCACGAGACTGGACCCTACTTTCACTACCAAGCGTTTCGAATCGGCGATGACAGAACGCATCGTGCGCGGTCTCCATGGATGCCTTGATGGCGCGATAGCCCGCCGCTCGACGCGGCAGGCAAATGACGGATGAGTCGAGGTTAGTCCTGCGGCGCGGCGGTATCGGCTGCCGTGCCCGGCTGTGCCTCATCGCGAAAGCGAACGTCGGCGGCAAGATCTTCCTCGTGAGCCGCACGGTGTGCGTCCGAGTGTGCGGTGAGGTAGTCGTACACCGCGTAGCAAAGGTTCTCGCAGCCCTGGCCGGTCAGCGCTGAAATCTCGAACACCGGACCGTCCCACTCGAATCGCTTGACGAAATCGGCGACACGCGCTTCGCGCTCGTCTTCGGGCACCATGTCGAGCTTATTCAGCACGAGCCAGCGCGGTTTTTCGTACAGCGCTTCGTCGTACTTGCGCAGTTCGTTGACGATCGCCTTCGCTTCCGCCACCGGATCGACGTCCTCATCGAAAGGCGCGAGGTCTACGAGATGCAACAGCACGCCGGTGCGCTGCAGATGGCGCAGGAACTGGTGGCCGAGGCCGGCCCCTTCCGCGGCGCCTTCGATCAGCCCGGGAATATCCGCGATGACGAAGCTCTTGCTCGGGCCGACGCGCACGACGCCGAGATTCGGCGCAAGCGTCGTGAACGGGTAGTCGGCGATCTTCGGCTTCGCGTTCGACACCGACGAAATAAACGTCGACTTGCCCGCATTCGGCATGCCAAGGAGGCCCACATCAGCCAGCACCTTCAATTCGAGGCGCAGCATACGACGCTCGCCAGGCTTGCCTTCAGTCTTCTGACGCGGCGCGCGATTCGTGCTCGACTTGAAATGCAGGTTGCCGAGGCCGCCCGCGCCGCCTTTCGCGACCTGAACCTGCTGATCGTGCTCGGTCAGATCGGCGATCAACTCACCGGTGTCCATATCGGTAATCACGGTGCCGACCGGCATGCGCAGCGTGATATCGTCGCCGCCCTTGCCGTAGCAATCCGAGCCGCGCCCGTTTTCGCCGTTGCGCGCCTGGTGTTTCTTCGCGTACCGATAGTCGATCAGCGTGTTGATGTTGCGGTCGGCGACCGCGTTGACGCTGCCGCCACGGCCGCCGTCGCCGCCGTCCGGACCGCCGAACGGGACGAACTTCTCGCGGCGCATCGACGCGCTGCCATCGCCTCCGTCGCCGGCGATGACTTCAATTCTCGCTTCGTCAATGAACTTCATGCGTTGCTCCGTCCCGTGTTTGATGCTCTGTAGTCGCTATTTTGCCGCGCCCCGCGAGCGTTGACCAATCGGCCAAACGGCCAATAACAGTCAATACGCGCAGATACGCCAATAAAAAAGGCCCCGCCAACTACGCGGGGCCTTTCTTCCGGTCGGTTCCGCCGAGTCTGATTAAGCTCAGACTGCAGCCGGAATCACGTTGACCAGGTGCTTCTTGTCAGCGCCTTTCGTCGTGAACTTGACGTGGCCGTCAGTCAGCGCGAACAGCGTGTGATCCTTGCCGATACCGACGTTGTCGCCCGGGTGCATACGCGTGCCGCGTTGACGCACGATGATGCCGCCCGCGTTGATCGCTTGGCCGCCGTAGACCTTGACGCCGAGGCGCTTCGACTCGGAATCGCGGCCGTTGCGGGAAGACCCGCCTGCTTTTTTGTGTGCCATCTGATTGCTCCTTGACCGGTGCGCTTACGCGTTGATCGCGTCGATGCGCAGTTCGGTGTAGTTCTGGCGGTGGCCGCCGTGCTTTTGGTAGTGCTTCCGGCGACGCATCTTGAAGATGGTCACTTTGGCGTGACGACCGTGGGAGACAACGGTAGCCTTGACGGAAGCCCCACTCACCAGCGGCGTACCGAACTGAATCGATTCGCCTTCGCCTACTGCGAGAACCTGGTCGAGCGTGATTTCAGCGTCAATGTCTGCCGGTATCTGTTCTACTTTAAGTTTTTCGCCAACAGCAACCTTATACTGCTTGCCGCCGGTTTTTATGACCGCGTACATTGAGAACCTCACTCTGTGTTCATTTCTTTCCGACGCACCGCGCGCGGAAACCCGTGATTATACATAGAGTTAGCTCCGCGGTCAAAACCTCCATCGATCGCCCGACGGCAAGCGCCAAAGCCCGGCCAATTGGCCGAGGATACCCTCTCGCGCCGCCCGCCAACTCACGGCGCACCGCCGATTCGCCTTATAATCCGCGGCACTACCCATATTTTTCATCATGTCGTCGACCGCCACCTCCCCCCCCAGCGCCGCCACCCTGCTCGCTCCGATCGCCCAAGACATGGAGCAAGTGAACCGCGTGATCCGGCACCGTTTGGCCTCCGAGGTGATGCTGATCAACCAGATCTCGGAATACATCATCGGCGCCGGCGGCAAACGACTGCGCCCTGCGCTGTTGCTGTTGGTCGCCCGAGCACTCGGCGACACGACCAGTCATCGGCATGAATTGGCCGCCGTCGTCGAGTTCATCCATACCGCGACGCTTTTGCATGACGATGTCGTCGATGAATCGGACCTGCGCCGCGGCCGTCAGACAGCCAACGCGTTGTTCGGCAATGCGGCGAGCGTGCTGGTCGGCGACTTCCTATATTCGCGCTCGTTTCAGATGATGGTGGGCGTCGGCAAGATGCGCGTGATGGAGATCCTTGCAGAGGCGACCAACATCATTTCCGAAGGCGAAGTGCTGCAATTGCTGAACATGCACGATGCCGACGTCGACGAAGCGCGCTACATGCAGGTGATCCGCTACAAGACAGCCAAGCTGTTCGAGGCCGCCGCCCAGCTCGGCGCGGTGCTTTCGGGCGCCGACGCCACGATCGAAGCAGCGGCTGCGGAATTCGGCCGCCGGATTGGCACCGCGTTCCAGATCATGGACGACTGGCTCGACTACACCGGCACACCGGAATCGATGGGCAAGAACGCCGGCGACGATCTGCGCGAAGGCAAACCCACGCTGCCGCTCATTTACCTGATCGAGCGCGGCACGCCTGAGCAATCGGCGTTGGCGCGCGAAGCCATTGAGCACGGCGGCACGGATCGTTTCGAAACGATTTTCGAAGCGATTACGCGTTCGGGCGCGCTCGATCACACGCTCCAGTGCGCCCGTCAGGAAGCGCAGGCAGCCGCAGCCGCGATTTCTTCGTTTCCTGATTCCATTTACAAAGAAAGCCTGCTAGAATTATGTTCTTACTCGACGACGAGGCAGTCTTAATCGAGACTAAATGGTCGCCGGAGTCCAAATCGGGGTGTAGCTTAGCCTGGTAGAGCGCTACGTTCGGGACGTAGAGGCCGGAGGTTCGAATCCTCTCACCCCGACCAGATTTTGAAAAACCGCGCACGTGATGCGCGGTTTTTTTTCGTCCAGCCGTCGCGGCTTTGCCCGGCCACGAAGGCCCTGCAGCGTAGCCGTCCGCACTAGCCTTTTGGCCGATTCGGCGCGTCGCGCTGCTCTGCTATATTCTCGCCATCCCCCTTTTCCTCGACACCGCGTGGAACAATTCCCGTTATGGGCGCAGGTTTGCGCCGTCTTCCTGCTGCTTTTCTGCTCCAGTTTCTTCTCGATCTCCGAGACGGCGATGATGGCGCTCAACCGCCATCGCCTGAAGTACCTGACGACCAAAGGCACGCTCGGCGCAAAAACGACGCAAAGCCTGCTGTCGCGCACCGACCAATTGCTCGGCGTGATCCTGATCGGCAATAACCTGTTCAACACGATCATCCCGGTCCTGACAACGTCGATTGCGATACATACGTTCGGGCACGACAACCTCGTGCTGTCGATCGCGACCGGTATCGTCGCGTTCCTGATCATCGTGTTTGCGGAAATCACGCCGAAGATCGTCGGCGCGACCTACCCGGAAAAAATCGCGCTGCCGGCGAGCCTGATCATCGCGCCATTAATACGCGTGCTGCGCCCGATCGTCTGGTTCGTCAACCTGTTCGCGAACGCGATTCTGAGCGTGCTGCACATCAATACAAAGGGCGGGCGCGACCAGCGTCTGTCCACCGAGGAGCTGCGCACGATCGTGCTCGAGTCCGGCAGCTTCATGCCGACCAAGCACCGCAGCATCCTGTTGAATCTGTTCGACCTCGAGAACATATCCGTCGACGACGTGATGATTCCGCGCCGCCGGATCGAAGCGCTCGATTTCGACGCGCCGTTCGAAGACATCCTCCACCAGCTCGAAACCTGCTATCACAACAAGCTGATCGTCTATCAGGGCGATATCGACCGCGTGCTCGGCGTGCTCCATGTGCGCAAGACACTGGCCGCACTGCATAACCAGGAGCTCGAGCGCGAAACGCTGCGCGAACTGCTTGCCGAGCCGTATTTCGTGCCCTCTGGCACGCCCGTGTTCCAGCAGCTCCAGTATTTCCAGGAAAGCCGGCACCGTACGGCGCTCGTCGTCAACGAATATGGCGAACTGCAAGGGCTCGTCACGCCCGAAGACATCATCGAGGAGCTGATCGGCGAATTCACGACGTCGATTCCGCGCAGCGCCAGTTCGCGAAGCGGCTGGAACGAGGACGGCGAATGCATCGTCGCGGGCAGCATGCCGTTGCGCGAGCTGAACCGCTGGCTGCATTTGACCCTGCCCACCGACGGGCCGAAGACGCTGAACGGCTTGATTCTCGAAGCGCTCGAAGAAATTCCGGAAGGAGACGTCTGCTTGCAGGTCAGCGGTGTTCGACTCGAAGTGCTGCGCAGCGACGATCAAGCGGTTCGCACCGTCAAGATCTTCAAGCCGGGTGTCGCGAACTCGGCTAAGACCGCGAAGTCCGCACTCGACTAGCCGTTCGGCCGACTGCCGGCCCAATCCCGCCCGCGCGATGATGGTCTCATCGTGTTCTACAGGCGGCGCATTGCCGGCATCCCATGTCATCGAACCTCGGCTCCGTTTTGCGAGCCACGCCGGCTACCTTCACTACGTCGGAGCCGCCCGAGTCATCGTCTCAACTAAACGAGGCCGGCGACACGCCTGCCGTTCGGCTCCTGGCAGAGATCCTGCAAGACGCGTCGCAGCGCAATGCGTCGGACCTCCACATCGAGCCGGCCGAACGCGGCTGGCGCGTCCGCTTGCGAATCGACGGCGTGCTGCATGAAATCGCGCGACCGCCTGCCCATTTGCGCGATGCGTTTGTCACGCGGATCAAAGTGCTTGCGAGGCTCGACATCGCCGAGCGCAGAGTGCCGCAAGACGGACGCTTGAGGCTCGCAGTGACACCGGGCAAGGTCGAGGACTATCGCGTCAACTCGCTGCCGACACTCTTTGGCGAAAAGCTCGTGCTGCGCCGTCTCGATGGACTCCCTCCGGACCTCTCGCTTGATTCGCTCGGCCTCGATGCGCGGCAAGCCGCGATCGTCGACGCGGCAATCCGGGCGCCGCACGGCCTCATGCTCGTAACCGGCCCGACCGGCAGTGGCAAGACCTTGTCGCTGTACTGCTTTCTGCAAATGCTCAACGCCGAATCGCGCAACGTGTGCTCGGTCGAAGATCCCGCCGAGATCCAACTCGCGGGCATCAACCAGGTCAGCGTGCGCGAAAAAGCCGGGCTCACGTTTGCCGTCGCGCTGAGAGCGTTTTTGCGGCAAGACCCGGACGTCATCATGGTCGGCGAGATCCGCGACGAGGAAACCGCCGACGTCGCACTCAAGGCCGCGCAGACAGGCCACCTTGTGCTCTCGACGCTCCACACGAACGACGCGCCAGCCGCGATCACGCGGCTGATCGATATCGGCGTCGCGCCTTACAACCTTGCGGCTGCATTGCGGATCGTGACCGCGCAGCGGCTGGTGCGGCGCTTGTGCGCACATTGCCGGATACCGGCGCCGGAATCGCCGGCAGCGCTGCGTGCGGCTGGCTTTACCGGCGACGACCTAAGTAGCGGCTGGACGCCGTTCAGCGCCAATGGCTGTGTCGCGTGCCACGGCATCGGGTATCGCGGGAGGGTCGGCGTGCATCAGGTGATGCCGGTATCCGACGCGATGCGCGAATTGATCGTTGCCGGCGCGAGCGCGCACGAAGTTGCAAGGCAAGCACGGGACGATGGGGTACTGACGCTGCGCGAGGCAGCGCTCGCGCGTGTGCGCGACGGCACGACGAGCCTCGCCGAAGCGTTTAGCGCGACGGAGGCAGCATGAGCGCACCTGCTCCGCACGCGACATCCGAGCTTCGCTTTTTCTGGAGCGGAGTCCAAACCGACGGCACCCGCAAGCGCGGGACGATCATCGCCCCAGACGCTGCAAGCGCTCGCGTGATGCTCAAGCGCGATCAAATTGTGGTGCTTGAAATCGAAGCACGCGGCAAGGCTACCCGGCCGAAAGCAAAAGCCAGCGAAGTGACGTCTTTCACCCGGCAATTGGCGAGCCTGCTTCGAGCGGGTCTGCCACTCGCGCCGTCGCTCGAACTGATCGCGCAAACACCGAGCCGCAGCGGCATGCCGCGGATCGTCGGCGACCTCGCCCGGCAGATCGCCGCCGGTGCGAGCTTTTCCGGGGCCCTCTCGCACTACGCCAAACAATTCGACGCGCTCTATTGCCAGCTTGTCGCGGTGGGCGAAACCTCCGGCGCACTCGCGGCGGTGCTCGCGCGCATCGCCGACGACCGCGAACGCGCCGCCGTCCAGCGCGCGAAAGTGCGCGCCGCGCTGACGTATCCCGTCGCGGTGCTGCTACTCGCCCTCGCCATCACCGCCGCGCTCCTCGTGTGGGTCGTGCCGACTTTCAAGCAGATTTTCGACGGCTTCGGCGCCCAGCTTCCCGCGCCAACCCTGCTCGTGCTCGCGCTCTCCGATGCCGCGGCGCGATGGTCCGGGCCTGCGCTCGCCGTCATCGTCACGACCGGTTTTGTCGTCGCCAACGGGCTGCGTCGCTCCGAAACCGTCCGCGCCTCGTTCGATCGCTTGACGCTTCGGCTCCCGATTGTCGGACCCGTACTTGCCACGCTCGCCGCCGCCCGCTGGAGCCGGGCCCTCGGCACGCTCCTCACGGCCGGCACGCCGCTGGCCGATGCGTTCGACTCGCTCACGCACGCCACCGGCAATACGGTCTTCGATCTCGCGACCGTCGATATCGCGGCGCGGCTGCGACGCGGCGAGCGGCTCGCGGCGGCCATGCGCGCGTCGCACTGTTTTCCGCAGCAGGTCGTGCAGCCGATCGCCGTCGCCGAGGAATCGGGTGCGCTCGATGCGATGCTCCTCGACGTCGCCACGCTCGCCGACCGTCAGGTAGACGAAAAGATCGGACTGCTGGCAAGCCTGTGCGAGCCGCTCATCGTCATCGTTCTCGGTGCGTTGGTTGGGGGGCTGGTGGTCGCGCTCTATCTCCCCATCATTCAGCTCGGCAACGTGGTGTAGCATCCAGCCCAATCCAACCGTAAGTTTCGACTGGTACTCAGCCTGTGTACGATCTCTCTCTAAGCGATCCGCTCGCCCGCCATGCGGCCGGCTTGAGCGCCGCCTTCGGCGCGTTGCCGACCGGCGTGCAGTTCGCCTTCGCCATCGCGCTGGGCCTCGTGATCGGCAGCTTTCTGAACGTCGTCGCGCACCGTCTGCCAATCATGCTCGAACGCGCTTGGCGCACGGAAGTCAGCGACACGACGGGTGTTCCGCCCGCGGACGACGGCCTGCCCGCGCGCTACAACCTGTGCGTGCCGCGCAGCGCGTGCCCGCATTGCGGCCACGTGTTGAGTGCGTGGGAAAACATCCCTGTTATCAGCTACCTGTTGCTGCGAGGACGCTGTTCGCAATGCAAGACCTCAGTCAGCGTCCGCTACCCGCTGATCGAACTCGCGAGTGCTGCGCTCGCTGCGCTCGCGCTGTGGTCGTTCGGGCCGTCGTTCGCGGCGCTCGCCGCGTTCGGCCTCTGCGCCATGCTTCTCGCAATGAGCGCGATCGATATCGACACCCGACTGCTGCCCGATTCGATGACTCTGCCGCTCTTGTGGGCCGGACTCATCGTGAACTTCTGCGATACCTTTGTGAGCTTGCGCGCCGGGGTCGTCGGCGCGATCGCGGGCTACCTCTTTCTGTGGTGCGTCTACTGGCTGTTCAGGCTCGTGCGCGGCGTGGAGGGCATGGGCTACGGAGACTTCAAGCTGCTCGCTGCGATCGGGGCGTGGCTAGGCTGGACTGCGTTGCCGCAAGTCGTGTTGATCGCGGCCGTGACGGGCGCCATCGTCGGGATCGCGGCGACTTTGACCGGCCGCATGCGCTTCGAGGAGCCGCTGCCGTTCGGTCCGTTCCTTGCTGCAGGGGGCGCCGTGACGCTTTTTCTCGGCACCCCGCTCTATCATGCGTTCGGAGGCTGAGCCATGTTTGCTGTGGGACTGACTGGCGGCATCGGCAGCGGCAAGACAACGGTCGCCGACCTGTTCGCAGCGCACGGCGTGCCGATCGTCGACACGGATCTCATCGCGCACCGCATCACCGCGCCGAACGGCGCCGCGATGGCGCTGATCACGAAGGAGTTCGGCGCAGAGTTCGTGACAACCGATGGAGCGCTCGACCGCGCCAAAATGCGCGCGCTGATTTTCAGCGACAACACGGCGAAAGCGCGTCTCGAAGCGATTACTCATCCGCTGATTCGCGCTGAAACCGAGCGCGAGCGCAACGCGGCAACGGGACCGTATCTCATCATCGTCGTGCCGCTGCTTGTCGAATCAGGCACGTGGAAAGCGCGGGTCGACCGCGTGCTGACCGTCGATTGCAGCGTCGATACGCAAATCGAGCGCGTCATGCGCCGCAACGCCTTCACGCGCGAACAGGTGCTGGCCATCATCGACAAACAGGCCACGCGAGAGGCGCGCCTAGCCGCCGCCAACGACGTGATCGTCAACGAAGCCGCGCCGCTCGAAGAACTCACAGCACGCGTGGCACGCTTGCATCACGAATACCTCGCGCTGGCCGGAACGCCCTCCGCTTAGCATCGTCTAAAGACAACGCCCGCATACGCCGATAAATGTTCTGAACAGTCGCGCCAGATTCAACATCTGCCGGCAAGATGACAAAAAAGTGTGTGATTGCGGGGGTAGTCCTGCGGCATTAGAATGTCCTGCAATTCCTTCATCGACAACACCAGGGGCGAGCGCGCTTGATCCTTTACGAGTATCCGTTCAACGAACGAATCCGCACGCTGCTGCGCCTCGAAGATTTGTTCGAGCGCTTTACGTTCTTCCTGACTCAAGACGACGCGAGGGAACATCACGTCGCGCTTACGACGCTGTTCGAAATCGCGGAAGTCACGGGCCGTGCGGATCTGAAATCGGATCTGATGAAGGAACTCGAACGCCAGCGCCAAACGCTTGCGCCCTTCCGCGGCAATCCCGGTATCGAACAAAACGCACTCGAAGCGGTGCTCGGCGAAATCGAGCAGACGCTTGCAAGCCTTGCGCAAATGCAAGGTAAAACCGGCCAACATCTGGCCGACAACGAATGGCTCGCGAGCATCCGGAGCCGTGCAATCATTCCGGGCGGCACCTGCAAATTCGATTTGCCGTCGTACTACGCGTGGCAACAACTGCATCCTGATCAACGCCGCGAAGACATCGCCAAGTGGATCATGCCGCTGCTGCCGCTGCGCGACGCGGCCATGATCGTGCTGCGTCTCGCACGCGAGTCAGGCCAGGCATCGAAAGTGATGGCGATGCAAGGCAGCTATCAGCAAATGTTGTCCGGCCGGACTTATCAATTGATGCAGGTACGCGTGTCGCCGGAACTGCGGATGATCCCCGAAGCGAGCGCCAACAAGTACATGCTCTGGGTTCGCTTCACCGTGCAGGACGGAAACTTGCGGCCGCGTGCAGTCGATGTCGACGTGCCGTTCCAGCTCACGCTCTGCAGCCTGTAACCGCTACAAAACGCCTGAACGTATGACCACTGTTGTGAAATGCCCGACTTGCGGCAAACCTGTCCGCTGGGTTCCGGAAAACCGCTTTCGCCCGTTCTGCTCCGAGCGCTGCAAACAAATCGATCTTGGCGCCTGGGCCAACGAGAAGTACAAGATCGGCGGCACCGACGAAGAACCGCCTTCCGACGATACCTCGCGCGGCGACCTCAACTAGTTCAACTGTAAGAAGAGAACGCTCTCTTCGTCGGGCTGACGGCGCTGCGCCGCCAGCGTCTTGCCTTACGAAGCGAAACCAGCCAGCCGCCTCAATCGGCGGCCAGCAGATCCAGAACCGGAATCGCTGCCGGAAGCAGCGGCTCGACGGCCACCGGCAGCCGTTCCCAGCTGAATGCCTGCCCTTCGCGGCCGTGCGGCTCACCGGTCCAACCCGTCACTTTGCAGAAGTAAAGGCGGACGTACGCATGCGGATAGTCGTGCTCGAGCGTATGCCAAAGGTGGCACTCGGTGACGACGATACCCAGCTCCTCGTGCAATTCGCGCTCGAGCGCCGCTTCGACCGTTTCGCCCGGCTCGAGCTTGCCGCCCGGAAACTCCCAATAACCTTCGTAGGGTTTGCCAGCCGGGCGCTGCGCGAGCAAGTACCGGCCGTCCGGCTGCACGAGCACGCCGACGGCGACCTCGGTCACGGGACGCGACGGCGCCGCTGCGCCGTCCTGAGTCTTCACGTCGCCCGTCGTCATGCCTGCGCCTTCCGGCCCGACCAGTCGCGCGCGAACTGCCATGCGACACGGCCCGAGCGCGATCCGCGCTCCAGCGCCCAGACGAGCGCATCGCCGCGCGCGCGTTCGACCTCGGCAGCATCGCAGCCGAAATGCTGCAGCCAGTGCGCAACGATTCCCAGATAGTCGTCCTGCTTGAACGGATAGAAGCTGACCCACAGGCCGAAGCGCTCCGACAGCGAGATCTTCTCTTCGACGACTTCGCCCGGATGAATCTCGCCATCGGGCATGTGCTTGTATGTCTCGTTGTCGCTCATGTACTCGGGGAGTAGATGGCGGCGGTTCGACGTGGCATAGATCAACACGTTGTCCGACTGCGCGGCGACCGAGCCGTCGAGCGCCACTTTCAGCGCCTTGTAGCCCGATTCGCCTTCCTCGAACGAGAGGTCATCGCAGAACACGATGAAGCGCTCGGGGCGCTGCGAAATGAGATCGACGATGTCGCCGAGATCGTGCAGATCGTCCTTGTCGACTTCGATCAGGCGCAGGCCGTCGGCCGCGTAGGCGTTCAGGCAGGCCTTGATCAGCGACGATTTGCCCGTGCCGCGCGCGCCCGTCAGCAGCACGTTGTTCGCCGGCTGCTTGTGCACGAACTGGCGCGTGTTCTGTTCGATCAGCGCTTTCTGGCGATCGATGTTTTGCAGGTCGTCGAGCGTGATGTCCGATATGGCGGGCACCGGCTGAAGGTAGCCGCGCCCTTGACGCTTGCGCCAGCGGAAGGCGACCGCCGCCGACCAGTCGATTTGCGGCGCCGCCGGCGGCAGCATCGCTTCGAGGCGTCCGAGCAGTGCTTCGGCGCGAGTCAGGAAATGTTCGAGTTTATCCATGGTGACATGCGTTCGAGGGCACAGGCCCAGGCGGACCCGCGCCCTCGATCAATCAGGAACGGTAGTCGGCGTTGATGCTCACGTAATCGTGCGACAGGTCACACGTCCAGATCGTCGCCTGCGCATCGCCGCGGCCCAGCAGCACGCGAATCGTGATCTCGCTTTGCTTCATCACGCGCTGGCCGTCTTCTTCGCGGTAGTCGGGGTTGCGCCCGCCTTGTTTGGCGACGAGCACATCGTCGAGGTAGAGATCGATTTTCTCGACATCGAGATCCGTGACGCCCGCGTAGCCGATCGCCGCGAGGATGCGGCCGAGGTTGGGGTCCGATGCGTAAAAGGCCGTCTTCACGAGCGGCGAGTGGCCGATCGCGTAAGCGATCTGGCGGCATTCGGGAACGTTCGAGCCGCCTTCGACTTGCACCGTCATGAACTTCGTCGCGCCTTCGCCATCGCGCACGATCAGTTGGGCGAGCGTCTGCGCGACTTCCGTCACGGCGTCGCGCAATGCGGCGTATGCGGCAGAATCGGTCGACGTCACAGCCGGCAGGCTCGATTTACCCGACGCGATCAGGATGAACGAATCGTTCGTCGACGTATCGCCATCGATCGTGATGCAGTTGAACGAGCGGTCGGCGACGTGCTTCACGAGCGCGTCGAGCACCGGCTGCGAAACGGCTGCGTCGAAGGCGAGGAAGCCGAGCATCGTCGCCATGTTCGGCTTGATCATGCCGGCGCCCTTGCTGATGCCGGTAAGGGTGACCGTGTGGCCGTCGATCGTCACTTGGCGCGAAGCGGCCTTCGGCAAGGTGTCGGTCGTCATGATCGCTTGCGCGGCGTCGTACCAGTGCGCGGCCTGGCGATTTTCGAGCGCGGCGGGCAGACCGGCCTTCAGGCGGTCGATCGGCAGCGGCTCGAGAATCACGCCCGTCGAAAACGGCAGCACTTGCTCCGGCGCGATGCCAGCCAGGCGCGCGAGCTCCACGCAGGTTTCGCGTGCGTTCGCGAGACCCGGCTCGCCCGTGCCCGCGTTTGCGTTTCCGGTGTTCACGACGAGCGCACGAATGCCTTTGCCGCCCGCGCGCACGCGATCGAGATGCTCGCGGCACACCGTCACCGGCGCCGCGCAAAAGCGATTCGACGTGAATATGCCTGCCACAGTCGCACCTTCGTCGACGGAAATCACGAGGACATCCTTGCGATTCGGCTTGCGGATATTCGCTTCCGCCCAACCGAGCGTGACGCCGGCGACAGAGTGCAGTTGCTCGGGAGCGATCGAGGGGAAATTGACAGCCATGGTCGGGACCTATCGGACGGTGAAATGCCGGCTCATGGCGCGAATGCGGAGAGAACCGGCATCGACTGGTCGAGGCTGGCGGCTCGCGGAACAGCCGAACCGCCACGGAATCACGGATGCTCGTTGCGCGCACGACCCGTGATCGAACGTTCGCGCGAGAGCGAAGGGCTGCGCACAAACGAAACGGCGCGCATTATGCGCGCCGTTTTCGCTGTTACGCAAGCTTGCCGTGGCACTGCTTGTACTTCTTGCCGCTACCGCACGGGCAGGGATCGTTGCGGCCTACTTTCGGCATGCCGTCGGCGGACGGCGCGGCGCCAGCGGGCGCGTGCGCACCATGGCTCATGGCCTGGCTGACCATCTCGGTGGCGGCATCGGCCGCGACCACGCCGCCTGCTGCCGCAGCGCCCGCTTCGGCGAACTCCGCGTGGCGGAATTCGACGTTCTCCAGATGGCTGCCCTGCTCTTCGAGCTGCTCGGCGGCCTGCTCAAGTTGCTCCGGCGACTGGATCTGCACGTTCATCACGATGCGCGTGACTTCCGTCTTCACCACGTTGAGCAGCGCCTCAAACAGCTCGAACGCCTCGCGCTTGTATTCCTGCTTCGGATTCTTCTGCGCATAGCCGCGCAGGTGGATGCCCTGACGCAAGTGGTCGAGCGCGGCGAGGTGCTCGCGCCAGCAGCGATCGAGCGTCTGCAGCATGATCGAACGCTCGAACGCGCTGAACGATTCGCGGCCGACCAGGCCGACCTTCGTCTCGTAGTTCTCGTCGGCGGCGGAGACCACGGCTTCGAGAATCTCGTCGGCGCTGATCGATTGCGATTCGTTGATCATTTCCTGAATCGCGAGATCGAGCTGCCAGTCGTTGCGCAGCACTTCTTCGAGTTCCGGCGCCCGCCATTGCTCTTCGATGCTGCCCGCCGGAATGAACTCGTGAACCACATCGCCGACCACGGCCTGGCGCATCGCACCGATCGTTTCGGCGATATCGTGCGCTTCGAGCAATTCGTTGCGCTGCTGATAGATCACCTTGCGCTGATCGTTCGACACATCGTCGTATTCGAGCAATTGCTTACGAATATCGAAGTTGCGAGCCTCGACCTTGCGCTGCGCCGATTCGATCGAGCGCGTGACGATGCCCGCTTCGATCGCTTCGCCTTCCGGCATCTTGAGGCGGTCCATGATCGCGCGCACGCGGTCGCCCGCGAAAATGCGCAAGAGCGGATCTTCGAGCGACAAGAAGAACCGCGACGAACCCGGGTCGCCCTGACGGCCGGCACGGCCGCGCAGCTGGTTGTCGATCCGGCGAGATTCGTGACGCTCGGTGCCAATGATGTGCAGGCCGCCAGCCGCCTTCACCTGGTCGTGAAGCGTCTGCCATTCGTCGTGCAGCTTCTGGATGCGGCTCGCTTTTTCGTCGGCGGGGATTGCCTCGTCGGCCTCGATGAACGCGGCCTGCTTCTCAGCGTTGCCGCCGAGCACGATGTCGGTACCGCGGCCGGCCATGTTGGTTGCAATCGTGATGCGCTGCGGACGCCCTGCTTCGGCCACGATCGCCGCTTCACGCGCGTGCTGCTTCGCGTTCAGCACCTCGTGCGGCAGACCCGCCTTGGTCAGCAGATGCGACAGCACCTCGGAGTTCTCAATCGACGTCGTGCCGACCAGCACCGGCTGACCGCGCTCGAAGCATTCGCGGATATCGCGAATCACGGCGTCATAGCGTTCCTTCGCGGTCTTGTAGATCTGATCTTGCTTGTCGATCCGCTTGGGCGGCCGGTTGGTCGGGATGACGACCGTTTCGAGCCCGTAGATCTCGTTGAATTCGTACGCTTCGGTGTCGGCCGTGCCGGTCATGCCCGAGAGCTTCGAATACATGCGGAAGTAGTTCTGGAACGTGATCGAGGCGAGCGTCTGGTTTTCGCTCTGGATCTTCACGTGCTCCTTCGCTTCGACGGCCTGGTGCAGACCATCCGACCAGCGGCGGCCCACCATCAGACGACCCGTGAATTCATCGACGATGATGACTTCGTTGTTCTGCACGACATAGTGCTGGTCGCGGAAGAACAGCGTGTGCGCGCGCAGCGCGGCGTACACGTGGTGCATCAGCGTGATGTTCTGCGGCGCGTAGAGGCTTTCGCCCTCGCCGATCAGGCCCCACTCCGCGAGCATGCGCTCGGCTTTTTCGTGGCCCGATTCGGTCAGGAACACCTGGCGGCCCTTTTCGTCGAGCGTGTAGTCGCCCGGCTTCTCGACGCCCGTGCCGTCCGCCTTCTCTTCGCCGATCTGACGCTCGAGCAGCGGCGGCAGCGCGTTCATGCGCACGTAGAGCTCGGTGTGATCTTCGGCCTGGCCCGAGATGATGAGCGGCGTACGCGCCTCGTCGATCAGGATCGAGTCCACTTCGTCGACGACCGCGAAATTGAGCGGCCGCTGCACGCGCGCGTCGGTCTCGTAGACCATGTTGTCGCGCAGGTAGTCGAAGCCGAATTCGTTGTTCGTGCCGTAAGTGATGTCCGACGCGTAGGCCTTCTGCTTCGACTCGTGATCCATCTGCGACAGGTTGATGCCGACGGAGAGACCCAGGAAGTTGTACAGCTTGCCCATCCACTCGGCGTCACGCTGAGCGAGGTAATCGTTGACGGTCACGACGTGCACGCCGCGGCCCGACAGCGCGTTCAGGTACGCCGCAAGCGTCGCGACGAGCGTCTTGCCTTCGCCCGTGCGCATTTCGGCGATCTTGCCGTAGTGGAGCACCATGCCGCCGATCAACTGCACGTCGAAGTGGCGCATCTTGAGCACGCGGCGGCTCGCCTCGCGGCAGACCGCGAACGCCTCCGGCAGCAGCTTGTCGAGCGATTCGCCGCTTGCGACACGCTGGCGGAACTCACCCGTCTTCGCGCGCAATTGGTCGTCCGTCAGCTGCTCGATCTGCGTCTCGAGCGCGTTGATCGCCTCGACGGTCTTTTGGTATTGCTTGACGAGGCGCTGGTTGCGGCTGCCAAAGATTTTTTGGAGAAAACCGGTGGTCATCGGATCGGGTTTGCGTCGCGGCTTCGGACAGGGTCGCACAAACGGTGCGCCCGGTTTCGGCGGGCCTCGGCGGCTTATTCCATGATTGAATTCGAATCGGGCATTTTATCACGCGGGGATGCTTCCGCCTGCGTCTGCGGCTAGACAGCAGTGTCCGCGCCGGCTCTCGCTCACGCCCTTGCGAGCGCTGCGGCGCCAACGGTTGCGCGCCCCGCGCGCGGTACAATGCGCGCATCGTCGCACGCATACGCCGCGACTGGGTGACACGAGTGTGAAATGAGCCGTTTTTCGTCGTTTTCAAGGCCGTTTGGGCCGCGTCGGCCACAGCCTGTCGCCGAGGTTTTGAGTCGCACCGATGCCTTCGCCGCCCTGCGCGCGGGCGTCGAGCAAATTGCCGCGCTCGAACGTGATCTCAAGCAACTGTTGCCCAGTTATTTGGCGACGAGTGTCGAACCGGGCTTTATCAAGGACGGCGTCCTGTCCCTTTTTGCCGCGCACAACGCGCTCGCTGCACGCCTGCGGCATCTCGAACCGACGCTGCTCTCCGAGCTTCAGCAACGCGGCTGGGCCGTCAACACGCTGAAAGTGCGCGTCCGGCCCCAGCCGGTAAAAGAGCCGCCACCCATCAAGCAGGCCCGCATGACGCCGGCAGGCGCCGACGCGCTGCGCGAATTGAGCGAAACGCTCACCCCGTCCCCCTTGCAAGCGGCGCTCGCGAAGATGGCCGCGCGCCATCGGAAACCGCGCGACGAAAAAAAATGAGCGGTCCGGTGGGACCGCTCATTTCTTGATCTTCGTCAGAGGCGCCGCTCGTATCGCGAGCGCCCCAATCACAACAATCAGGCAAACGCCGTCTGTGCTTCGTAACCGAAACCTCGCGGGGCGTGCTTCACGTCGTCGAACGTGACGAGTTCGTACGCATCCTCGTGCGCGAGCAACTCGCGCAACAGCGCGTTGTTCAAGCCGTGGCCCGATTTGTACGCCGTGTACGACGCGAGCAGCGGATGGCCGACCACGTACAAATCGCCGATCGCGTCGAGCATCTTGTGCTTCACGAACTCGTCGTCGTAGCGCAGGCCATCGTTGTTCAGGATGCGGTATTCGTCGAGCACGATCGCGTTATCCATGCTGCCGCCGCGCGCGAGGCCCAGCTCGCGCATCATCTCGACTTCGTGCGCAAAGCCGAACGTGCGCGCACGCGCGATGTCGCGGACGTACGAGGTGTTGGCGAAGTCGACTTCCAGCGCCTGACCGGTCTTATCGACGGCCGGGTGGCGGAAATCGATCGTGAACTTGAGCTTGAAGCCGAAGTACGGATCGAGGCGGGCAAATTTGTCGCCATCGCGGATTTCGACCGGCTTCGTGACCTTGATGAATTTCTTCAGCGCGTTCTGCTCTTCGATGCCGGCCGACTGGATCAGGAACACGAACGATGCCGCGCTGCCGTCCATGATCGGGATTTCCTCGGCGGTCACGTCGACGTAGAGGTTGTCGATGCCGAGACCTGCGCAGGCCGACATCAGGTGCTCGACCGTCGAGACCCGCGCGCCGTCCTTCTGCAACACCGAAGCAAGACGCGTATCGCCGATCGACATCGCCGACGCCGGAATATCGACGGGCGTGGGCAGGTCCACGCGCGAAAACACGATGCCCGTGTTTGCGGCGGCGGGGCGAAGCGTCAAGTCGACCTTCCGGCCAGAATGCAGGCCGATGCCGACCGTCTTGACGATCGATTTGATAGTGCGTTGCTTCAGCATGGTGATTTCTATTCGATTGAGAATCCCAATCGGGATTTTGATTCCATAGGTCGGATTATACTCCATTCGCTTCGCTGCAACGCGGAATGGACGTTTCAAACTGTTTCTTTGAATTACCCGCTCGAGAATGCGGAGCGGGCCGACACCCGGAATGGAGGCATTTCCGGTGCCGGCCCGTGTTACGGCCTGTCATAAAAGTCGGATCAAGCGTTGCCCAAGGGCAACGCCCGGAGGCTTCATGACTGGCTCAGTGTGGCAAGGATGCTGGCCGCATCGCTGACTTCGAACTTGCCGGGTGCCTCGACGAAGAGCGCCTTGACCACGCCGCCGTCGACCACCATTGCGTAGCGCTGGGAACGGATTCCCATGCCCCGCGCCGACAAATCCTGCTCCAGACCGAGCGCCCGAGTGAAAGCTGCGCTTCCGTCCGCCATCATGCGCACCTTGCCCGCGGTGTGCTGATCGCGTCCCCAAGCGCCCATCACGAATGCATCGTTGACGGACACGCACCAGATTTCGTCGATCCCCGCCGCCGCAAAACGCTCGGCGTGCTCGACATAACCCGGCACGTGCTTGGCCGAACACGTCGGCGTGAACGCGCCCGGCAATCCGAAGATCACCACGCGCTTGCCCGCCGTCAGTGCCTGCACCTCGAAGCCGTTCGGCCCGAGAGTACAGCCTGCACGCTCGTCTTCGACAAACTCGAAGAGCGTTGCGTCAGGCAGCTTGTCGCCCACTTGAATCATGCTCGATCCTTCACATCGATGCTGTGCTCATCGACCGGTTCGTTGCCACACGTACTACTCGTAATCGCGCATTATTGCGCGTTTTCCCGCATTGCGCTGAGTGCTCTTCAAAGCTAACGCCGACACTCCGGCCACCCGCGCTGCAATTACGCTGCGGGCACCTGTCCCGGCCGCTCGTCCCAAGGGACGCGGCCTGTTTCGCCGTTGCCGTTCGCCGCACCTTGCCCTTCGTTCGCTTGGCGCGCCGGATCACCGCCGCGCGCCGCCGCGAACGCTCGAGCCTCGCGCGATCAGTCCGCTTGCTTGCGCAGGAACGCCGGGATGTCGTACGTATCGACGCCCTTTTCCTGCAGCGCCTGCACGTGCGATGCCGCCGTTTCGCGCGAATTGCGCCACACGGCCGGCGTGTCGAGCGCGCCGTAATCGGCGGCGTGCGCTTGCGCCGGAGCGTAGCTGTGCTGCATCGTGCTGATCGGCTGGTTGTCGGTGCCGGTGCGCAGGAGCGTCATCGGTGCCGACTGCTGCTTCTTCGCCGCACGGCCAAGGCCCGTTGCAACGACCGTCACGCGCAGCGCGTCGCCCATCGCATCGTCGTACACCGCGCCGAAGATCACCGTCGCGTCTTCCGCGGCGTAGCTCTTGATCGTGTTCATCACTTCGCGCGTTTCCGACAGACGCAGCGAGCGGCTCGATGTGATGTTTACCAGCACACCGCGCGCGCCCGACAGATCGACGCCTTCGAGCAGCGGGCTCGCCACGGCCTGTTCCGCCGCGAGGCGCGCGCGATCGACGCCGGCCACCGTCGCCGTGCCCATCATCGCCTTGCCCTGCTCGCCCATCACCGTCTTCACGTCTTCGAAGTCGACGTTCACGAGACCATCGACATTGATGATTTCGGCGATGCCTGCAACCGCGTTGTTCAGAACGTCGTCTGCGCACTGGAAGCACTTGTCCATCTCGGCGTCATCGCCCATCACCTCGAACAGCTTGTCGTTCAGAACGACGATCAGCGAGTCGACGTGATCCTCCAGTTGCTGCGAACCAGCTTCCGCGACACGCATGCGCTTGCCGCCTTCGAACTCGAACGGCTTGCTCACGACGCCGACGGTCAGAATGCCCATCTCCTTCGCGATCTGAGCCACGACCGGTGCCGCACCCGTGCCCGTGCCGCCGCCCATGCCGGCGGTGATGAACACCATGTGCGCGCCGCGCAATGCATCGGCGATGCGTTCACGTGCTTCTTCGGCTGCCGCACGGCCCATTTCCGGCTTGGCGCCTGCGCCGAGACCGGTGTTGCCGAGCTGAATCACGTGCGTAGCGCGCGAGCGGCAGAGCGCCTGCGCGTCCGTGTTCATCACGATGAAGTCGACGCCTTGCACGCCTTTGTTGATCATGTGCTGCACGGCATTGCCGCCAGCGCCACCGACGCCCACCACCTTGATGATGGTGCCGCTGGTTTCCGTTTCCAGCATCTGGAATTCCATGTTGCCTCCGTCAAGAAAAAAGACTTGCTCGGCCGTTATTCGGCAAAGGAGCGGGCACTCCCTTGTCGCGCGCCAGCCGCCGGCACCGGCGCGAATTTCGAAAATGGTTTAGAAGTTGCCGAGGAACCAGTCCTTCATCCGCGTGAAGACCTGGCCCATCGAACCCGACTGCACGGCGACCTTGCGGCCGCGCATCCGCTGCGAGCGCCCTTCGACAAGCAGGCCCATCGCCGTCGAATAGCGCGGATTGCGCACCACGTCCGCGAGACCGCCCGCGTACTCCGGCACGCCAATGCGCACCGGCTTCAAAAAGATGTCTTCGCCAAGCTCGACCATGCCCGGCATCATCGAGGCGCCGCCCGTCAGCACGACGCCCGAGCTCAGCAATTCCTCGTAACCCGACTCGCGCACCACCTGCTGCACGAGCGAGAAAAGCTCTTCGACGCGCGGCTCGACGACCGCCGCCAGCGCCTGCCGCGACAGCGTGCGCGGACCGCGCTCGCCCAGTCCCGGCACTTCGATCATTTCGTCGGGATCGGCAAGCGCCTGCTTCGCGATGCCGTAGCTCACCTTGATGTCCTCTGCGTCCGGCGTCGGCGTGCGCAGCGCCATGGCGATGTCGCTCGTGATCTGATCGCCCGCGATCGGAATCACTGCCGTGTGCCGGATCGCGCCTTCGCTGAAGATCGCGATGTCGGTCGTGCCGCCGCCGATGTCGACGAGCACGACACCCAGTTCCTTCTCGTCCTCGGTCAGCACCGCCAGCGACGACGCGAGCGGCTGCAGAATCAGGTCGTTCACTTCGAGCCCGCAGCGGCGCACGCACTTGACGATGTTCTGCGCCGCCGACACCGCGCCCGTCACGATATGCACCTTCACTTCGAGCCGGATGCCGCTCATGCCGATCGGCTCGCGCACGTCTTCCTGGCCGTCGATGATGAATTCCTGCGTGAGGATGTGCAGCACCTGCTGATCGGTCGGGATGTTGATCGCCTTGGCGGTTTCGATCACGCGCGCGACATCCGTCTGCGTCACTTCCTTATCCTTGATCGCCACCATCCCGCTCGAATTGAAGCTGCGAATGTGGCTGCCCGCGATCCCCGTGAACACGTTCGTGATCTTGCAGTCGGCCATCAGCTCGGCCTCTTCGAGGGCGCGCTGGATCGATTGCACGGTGGCTTCGATGTTGACCACCACGCCTTTCTTGAGACCCTTCGACTCGCTCTGGCCGAGGCCGATCACCTCGTAATAGCCTTCGCCCTTCAACTCGGCGACGACAGCCACCACCTTCGCCGTCCCGATGTCGAGGGCAACCAGCAGGTCTTTATAGTCTTTGCTCATAGCGTGCTCATTGCGTGTGCGTGTGATGTCATTGCTTCTTGGCCTTGTCGGTATCGCTGATGAAGCGCATGCCCGCCGCGCGAACCGCAAACCCGTTCGGATAGCGCAGGTCAGCGTATTCGATATCCTTTCCCCAACGCTGCGTCACAGCCGCCCACGCCTCGATCAGCCGGCGGCTGCGGTCAGCGAGCGTCTGCGGGTTGCGTTCTCGGCCATATTCGATTTCCGTGCCGTTCGAGAGCTTCACCGTCCACGCGTAGCGCGGCGACAGCGTCACCTCTTCCGGCGTCGCGCCCAGCGGCGCGTACCACTTCTTGAAGTCCTGATAACGCGCGACGACCTCTTTCGCCGTACCGTCCGGGCCGTCGAACGCGGGCAGCTCCTCGTCGAGCTCGCCCTGGTTCGCCGTGAAGAGCTCGCCGTCGACGCTCACCAATTGATCGGCGCCCCACGTGCCAAGCGGTTTGTACTCCTCGAGCGTGACAGCCAGCGCATTCGGCCAGACCCGGCGCACGCTCGCGCGGCGCACCCACGGCATCTGCTCGAACTGCTGCCGCGCCGAGTCGAGATCGACCGTGAAGAAATTGCCCTTCAAGTGGCCGACGACGCTCGCGCGCACCGTCGGCGAATTGATGTGATCGGTATCGCCATCGATCTGGATCTCGCGCAGCGCGAAGTTCGGGCGCTGGATCAGCCAGTAACCGCCCGCCGCCAGCAGCACGAGCGCCAGCAACGCGTACAGCGCGTTGGCGGCGAAGTTGAGCTGGCGAACGTTATTCCACATGTTGCTGCGTCGATCCCTTGCGTTAGTTCTTCAAGGTCAGCGCCAACACGGCGACGACCAGTTCCTGATAGCTGATGCCGACCGAGCGCGCCGCCTTCGGCGGCAGCGAGTGGTCCGTCATGCCCGGCGCCGTGTTCACTTCAAGGAAGTACGGGTCGCCGTTCGCATCGAGCATGAAATCGGCGCGGCCCCAATCGGTGCAGCCGATCACGTCGAACGCGCGGCGCGCCAGCTTCTTCAAGCGCGCTTCCTGTTCCGGCGACACGCCGCACGGAATCAGGTATTGCGTGTCGTTGGCGATGTACTTCGCGTGGTAGTCGTAGAACTCGCCCGCCGGCACGATGCGGATCAGCGGCAGATCCAGATCGCCCGCGATGCACGCGGTGTACTCGCCGCCGCCTTCGATGCTTTTCTCGACGACGATGATCTTGTCGAACTTCGCGGCTTCCTCGAGCGCGGCCGGCAGCGCGTCGGCGCTCTTCACCTTGATCACCGCGACGCTCGATCCCTCGCACGCCGGCTTCACGAACAGCGGCACGCCGAGCTTCGCGACGATGTCCGCGGCGCGCGCCGCGTAGTCGTCGCCGCGCATCACCGTTTCGAACGGCGGCGTCGGCACGCCCGTCTGCTGCCACACGAGCTTGGTGCGGAACTTGTCGAGCCCGAGCGCCGAGCCGAGCACGCCGCTGCCCGTGTACTTGATGCCGTAGAAATCGAGCGCGCCCTGGATCTGGCCGTTCTCGCCGTAGCCGCCGTGCAGTGCGTTGAACGCGCGCACGAAGCCTTCGTCCTTCAATGCCGACAGCGGCCGCTCGGACGGATCGAACGGATGCGCGTCGACGCCCGCGTCGCGCAACCCCTGCAGCACGAGCCGGCCGGAATTGAGCGACACCTCGCGCTCCGCGGACACGCCGCCGAGCAGCACTGCAACCTTGCCAAAGAGTTTCGGATCGATACCGCTCATGTCACACCTTCGCTTCTTGCACGATTAATTCCGCGCTCATTGCGCAACCTGTTGCGCGAGCCGTCCCGGCACACCGCCGATCGAGCCCGCACCCATCGTGATCACCACATCGCCGTCGCGCACGACCGTCGACAGCGCCTCCGGCACTTCATCCACCGTCTCGACGAACACCGGTTCGACCTTGCCCGCCACGCGGATCGCGCGCGCGAGCGCGCGGCCGTCGGCGGCGACGATCGGCGCTTCGCCGGCTGCGTAGACTTCGGTCAGCACCAGCGCGTCGACCGTCGAGAGCACCTTGACGAAATCCTCGAAGCAGTCGCGCGTGCGGGTGAAGCGGTGCGGCTGGAACGCCAGCACCAGACGCTTGTCGGGGAACGCGCCGCGGGCGGCCGCGATCGTGGCCGCCATTTCGACCGGGTGATGGCCGTAGTCGTCGATCAGCGTGTAGTTGCCGCCGCCCGCGACGGCCACCTCGCCGTAGCGCTGAAAACGCCGGCCGACGCCGTTGAATTCCGCGAGCGCTCGCTGGATATCGGCATCCGTGACCTCAAGTTCAGTCGCAATCGCAATCGCCGCGAGCGCGTTCTGCACGTTGTGCGTGCCCGGCATGTTCAAAACGATGTCGAGCGGCGCCGCGTCTTCGCGCATCGCCGTGAAATGCATGCGGCCGTCGTGCGCCGTCACGTTGACCGCGCGCACCTGCGCGTCGGGCGCAAAACCGTAACGGATGATCGGCTTCGACACGAACGGCAAAATCTCGCGCACGTTCGGATCGTCGACGCACAGCACGGCGATGCCATAGAACGGCAACCGGTGCGTGAACTCGATGAACGCCTGCTTGAGCCGAGCGAAATCGTGGCCGTAGGTGTCCATGTGGTCGGCGTCGATGTTCGTGATGACTTCGATCACCGGGAAGAGATTCAGGAACGACGCGTCCGACTCGTCGGCTTCGGCGACGATGAAGTCGCCCGTGCCGAGCCGCGCGTTCGCGCCCGCGCTGATCAGGCGCCCGCCGATCACGAACGTCGGATCGAGCCCGCCCGCGGCGAGCACGCTCGCGACGAGCGAGGTCGTCGTGGTCTTGCCGTGGGTGCCGGCGATCGCGATGCCTTGCTTCAAGCGCATCAGCTCCGCGAGCATCACCGCGCGCGGCACGATCGGAATGCGGCGGTGGCGCGCGGCGAGCACTTCAGGGTTGTCGCTGCGCACGGCCGTCGACACCACGACCGCATCCGCGCCCTCGATGTTCGCGGCGTCATGACCGAGCGCGATGCGCGCGCCGAGCGTGGCGAGCCGGTCGGTCACGCCGTTGTTCGTGAGGTCGGACCCGCTCACGTGGTACCCGAGATTGACGAGCACCTCGGCGATGCCGCTCATGCCCGCGCCGCCGATCCCGACAAAATGGATGTGTTTGACGATGTGTTTCATTTCATTCCTTCCTGGCGCGCAAGCGCCACAGCCGCGCAAACCTGCGCGACGCGATCGGTGGCATCCGGTTTTGCCAGCGCGCGCGAGCGCTCGGCCATTTCCGCGAGCGATTCGCGCGACTGGCTGCGCAACCAGTCGGCGAGCTTTTCCGCCGACAAATCGCGCTGCTGCACCAACACCGCCCCACCCTGCTCCGACAGGAATTGGGCGTTCGTCGTCTGGTGATCGTCGACCGCGTACGGGAACGGCACAAAGAGCGCCGCCACGCCGACCGCTGCGATCTCGGCAACCGTCATCGCGCCCGAACGGCAAATCACGAGATCGGCTGTCTCATAAGCCTTCGCCATGTCGTCGATGAACGGCATGAGCTGCAGGTCGTCGCCCGGTTGCAAACCAGCTGCTTCGTAATTCGCGCGCAACGCGTCGATGTGCTTGGCGCCCGCCTGATGCACGATGCGCGGACGCTCGTTCGGCGCCAGCAGCGCTACCGCGCGCGGCACGACTTCATTCAACGCCGCCGCCCCGAGACTGCCGCCGACGACCAGCACATTGAGCGGACCGCTGCGAGCTGCGTAGCGCTCTTTGGGTGCCAAAGCGCGCGCAAGTTCCTCGCGAATCGGATTGCCGGTCCATTCGGCATTCGGCAGCGCATTCGGGAACGCAACGAGCACGCGCCGCGCGAGCTTGGCAAGCACTTTGTTCGCAAGACCCGCAATCGAATTCTGTTCGTGCAGTACGAGCGGGCGGCCCGAAAGCGCGGTCATCACGCCAGCCGGAAACGTGATGTAGCCGCCCATGCCGAGCACGACATCAGGCTTCACGCGCTTGAGCGCCTGCCGGCTTTCAAGGCACGCGCGCAGCAGATTCAGCGGCAGAGCGAGCTTGGTGCGCAGACCCTTGCCGCGCAACCCGCCGAAGCGCACGAACTCCATCGGAATACCGTGCTTCGGCACAAGCGTCGCTTCCATGCCCGCAGGATTGCCGAGCCACACGACGCGCCAGCCCCATGCGCGCATCCGGTGCGCGACCGCGAGCCCGGGGAACACGTGTCCTCCGGTGCCGCCGGCCATCACCATCAACGTGCGTTGCGGGGTCGTGCTCATACTTTGCCCCCGCGCATCAGCACACGGTTCTCATAGTCGACGCGCATCAGCACCGCCAGCGCGACGCAGTTCAGCAAAATGCCCGAGCCGCCGTAGCTGACGAGCGGCAAGGTCAGGCCCTTGGTCGGCAGAAGGCCGAGGTTCACTCCCATGTTGATGAAGGTCTGCGCGCCGAACCACAGGCCGATGCCCTTCGCCATCAAGCCGGCAAACGTGCGGTCGAGTGCGAGCGCCTGACGGCCGATCTCGAACGAGCGGCGCACGATCCAGTAGAACAGCAGGATCACGACCATCACGCCGACGAAACCCAGCTCCTCGCCGATCACGGCAAGAATGAAGTCGGTATGCGCTTCCGGCAGATAGTTGAGCTTCTCGACGCTACCGCCCAGGCCCACGCCGAACCACTCGCCGCGGCCGAACGCGATCAGCGAGTGCGTCAATTGATACGCCTTGCCCTGCGCGTAGCGGTCGTCCCACGGATCGAGGTACGCGAAGATCCGCTCACGCCGCCATGGCGACGCCCAGACCAGAATCGTGAAGGTGCCCACCGCCGTCGCGACCAGCCCGCCGAACAGCTTGCCGTTCACGCCGCCGAGGAACAGCACGCCCATCGCGATCGCGGCGATCACCATGAACGCGCCCATGTCCGGCTCGAGCAGTAGCAACGCGCCGACCACGCCGACCGCGAACGCCATCGGCAAGAAGCCCTTCGCGAAGCTGTGCATGTATTCCTGCTTGCGCACCGTGTAGTTCGCCGCGTAGATCGTCACGGCGAGCTTCATGATTTCCGACGGCTGCATGTTCGTGATGCCGAGCGGAATCCAGCGGCGCGCGCCGTTCACGCCCTTGCCGATGTGCGGAATCAGCACGATCACGAGACCGACCAGCGCGATCAGGAAGAGCTTGGGCGCGTACTTGTCCCAGACCGAGATCGGCACCTTGAACGCGATCACGGCCGCGATCGTCGCGACCCCGAGCGACGCGATATGGCGCACGAGAAACGCGTAGTCGTGGTACGACGCGTACTTCGGCGAATCCGGCATCGCGATCGACGCCGAGTAGACCATCACCACACCGAGCCCGAGCAGCGCGATCACGACCCACAGGAGCGAATGGTCGTAGTCGAGCATGCGCGAGCGCATCGGACGCATGCCGCTCACGGCGCTCGCGAGACCGCTTCCCGATGCGCCGCCGGCATCTTCGGCCTTGCCGACCGAGCCGCGTTGTCCTGACAGGCGCGAGCCGAAACGTTCGGACCAGCTCATAGCATCGTCCCCCGTTCCGCGGCGATGTCTTCCACCGCGCTGCGGAAGACCGCCGCGCGATGGGCATAGCCCTTGAACATGTCGAAGCTTGCACAGGCCGGCGACAGCAGCACGGCGTCGCCCGGCTCCGCCAGCGCGGCGGCCGCGCGGGTCGCGGCTTCGAGCGTTGCGTGGTCGGCGAGCGTCACGCCGCTGTCGGCGAGCGCGTCGCGGATCTGCGGGGCGTCGCGGCCGATCAGCATCACCGCGCGGCACCAGCGCGCGACCGGCGCTTCGAGCGGCGCGAAATCTTGTCCTTTGCCGTCGCCGCCCGCGATCAGGATCGCGCGCTGCGCGAGACCGTCGAGCGCGGCTACCGTCGCGCCGACGTTCGTGCCCTTGCTGTCGTCGACATAGTCGACGCCATCGACCGACGCGATCAGCTCGACGCGATGCGGCTCGCCGCGATACTCGCGCAAGCCGTGCAACAGCGGCGCCGCTGGCAAGCCGATCGCGCGGGCCAGCGCGAATGCGGCGAGCGCGTTCGCGGCGTTGTGCAGACCGCGGATGCGCAAGGCGTCGGCCGGCATAAGGCGCTTCAACCCGAGATCGCGTGGCGCGGTGGATTCGTTCTTGCGTCGGCGGGTCGACGTTGGCTCATCGGCAGGATCGCGATCGTGCGCTTCGACGAGCCAGTTCATGCCGTTTTCGCGCAACAGGCCGTAGTCGCCGACGTGCACCGGCTCGTTCAGGCCGAACGTCACCGCTTGGGCGGCGGCGCTTTCGCCAGCTTGTTTCGCGGCGTCCGCAGCAGGCGCGAGCGCCATCACGCGTGCATCGTCGCGGTTGAGCACGCGCACCGTCTGCGGCCCGAAGATGCGGCCCTTCGCGGCGGCGTAAGCATCGAGGCCGCCGTGCCAGTCGAGGTGATCTTGCGTGATGTTCAACACGACCGCCGCATCCGGCGCGAACGTATGCGCGGTTTCGAGCTGGAAGCTCGACAGCTCGAGCACCCACACGTCGGGCAGCGCGGTGTTGTCGATCGCTTCCGTGAGCTTGTCGAGCGCGGCCGGGCTGATGTTGCCCGCCACCGCGACCTTTTTGCCCGCGCGTTCGCACAGCAGGCCCGTGAGGCTCGTCGTCGTGGTCTTGCCGTTCGTGCCGGTGATCGCGATCACCTTCGGCGCGTAACCGCTCTCGCCGAGTTTCTTGAGCGCCTGGGCGAAGAATTCGAGCTCGCCCCACACCGGAATGCCGCGTTCGCGCGCGCTCGTAATCAGCGGCAGCAGGTCCTCGGCAAGCGGCGACAAGCCCGGGCTGATCGCGACGAGTTCGATTCCGCCGTCGAGCAGCGCGGGCGAAAACGCGCCGCCGATGAACTCGGCATCGATCCGGTGCGCCTCGAGCGCGGAAAGGTTCGGCGGCGCCTCGCGCGTATCGGCAATGCGCAGCCGGCACCCGTGCCGCGCGCACCAGCGCGCCATCGCGAGGCCGGATTCACCGAGCCCCAGCACGAGCACCATCGGACTTTGCCGATCGACAAACATCTCGCCAAACATCGCTTGCTTTCCTTTACCGCAGCTTGAGGGTGGACAGACCGAACAGGCACAACATCAACGTGATGATCCAGAAACGCACGACCACCTGCGTCTCTTTCCAGCCCGACAATTCGAAATGGTGATGGAGCGGCGCCATCTTGAAGATGCGGCGCCCTTCGCCATAGCGGCGTTTGGTGTACTTGAACCAGGTGACCTGCAACATCACCGACAGTGTCTCCGCCACGAAGATGCCGCCCATGATGAAGAGCACGATCTCCTGGCGCACGATCACGGCGATGGTGCCGAGCGCGCCGCCGAGCGCCAGCGCGCCGACATCGCCCATGAACACCTGCGCGGGGTGCGTGTTGTACCAGAGGAAGGCAAGACCCGCGCCGCCCATCGCCGAGCAGAAGATCATCAATTCGCCTGCGCCCGCGATGTGCGGGAACAGCAGGTATTTCGAGTAGATCGAGCTGCCCATCACGTAGGCGAACACGCCGAGCGAGCCGCCCACGAGCACGACCGGCATGATGACGAGGCCGTCGAGACCGTCGGTGAGGTTGACCGCGTTGCTCGCGCCGACGATCACGAAATAGGTGAGCGCGATGAAGCCCCAGACGCCGAGCGGGTAGCTGATCGACTTCAGGAACGGCAGCATCAGGTCGGCGTGCGGCGGCAGACCGATCGAGAAGCCGCTACGCACCCAGTCCATGAACAGATCGAAAACGCGCACGTTGCTCGCTTCGGACACGGAAAACGCGAGATACACCGCCGCGAACAAGCCGATCACCGACTGCCAGAAATACTTCTCGCGCGACGACATCCCGCGCGGGTCCTTGTAGACGACCTTGCGATAGTCGTCGACCCAACCGATCACGCCGAAGCCGAACGTGACGAGCATCACGATCCAGATGAAGCGGTTCGTGAGATCGGCCCACAAGAGCGTCGAGATGGCGATGCCGATCAGAATCAGCACGCCGCCCATCGTCGGCGTGCCGGATTTGACGAGGTGCGTCTGCGGGCCGTCCTTGCGCACGGCCTGGCCGACCTTCATCGCGGTCAGCTTGCGGATCACCCACGGACCGAGGACGAGCCCGATCACGAGCGCGGTGATGCTCGCCGCGACCGCTCGAAACGTCAGGTAACTGAACACGCGCAAGAAGCTTGCGTCATTCTGCAGCCATTGCGCCAGTACCAATAGCATTGCCGGTCCTTCTCTTTCAGTGTGCGCCAGGCGTCGTGCCCGGTGCGGCAGGTTGCAATTGCGAAGCGATTACCGCTTCCACCACACGCTCCATCTTCATGAAGCGCGAACCTTTGACGAGCAGCGTCGCGTGCGCGCCGAATCCGGCTTGCAGCAGGTACGCGACCAATGACGGGATATCGTCGAAATGGTGCGCACCTTGAGCCGGGCCCGCGCTCGCTCCGCCAGCGTTGAACGCGCTGCAGGCGTCGCGCGACGCATCGCCGAGCGCATAGAGCGCATCGATGCCGCGCTCGCGCGCATAGGCGCCGACTTCGCGATGAAACGCCGGGCCTTCGTCGCCCACTTCGCCCATGTCGCCCATCACGAGCACGCGCGGCGCGGCCTGTGCGGCGAGCACGTCGATCGCGGCGCGCATCGAATCGGGATTCGCGTTGTACGTATCGTCGATGACCGTGGCCCCCGCGAGCGAACCGAGGGCCGCGCGCTTCACTTGCAGACGGCCTTTCACCGGCTCGAACGCCTCGAGGCCGCGCTTGATCGCGTCGAGCGGCACGCCGGCCGCGACCGCCGCCGACGTCGCTGCGAGCGCGTTGCGCGCGTTGTGCTCGCCGAGCACCTGCAGCACGGCTTCGAACGCGCCGTCGGGCGTCGAGACGCGCAACCGGTTGCCTTCGAGTTCGCCCGTCACCGCTGCAGCCGTCGTGCGGTCCGCAGCGTTCAACGCGAAATCGACGATGCGATTGCCGGTTGCGGCGATGCGCCAGATGACCGCGTAGGCGTCTTCGGCCGGAAACACCGCGACGCCCGCGGGCCCGAGCGCGTGGATCACGCTCGCGTGCTCGAGCGCGACCGCCTCGACCGTCGCCATGAATTCCTGATGCTCGCGCTGCGCGTTGTTGACGAGCGCGACGGTCGGCTCGGCGATCTTGCCAAGCACGTCGGTCTCGCCGGGATGGTTCATCCCGAGTTCGACGACAGCGAGCTTGTGCGCTTCGGTTAGACGAAACAGCGTCAGCGGCAGGCCGATCTCGTTGTTGAAGTTGCCGGCCGTCGCGAGCCGTGCCTCTTGGCCCACGGCCGCCGCGAAGATCGACGAGATCATTTCCTTGACCGTCGTCTTGCCGTTGCTGCCCGTGACCGCAACCAGCGGAATCGCAAAACGGCGGCGCCACGCGCGCGCCAGTGCGCCGAGCGCCTCGCGCGTATCGGGAACCCGCAGCGCCGGCACGCGCCATTCGCCCGGGCTGCGCGTCACCAGCACCGCGCTCACGCCGCGCTCGGCGACTTCCGGCAGGAAGTCGTGCGCGTCGAACCGGTCGCCCTTCAGCGCGACGAACAAATCGCCAGGGCCGGTGGTGCGGCTGTCGGTGGCAACGCGCTCGAAGGTGGTCGCGCCATCGCCCAGCACCGTTGCGCCAGCGATCTCTTGAGCCGCTTCATTCAGCGAGAACATCGTCATTCGCCGCCTCCACGAGTGTGCGTCGCCCGCGCGGCAAGCGCGAGACGGGCGTGGTCCTGATCGGAGAAGGCGCGCTTCTTACCCATGATTTCCTGCGTGGCTTCGTGACCTTTGCCGGCCAGCACCACAACATCTTCGCGCGCCGCGCTGCGCACGGCCTGCAGGATCGCGCTCGCGCGATCCTCGATGCGGCGGGCCTTGCCCGCGTCCTTCATGCCGGCAACGATTTGATCGATGATCGACTGCGGATCTTCGCTGCGCGGGTTGTCGCTCGTCACGACGACCGAGTCGGCAAGCCGCTCGGCGATCGCGCCCATCAGCGGACGCTTCGTCGCATCGCGATCGCCGCCGCAGCCGAACATGCAGACGAGTTCGCCACCGCGCGCGCTCGCGATCGGGCGCAGCGCTTCGAGCGTTTTCTCGAGCGCGTCCGGCGTGTGCGCGTAGTCGATCACGACGAGCGGCTCGTCGTTCTGCAGCCGGCCGCCGAGCCGCTGCATGCGGCCGTTGACCGGTTCGAGCTTCGACAATTCCGCAAGCGCGGTCGCGAACGGCACGTCGGCGGCGAGCAGCGCGCCGAGCACGCCGAGCAGATTGCTGACGTTGAACGCGCCGAGCGTCGCGACTTCGACATCGGCCGCGCCCCAATCGGACGCCAGGTGGAACGCCGTGCCGACCGGCGTCGCGCGAACGCGCGAGGCAAGCAGCAACGCATCGGCTGGCGGAGCACCGTCGACTGCCGTGTCGATGCCGTACGCGATCGTGCGCACCTTGCCGCGCGTTTGCGCGATGAGGCGCCGCCCCGCTTCGTCGTCGCGGTTGATGACGGCGCAGCGCAGGTCCGGCCAGTCGAACAGGCGCGCCTTCGCCGCCTCATACGCGGCGAACGTGCCGTGATAGTCGAGGTGGTCCTGCGTGAGATTCGTGAAGACGGCGATATCGAACGCCGTGCCGGTCACGCGCCCCTGATGCAACGCATGCGACGACACTTCCATCGCCACCGCCTGCGCGCCCGCTGCGTGAAGCTGCGCTAGGCTGCGCTGCAACTGCGGCGCGTCCGGTGTCGTGAAGCCGGTGTGGACGAGGTGCCCCGGCATGCCGCTGCCGAGCGTGCCGATGATTGCGCACGGCTTTCCGGCGGCGGTCAGCGCCGCCGCGATCCATTGCGAGCACGACGTCTTGCCGTTCGTGCCCGTCACGCCCACTGCGAGCATCGCCTCGCTCGGAGAGCCGTACCAGCCGCTTGCGATGGCCCCGGCCAGTTCATTCAGCGCGGGCACGGCGAGCGTCAGCTCCGGATCTACCGCGCCATCGAAGCTTTCGGGCTGAAACAGCACGGCTGCGGCGCCGCGCTCGATCGCGCTGTCGATGAACGGACGGTTATCGGCGCCGTCGACGGCATAAGCGAGAAACACGTCGCCGGCCGCGATCGTGCGCGTATCGGCGTGCAGGTTCGCACCGGGCGCGGCGTGCGCGCGCAACCAGTCGAGCACATCGGCGATCTGCTGGTGCGCCGGGTGTTGACGGCGAGCAGCGCTCATCGGACGACTCCTGGGCGAATCTTTGCGTTATCGGACACTTTGATCTTCTTGGCGTCGCCATGGTTGGCGACCGTCGTCGTCGGCTTGGCGTTGCCGTGAACCGCGGCCGTCTTCTGTGCTACGGCAACCGCTGACGCACCCGCAGCCGGCGCAGCTGTCGCCGAATCGTCCGACACGACGAGCTGCTTGACGGGCATATCGGGCGGCACGTTCAACGAGCGCAGCGTATCGCCGGCGATCGCCGAGAACACCGGCCCCGAAACCTGGCCGCCGAAGTGGCTACCGGCGGTCGGCTCGTCGACGGACACCGCGACGACGATGCGCGGGTTCGGCATCGGCGCCATGCCGACGAACGAGGCGCGGTACTTCGATTTGTCGTAGCCGTGCGGGCCGTGCTTATACGCGGTACCGCTCTTGCCGCCGACGCGGTAACCCGGCACCGCCGCATCGGGCGACGTGCCTTGCGCCGTGACCACCGATTCGAGCATCGTACGGACTTCGCGCGCCGTCGTCGGCGAGAAGATTTGGGGACCGGACGCGGGCTGGTCGCCCGGCGTCCTGAAGATCGATACCGGCATGATCTGACCGTCGTGCGCAATAGCGGTGTACGCGCGCGCGAGCTGGAACAGCGACACGGACAAGCCGTAGCCGTACGACATCGTCGCCTGCTCGATGCGCCGCCAGCTTTTCCACGGACGCAAGCGCCCGGGCGCCGCGCCTGGGAAACCGACCTTCGGCGCCTGGCCAAGGCCGATGCTCGTATACATATTCCACATCTCTTCCGGCTTGAGCGTCATCGCGATCTTCGTCGCGCCGATGTTGCTCGACTTCTGAATCACGCCGCCGACCGTCAGCACGCCGAACCCGCTGTCGTCGGTGATCGGCGCGCCGTCGAGCGTGAAGTGGCCATTGCCGGTATCGACCAGCGTATTCGGCGTCACGCGGTGCAGATCGAGCGCGAGCGACACCGTAAACGGCTTCATGATCGAGCCCGGCTCGAACACGTCGGTCATGATCCGATTGCGCAACTGCTCGCCGGTCAGGTGCGAGCGGTCGTTCGGGTTGTAGGTCGGATAATTGACGAGCGCGAGCACGTTCCCGGTCTGCACGTCGACCACCATCGCCGCGCCGGCCTTCGCCTTGAACTTCTCGACGGCCGCCTTCAGGTTGGCGTACGCAATGTATTGGATCTTGCTGTCGATCGACAATTCGACGTCCGCGCCGTTGTGCGGCACGACGGTCTCGTCGACGTCCTCGATCACGCGGCCCATCCGGTCCTTGATCACGTGACGGATGCCCGGCGTCCCCACGAGGATTTTCTGATCGCCGAGCTCGACGCCTTCCTGGCCTTCGTCCTCGACATTCGTGAAGCCGATCAGGTGGGCCGTGATTTCGCCTTCCGGATAAAACCGCTTGTACTCGGGGCGCTGGTAGATGCCCGGGATATCGAGCGCGGTGACTTTGTCGGCGACGTCGACCGGCACCTGCCGCTTGACGTAGACGAAGGTCTTGTCTTCGGAGAGCTTCGCGCGCAACTCGGTTTGCGTCATATCGAGCAGCTTCGAGAGCTGCGCGAGCTTGTCCGCGCCGAGGTCATCCGGCACCGATTCGGGAATCGCCCAGATCGCGCGCACCGGCAGGCTCGTCGCGAGCACGAGACCGTTGCGATCGAGAATCTTGCCGCGCGTGGCCGGCATTTCGATCGTGCGTTGGTAGCGGCTTTCGCCCTGCTTCAGATAGAACGAATTGCCCGGCCCCTGAATCCAGAACGCGCGCCCGGCGAGCGCGACGAAGGCCATGAACAGCAGAAACACGACGAGCTTCGAGCGCCACATGGGCAGGCGTACGGAGAGCACCGGGCTCGCCGAGTACGACACGCTCTTGCGGTTCTGCGCCTTTTTCATCGCTTGCTCCCACTGCGCGGCGCGACCGGCGCAGAAGCGGGCGCGGCGGTCGGCACAGGCGCATCCTCGGCCGTCGCCGCGCCCGGCGCGAGCGTCAGATACTGCGTGCGGCCGGTCATGACGGGCGCCATCTTGAGCGAATCGGTGGCGATCTGCTCGATGCGCGACGTCTTCGACATCGCGCTCTGCTGATATTGAAGCTGCGCGTAGTCTTGCTGGAGCTGCCGCTCCTGGGCTTGCGCGCGCTGCAATTCAATGAAGATCTGGCGCTGCTGGTTCG
Source organism: Trinickia camelliae (assembly GCF_053525655.1). Taxonomy (NCBI): domain Bacteria; kingdom Pseudomonadati; phylum Pseudomonadota; class Betaproteobacteria; order Burkholderiales; family Burkholderiaceae; genus Trinickia; species Trinickia camelliae. The sequence continues at coordinate 65,041 of NZ_JBCHAA010000025.1, forward strand.
TCGCATTGACGACCGACAACGCACAGCCAAGGACGACGATCAAAAGGAAGATATTGAAGCGGCTCATGGCGCGAGGCGCTCCGCGACGCGCATCACCGCCGAGCGGGCGCGCGGATTGGCCTCGACTTCGGCGTCGCTCGCGAACACGCGGCCGAGCAGCTTGAGCGGAGGGCTGGGCAGGTCGACAGCGCGAATCGGCAGGCGGCGGTCGACCGCCGGCGCACTCGCGTGCGCCTGCATGAATCGCTTGACGATCCGGTCCTCGAGCGAATGAAAGCTGATGACCACCAGCCGCCCCCCTTGCTCCAACAACGACAATGCAGCCTCTAGTACGACTTGCAGCTCCGCAAGCTCTTGATTGACGTGAATCCGTATAGCCTGAAAGGTGCGGGTTGCCGGGTCCTTACCCTTCTCACGTGTCTTGACGGCGTGAGCCACGATTTGGGCAAGCTCCCCCGTGGTGACGAGAGGCCCAAGACGGTCGGACTCTGCCCGGCGAGCAACAAGCGCCTTTGCAATCTGAACAGCAAACCGTTCTTCCCCATAATCTCGTATCACCTCCGTCAGTTCCTGCTGCGTTGCCCGCGCGAGCCAGTCGGCTGCGGACTCGCCGCGCGTCGGGTCCATCCGCATGTCGAGGGGGCCGTCGGCGCGGAAACTGAAGCCCCGCTCCGGATCGTCGATTTGCGGCGACGACACGCCCAGATCCAGCAATACCCCCGACACCCGCCCTACCCCGCGCGCCGCAACCTCGCGGCCAAGCGCGGCAAAACTCTCGTGCACAATCTCAAAACGCGTGTCCGCGATCGCCTGCGCCGTGGCGATGGCTTGCGGGTCCTTGTCGAACGCAATCAACCGGCCCGTCTCGCTCAACCGGTCCAACACCGCCCGGCTGTGCCCGCCACGCCCGAACGTCCCGTCCACATAGACGCCGTCCGGCCGCGTGATGAGCGCATCGACCGCTTCTTCCAGCAGCACCGTGCGATGCTGCAATTCGTTTCCCATCGCAGGTGCCCTATATCTAAACCGCGATCAGAACGTGAAATTCTTCAAGGCATCCGGCATGCCCTGCGCCATCGCCGCCTGCTCCTTGGCGGCGTACGTCTGCGCATCCCACAGCTCGAAGTGGCTGCCCATGCCCAACAACATGACTTCTTTCTCCAGCCCGGCGGCCAAACGCAATTCGGGCGACACGAGAATCCGGCCTGCGCTGTCGAGATCGATATCCGACGCGTTGCCGAGAAAAATCCGGCGCCACCAGTGCGCATCCATCGGCAGCGCGGCGATCTTTTGACGGAAGAGTTCCCACTCCGGGCGCGGAAACAGCAACAGGCAGCCGTCCGGGTGCTTGGTCAGCGTCACCCGTCCTTCTGCCTGTCCTTGCAGCGCTTCCCGATAGCGAGACGGAACCGACATCCGCCCTTTCGCATCGAGCGTCAGCGCCGACGCCCCTTGGAACACTTTCTTCTCCCCGTTCAGCGCACCGTGCCACGCTCGCGCGATCTCGAAAATCTAGCCGAATCGGCCCGATAAATCACACAAAAATACACTTTCTCACACTGTCTCCCACTTTAGAGTAAGGCCTAAGGCCGGTCAAGGGAGAAGCCCGTTTTTTTGACGAATTTTGTTAGTTAGAACAAGGACTTACGCTCGGTCTTTCATGTCGCGCAAGAAAACCGAAAAACGTTATAAATGAATGAGCTAGTGAATGTTGTGAAGGTGATACGTGAAAAGCTCGGGGCAAAAGCGTGGGCGAAAAGCGTTCTGGGAGGTGGGAGAGGTGGAGACTGAGCGAATTTCGAAGGCGGGGGTGGACGATGCAGGGCGCATCGTCCGTTGCTTATTTCTTCAAACGTAGTAGGCGGTGCGAGTCATGACTTTCGACGCGGCTTTCATCAGCGCGCGAACCGGAAAAGGCAGCTCGACACCGCCCGATTCCGTCGCGGTCTTGCCGTGCGACACCTCGTCGATTCGCATTTGATCAACGATCGCGCGCGACTCGTGGTCAGCCTCCGGCAGCTTCTTCAGATGGCTCTCCAGATGCTTCTCGACCTGGCGCTCGGTCTCGGCCATGAAGCCGAGGCTCACTTTGTCGCCAAGGCTGCCCGCCGCGAATCCGATGGCAAGCGCACCGGTGTACCAGAGCGGATTGAGCAAGCTCGGACGCGAGTCGAGCTCGACAAGCCGTTTTGCAGTCCACGCCAGATGGTCTTCCTCCTCGCTTGCCGCATGGTCGAAGGCCGCCTTGAGCGTCGGCGAGTTGGTCGCCAGCTTTTGCGCTTGATAAAGCGCCTGCGCACACACTTCGCCGACGTGATTGACGCGCATCAGTCCGGCGGAATGCGCGCGCTCTGTTGGCGTCAACTGAACTGGCTCGGCGGGTTCGGCTTCCGCAACGGGAGGCGCCGGAACGGGACGGCTCATGCGACTAACGCCTGCCATCGACCGCAAACCCCGGTCAAATTCGGTGATCAACTCGTCTAGCGTCATCCACTTCTCCCTGATTCGGCATGGCTCAAGCGGTGCATACATCCCACTCGCATCGAAAGCGTTCGCGGCTGCGATGCTTTCCCCGCACTTTCGCTCGACCTTGAAAGACCGGTAAACCCTTAAGTTTAGACGATGTCGCACAAATGAAACAGAAAGCTTCCGAATGGCTTTCTTTTGTTTTTCATAACTATGCGCTTTGCTACAGTACGTCCCGCTTCTCGCGGAGCTCAAGGCTGCTTGATATTTAGCATTCCAAAATTATCAGCTTCTCAAAAAGACAAGTAAATCCAGGGAGATACATCGGATGAAGAAGTCGCTTTTCGCACTCGCCGCGCTAAGTTCATTGACCGCCAACACCTACGCTCAGAGTAGCGTGACGTTGTATGGCGTCGTCGATGCCGGCATCACTCTCAACAACAATAGCGGCGGACACCAGGAGTACCGGCAATCAGGCGGCAGCATGCAGGGCAATCGCTTCGGGCTGCAGGGCGCTGAGGACCTCGGAGGCGGACTGAAAGCGTTGTTTGTGCTGGAAAACGGCTTCGCCATCGAAAGCGGCAGGCTCGGCCAAGGCGGCAGCGAGTTTGGCCGCCAGGCGTTCGTCGGCCTGTCCAGCGACAAGTACGGCAAACTCACGCTGGGGCGCCAGTATGATTCCGTCGTCGATATGGTCGGCCCGCTGGCGAGCGGCAGCCAATGGGCGGGTTACGCCGGCGCACACCCGGGCGATCTGGACAATCTGAACAACCGGCACCGTGTGAACAACGCGATCAAGTATACGAGCGCGAATTACGCCGGCCTCACGTTCACCGGGTTGTACAGCCTGGGTGGGATCGCAGGTGACTACAGCCGCAATCAGATCTTTTCGGTCGGCGCGGGTTACGCAAATGGTCCACTGAAGCTGGGCGTCGGGTATTTGAACGCGCGCGATCCGAATTACTCGCTCTTTGGCAATAACCCGGATGGGCGGACGGCGGCCAACAGCGCCTCGTCGAACAACATGAGAACTGACGGGAAGCTCTCGCCCATTTACGGCGGCTACGCGTCAGCGACCACGCTACAAGTCATTTCGGCTGGCGGCGCCTACACGTTCGGCGCGGCGACCGTCGGCGCGACCTATAGCAACGTGCAGTTCAAGGACCTTGGCGCTGTCGGCGGGACCGGCCTCAATCCGAGCAACTTCGCCGGTACCGCGACGTTCAACAACGCCGAAGTCAACTTCAAGTACCAGCTCACGCCGATGCTCCTCGCCGGGATCGCTTATCACTACACGCAGGGGCCGTCGATGCCGTCCGGCAGCGGAGCCAAGTACCATCAGATCAACGCGGGCGCCGACTACTTCCTGTCGAAGCGCACTGACGTCTATTGGCTCGCCGCGTGGCAGCACGCGTCCGGCTATGATTCGACGAACACGCCGGCCGTGGCGTCGATCAACGGTGTTTCGCCGTCGAATACGCAAAACCAAGTGGTTGCGAGTGTCGGCATTCGCCACAAGTTCTAGCAAACGAACAAACGATGGGTTGGATGCACAAGGCGCCTTCGGGCGCCTTGTCTTTTGCGCCCCTCTAACCTCTTCCGTCCCGCAGCTCGCGACGCAAGATCTTGCCGACATTGGTCTTTGGCAGCTCGTTGCGAAACTCGATGAGCTTCGGGCGCTTGTATCCGGTCAGCTGCTCCTTGCAGAACGCAAAGACATCGGTATCGGTGAGCGCCGGGTCCTTCTTGACGATGAAAAGCTTCACGGCTTCGCCCGAGTGCTGGTCCGGCACGCCAACGGCCGCGACCTCGAAGACCCCCGGATGCTTCGCGACCACATCCTCGATCTCGTTCGGATAGACATTGAAGCCCGACACCAGAATCATGTCCTTCTTTCGATCGACGATCTTCACGAAGCCGCGCTCGTCCATGACGCCGATGTCGCCCGACTTGAAGAAGCCGTCGGCCGTCATGACCTTCGCCGTCTCGTCCGGGCGGTTCCAGTAGCCCGCCATCACTTGCGGCCCGCGAATGCAGATTTCGCCCGCCTGGCCGAGCGGCAACGCGTTGCCGTCGTCATCGCGAATCGAGACTTCCGTCGACGGCAACGGCACGCCGATCGTGCCGCTATATTCCGTCGCGGTAACGGGATTGCACGTCACGCACGGCGAAGTCTCGGAAAGACCGTAGCCTTCGACGATCGGTGCATTCGTCGCGGCATACCAGCGCTTCGCCACCGCCTCCTGGACCGCCATCCCTCCGCCGTTCGCCACCATGAGCTTCGAGACGTCCAGCTTCGGAAAGTCCGGGTGATTAAGCATTGCGTTATAGAGCGTGTTGACGGCTGGAAACGTGTTGATCGCGTAGCCCTTCAACTGCTTGATCATCCCGGCGATATCGCGCGGATTCGGAATCAGGATGCCAAGCCCGCCCGTGCGGAGCGTGAGAAATCCGCAGACCGTCAACGCGAACACGTGGTAGAGCGGCAGCGCGATGACGTTGATCACCTGATCGACGTCGTTTCGCAGCGCGTGCGCCGGCTCATGCCACGCCGCGGACTGCAGAACGTTCGCGACGATGTTGCGATGGGTGAGCGTCGCCCCCTTGGACACGCCAGTCGTTCCGCCGGTGTATTGAAGGAACGCGATGTCGCTCGGTTCCACTTGCACCGCCTTGAAGGCGTGACGCCCGCCCTCCGAGACGGCATCGTTGAATTTGACGTGCCCCGGCAAACTCCAGGCGGGGACCATCTTCTTGATACGCCGCACGACGAAATTGACGAGCAGCCCCTTGGCTCCCATCAAGTCGCCCATCGACGCCACGATCACATGCTTGATCGGCGTATTGCGCACGACCGCCTGCAACGTCACCGCGAAATTCTCGAGGATGACGATGGCTTCGGCGCCGCTGTCCTTGAGCTGATGCTCGAGTTCGCGAGGCGTATAGAGCGGATTCACGTTCACGACCGTATATCCGGCGCGCAGGATGGCGGCGATCGCCACCGGATACTGCAGCACGTTCGGCATCATGATCGCGATACGCGCGCCGCGAGCGAGCCCCTTCGACTGGAACCACGCGCCGAGCTTGCGCGATTGCTCGTCGAGCTCGCCGTAGGTCATCGTTTTGCCCATGCAGACGAAGGCGGGCTTTGCGCGGTATCGGCCGAAGCTCTCTTCCAGCAATTCGCCAACGGAAGCGTACTGTGCCGGATCGATTTCGGCGGGGACGCCAGGCGGATATGACTTCAGCCAAATTTTTTCCATCGGGCGTCTCCTCTGATTTTCGAATGGTCGTGCTAAAAAATGAATCCTAGCCGCTCGCCCGAGCGGAAACAACCGGGTTAGATACTGTTCTCGAACAGCTCCTCCAATTTTGACTGGTGTCTCAGGCGACTTGTGCCCGGGTGCTTACGCGAGAAATTGACGAATTGTCAGGCGCGCGCGACTTCGACAAGACAATCGTAAAAAGTCGCCGAACCGCCTAAGTCAGTCAGTGCCTGGCTTGTAACTTGGTTGGCGTTTCGTCCGTCTGGAGCGAGCTTCTTCCACCAGATCGACAACCCGACCACGAGGCCCTCCCGCGCCCGCTCGGTCACGCGAGCCCGGACTTGCATCGAACCGCGATCGTTATAGACGCGCACGATGTCGCCTTCTCCGATGTTGCGCGATGCCGCGTCGGCCGGATGGATGTCGAGATGCGGCTCGCCTTCCGTCGAGCGCAGGCTCTCGACGTTGACGAAGCTGCTGTTCAGGAAATTGCGCGCGGGCGGGGAAATCATCGCGAGCGGATAGCGCGCGGCCAGTTCCGGCGCACCGTCCGCGGATTCATATGGCGGTAGATAGTCGGGGACCGGGTCGGCGCCTTCGGCGGCCAGCCTCGGGCTCGAGAATTCGCACTTTCCTGACGGCGTGCGAAAGCCGCCGCTGGCCAACGGCGCATCGGGCAACTTCAGCTTGAGCCAACCCGCCTTCTTCAACGAATCCCAATCGGTCCCGTCGATTGTCGGATCGCTCCAGCGCAACGCTGTACGCGCGACCTCTTCGTCGCTTTCGTAGAGCGCCGGCTCTTGCAAGCCCATCGCCCGCGCGATGCCGCGGAAGATTTCCGTGTTCGGCAATGCGTCACCGACCGGTGGAATGGCCGGCTCGTTCACCATCACATACGTATGGCCGTAAGACTTGTGGAGATCGAGGTGTTCGAGCTGCGTGGTGGCCGGCAGCAGCAGATCGGCGTAATCGGCCGTATCGGTCTGGAAATGCTCCAGGACGATCGTGAACAGATCTTCGCGCGCAAATCCAGCCGCGACGCGTTCCGAATCCGGCGCGACCGCGACTGGGTTCGAGTTGTAGACAACGATCGCCTCGATCTTCGGGCCGAATTGGGCGTCGCCACTGTGCAGCAAGGCGTCGCCGATCGCGTTCATGTTGACGACGCGGGGCTGGCTTGCCGTCCAACCCGGGATGAGGTCAGGACGCTGGAGCACGTGCGTATCGACAGGTGCCCAGCCCGACGACGACAGCAGCAGCCCGCCCGCACGATCGCGCCACGCGCCGGTCAACGACGGCAGACACGCGATCGCGCGCGTCGCATTGCCGCCGCCGCGTACACGCTGCATGCCGTAGTTCAGGCGAATGGCGGACTTGCGCGTCTTGCCGTAGAGCCGCGCGAGTTCGACGATTTCGTGCTCCTCGACGCCGCAGATCTGCGCGGCTCGCGACGGCGGATACGAAAGCGCACGTGTCTTTAGCTCATCGAATCCAAGCGTGTGCTCGGCAATATAGGCGTGATCGAGCAAGTCTTCGACGATCAGCACGTGCATCATCCCCAAAGCGAACGCTGCGTCCGTGCCCGGGCGCAGTGCGATGTGCTGATGACACTTTTCGGCAGTGAGCGAGCGATAGGGATCAATGGCGACAAGCCGCGCGCCACGGCGCTTCGCCTCCTGGGCGCGCGTCCAAAAATGCAGGTTCGACGCGATCGGGTTGGCGCCCCAGATCAAGATCAGCTCGCTCTCCTCGAAGAACTCGGTGTGCATGCCGATGCTTGCGCCATACGTATATTTGAGACCGGCCGCTCCGGCTGCCGCGCAGATCGTGCGATCCAATCGCGACGCACCCAGCTTGTGAAAAAAGCGCTGGGCGATGCTGTCACCTTGCACCAGGCCCATTGTGCCGGCGTAGCTGTACGGCAATAGCGCTTGCGGCTCGCGCTTGGTAATTTCGGACAGCCGGGACGCAGCTAGAGCGAATGCCTCATCCCAGCTGATCGGCTCGAACTGGCCTTCGCCTTTGCGGCCGACGCGCTTGAGCGGTGTCGTCAAACGCTTCGGATGGTGCACGCGCTCGGGATATCGGCTGACTTTCGTGCACAGCACCCCTTGCGTCGGCGGATGTTCCGGGTCGCCGACCACTTTAATCGCACGTCCGTCTTCCACCGTGACCCGCATCGCACACGTGTCCGGGCAATCGTGCGGGCAAACGGCGCGAGCGAATTCGGTGGGAGCATTCATCGTGGGTGTCCGTAATGATCGTGGGTAATGAATTGAGTCGCGGATTATGCCAGCGACTGGGCGCTGGAATTTTATTACGCCAGTATGCGCCATGGTCCCGACCGATTTCGCCGTCGAGTCGCCCAAAAAGCACTTCGGCGTAGAATGATTCAGCGAGTATCCCCCGTCTTCAAGACGCAACGCACAACGAAGCCGAACGCATCATGAAACTCATCCCTGAAATTCAAGCCGCGCGAGGCGAAATCCAATCGCTTCGACGAACGATCCACTCGCATCCCGAGTTGCGCTACGAAGAGGTCAAGACCGCCGATTTGGTTGCTCAGCAACTGATGGAATGGGGCATTGAAGTGCACCGCGGTTTGGGCAAAACAGGGGTGGTCGGCGTGTTGAAGCGTGGTACCGGGACACGCTCGATCGGCCTTCGCGCCGATATGGATGCCCTGCCGATTCAAGAGCTCAACACCTTCGAGCATCGTTCGCAAAATTCGGGAAAGATGCACGCCTGCGGCCATGACGGACACACGGCGATGCTTCTCGGCGCCGCACAATTCCTCGCTAAACATGGCGATTTCGACGGAACGATCGTCTTCATCTTTCAACCTGCCGAGGAAGGCGGTGCCGGCGCAAAGGCGATGATCGACGACGGCCTGTTTACGAAATTCCCCGTGGATGCAGTATTTGGAATGCACAACTGGCCGGGTATGCCTGCAGGTTATTTTGGCGTGACCGAGGGCCCGATCATGGCGTCGAGCAATGAGTTTCGCATCGAGATCAAGGGCGTCGGAGCGCATGCCGCGTTGCCACATAACGGTCGCGATCCTGTGTTCACGGCGGTTCAAATTGCGAATGCCCTGCAAAGCATTATTACGAGGAACAAGAAGCCGCTCGATACGGCGGTCCTTTCAATCACCCAAATTCACGCCGGCGATGCGGTGAATGTCGTCCCGGATGACGCGTGGCTCGCAGGAACCGTACGCACGTTCACGACCGAGACGCTCGATTTGATCGAGTCCCGTATGCGAAAGATCGTCGAAGCGACAGCTTCGGCCTACGATTGCTCTGCCGAGGTGACATTCCACCGGAATTACCCGCCGACTATCAATAGCCCCAAGGAAACGCAATTCGCCGCGGAGGTCATGAGGGAAATTGCCGGCGCCGACCACGTCGACGACGCTGTCGAACCGACGATGGGCGCCGAGGATTTTTCCTTCATGCTGCTGGCGAAGCCCGGCTGCTATGCGTTTATTGGCAATGGCGACGGAGGTCATCGCGAAATGGGTCACGGCGCCGGCCCATGCATGCTGCATAACGCAAGCTACGACTTCAACGACGAATTGCTGCCCATTGGTTCAACGTATTGGGTGAGACTTGCCCAGCGCTTTTTGGCTACGGCGAAGGCTTAAGGAGGGGCGGGTGAGCGGTTCGCAAAAATGGTCCGCTACAGCGGGCCACTTTCTGGATTGAATTGGCGTTTGAGTGTTTTTCCGACCCGTAAACGTCACAACCCCACCTTTTTGGGGTGGGGTTGTGGACTTGGGTAAGGAGCCTGACGATTACCTACTTTCACACG
>NZ_JBCHAA010000026.1:0-65718 GCF_053525655.1 Trinickia camelliae
TTGCGTGCAGGGTGTGCAGGAAACCTTCGAAGGCAAGAAGGTGTCGGCGCATGGGTCGAGGTAGCCGGGTGACGGATGGTTCGATGCTGGCCGCTGGTATGGCAATCGGCGGCCGTCTCGCCCCAAAGCCCCGCTGAATGCCCGTGACGCTCTTCCGTCGCATTGGGCGGCAGGCGGCCATGAAGGGACACTCGTTCGTCGCACCTTGATCGTTGACAATTGTTGAGCACTGGTTGAAACGCCGGCATTGCCTGTCACCGAGCGCACACAACTGCAGCCTGTCGTGGGGCGCCGCTTTAGCACGAGTGGCGCGCGGCGGCACGCGCCAACGTTGGGGTGACGAAAAAAGGCGCGTCAAGCTGATCGCACAGCGTGACGCGCCAACCTGGTGCCACTACTGCAATTGGACTATCGAACCAGAAATCCGTAAGTCAGTGGATCGCGTTCATCCAGGATCCAGTTGGCAAAGCCGCAGACAAAGGCGTTGCCTTCGACCTCCGGGATGACAGCCTTGAAGTCACCCACGGTCGTTTCGCTCAGAACGCGCCCCTTGAACACGGTGCCAATGATGGACTCGTTCACCAGCGTCTCGTCCTTCCCCAGCTCTCCACGCAGGTACAACTGCGCCACGCGACCACCTGTTCCAGAGCCAGTCGGAGACCTGTCGACCTCACGGTCGGCAAAGACGCAGCAATTGGCTTGCGTCGAACCGGGGTGTCGCGGCGCGTCGGCAATGATGGTTCCGTAGATGTGGTTGATTTCAGGAATATACGGGTGTTCAACCGGGAACGCCTTGTTAGCAGCCGCCTTCACCTCCGCACCGAACCGGATGAGCTCTTCGACTGAGGACTCCCGCACTTCGAGACCGTGCGGCTGGCCGTCAGTGTAAAAATAGAACGCCCCACCGAACGCGATGTCGCCGGTAACCGGCCCGAAAGACGGCGTCTCCACCGTGACGTCCCTCTTCCAGATAAAGGACGGCACGTTGACGAACCGGACATTGCCCGCGTGCTCACCGTCCCACTGCACGAATGCTTCGATGAACCCGCATGGCGCATCGATACCGACGCGCGTTTCGGGTGTCTGACGTTGCACCCATCCCAACTCGACTGCTGCCGTCGACAACGCAATAACACCGTGCCCGCAGTGATCGCTATACCCTTCGTTGTGCAGGAAGATGATGCCGAAATCTGCGTTCGGGCTAACCGGTTCTGTCAGGTAACCACCGTACATATCTGCATGGCCGCGGGGCTCGAACATTAGGGCCTTGCGGATATCGTCGGCATTCTCCTTCAGCCATGCGCGCCGCTTAACGATGGTATCGCCAGGAAGACGCGGTAGACCACTGGTCACGATGCGGAATGCTTCACCGCCGGTGTGGACTTCAACAGTCGAGATGGTGCGTGAGATTTTCATGTTTACTTCGGTGAAGTCAGTGAGGCTCGTGCTTTACTCGCCGTACGGAACCGGCAAACCACTCTTGATGGTGTACACGGTGGTCGGTGCACCCTTGAGGTCGCCATACTCGTCAAATGAGTATGTCCCGGCGACGCCCTTGTAGTTTTCCTTCGCGAGTTGAGCGGTCAGTTTCGCCTTGTCGGTCGTCGTCCCTGCTTTCACCATTGCATCGGCGAGCATCTTCACACCGTCGTAATAGCTGACGGCGTAGACTTGCGTATCGGTGTTGTAGGCCGCCTTGTACTTCTGCAGGAACTCGCGGCCGGCAGCCGACTTCTCGAGCGCGATACCGCCCTGGGCGCAGTAGACGATGGATGCTGCATCGCCAGCAACCTTACCCATGTCAGCCGAACAGATGCCGTCGCCGCCCAGCAGTTTGGCGCGCAGTCCACGCTCGCGCATCTGCTTGGCCATCGGCGCGCCCTGCGCTGCATAGCCTCCGAAGAAGATCACGTCAGGATTCTTGGCCTTGATGTTCGTGAGAATCCCGAGGAAGTCCGTTGCCGCTGAATTGGTGAACTCCTGGTCGACAATCTGGATACCGTTTGCTTTGGCAACCTTGATGAACTGCTCGGCGACGCCTTGGCCGTAAGCGGTGCGGTCGTCAATAACAGCCGCCGTTTTAGCCTTCAGCGTTTTTGCTGCAAACTGACCCATCGTGCCGCCGAGCTGCTCATCGCTCGCGCCGATCCGGAAAATGTTCTTGAAACCCTGCTTCGTCAGTGCCGGATTAGACGCAACCGGCAAGATGGGAACGCCTCCGGTGTTGAAGACGTGCGACGCCGGAATTGCGACCCCCGAGTTGTACGGCCCAACGACGGCGATCACCCCGCTGTCGACTAGCTTCTGCGCAACCTGCACGCCGATTTTTGGATCGGCCTGGTCGTCTTCCGAGTCCAGTTTGAAAGTCACCTTTTGTCCCGCAACGGTGATGACAGTCTTGTTCAACTCGTCGACGGCAAGACGCGCGCCGTTCTCGTTGTCCTTGCCGTTCGGCGCTTGCGGACCGGTGAGCGGAGCCGAATGACCGATGGTTACAACGACTTGAGCACTTGCAGACAGGGTGAAACCAGCGGCCATCAAGGCGGCCATTGTTGTTACGAGACGGCGCATACCAAACTCCAAGTGGACCAAAGGAGAAACCAGATTAGTAGAAAGTGGGTTGAAACTCAATCAATTTCAAAAATAATCTGAACTTTTTGGTCCTATAAAAACCAATGTACGCGAACGTGGCCCATAGACGGTCAGTGAGCGCTGCGCGGCTGTCTCTTTTAAGAGTCGGCAAGCGCCAGGCGTGCGACCCGGCAAGCAGCCAGATCCCACGCAGCACACCCGACACTTTTGAAGAGGATCGGTGCATTGGGTCTCAATTCCCCAGCAAGTGCATTGGCAAGCGGCGAAACCGAGTTCCAGTCGACCTTCGCCTGGATTAGGTCTCCTGCTTCGTGCCGCGCGCCAACCGGGTCGTCTACGACCACGAAGCTGCCATCCACCGTTACCTTTGCGATTTCTGCCGCGTCCGGCGTGAATGCGCCGACGCCGACGACCAGGCGACCCGGCCACGCCGGTTCCGTGTAGACCGGCGACTTGCTGGTCGTAAGCGTAATGACCACGTCGAAGCTGTCCGGGATTCCATCGCCGACAAGAGCAGCCAGATTCGGTGCCACCGGGCGAGTCCGTTCCACAAATTCTTCTGTTTCTGCCTGCGAGACGCCTTTGGCGAAAAGTTTGGCTTCCGGGAAAGTCACCGCGAGCGCCTCGGCGTGATTCGTCGCCTGCTTGCCAGTGCCGATGATGAGGATTTCGCGCGGCGCTGTAACGTGAAGCGTCTGGATACCCAGCGCGGTAACCGCCGCAGTGCGCCTTCCTGTGACGGTCGGCCCGTCGAGAACGAACAGCATTTCGCCGGTGTGCGCGTCACATGCGATCACCTGACCGTGGATAGTCGGCAACTGACGCCTTCCGTTCGAAGGGCATACGTTCACCAGTTTGTGGATAGCGATGTCTTCCGCGCTGGATGGCATGGACAACATGAGCCCCCCATCCTGCATCGGAATGGACAGGCGTTCGGGACTCACGATTCGCCCGGCACCGTACTCGATGATGGTCTCGCGAAGTACGTGCATCAACTGTGGATAGCCAAGCAGGGCGGCGGTTGCTTGAGCATCAAAGTTTCGGGTGGTGAGAGAAGTCATTGCTGGCTCGACTATGGAGGTAAGGGATCAGGGATACGCGCTTGCGGCACGATCTAATTGGATGAAAGACAAGCCACTCTGAACTGGACTCCACTTGAGCAGTTCGACACAGGGGCGTCTCAAGTGGATCAAATTTATACCAATAAAACGATGCGTACAATCAAAATTCTCGATCTCTCAGCTAATTCTGGCCACTTAAACACCACTTAGGCGTACATTCGGCGCTAACTAGTCGCAAAATGAGGCCAATTTCGGTGCCACTCATGTGGGGTCGCGAAGGGCGTACCTTCACCCAGTCAAGCGAGGCGGCAGATAGCTGGCGCTCAAGTGGTATATTGGGGAACCACATAGCATCCCCGAGAACGACGATGGCTTCCACCCGCATTGAGTTTGAAAGCGACTTCCGACCGTTGCAGATTTACGAACAGGTCTCGGAAAAAATCCGTGCGGAAATCCGTTCGGGCCGATTTCTTCCTGACGCGCGCCTGCCATCCGAGCGCGAACTGGCTGCGCTTTTTGGCGTCGGGCGGCCGGCGGTTCGTGAAGCGATCGGGGCTCTGCAAAACGAGGGGCTCGTCACGACAAAACGAAACTCGGGAACGTATGTCGCCTCGACAGCCACTCAGATACTGGCTGCAGCGTCACCGGCAGAAATGGCCGAGTCCGGCCTGGCTTCCGATTTCAGTCCCTCCGCGACCTTGGACGTAAGGCTAATCCTCGAGCCCGCCATTGCCCGCCGCGCGGCAGCATATAAGAAGCGCGATCTCCAGGCGGAGTACTACCTGTCGCAGATGGAAACGCTAACCGACGTAGCGGATGCGGAAGAACGCGCGCTGTGGAACAACAGCGACCGTCTCTTTCATCGGCAACTCGCGGTGATGACGGGCGACGCATTGCTGATCAAGATTGCAGAGGAAATCGCTGCAACGATGGACCAGTCGCTCTGGAAGCGACTTAAAGATGACGGTATCTATGACCCAACCCGAATTCGTCTTTATGTAGCTGAACACCGCCTGATTTACGAGGCTATTGTCACGGGCAACGCCGATGCGGCAGCGTTCTACGTGGAGCAGCACATTCATCGGGTTCAGCGGGACATCGCGCCGCAATAGAAGCACGCCGATATGTGTAACTGAGGAAGACAGGAGCACTGAGCGTCCGTTTCAGGATGCTCAGACTGTCTCCTTCGGGTCGACTACGGCCTGCCTCATCAGTCCGTTCGACCAACTGCGAAAGCTCGTTAACGCACTCCCAATATGCCCCCATTCCCCTCGGGAATGACAGCTATCGCCTCGCACCCTCTACTGCACATCAACGCTCGCCGCCAACATAGCGCCATCCAACACCCTTTGAGGATGACGCAATGAGCAAGCTCTTCAGTCAGACAAAAGTCGGACATTTCGATCTGCAACACCGTGTGGTTCTCGCACCGCTTACGAGAATGCGTACCGAGCCGGGCAACGTCCCGGGCGATCTCATGGTGGACTACTACACACAGCGTGCAACGGACGGCGGCCTGCTGATTACCGACGCGACGGCCGTATCCCAGCTCGGCATCGCTTACGTCGATGCGCCCGGGATCTACACCGAGGAACAAGTCAAGGGCTGGAAGCGCGTGATCGATGCCGTTCACGCCAAGGGCGCACGCATCTTCCTGCAGATGTGGCACGCGGGCCGCCAGGCGCATCCTGCCAACACCGGCGGCGTCACACCCGTCGCCCCGTCGGCGCTGCGTTCGCTCGAGCATGCTGCGATTCGCGACGAAAGCGGCGAGGTTACCGAGGCCGAACTGGTCGTGCCTCGCCCGCTCGAGACCGCGGAAATCCCCGTTATCGTCGAGCAATTCCGTCGCGGCGCCGAACTCGCGAAGCAGGCCGGCTTCGACGGCGTTGAGCTCCACGCCGCCAATGGCTACTTGTTCGAGCAATTCCTGCTCGACGGCACGAACCATCGCAATGACGAGTACGGCGGGTCGATCGAGAACCGCGCGCGCTTCCTGTTCGATACGCTCGACGCAGTCGTTTCCGTGTGGGGTCCCGCTCGCGTGGCCGTCCGTCTTTCGCCGAGCGGCACTTACGGCACCATGTCCGATAGCAATCCGCATGCGACGTTCGGCTATGTGGCGGGCCGGCTCAATCAGTACGACCTCGCCTACGTCCACGTGATCGAACCGCGCATTCGCGGCATTGTGGAGAAGGAGAGCACCGACGCGGACGTCTCTTCGAAGGACATTCGCCGCATCTACAAGGGCACGATCATTGCTGCCGGCGGCTTCAACGGCCAGAGCGCGGAGCAGATCGTTGTCGATGGCCATGCCGATCTCGTCGCCTTCGGCCGGATGTTCATTGCGAACCCCGATCTTCCGGAGCGACTGCGTACCGGCGCGCCGCTCAATCGATACGATCGCTCGACGTTCTACGGTGGCGACGCGCGGGGCTACACCGACTACACATCGCTGTCGGAAGAAGCCGCAGCCTGAACGTTTTGCAGGCCAAGGGCGGCGCAGTGGTCGTTGACCCCGTCGCCCTTGACGGTCGTCGCGCCCAGCTGCGCCGTTATATTCCGAAACCAAATAAAAATGGGATCTCAATCCTGCACCGCTTCGAATCACCAGTCGTCTTTAGACCCCTCTGCATGAATGCGGCCGTGTTCGTCGAGCCCGGCCGTCCAGCGCGGCATTGCCCGCTGGAATGAATCTTATGCCTCGCCCGGCACTACCTCGCTGATCTTCCCCTCGCTAGCATGTTCTGCATCGACTCAGGGCCGCATTCCAACGGCAGAGGCCTGGAACGGCTAGCACACTCGGAGGAACGATGAAGATCAGCGCAATGAATATGGGCTTTGGTGCGCACGTCGAGGAGGCCGATCTGACCTCGTTGACGCACGACGATGTGGATCGGTTACGTACGGCGCTACTCGAGCACGGCTTGCTGGTCATCCGGAATCAGAAGCTTTCGCCTGCCGAGCAGGTCAGGATGTCGGAGGTCTTTGGCGCGCTCGAGACATTTCCGCCCGGCGAGGGACAGTTGGCCGACTATCCGCAAATCTTTCGCGTGGCCAGCCGCCCCGCGCAAGGTCATACGAACGTTGGCCGCTACTGGCATTCTGACGGCTCCTTCCGTGCAGAGGCCACGCCTATCTCGATCTGGTATCTGGTTGCGCAACCGGCGATTGGCGGCGAGACGCTTTTTGCCGATCTGCGGGAGGCGTACAGGGCCTTGCCGGATGAGAGGAAGCCAGCAATCGATGGTCTTATCACGCTGCATCGAAACGGGATAAAACATCCGCTCGTCATACGGCATCCATCGACGCGCGAGCCGTCGCTCTACTTCAATGTCGGCCTAACCGGTGGCGTCGTGGGCTATACGCCCGAACAGTTCATGGCATTGCGGACCGATCTGAACGATCACCTTTCCCGCGCAGGCGCCGCTTATGTCCACCACTGGCGCGAAGGCGACGTCATCATTGCCGACAACTTCCGGGTTGCTCACCGCGCTACGCCGATCTCGGTGGATCAGCATCGCGTTCTGGATCGAACGACGATACGGGCTGATGGCGTGTACTGGGGCAAGGCGCAGAACTGAAGGCCCGTGGCTCGGGCTTGCTGCCCGAGCGATGTCGTTATTTATTGCGCGGGCTTTTCGGCAAACAGAAACCGGCTGAGTGCGAGCAGCGGGAACAGCATGCCGGCGACCGCGACCCAAGTCCAGCCACCGTGCTTGTACAGCGTGCTTGCGATGGCGGAGCCGACGGCCCCGCCGACGAAGACGCTTGTCATGTAGATCGAATTCAGACGGTTGCGGCTGTTCGGATCGAGTTGGTAAATCTCGCGCTGGCCCAGGACCAAGTTCATCTGCACCGCGAAGTCGAGCAACAGGCCGGTGCCGACGAGCCCGAACACGCCGAGGCTGGGAACCAGCATGGCCGGCAGATAGCCGATCGCCGCCAGCGCGAGCGCGAACGCCGTGGCGCGATGCGTGTGACCCGCATCGGCGAGGCGCCCGGCGATGGGGGCAGACGTCGCGCCCATCGCGCCGACCAGCGAGAACACGGCGACCGCCGTCTGCGACAGATGGTAGTGGTTCGTCAGCTCGATCGGCACCGCGGTCCAGAAGAGACTAAATGAGCCGAACAACAGTCCTTGGTACAGCGAGCGCTGGCGTAGCACCGGCAGCGTCGTGACGAGGTGCTCGAGCGAACGGATCAGTTCCAGATAGCTTGCCGAATGGTTGGGGCGCCGGCCCGGTAGCGTCAGTGCCAGCAGCACGGTGACGATCGTCATCACGACAGCGCCGAAGCCGAATACCGCGCGCCACCCGAACTGTCCTGCGATGAAGCTCGAGATCGGACGCGAGAGCAGAATGCCGAGCACCAGCCCGCTCATGATTGAGCCGACGACGCGGCCGCGCGTCTCGGCCGCCGCGAAATGCGCGGCGAGCGGAATCAGCAGCTGCACTGCCACCGACGTGAAGCCGATCAACAGCGAGATCCCGAGAAAGAGACCCGGCTCGTCCAGCGTCGCGGCGGCAGCGAGACTCGCAATCGACAGCACCGCGCTGATGATCATCAGCCGCTTGTTGTCGACCAAGTCGCCGAGCGGCACGAGAAAGAACAGCCCGGCGGCGTAGCCGATCTGCGTGAGCGAGACGATCAGGCTCGCGGTGCCTTCGGACATGTGCAGGTCGGGGGCGATCAGCGAAATGATCGGTTGCGCGTAGTACAGGTTTGCGGCAATCGCGCCGCAACTGAAGGCGAACAGCAGGATCAGGCTGCGCGCCATCGTCGGCGCGGTGCCGGCGCGGGCCGGGGAAGCGAGGTTGGTGCTCATGGGACTCAGTCTCGTATCGGTTTGACGGGCAATGTGTGGCGAGAGCCTGCCGCGACTTGCGATGACGCGAGGCTGCCAATCAAGCGCGGGGGATGGCGAAATTTTCGGTGGATGTGCGGCAGTGCAGAAGACAGGTTCGGGCAATAGATGGCATTCCCGGGCGGAATACCGGTGCGTTCGCCGAAGGGACCGCTAGAGATGTCCCAGCAAGACGATGGTGACGCTCAGCGTCACGGCGGATAGCAGGCTCGAAGCGACCAGCGTCGTTCCCGCAGACGCGTCGCTGACGCCGTACGGCAAGCCAAAGAGAATGCCGAAAGAACCACAAGGGATCGCCGCGAGCAGGATCGCTTGTCCGGCGATAGCCTTCGGCACGGCTAGCAGGCTGACGAGCGCCAGCGCAATCAGCGGTTGCACGACGTTACTCAACACAATGCCGAAACCCGCCTGCGCGTCGAGCTTGAACGGCTGTGCCGCGAGCACAAGCCCGGTCGAGAACAGCGCGAGGCCGGCCGTCGTGCTTCCGATGATGTTGAGCGACTGGGACAGGAGATCGGGCAGCGTCAACCCGCAGAGCGACACGAGCACGCCTCCAATGGGGGCGAGCACCACAGGCTTGAGGAACGTGTTGCGCAACGCCTTGACGAGCAATCCGTTGGTTTGCCGGGCATCGTTCGAGCGGGAGGGCGTTGCGGAACGCGCACGTTCGAGCAGAAGGAGCGCCGCCGGCGACATGACCACTGCCGCCGTCGTGACGGCGATGGCGACGGTCAGGTCGCTTTCCGGGCCGTACACGGCGCGCAGCAGAGGCAAACCCACCGACGCGAAATTCGGCATGCCGATCGTGACGGCCCTCACGGCGGCGGTGGCGGGATCCGACTTGAACACGAAGCGGGAGGCCAGCAGGGACACAAAATAAGGCACCAGCATCACGCCGACCAGCACGGCGATCAGCACGGCATGCTGGGCAAGGCTCGCCCGCTGCATCCTGGCGGTATAAAGAAACAGCGCGAACGGCAGCGCATAGTCCACCAGCATCGTGTTGATCGACGATAGCGGCATCGCGCCTTGTTTGACTCTCCCGGCAAAGTATCCCGCTCCCATGGAGAACAGGAATGGGATTAGCGCACTTGCGATTTTGGAAATCATGATGGTCACCTCTGGCCAGGCCTGCTAAGCGTCGCGACCACGCCATGACTGGCGGTGGTCGCGGCCGCTTTGCTTTAGCCTTGCCAACCTTGGAGAAAGTCGACCAGAAGCCGATTGACGATTTCCGGCTGCTCTTCATGCGGCAGATGCCCTGCACGCGCTATGGCATGGGTGACGACGTCGCGAGCCATGCCTTTCCACACGCTCGCCATGTCGAACATCTTGCCCACCGCATAGAACTCCTCGCCCCACAGGGCGAGCGTCGGCGCCTGAATCAACACGTCCGCATCTTCCATGTCCTGGGCGACGTCGATCGCGTTGGCGCGGTAGTCCGACAGGGCGCCACGCACGGCCCCCGGTGCTTCGTAGGCGCGCACGTAGGTCTCGAAGGACTCGCCCGAGATCGTGTGCGGGTCGTAGGTCCAGTCGGAGAAGAAGTGCCGCAGCCACGCACGCTCCTTGCCTGCGATCAGGGCTTCAGGCAGATCGGGAACCTGATGGAACAGGAAGAACCAATACGCGCGCGCGATCCGTGCGTCGATTGACTGGGCGACGACGCGCGTCGGCACGTTGTCCATGACGACGAGGCGATCGACCGCTTCAGGATGGTCCTTCGCAAAGCGCGTCGCGACCCGCGCACCGCGATCGTGGCTCACGAGCGCGACACGTTCGATCGACAGTTCGCGCAGAAGCGCGCGCAGATCGTTCGCCATCGACCGCTTGTCATAGCCGCCGGCGGGCTTTTCCGTTTCGCCATAGCCGCGCAGATCCGGCGCGATGACGCGGTAGTGCTGCGCAAGCACGGGGATTTGATGCCGCCATGCGTAGTGTGTTTCCGGAAAGCCGTGAAGCAGGACCACAGGCGCGCCTTCGCCCGCTTCGACATAGTGCTGGCGGATTCCGTTTGCCGTAATCGTGTGATGCGTGACTTCGGGCTGGCTCATGATCAGCTCCCGAAATAGACGGACTGCAAACCCGGGATCGCGGGGGCAGGGGCGGTGCTGCTGCCCGACGAAGTCGAGCCGGATACCGGTGCGCCATAGCCGCTGCTTGCCTGCGCAGCGTGAAGGGCCGCGACACGCTGCTCGGCGGCAAGCAATTCGGATGGGTACGTGGCGTCGGATGTCGTGCCGCGGTAACCAGCCTGTTGCAGTTCGGCCAGTTCAGCTCGCACCTGCTGGCGAGTCAGACCGGATTGCGCAAAGGCCGCGGCCGGCAGGGCGGTGGCGACGGTGAGCAGTGAAGCAATGAGGATGCGTTTCATGATCGATTCTCCAATTAGGGATCCGGTCAGCGCGTTCGATGAGGTGAACGTCGACCGGTTGGGAATCAGTCTATTGAGCCGCATCCGCGCAATTAAGCCGGTGGCGTAGATAAAGATTTTTGATGGCGCTGCACGGAATCCGCACGCGCCAGCGCCTCGATGCGCGCAATTGCGTCGCTCAAGGACGACGAGAGCGTCGAGCGCAGGTGCTCGAGCAGCGTGCGGACCTTGGCATCGAGATAGCGGCGCGAAGGGTAGACCGCGAATACGGTGAACGGCCTGAGGCGATAGTGCGGGAGCACGCGCACGAGCTTTCCGTCAATCAGATCGTCGACGACCGTGTACGTCGCGAGGGTGCCAATGCCAGCCCCCTGCAGCAGGGCTGCCCGCATCACATCGGGGACATTGACTTGCAGCGGCGACTTCGAAATGTTCAAGATTTGCGCGTCCGCTTCGCTTTCGATATGCCATTCGTCAGGCGGCGACACGGGCGATTCGAGCATGAGCAACGTGTGAGCACACAGTTCCTCGCGCGTGCGAGGCGTGCCGTGGCGTTTCAGATAGTCAGGCGAGGCCACCATGACTGCGTACGCCGAGCCGAGTGCCTGCGCGACGTACACAGAGTCGGGAAGCTCCGTGGCCGAGATCAGTGAGAGGTCATATCCCTCCTCGACCAGATTGGGCATGCTTTGTTCGATCTTCAGTTCGACGAAGACATCGGGGTACGCCTGCCGATAACTGGTCAGCGCCGCGGCCACCATGCTCTGTGCAAGGCCTGGTGCGCAATGCAGTCGCAACCTGCCGGCTGGAGACACGCCTGCGGTACGGGCCTCGTCGGTTGCCGAATCGATGGCGGCGAGGATCGCCTTGGCGCGCTCGTAGAAGCGTCCACCGGGTTCGGTGACAGAGAGATGTCGCGTCGTGCGATGCAGCACGACGGTCTGCAACTGCTGCTCCAGCGTCGTGACCGCACGAGAAACTTGTGCAGCCGTCGCGTTGTTTTCTTTCGCGACGGCGGTGAAGGAACCGGTTTCGACGACGCGGACGAATATCCGCATATTGCTGACGATATCTGTCATTGCGTTCCCGAACGAAGAGAGCACGCCTATGCCTGCCTGGAATGAATGTTATGTGCCTGGCGAATCTTCTGCCAGCGTGACGCCACGCGCATCATCTGGGCATCACGAATTTCCTCGTTTGAAGAAGATCATGAGCACGTTCCCGTCGTACACGATCGAGACCGCACCGGCCACTTCCAAAGCCGGTCTGGAAGACGCAAAGAAGAAGTTTGGTTTTGTGCCGAATCTCCAGTCTCACATGGCAGAGTCACCCGCGCTCCTTGCCGGTTACGCCGCACTACAAGGCCTCTTTGCGAATAGCACGCTTACCCCGGAGGAGCAGCAGGTCGTCTACATGACCGCGAACTTCGAAAACAATTGCCACTACTGCATGGCCGGCCATTCGGTACGTGCAGGGATGATCAAGATGGATCCCGCTGTCATCGCCGCACTGCGCGCCGGCGAGCCTCTGCCTGATGCGAAGCTTGAAGCCCTGCATCGCTTCGCGACGGTCGTCTTGCGCGAACGCGGCTTTGCTTCTGACGCCGATGTGGAGGCATTTCTCGCCGCTGACTACACACGCAGAAACGTACTTGAAGTAGTACTGGGCGTGGCCGCGAAAGTCATGAGCAACTATACGAACCACATCGTCCACACTCAGTACGACCCGTTCATGAAGGGTAACGAGTGGACGAAGCCGGTAACGGCCGCGGCGTGAACCTTGCTCGCGGCACATCGAAATTTTTTGGAGGTCTCGCAACATGACCAACTCAACCGCAAGAAAGCCTGATGAGCTGGCTATCCCTTATCAGCTGCCTCAACCCTCTGACATGTCACGCGACATCGTGCATCCGGGAATCCTCGACAAATGGCTGGAGGACGATAACCTTTGGGTGCCGATGACGCCGACTGTTTCGTTCAAGCCGCTGCTTCTCAGCGCGAGCCAGGGCTACTACGTCAATCTGCTTAGAGTGCGCCAGTCCGGCGTGCTCTCGCGCCACCGGCATACCGGGCCCGTTCACGCGATCGTTTTGCGAGGCAGATGGTATTACCTCGAGCACAACTGGGTCGCGGAGCAGGGTGGCTACGCACACGAGCCGGCAGGCGAGACGCACACCTTGTACGTACCCGAGGACGTCACAGAGATGATCACGTGGTTCCACGTCACGGGCGGGTACACCTATGTCGATCCCCAAGGCACAGCAGTGGGATACGAAGATGTGTTCACGAAAATCGAAGCGGCTCGCAAGCACTATGAAGCGATCGGCCTCGGCGCCGATTACGTCAAGCAGTTCATTCGCTAAGCGTATTCGTTTCGTACGAACTGCAACGGAGGATTTTCATCATGGAACGACGAACTGTTGACGTGGCTGGCGTACCGGCCAGCTATCTGAGCGCCGGTGACCCGGCAAATCCCGTCTTGCTGTTGCTGCACGGCACCTATTGGAGCCGGGTATGGCAACCGGTGCTCGACGATCTGGCCGCCGCCGGGCTACGCCCCATCGCGGTGGATTTCCCTGGCTCCGGTCGCTCGGGTGGCGAGTTGACCGTTGCGGATGCCTCGATTCCCGCTTTGGCGGATTGGCTGACGCGTTTCGTGGATGCGCTCGGTATCGTCGGACCGGTGGGCGTCGCGGGGCACGACATTGGCGGGGGCATTGCGCAGCAGGTGTTCGTCGACGGCAAGATCGAGGTCAGCAAGCTCGCACTTGTCAACGCGGTGATGTTCGATTCGTGGCCGGTGCCCGGCGTTGCCCGGTTCCGCGATCCGGCTGTGGCCGCTGCGACGACAACGGAGGATATCCTTGCCGCCCGTCGCAAGTCAGTCCTCACGGCGCTGGCCAGGCCAACAACGGAAAGCGAAGTGGCCGAGTATCTCGAACCGTGGACGGACCCGCGCGTTGCACGGTCGTGGCTCGCCTTGGCCGGTGCGGCGGACAATCGTTACACGATGGAATTGTTGCCGCGCCTTCGCGCGTCGCATAAACCGAAGCTGCTCGTCTGGGGTGAAGACGACAGCTTCCAGCTCGTCGAGCACGCGGAGCGTTTCGCCAAAGAGATCCCGAACACGCAGCTTGTCCGGATTCCCAAGGCGGGCCACATCCCCATGGAAAACGACGCTGTCGCAGTGGCTCGTGCGTTGGCCGGTTTCTTCATCTGACGCAGGCACAGGAGAACACCATGCAAACGAATCTGGAAAGCTATTTCACTGCCTACCGCAATCTGAAGATGACACGGGATGCGGACGGCGTGCTGGTGGTGCAATTCCATAGCGATGGAGGCCCGCTCACATTCACGGCGGAGGCCCACACGGACGTTGTCGATGCGTTCTACCGGATTTCGCAGGACCGGGCGAACAAGATCGTCATCCTCACCGGGGCAGGCGGGGACTTCATGACCGGAGTTGACTGGGCAACGTTCAAGGATGTCTCCGATCCCGACGTTTGGAGTCAGATCCATGACGAAGGTGTTCAGGTCCTGGAAAACATTGCCAATATCCGCGTGCCGGTCATCGCGGCCATCGAGGGGCGCGCCCATATCCACTCGGAGTATGTTCTGCTCGCCAACGTCATGGTTGCTGGCGAAGGCGCGACCTTCCATGACATGGGCCACTATGCTGCGGGTGTCGTGCCTGGCGACGGCATCTTTACCACCTGGAGCTATCGAGCGGGAGCGGGGCGGGCGGAAGCCTTCCTGCTCAATGCGCAGCCGATTACGGCGGCCGTCGCACATGAGTGGGGAGTGGTCGCAGAGGTCGTGCCGGACGGCCAGGCGCTGAGCCGCGCGCAGGAATTGGCGAGGCAGTATTTGAAAGCGCCCGAAGTGGCACGTCGCAACACGCGCGTACACTTTATTTGGCCCTTGAAGCAACGCATCGTGCAGGAAGTTGGCTATGGATTGTCGCTCGAAGGCGCCTCCGCAGCCGCCCTTGTGAAAACCATGCAGGCGAAGAGCTGACTGCAACGAGCGGCGCGCGAGCAAAAGGGCGCATCAAAGACGATAATAGGCACCGCGTCGACAAGTCGACTTGTCGACGACACCGTGCCGGCACTGCTGCGGCGATCTGCTGAACCCTTCTCGGAATCGAGGTTTGCGATGAAGCACTTCTGCCGAAGCACCGTTGTCCGTTCTGCGTTCATCATGTCGCTGAGCATGGCGGCCGGCATCGGGTCGCTGTGCGCGCCAACACTCGCATGGTCCGCCCAAATCAACGACCAGACCGACCCGCAGACGCTCATCCAAACCGTGACGCAGCAAGTCCTGGAGGACGTGCGCAAGCAGGCACTCACGCCCGACGACATCCCGCGCATCATGGATATCGTGGACCGGGACATCCTCCCCTACGTCGACTTTCGCCGCACCACGCAGTACTCGATGGGCCGCTTCTGGCGCACAGCGACACCCCAGCAACAGGACCAGGTGGTCGAGCAGTTCAAGCAGTTGCTGATTCACACGTATTCCGGCGCGATCGCGCTGGTCAACACGGATCAGAAATTCCAATACCCGCCTTCGCCTGACGCGTCGAGCGGCACCGACGCGGTGGTGCGTACGGTCGCTCCGGGCAAGAGCGGCCAAATTTCGATCGACTACCGGCTATACAAGTCGCCGCAAGGCTGGCGCGTCTACGACATCAACGTGCTCGGCGCATGGCTGATCCAGACCTACCGGACGCAATTCAACGACAAGATCCAGCAAAACGGCGTCGACGGACTAATCCAGTTCCTCACCGACCGCAACAAGCAACTCGCGTCAGGCGGTCAGTAAAACGCGTCGTTACCAGCCGTTACAGAATCGACGTCATCGTTTCACCTGTCCGGCGGACGAGTTCCTAGAATTCCTCAGACTGTTGCGCGGCACTCCCTGCCGCGGCAAACAGTCCCGTGCCACGCCACCCTGCCTGCGGCCGGGGTGGCGTAATCGATTCCAACCATGCACAAAGGAATTCATATGACTCGCCTCTCGCTTAGCGCGTTTATTGCCACGTCTGCCGTCAGCCTCTGCGCCCTTGCGTCGAGCGCCTACGCGCAAACCCCGGCACCGTCTGCCGCACCCGGCGCACACGAACTGCATGCCGCCGACAAAGCCTTCATCGCCGACGGCACCCAGAGCGTTGCAACCCAGCGCGATGCCGCCCGCCTCGCCGATTCGCGTTCCAGCGACCGCGAGGTGAAGGCTTTCGCCGAGAAGCTGGTGGCCGACTACACGAGCCTCTCCAACTCGATGCGCGCGGCAAGTCCGCGAGGCGTGGACGTGCCGCGCGACGACCCGGAAACGGCCGTGCTCGAGAGCATCAAGAATCTGCGCGGCGCCGATTTCGACAAGACGTATATCGAGCAGGTCGCGCTGGGCGGCCAGCAGAAGACACTCTCGGCTTTTCAGGCGGAGATCGCCGCTGGCCGCGACGAGGGGTTGAAGAAGGCCGCGCGGGAAGCGCTGCCTGTGATTCAGGCCGATTACGCGAAGGCGCAGGAACTGGCGAAGCGCAAGCATCTCGCCGGCTGATATTCAACCTCGCTGTCGATCTTGCCAAGCCGGCGCGTGCGTTGCACGCGCCGGGTTCATTACAAGAGCCTCACACGGCGCTCACGGTTGGCACATCCAGTTTGAAAACGATTTCGGCGAGCTTGTATTGGAATCCTTAGTATTCCGCCAAGATCAGTTTGACGCTAATAGCGCATGAACTCACTTGTCCTGGATGAGCCGGCCAAGTGGAACAAGCGGTCCGACCGGCATCAGTTCGTAGGTCATGTGACCGTCGGCCACGAGCGGCAGCGCATGCAGCGTCGCCCGGGCTTGCTCGACCGACTCGACGTTCATCAGAAAGATCGGACCGGCGTTCTCACGAAACCAGAACTGCTCGACCTTGCCGTCAAGATAGAGCTTGAGCGTGGCCGGAACCTCGTGAGGCAAGTGCTGCTGGAGCTTGTCGGGTGTGAGGGTCGGTTGTGCGGATGCGATGGCAAAGACTTTCATGAGCGACCTCCTTGGTCAATCTTCGTTGCGGTGAATAACGGGGAACAACAGGGATCACTGTAGTCATCGGACACAAAAATCTGTATCGTCGTAAATGACAACTTTGGGGTCATTTACGCCATGCGCATCGCCATACTCGCCTTGGAGGGTCTGTTCGATACGGGCCTCACCGTTTTGCTCGACGCGTTCGGGCTCGCCAATAGCTTCTCGGCCGCGCAAATGGGCGGAACCCCCCATTTCGACGTGTCGATCGTGGGCGTGCGAAAGAAGGTTCGATCGGCGCACGGGCTGGCCATCCCCGTGCAGGCCATCACGCCAGGCTCGAGGCCGGACTGGGTGGTCGTTCCGGCGCTGAGTACCGGGACGCCGGATCGGTTGATCCCGGCTCTCGGAAGACCAGACGTGAATCAGGCCAAGGCGCAACTTCTGACATGGCACGCCGAAGGCGTGCTGATCGCCGCGTCCTGCATCGGTACTTTCCTGGTGGCGGAAACGGGACTGCTCGATCATCGCGAAGCGACGACCACCTGGTGGCTCGGTCCGTTGTTCCGGCAGCGCTACCCCAACGTGTTGCTCGACGAATCTCGCATGCTGGTGCCGTCGGACGTTGGGGTGACGGCCGGCGCCGCGATGGGGCATCTCGATCTCGCGCTCTGGCTGATACGCCGAGCCAGCCCGAAGCTGGCCGCGCTCGTCTCGCGCTACTTGCTCGCCGACATACGCTCGTCGCAAGCGCCGTACATCATCCCCAATCATCTGGCTCAGGCCGATCCGCTCATTCAGCGCTTCGAACTGTGGGCGCGAGACCATCTCAAGGATGGGTTCTCGCTGCAGGAGGCCGCCCGTGCGCTGGCGACGAGTGCGCGCACGCTGCAGCGGCGCTGTCAGGACGTGCTTGGCAAATCGCCGCTTTCGTACTTTCAGGACTTGCGGATCGAGCATGCGCAGTCTCTGCTTCACGGCAGCGGCCTGGACGTGGAAGCGATCGCGGCCGAGGTGGGTTACGCCGACGGCGCGACGCTGAGAACGCTTTTGCGCCAACGCCTCGGCAGAGGCGTACGCGATCTTCGTGACGATCTGCGCTGATCCCGAAGCGCGCAGCGGATCGCCTACACTACAGAACCAACGGATACCGTCGTCCCACGCAGCGACCCGCCATGGCGCACATCTTCTTCGCGGCTTCGATTCAGCGGCATATCGCAACGCCCGAGCGTGAGGTCGGGGCGCGCACGCTGGGCGAAGCGCTCGAAACCGTCTTTGCGGAGCAACCCCGGCTGCGCGGCTACATCCTCGACGATCAGGGCGCGCTGCGGCAGCATCTCGCCGTGTTCGTCGACGGCCGGCGGGTGCGCGACCGGCAACATCTGTCCGATGCGCTCGGCGAGGAAAGCCGGGTTTACGTGGTCCAGGCGCTGTCGGGCGGATAAGTTGGCCGGATAAGTTGGGCAAATAAGCGAGGCCACACACTCGAGGAGACACTCGACATGAGCGATCGATTGCTTGTCGCAACCCGCAAGGGGCTGTTCGTTCTGGAAGCCGATGGCAAGGGCGGCTGGACGCTCGGGGAGCCGCATTTCATCGGCGAGCCGGTGAGCATGGTGCTGGCCGATCCGCGCGACGGGACGCTCTATGCGGCGCTCAATCTCGGCCACTTCGGCGTGAAGCTGCATCGGCGGCGCGCGGGGAAGGCGGATTGGGAAGAGTGCGCGGTCCCGGTCTACCCGCCGAAGCCCGCCGACGAGGCACCTATCGGTGACGGCGCGAGCGCAAGCACGCACGCGACGAGTGAAGACGCCGGCCCTGACAATGCAAACTCTGCGAACGCCGAGCCCACCCCGCCGAGCCCACCCTGGACGCTTCAACAAATCTGGTCGCTCGAAACCGGCGGTCCCGAAGAGCCGGGCGTCTTGTGGGCCGGCACGATTCCCGGCGGGCTCTTCCGTTCCGGCGATGGCGGCGACACCTGGGTGCTCAACCGCGCGCTGTGGGATCGCCCGGAGCGCCGCGAATGGTTCGGAGGCGGCTACGACGCGCCGGGCATCCATTCCGTGATGGTCGATCCGCGCGACAGCCGGCACGTATCGGTTGGCATCTCATGCGGCGGCGTCTGGCAAACCGCCGACGGCGGCGCGAACTGGCGCGTGACGGCCGATGGCATGGAGGCCGACTACATGCCGCCGGAGCGGCGCGGCGAGGCCAATGTGCAAGACCCGCACTGCGTCGTGCAATGCGCGGCGAACCCCGATGTGATGTGGACCCAGCATCACTGCGCGATCTTCCGCTCGACCGACGGCGCGGCGCACTGGCAGCGCATCGAAGCGCAGCCTTCGAGCTTCGGCTTCGCGGTCGCCGTGCATCCGCGCGAGCCGGATACCGCGTGGTTCGTGCCCGCCGTCAAAGACGAGCGCCGGATCCCGGTGAACGGCCAGTTCGTCGTTACGCGCACCCGCGACGGCGGCCGCACGTTCGAGCGTTTCTCAAGCGGATTGCCGCCTGCGCCGGCCTATGACCTCGTGTATCGGCACGGGCTCGCGGTCGACGACTCCGGCGCACGCCTCGCGATGGGCTCGACCACCGGCGGGCTATGGACGTCCGATGACGGCGGCGAAAACTGGCATTTGATTTCAGCGCATTTGCCGCCGGTTTATTGCGTCCGCTTTGGATGAAAGTACGCCACCGCTCGTAAATAAACAGTTCGCAGTTGCATGGCGTTTCAGGAAGAGGTGAGATTTCACGCGTAGTTAAACCACTGATAAATAGTGAGGGACCACACTATGGCGATCGCAAGGCAAGTCATCACGTCGATCCGGCCCGATGGCACCGATATGCTGGGCACCAAACGCCTGGCCATCAAAATCGCGGACGAGAGCATTGTTTCCGGCTCGCTCCTGACCGTCGAGACCAATCAATTTTGTGTGCTCAAATCGCGCGGCGCCGTGCTCAACGTCTACGAGACTGGGCAATACGCGCTCGCCACGCCCGACAAGCCGCTGCTTGGCTCGATCACTCAGGGTTTCTTCGGGGGCTCGTCGCCTTGGGTCTTCGAGGTCATCTACATCAACCGGACCAAGCTGCTCATCCGCAACCAGGGCATTGCCACGAGTTCGGAGATGGCGGAAATGGCGTACCAGGTCGACTACTACATTCACATCGATTCGAAGGAATCGGCGCTCGACCTGATTGCCCATCTTCCCTTCAACGGCCCCGTGATCGATACCGACGAGGTTGCCGCGTATGCGGGCCCGGCCATCGAGCAGGCGATCAACCAGGTCGTCCAGGTCACGAAGATGGAGAACATCAACGAGCACATCACCGAAATCCGCGACTCGGTGAAGATGCATCTTTCGGACTTCCTGAAAACGTTCGGCATCATGCTGCACGATCTCAAGGTCCTGATCTTGCCGAAGGATGAACGGATGCGCGAGTTGATCTCGCTGCAGGCCCTTGGCCTCTCGCCCTTGGAAGCCGTTCGCTACTACCTCGCGTTGAAGATGGCCGAGAAGGGTCTGGTGTCGGCGCCCAACGCGGCGGCGGGCTTGCCGTTCAATATTGGCGCTCCATCTACGGGGATATTTTCCGTAGCGGGCGAAACGGGGCTTCCCGGGAACCCTCAATCATGAACGCACAGTTCTACGATGAAGGTGTGCTCCGCCAGACCGCGATCAACCTCTTTTACGGTTGGGGCTACAACTTCTACCGCACCGAGAACCAGCTGCGCGCGGACGATCAGCTCGTGCGCAGCAAAGCGTCGTGGTTAATCGGCTTGGCGCGCGGGAGCGTCGAGCGTGCGGAGGCGGATTACCGACGCGAGTTCATTCCCGCGCCTTCTCGCGAGAAGCCCTTTCCGGATCCGTCGGTCGCGGCGGCGGCCCAGAATCTCGAACGCTTGGCGGGCCGCATCGGCATGGTCGGCGGCCGGCTGCAATCGCAGCCGGTGCCCGAGAACGACCGCATGACGCAGCGCTATCGGCAGGAAGCGGAGACGCTCAAGGCGTTGATTCGCTGCGACGAGCGGCTCGTCGGCCAGTGCTCGCTGTTGCACGCGATGCTCGATACCCGCGGCGGGGTATGGATGCTCGAGCATTCGATGGAGATCGAAGAAGGGCTGACGGCGATTCAGGAAACGCTGCGCAAACGCGAGGCGGTGTTGCTCGATCGCGTGGAGTAGTGCGCTTGGCGTAGTGCATTACTGACGAGCACGGTCCGTCCTCTGCGACGGACTGTGCTGCAAAATCGTTCAATACTTTCGGCAAAACCTTCCCTAGCATGCTCTCCAGGATGTGTTCTTCGGGAGAGAGGAATTGTTAGTGCGAACGGAAGCAGGGCAAACGGAAGCAGGCGCTTCGAGCAAGACGGAGGTTTCGCAGAAGCCGGAGCGTTGTGTCATCGTCGTGGACGAAGCCTTGTCGCCGGGTAAGGCGTCGAATGCTGCAGCCGTCGTCGCGTTCACGCTCGGGCAGCGGCACAGCCATCTCGTGGGCGCGCCATTGCGCGAGCATGACGGTACGGCGCATCCGGGTCTCATCCCGATTGGGATTCCCGTGCTCAAGGCCACGGCGCAGCAGCTGAGCGAGCTTCGCCACAAATCGCTCGCGCACTGCGATGTGGTGGATTTTCCGTTACAGGGACAGGCCACCACCGATTACGATGCGTTTCTCAACGCGCTCCACGCGCTGTCCGGTGAGGTGCTCCAGTACCTCGCAGTCGGTCTGGTCGGACCGAGGAACCGGGTGAGCAAACTGGTCGGCGGCTTTTCGCTGTTCGCATGATGGCTGCCCACATCACCGCCGAACTCAACGGGCAGATCTGGTCCATCGGCATCAATCGCCGGGATAAACGCAACGCGCTCAACGGCACGATGTTCGATGCGCTTGCGAATGCGCTGCGACTCGCGCAGGACGATGTGCGCGTCCATTGCGTGCTCCTGCACGGGACCAGCGATTGCTTCTGCTCAGGCCATGACACAGCCGCATTCGGCACGCTCTGGCCGCAGGCCGCCGACGGTGCGGTGACGCGCTGCATCAAGGCGTTTGCCGATCAGCCCACGCCGCTCGTCGCCGCCGTCAGCGGCGCGGCGGTGGGCTTCGGTGCGACGATGCTGTTGCATGCCGACTATGTGGTCGCCGGCGAAAGCGCGATGTTCCGCTTTCCATTCGCCGACCTCGGCATCGTTCCTGAAGCCGGCGCGACGGCCTTGCTGGCTCGCCGGGTCGGTGATCTCGTCGCTCGCGACTGGTTGATGAGCGGTCGGCCGATAGGCGCGGCTGAGGCGTTGCAACGTGGCTTCGTTTCGCGCGTGGTGCCTGACGCTCAGGTGCATCAAACCGCCAGCGACTACGCCGCGAGCCTCGCTTCGAAACCGCCGAGCGCGCTGCAGGCTACGCGGCGTCTGTTGCGGGAGGGCGCCACGCTGTCGGCCGGAAAAGCGATCGAGAGCGAGCTTTCCTATCTCAATGCCTACATTCCGGCCGTTTCCTGGAGATCGATTCCCCATGCGTAGAGTTCATGTCGTCCACGCCCATCCGGAGCCGCGCTCCTTCTGCACGGCAATGGCTCATGAAGCCCGGCGCCTGCTGGAGTCGCGCGGCGACGACGTGAGCTTTTCCGACCTGTATGCGCTCAACTTCGATCCCGTCGTCCGCGCGAGCGATTTCACCGAGCGCGCCGACCGCGACTATCTCGTCTACGCATTGGAGCAGCGTCACGCGCTCGCGCGCCATGCCGTTGCGCCCGACATCCAGCGTGAGGTCGATGCGCTCCTGAGCAGCGACATCCTGATGCTGGTGTTCCCGCTCTACTGGTTCTCGGTGCCTGCGCTCATCAAGGGATGGATCGACCGCTGCTTTCTGTCCGGCGCACTTTATGGCGGCAAGCGGATCTATGGTCGCGGAGGCATGGCCGGCAAGCGGGCCGTGGTCTGCGTCACGCTTGGCGGACGAGAGCATATGTTCGGTGCGCAAGCCATCCATGGCGAGCTTGCAGGAGGCATGCTGCGTCATCTGCTGCAGGGAACGCTCGGGTATGTGGGCTATGAGGTGCTCGAGCCGTTCTTTGCGTGGCATGTCCCTTACTGTTCACCGGATGAGCGGGCGGACACGCTTTCGCGGTGGCGCGTTTTCGTCGAAAGGCTCGACGAGCGGCGATCCATGACGATGCCGCGGCTCGAGGACTATGATGAGATTTTTCGTCCGCTCTCACAGGCTGCATCGAGATGAAAGCCACATTGCCGACGCCTTCCGTCAAGCTCTGGCGCGCGCCGGACGTCATGGATGCCGTCATGCTCAGGGGGCAGTTCGTCGGCCACCGGTATCCGCCGCACACGCATGAGACGCATTGCCTCGCGGTGATCACGGGAGGAACCCTCGCGGTCGAGGTTCGCAACGAGCGGCGCATGTGCCGTCGTGGCGACGTGATCGTCATCGATGCGGATGTGGTGCACTCCGGCGTTGCCGCCGGCGATGGTCATTGGAAGATGCGCGTCGAGCACGTGCAGCCGGCAGCGCTCGCTGCTTATTGCGAGCGGCTTGGCATTCCTCGGCGCGAACGGTTCGAAGTGACGAGCGCGTTCATCGTCGACTCGGAATTGTCGCGCCATCTCTACGGCGTGAACTGGTGTTCCGAAGTCGACGACGATCCATTCAAACGCAGTGAGGCGCTCGCTTGCGCTGTCGTTGGCTTGCATGCGCGACACGCGGTACGCGCTCCCGATCTGCCCGTCGTGCACAGCGAGCCTGCACTGGTTCGCGCGATCAAGAGCCGTCTGCGCGAAGACTTCCACGCGCAGTTGACGTTGTCGATGCTTGCCAGCGAGTGTGGTGTGACGCCTTTTGTGCTGCTGCGCGCGTTCGAGCGGGAAGTCGGACTGAGCCCGCATGCCTTTCAGCAGCAGGAGCGCGTGCGCCACGCGATGCCCATGCTGCGAGCCGGCAGACCGATTGCTGAAGTCGGCGCGCGAACCGGATTTGCCGATCAGTCGCACTTCACGCGCGTCTTCAAGCAACAAACCGGCGTGACGCCAAAGGTCTATCAGGCCGCGTTTTCATAGTCTTTCGGCGAGGGCGAACACGCTTCATCTACGACGGCATGGAATCCAGAAAGACGTAGAGCGCGGCAATCCTGCCGTCACGAACGATGATGACGTCCACGCCCGTATAGTCCGGCGCCTCGCCACGCGGACCCGAACCCCAGTTCAGGCGCCCCGCATTGTGCAGCGCCTGCGCTTTGCCGTGCGGCGCATAGGCAAAATGCGGGTGCGTCGCGCGGAGGTCTCCTGCGAATTTGTCGAGCGCGTCGTGCCCGACGATCGCACCCGGAGGCGCGTAGACCACACAATCTTCCGTATAGAGTTCCTTGATGGCTGCGCGACGACGCTCGGCGTCACCTTCGCCAAAGACCTCTTGAAGGTTGCGATAGAGCAGTTCATGAATACGATCGTTCATTGCGATTCTCCTTGCTGATCGACGACGGGTTAGGCCGCGTCGGGGTGTATGGATTACTTGGAAATGGGTGATTGCATCGCCTTACTGAGCCAGCGCCATGGTCTTTGCGATGGCCGCGACGACAGCCGGCCGCGTCAACATCGCTTCGTGCCAGCGAGCGACGAACGGAACCTTGTCGAGCGTCGCGCCAATTGACTGATGACGCCACACCCACCCGAAATGGGCGATGTCCGCGATGCTGTACTCCTCGCCGGCAGCGTACCGATGGCGCTCGAGCGCTTGATTGAGCACGCCCAGGGTCCGATCGACTTCCGCAAGCGCTCGCGCCTTTGCTTCGGGTTGCGGCGACGCCTGGATCGCGACCTGGAATGACTGCAGGAACGCCGGACTGAGGCCGGAGGCGTGGAAGAACAGTTGCTCGAAGACCTTGCCGCGCTGGGGGCCTTCCTTAGGAAGCAGTTGCCCGGTCTTTTCCGCGAGGTAGACCAGGATCGCGGCAGACTCGCTGAGTACCACGTCGCGGTCTCCTGACGCGCTTCGGTCGACGAGAACCGGGACCTTTGCGTTGGGATTCATGGCCTTGAAGGCGTCGGTCTTGTGCTCGCCCTGGCGCAGGTCGACGGGGACGAGCCGATAGTCGAGCCCCATCTCTTCCAATGCGATGGGAACCTTGATGCTGTTGGCCGTAGCGAATGCGTGAACTTCGAGCGTGGTGCTCATGAGAATGACCTTCGTGGTTTGATCGTTAGTGAGGGCGCTTAAAGCGCTGTAACGAGACAAATCTATGGGAGCGTGCTAGTTTTCGAAATAGAAATGATTGAAAACCATCGTTGCAGGATTGTCGATGTCAAGACTGCCGGACTTTGAAGGGTTCGCGATGTTCGCGAAGGTTGCCGAAGAGGGGTCGTTTGCCGCCGCAGCGGCGGCGATGGGCGTCTCGGTCGCCACCGTTTCCAGGGCGGTCACTCGCCTGGAAGAGCGGCTGGGAGGGCGGCTTTTCAACCGGACTTCCCGGCGGCTGGCGCTCACGGACTACGGCCATACGCTTGCCGAGCGAGCCGCGAAAATCTACGCCGACGCCGAGGAGGCCGAGGACTTCGCACGCGAGACCTCGAGCCGGCCGCGCGGCCTGGTCAAGCTCGCCGCTCCGCTCTCGTTTGGCGCTCGCTGGGTCGCTCCGCTGTTGCCCGAGTTCTTCGAGACCTACCCGGGCATTGCCATGGATCTTCATCTCACGGATGTCCATGCCGATCTGATCGGGGAGGGCTTCGACGCCGCACTGCGCATCGCCATTCTGGAAGACTCGTCACTGGCGGCGCGTCTCATCGCACCCGTGCGCCGGTTTGTCGTGGCGTCGCCTGCCTATCTGTCCCGCTATGGCCGACCGCAGCATCCACACGACCTTGGCGCCCACCAGTGCCTGACTTACGTCAACAGGAACAAGCGCGACGTTTGGCGTTTTACCCACCAAAGCGGCGAGGAATGCACGGTCACACCAACCGGGGCATTACGGGTAACCAGCGTGGAGGCATTACTGCCCATGCTTCTCGCGGGACTGGCCATCGCGGAGCTGCCCGAGTTTGTCGCGACACAGCACTTCGTGGACAAACAGCTCGAACCGATTCTGACGGATTGGCGATTGCCCGAAGGGGGGCTGTATTTCGTTACGCCGACGGCTCGCGCACGACCCGCGAAGGTGAGCGCGTTGGCTGATTTCTTCATCGCCAGACTTGCCGCAGCGCAATGGAGCGCAGAGACGCTGATGGGTTGGGAGCCGCCTGACCATCGCGTCAAATGATGGTGCCGTCCACAACGTCTGCGATGCGCGGGCATTGACGAATTCATCTTCGGCCATACTGTCGAAGTCACGTTGCTGGAACTCATCATCATGAAGATCATTTGCCTCGCAGCGGCCGGGGTCGTGCTCATCGCCGGTTGCGCTTCCTCATCGCCGCCCGCGAACAATCAGAACACCAGGGTAGTTCCTCCCGAAACGGATACCTACATGCTGCATGCTCCCGGCGGTTCGACGCCCGGTGGCGCCACGTCAAAGCCGCCGCGGCTCAGCGTCGGTGTCAGCGATCCGAATACGCAATTGATTCTGCCGTGGTTCCTCAATGACATTATCAACTTCGTCAATTACCACTAGTCTCGCTGCGGCTTGCTGAACAGAGTCACGGGTAGTCCCCATACCAGCATAGCCGCTGATCTGGCTGCGCCCGTGAACCCTGGCTACGATGAGGCGACGTTCTAGTCGATCAACATCAACAATCACGGAGCCCATCATGAAGCGTTTTCATATTGCACTGGCCGTTGCGAATCTCGAAGCGTCGATCGCCGACTATAGTCAGCGGCTCGGGCAGCCGCCTTCGGCAGTCGTGCCGGGGCAGTATGCGATGTGGCGTACCGATCTGCTCAACTTCTCGATCAACGAGAAGCCCGAGCGTGCGGGGCAATTGCGGCATGTCGGATTCGAAGACGATGCCGTGGAAGGCTATTCGAGCAGTGTCGATGTGAACGGTCTCGAATGGGAGCTTTTCTCGGCAACGGAGCAGGACCGGCGCATCGTCAGCGCTTATGGTGTTCCCGTGAAGAAGTGAGGTTGGGCGAAGGTCTGCTGCCAAGGGATGTTCGACGTCGCCACGTAGATCATTGACAACTTGAACAGGAAAAAACGAAATGAAAATGGATGCGTTTGCGTTCGGGACGACCAATTGGTTAGAGGTCGAAAGGACAGAGCACCGAGGCGAAACCGGCGTAGCGCATTGGCGTACGCGATTTTTCGGTGAGCAGCCGAATCAAATCCGTGTGCGGATGGTGGAGTATTCCCCCGGCTACCTTGCCGACCATTGGTGTCAAAAAGGGCACATTCTTTTCTGCTTGGAAGGCGAACTGGAAACGACGCTTGAAGATGGACGAAAATTCGTTTTGACAGGCGGCATGAGCTATCAAGTTGGGGACAACGCGGAGGCGCATCAGTCCTATACGAAGACGGGTGCCAAGCTCTTCATCGTTGACTGAGCTGCTGCAGGTTCGTGGTGGCGACTCGTGGCGACGTGTGGCAACATCGCGGTGATTTTCAAATCATGTTAGGCCTCGCGCAGGCCCACACACGTCAGGAGAGCTCATGTTCGACCACGTCAAATTCGGAGTCAGCGACTATGCCGCGAGTAGAACGTTCTTCCTCAAGGCACTCGAACCGCTTGGCGTAATCGTTGTCGGGGAGGGGGAGCCGACGTACGGTATCGAGCTTAGCCAACCGGGGCCGGCTTCACAGGCTTCGTTGTGCTTGTACCAAACCGAGGAGAAGCCGGCGCCTCTTCACTTGGCGTTCGCGGCTGGGAATCGCCAGCAAGTCGATGCTTTCTATCGCGCGGCTCTGGAGGCGGGTGGCAAAGATAATGGTGCGCCTGGTCTGCGCCCGCGCTACCACGCGAACTACTACGCAGCGTTTGTCATTGGTCCGGACGGGCACAACGTCGAAGCGGTTTGCCATCAGCCCGAGGCTTAACGCTTCCAGTTGAATCGCATTCGTTCCCGGCAATCACAACTGTTCTTCTGTCGCGGGCATTTACCCAAACGGTTGGCTTACACACAATTGCCTCAACTACCGCGGACTACGGTTTTCGGTCGGTCAAGGGGGGAATGATGTGAGGCTCACCAACTGCCTGCCTCCATAGGCTTCTCAATCGGGCAATCGCGAGAGCGTTTGCCTGGGATATTGCGTTGCTGTGGCATCCATCGCTCCCCTTACTCGTACTTATTGAGAATTGGAGCATGTATGCAAAACGATATCCTCACCCAAACGTCGTCGCGCCGCCGGTTTCTTGGCGTAGCAGCGGCGACCGCCGTTGCGGCTTCATTGAGTCAGCTCGCTTTCGCAGAGCCGAATCGATCCCTCACTGAAGTCGCACAGTCGACCGATGGCGACAAGACCGCTATTCGTCCCCTTCGCGTGCACGCGTCGGAATCGCAACTCGATGACTTGAAACGGCGTATCAAGGCGACCCGCTGGCCTGAGCGGGAAACGGTCACTGACGCGTCGCAAGGCGTGCAGCTCGCGACGATGCAGAACCTCGCGCGTTATTGGGCGACTGGCTATGACTGGCGCAGAGTTGAAGCGAAGCTGAACGCTCTGCCGCAGTCCGTCACCGAGATCGATGGGCTCGACATTCACTTCATTCACGTCCGTTCGAAACATCAGAATGCGCTGCCGGTCATCGTCACGCATGGGTGGCCCGGCTCGATCATCGAGCAACTGAAGATCATCGATCCGCTGACCAACCCGACGGCCTATGGCGGGAGTGCATCGGACGCCTTCGACGTCGTGATTCCGTCGCTGCCCGGCTACGGCTTCTCAGGCAAGCCAACCACAACCGGCTGGGATCCTGCTCGCATCGCACGCGCCTGGGTCGTTCTGATGCAGCGTCTCGGATACCAACGATATGTGGCGCAAGGCGGCGATTGGGGGAATGCCGTCACGGAACAGATGGCGCTCCTCACGCCGCCGGGACTGCTCGGCATTCACACCAACATGCCCGCTACCGTGCCGGACAACATTGCAGATGCACTCAAGTTCGGCGACCCGGCTCCCGCCGGCCTTTCTCCTGACGAGAAACACGCGTTCGATCAGCTCGACTTCTTCTACAAGCACGGTCTCGGCTACGCGCAGGAGATGGCGGGCCGGCCGCAGACACTGTATGGGATCGAAGATTCGCCTATCGGCCTCGCGGCTTGGATGATCGACCACGATGCCGCCAGCCAGGCTCTGATTGCCCGCGTGTTCCAGGGGCAGTCTGAAGGCCTGAGCCGAGACGACATCCTCGACAACGCGACGCTCTATTGGCTCACGAACACGGGCGTTTCTTCGGCTCGCCTGTACTGGGAAAACAAGCTCAACTTCTTTGCCCCGAAGCACGTTGCCATCCCGGTCGCCGTCAGTGTCTTCCCGGATGAGATCTACGCCGCCCCGCAAAGCTGGACAGAGAAAGCGTATCCCAAGCTGATTCACTTTAACCGCCTCCCCAAAGGCGGTCACTTCGCGGCCTGGGAGCAACCGCAAACGTTCTCTGAAGAACTTCGCGTGAGTTTCCGTTCGCTGCGTTCGATGTCGAGCTGAACGTCAAGGCGCGGGCAACACCGTTCAGGTTCGCCCGCAGCCCGCTCGCCGGCATGGGGAGCGATCTCCCCGCGCCTTACGACAATTAAAGGATTCATGTTCGCTGCCGATATGCAGATTCGGGTCTATTGCGTTCAATCGCCTTTTTTGTCGTCATGGCCAACTATCCGCATTCTGGCTCTCACATGGGGTCCCCGGTCCGGTCAGCGGTTCGCTGGCTGCTATCCGGCCTGATCGGTTTGCTGCTGCTGGGTGGTTGCCACCAGCAAGACGCCACTGACGCCAGTGCGGCCCCGCCGCACCGAACCAGCATTACGGCATTGATATGGGCGCCGGACTGGCCCGAGCAGATGCTTCAGATCGCGGCCGAGTTCAGCAAGCTCAATCCCGATGTTCACGTGGACGTTCAGTTCATGATCGGCAATACGGTCGAAGAGAACATCAAGCCCCGCGTCGCCGCCGGCACGCTGCCCGATCTATTGAGCGTTAACCCCAACGCCTATTCGGCCGAGCTGGCCGATCAAGGCGTCCTCGCCGACGTCAGCCAGACATCGGCGTGGAAGAACATGCTCGCTCCGCTCAAGCGGGACTGGACCAGCCGGCGCGGCAAAGGGTTCGGCATATCGGGCGGCGTCGCGACGACGATGATCTACTACAACCGCGGCATGTTCGCCAAAGCGGGGATCGAGAAGCTGCCGACGAATTTCGACGAGTTCCTGCGCGTGTGCGCCCAGCTCAAACGTGCGGGATACACGCCGATCATGTTGAACGGCGGTTTCCCGAACATGCTCGGCAACGGGCCGTTCGCCTCGGGCTTCGCCAACGACGTCGTGGCGCACGAGCCCAACTGGAAAAACAAAATGGCCGACGGCACGCTGGATCTCGACACGCCCGAAGTCGCCGATATCTTCGCCAAGATGGCGCTGCTGCCTGAACGCGGCTACGTGCAGGCTTCGTTCATGACGACCGGCTACGACGACGGCATGCGTCTTTTCAAGGACGGCAAGGTGGCGATGGCGTTTCAAGGCAGTTGGGCGGCTGGCCTTCTG
The DNA here is from genome assembly GCF_053525655.1 of Trinickia camelliae. Classification (NCBI taxonomy): domain Bacteria; kingdom Pseudomonadati; phylum Pseudomonadota; class Betaproteobacteria; order Burkholderiales; family Burkholderiaceae; genus Trinickia; species Trinickia camelliae. The sequence goes on from NZ_JBCHAA010000026.1 coordinate 30,534, forward strand.
CTGCACGGCAATCGCTTTCCGGTCGGCGTGTTCATTCCGCCATGGAATGCACGCGGCGAGCCGATGGTTCCTGTGCTCGGCAGCGAGACGGGCTTTGCCGTGAGCGAGACGCCCAACAAGGCGGCAGCGATGCGCTTTCTGGAATTCATCGCCGGCCAAGGCTTCCCGATTCTGCAACGCAAGCGCCATAACATCTCCCCGTTCCAGAACAACGCGGGTATGGCCGTTAGCGACCCGGAAATCGTCGATTACACGAATGCGGTCAGCCGCTATTCGGTGACCGCGAGCCCCTACTATTCGGCGCTGCCTTCGAACACGCTCGAGTCGCTGCATGGATTGATGCAGGACGTGCTGCTCAAAAAAATGACGGCCAGCGAGGCAGCGAAGCGCCTCGATGAATCGGTCAAGAATGAAGCGAAGATGCACTACAAATGAACTCAATCCCCGGGTTGCTGCGACGCGTTATCGACTCCTTCTCGCAGGACTTGCTTCGTCGTGTCGAGATTCGCTACCGGCTGATTGCCGCGTTCATCTTGCTGGCGCTGCTGCCGATCTTCATTTCGGGTTGCATCTCGTATGTGAAGTCGATCGCGGCGATCAAGGAGAACGCGGAGATATTCTCGAAGGAGGTGGTCAAGCAGGTATCGAGAAACATCGAGTTGCGCATGCAGCAGATCGAGACAGAGAGCAATCTGCTGGTGCTCTCCAATCGGGTTCAAGGCGCGCTTGCCAGGGCCGCGAGCGGCAACGCCAAGGAGCAAAGCGAGGCGCGCCAGGACATGGCGCGGCTGCTCCTCGATCACTACGGATCGGTTGATTTCATCAACCAGAAATATCTGCTCGACAAGAACAACCGGATTCTGGACACACAGGCGTTCGCGCAATTGACCGGGGGCGTGACGAGCCTCGTCAAGCGGGCGCAGGACGGACATGAACGCGCTTACTGGGGCAGTTACGACGACGGCGTCGGACAACAAAACCTCGGGATGGTGCGCGCCATCATCGACAAGAGCAGCAACGAGCAGCTCGGCAATCTGGTGCTGATCGTTCGCCCCGAGTATTTCTCGACGATATTCAACGACGTCGCCACGGGCAGCGGCACGCAAATCTACATTCTCGATGCGAGCGGCAACAAGGTGATCATCCGGGCCGACGACGCATCGGCCGACACCGACGCGATGCCCGAACCTGGACTCATCGAGAACATCGCGCACAACGCGACAGCGGGCACGGCGCGCAGCTTCGTCGCGTTCGCGGGAAAGCGCGGGGGACGTTACCTGTCGGCGTACGCGAGAATCCCCGGCACGACCTGGTTCGTGGTCAGCACCATTGCGGAAAGAAAACTGACCGTCGAGGCGCAAGCGGTGCGGAACCAGATCGTGCTGGTCGGCATCTCGGGGTTCCTGCTGTCGATCTTCCTGGCCTACTTCATCTCGCACAGCATTTCCGCGCCGCTTAGGGAGTTGGTGCGTAAGGTGCACGATACCGGCGACGATGCCGGCGCCCAACTCGACGAAGAGGGGCAAGCGCAAACCGCAGCCGGTGCACAGGATGAATTGGGCAGGCTCGCGCAGCGCTTCGAAATCATGCGCCGCGCGATCAAGCAGAAGATCCAGAAAATCAACGAGATCAACGCCTCGCTCGAGCAGACCGTCATCGAACGAACGGCGGAACTCGTCGCTAGAGAGCGAGAGTCGCGCACGCTGATCGAGAACTCGCCCGATACCATTGCCCGCTACGATCGCGAGTGTCGCCGCGTCTACGCCAATCCCGCATTCTGTGCCGTCGCGGGGTGCAGTCTTGCCGAAGCGCTCGGCAAGCGGCCCTCGGAGCTCCCTGGCGGCCCTAACGCGCTCGTCTATGAAAAGATCATCAGCGAAGTCATTGCCAGCGGTAAAAGCACGCAATTCGAGCTGAAATGGGCCGGCAAGGACGGGCAGCAACAATGCACGCACATCCGCATCACGCCGGAGCCCGACCGCTCCGGCAAGGTGAACTCCGTATTGGCTGTCGGCCGCGATCTCTCCGACCGGATGGCGTTCGAGGCCACCATCTGGAAGCAGGCCAATTTCGACGCACTGACGGGCCTGCCGAATCGCCAGATGTTCCATGAGCGACTCGCTCACGAAGCCAGACAGTCGAGCCGCTTCGGGCAGCGCATGGCCTTGATGCTGATCGACCTCGACCGCTTCAAGGAGGTCAACGACTCCCTGGGTCACGACATGGGCGATATTTTGCTGATCGAGGCCGGCAAGCGGATCGGCTCGTGCGTGCGCCAATCGGATACGGTCGCCCGACTTGGCGGCGATGAGTTCACCGTTATTTTTCCGAATCTCGACGACACCGAAAGCATCGAACGGATCGCGCGGACCATCATCGGCAAACTGGCCGAGCCGTTCAATCTCGGCGCCGACGAGGCTTTTATATCCGCCAGCGTCGGCGTCACGGTCTACCCGGACGACGCCAGCGATCTCGACGTGCTGTTCAAGAACGTCGATCAAGCGATGTATGCGGCCAAGAACGCCGGGCGCAATCGCTTCAGCTACTTCACGCCCGATATGCAGGTGGAGGCCGAAAGGCGCCTGCGGCTCACCAACGATTTGCGCATCGCTTTGCCCGGCAAGCAGTTTCAGCTCTGCTACCAGCCCATCGTCGATCTCGCGACGGGGCAGGTTTGCAAAGCCGAGGCGCTGATCCGCTGGCTGCACCCCGAGCGCGGCACGATCAGCCCGCTCGATTTCATTTCCTTGGCCGAGGATACGGGCCTCATCGTGCCCATCGGCGATTGGGTGTTCAGGCAAGCCGTGCATCAAGCGCGGCAATGGCGCGATCAATTCCATCCGTCATTTCAGATCAGTGTCAACATGTCTCCGGTCCAGGTTCGACAAGACAGTCTGCTGTGCGCGCGATGGTCCGACTACCTTGCGCGCGAAGGGATGCCGGGTCAAAGCGTTGCGGTGGAAATCACGGAAGGGCTGCTATTGCAGGCCGAATCGAAGATCGATGAGAAGCTGCTGACCTTCCGCCGCTCGGGCATCGGAATCTCGATCGACGACTTTGGGACCGGTTACTCGTCGCTTGCCTATCTCAAGCGCTTCGATATCGACTACCTGAAGATCGATCGTTCGTTCGTCCATAACTTGAGCTTTGACGAAGACAACCAGGCGCTTTGCGAGGCCATGGTCGTGCTCGCGCACAAGCTAGGGCTTCAAGTCATTGCGGAAGGGGTGGAGACCGCCGAGCAACGGGATTTTCTGAAGGCTGTCGGTTGCGATTTTGCGCAGGGCTTTCTTTACTCGACGCCGGTTCCGCCGGAGGAGTTCGAACTGCTGGTGTGGCCGCTGCTCGCGGAGCGGGCCGCTGATGCTCAGGGGTGAGGGCAGAGGTACACTCCGATCCATTCATAACGAAAACCAAGCTAACGATGACACATCCTAACGCCGAGTTGATTCAACGCTTCTACGAGGCCTTTCAGCGGCTCGACGCCGAGGCGATGGCGGCCTGCTATGCCGACGACATCGTCTTCAGCGATCCGGCGTTCGGCGAATTGAGCGGGGAACGCGCACGCGATATGTGGCGCATGTTGGTGCAGCGTGCGCGGGAGTTTTCCTTGACGTTTGGCGAGGTCGAGGCGAACGAGGAGGCTGGGAGTGCGCAGTGGGTTGCGCGTTATCGGTTCGGTCAGACCGGCCGCGTGGTGGTCAATCGCATCGAGGCGCGCTTCGTGTTTCGTGATGGGCTTATCGTCGAGCATCGCGACAGTTTTGATTTGTGGCGCTGGGCGCGCCAAGCGCTCGGTTTTAAGGGGGCCGTGCTTGGTTGGACGCCTTTTGTGCAAAGTGCAATTCGTGCGCAGGCGGGGAGGGGGCTTGATGAGTTTCAGGTTAAGCGGGGGTGAGGCTAGCCGCTCACGCGTTTCGTCCTAAGCTCTTGTATGGCGTTGGCACAATGACGCGCTGAACTAGTCGAACTAGCAAAGCGAGTACTTCTGTGTTGCGGTGGGATTGCATTCGGCGAACCTGCTTCTAGTGAACATCTAATCCTTGAATAGTGCTCGCCTTGGGCGACTCTGTACAGAACTCATGCGACTTGCTCGTGTCGACGGTGGTATCGGCAACCAGCCTTGGTTCGAGGAGAGACGATAAAAAGATGCCGCAAACGATCTACTGTTGGCGCTGCGAGATGGATGTACCGATGCTCACTGAAGACGAGTGGCAGTTGGTTAATCCGGAAACGTTGCTTGAGCAGATAAAGCAATATCGAAAAGAGACGGGGGCATCTTTAGCGGAGGCCTATCGGTACAACTCGGGTCTTCCGGCTCTAGTGGCCTACGAACGAATTACAGGATTCCGTGAGAGCAATGTAAGCGTATTGATGCATCACCGCCTTCAGCTATACGGTCCTGCATGCACTGCTTGCGGCAAACCGCTTCGCACGCCCATCGCGAGCTTTTGTGCGGCGTGTGGTGCAAGGCGTGCAGACTGACTCACATTATTTGTGACTGCATTCACGGCGGAGTTGCGTATTTGAACGGCCGTTTTGCGGAACCGTGAATGACGCAATCGGGTCCCGTGCTGCCGACCGCTAGTGGGCAAAGTGCGGCCAGTTTGAGCTACTCAAGAGAGGTTTGTGAAGGTCCGCTTCGAGGCCGACAGGGGACGGACGCTAATGATGCATTGGCTCGCAATTCGTCGGCCAATGCCGCCGTTAGTGTCACGATACAATTACGTCCGGAATGCTTTTGATGCTGGACGTTTGTCGTTAGCCGGTTGAACTGGTTGCTTATTCGTTGGGAGGGGGAAACAGCATGGACCGCGCTCCCAATGATTGAATCACCTATTGCTTGCATTTATAAATAATCGGGAGCTCCATGGCACAAGCACCAACATCAAGCGCCTCATTGGATGAGCAGGGTCATCGACTCCTTTGGTTCCTGGTTGCTTGGCTTCCAAACGTAAAACCGGATGACCCTCGAACGTTTGTCAGCTACAAAGAAATTCACGACGCGCTGGGGCTTCACCAACAGGGGCCAACCTATGGTGAGAGTCTGAAGCAGCAAGGACTGAATTCGCTAGCCGAATGGTCTATGACAACGGGTAAGCCCGGGATCACTGGCTTGATTATCGACAAAACGACGTTAATGCCAGGTGATGGATATTTCAAATTATTTGGTCGGAAACCGGATGACTTTGGCTGGTGGCGATCTGAAATAGAGAGATCCAAAATTTTCCCCTGGGAATCTTACCTCACGGGGGACGATGTGGCATCGGAAGCTGTCAGCGGTGAGGGCTGGAGCAAAGATGAACTGCGTGCATCAGTCATGGCATACATTGAGATGCAGCGGCTTGATCGCGCAGGAACGCATTTCAGTAAGCGAAAGTACTACGACGACCTAGCTGCAAAGTTTGGTAGAACAGCAAAGTCGTTTGAGTACCGGATGCAGAATATCTCCTACGTCCTTGCTCTCATGGGGCGTGATTGGCTGTCCGGTCTGAAGCCAGCTAAGAACGTCGGCGCGAATGTCGCTGCGCAGATTGAGGAATTAATTGCTGAGGTGGAAGAGAAATCGATCACGCCGGTCGTCGCGTTTGAGATTGCCGTCCGAGAGAACGTGAAGAAGAAGCAACTTACTCTGCCACAGGGGAGTCGCGTTCCGAAGGCAGTCACGTTATCCGTCACCCAGTACCAGCGCGATGCATCGGTGAAGGCATGGGTCTTGAGGCAGGCCAATGGAATCTGTGAATGTTGCAGCCAACAAGCTCCGTTCAGCGGCTCCGACGGCCTTCCGTATCTTGAGGTTCATCACGTCAGGAAACTTGCCGAAAAGGGGTCCGATAGCACGGAAAATGCCGTGGCCGCATGTCCTAACTGCCACCGTGAGCTTCATTATGGGGAAAATGCAAAGGATCTGGTTGAGAGACTCTATAAAAATATCCCGCGCTTGAGGCGTGAATAACGAATCAGGGACTAAATTGGCGGATCGCTCGAGGTCGAGCGATAGGTCGAAGCGTCATCGGCGATCGTCTTGTGTTGAATTGGGAGCGGACGGTCGTGGATCGTATTTGAGTGGCTCAAACGGGTCGACTAGGGCCGACCGCATCTGGCAGACGGCGGCCAATACCTGCCGCCCGGCGTACGATCATGGATTGTCGACAATTGAGGCTTTAAGGTCCTTCTGAATCAGCCGTTATTGTATTGGTCCAATTCCCGTTCTTCGATCAGCTATCAATGAAATGCAAAGTGGCTGCGTGTTTGCTTTCTTCTGTCGCGCCGGCCGTGTTCGATGCCGGATTAGTCAGTGCCAACGTTTGCATTTCGGTCGCGACCGGCAACTTGCCGCGACGGAGTCGATGAGGTTCATCCAGAAGTGAACGCTCGAGGCGAATTAGAGAGTCGTTGATATTCCAAGAATTGAACACGGGGCGAGGTATATGTGATTAGATTCAGCGACGTTTTTGGCACCAAACGAAAAAGTGCCGCTATGAATGAAAAACGCTTGGCGCTCTACATGGGGTACGCGTTTAGCCACGGGATCAATGTTCAGCATCTTCTCGCGCCTGGCGAGTTGACTGTTCCGTACGTCGTCTACTGGGATAACGAAACGCCTACACCCGTCCCTTATCCCGCTGCGACCCAGCACGAGGCCGTTGCAAATGCGCGGTCAGCACGAGAACAGGCAGTCGGCGGCTCCGGATGGTCGTCTGGGCGAGAAGGGACGGTCGCTCAGAGTGACGGCTCACAGTTAGACGTTTTGTTGATCGAGGGTTGGGTACCGGGACTCGACGTACCACTCGAAATGTTCGTGTATTACAGGAAGGAACCGTTCAGGCTGATCCACGGATTCATGTGGAAAGAACACGCGCAAGCGCGACAGGAAGGTCAATCCTTCATGGTCGACTTCAAGCGCGGCATCTTGATGCAACCGTTCGGACAGCAATGCATGGAAGACATTGAAAACGCGGAGCGCATCTAGTTCGTGAGGTGATAGTCGTCCACTACTCGAGCACTTACGCCGGGTACGAGGATCGGAAGCGTCCGAATTGGACAGCCTGCTGCGCGCGCGATGGTCCGACTACCTCGCGCGCGAAGGGATGTCGGGCCAAAGCGTTACGGTGGAAATCACGGAAGGGCTGCTATGCCGACGACATCGTCTTCAGCGATCCGGCGTTCGGCGAATTGCGCGGGGAACGCGCACGCGACATGTGGCGCATGCTGGTGCAGCGTGCGCGGGAGTTTTCCTTGACGTTTGGCGAGGTCGAGGCGAACGAGGAGGCCGGGAGCGCGCAGTGGGTTGCGCGTTATCGGTTTGGTCAGACTGGGCGCATGGTGGTTAATCGCATCGAGGCGCGCTTTGTGTTTCGTGACGGGCTCATTGTCGAGCATCGCGACAGTTTTGATTTGTGGCGCTGGGCGCGGCAAGCGCTCGGTTTTAAGGGGGCTGTGCTTGGTTGGACGCCTTTTGTGCGAAACGCAATTCGTGCGCAGGCGGGGAAGGGGCTTGATGAGTATCGCGCTAAGCGGGGGTAAGGTTAGCTGCCCACGCGTTTCGTCCCAACGCCTAACATGACGTTCGCTTGGTGCTGCGCTGAGCTGCTCGGACGTTCAAACGTCGGCTCCACCGCAGCAAACGACTCGTCAGCGACCTTCCTCGAACAGTTCACCGAACAGCTCCTTGGCCTTGATCTTGACCTTGATCTTGGCGTCGGCCGGGGATTCCCGCCCAACGGGCGCGATTTCGTAGACTCGCCGCGCGCGCTTTCCGGACTGCTCGGGCCGGGAGAGCAAATACCCCTTCCTTTCCAAGCCATGCAGCATCGGATATCGATACGGATCTGCCCAGTGAGGCAGGCCACTTTCTAACCCTGCGCGGGAGCCGATCCCGCCGGGATCGCTCTCGCTTCATTGGAGCGATTCATGTTTGACGAGAGTTGGCGTAGCCAACTCCTAAGGCGGTTGCCCCTTAGTTAAAGCGCCGCGAACTGACGCCACCTGTCACCGATTGATCCTTTCGAGCGTGCCTTTGACCCATTCAAGACTGGGCGAGTGTAACGCCTCAATTTAAAGTTTGGGCTCCTATCCACACATCGAAAGAATCCATCAAATGAAACACTATCTGATTGCAGTTCTCATCGCCGGTTCGGCTTCCATGTCCGTCTTTGCGCAAACTCCGGCGCCTGCGCAGTCCGCCAACGACAGCGCACAAATCACTCAAGCTGGGATCCCGGCACAGAATGGCGAATGGACGTCCCCACAAAATCAACCGGTGATGGAAAAGACGCGCACACAGGTTCGTCAGGAACTCGTGCAAGCTCAGCGTGATGGCCAGCTAGCAACGCTCAACTCGACCGTCTACGCGCATCCATAATGTATCTACATCCCGTGAATCGATCTAAATGGCTAAAGCGCGTGGTCATCTATGCCGCGACCGCAGTTTCAATGGGACTGCTTCTCGCGGGCTGCGCATTGCCTGCCACGAACTCGGCCGACGGATGTGTCGGCCCGCCAGAGTTTTGCAATACGTACTTCGGTAGCTGAGCAGTTGCGGCACGTTCCCGGTAATGCGGAATGTGCCGCTTCAGTGCTGGCGCACTGGCTTGCGCAGCCTGAATCTGCGCCGGATTCGCGAACGGACGCCACCGTTTGCAGATTGATCCTTTCGAGCGCGCCTTTGACCCATTCACGACTCGTCGGGCGCAACGCCCCAATTTAAAGTGGGGGCTCTTATCCACACATCGAAGGATCACTAGCATGACGTCCCAAACCATGACTGCAAACACCGAAGCCGAAATCCGCCACATTTATGAACGCTGGCATGAAACGATCCTGAGCCGCGATCTGGACGGCCTGATGGCGCTCTATGCCGAGGACGCCATCCTTGAAACCCCTTTGATCCTGGTGACTTTGAAAGACAGCACTGAGGGTATCTTGAAGGGCAAAGCGCAAATCCAGCCCTTCTTCGACGCGGGTCTTCGCAAACTACAGAACGACCTTGGCCGCTGGTATCGAACGGGGACGTTCTTCTCCAATGGCCGGCAACTGACCTGGGAGTATCCGCGCGACACACCGCACGGCGATCAGGTTGATCTTGTCGAAGTGATGGACATCGAGAACGGGTTGATTGCCCACCATCGTGTCTATTGGGGATGGGTCGGCTTCAAGGCACTCGTTGCCGGCTTGAATAAGCCGGCTTCATAAACACGCTCGACCCGGCGCTGCAAGCAGCACATTCATGTAGCGCCGGGCCCCGGCGGTTGTCCCCTATCGACGTCTTACCGGGTAAGCCCTTAACGAGTATCAATGAACCTCGACGGAGAGAAACATGAAGCGAGAAATTATCCGCGTAGAACCCTTGTCAACGTATCTCGAGCGCTGGAAGGCGCCCACATCGGCGGTTACGCGACACGGCGGCCTGATCTTCGTATCTGGCTTTCCTCCGTTTGATCCGGCGACTGGAGAGGTAATCGACGCACCCATCGAAAGACAGACTGAACTTGTGCTTGAGCAGTTGAAGCTGTGTGTGGAAGCCGCCGGCTCCTCATTGGAAAACGTCCTGAAGTGTAATGTCTACTGCACGTCAGTCGATCAGTTTGCGGCGGTAAATGCCATCTATGCAAAGTACTTTCCAAAGGACCCCCCAGCCAGAATTTTCGTCAACGTGCCGGCCTGGCCAGGACACTTTGACATTGAAATCGACTGCGTCGCCGCAGTGCTATGAGTAGGCGCAGACGGGCACCTGCCCGGCAATCGAAACACATTCCTAGCTGGAGAAATTTAATGTTAGAACCATTGCACACAAGGCTACGCCGGCTGCTCACGTCGACATCGTCATGGTTCTCGCGCCTGGGCGGCATCGCGTCGAATCACTAGGATCGTCAACGCACGACGACAAGCTTTGGGAAACCGACGTAAAAGGAACTGTGATCACCTGTGTGGTTTGCGAAACCAGGTTTGGTCAGATATCCACGCGGTTCAGTGAAGCTGTAAATGGTCCGCTTCGGCACTTCGTGCCAGCCGATGTTAAACGCAAACAGCTTTGGGAAGAACTGCAACTCGCTGTACGGCAGGTTGTCGTGAATCCACCATGCCATCGACTGCCATGTGATTCCCGTATCGATCCTGTCGGCCAACCACGGCACGACTACGGACGTGAGGGCGCCCATGCCGTTCTTGTTGCGATGATCCCAGATGTGCCTCGCGGCGTTTTTCTCATTGGAGGCACAACTGAGCCGGTGCCGGCAGCCAAATTCGTTCACCTGCTGAGAGCGGTAGCCTGAGCGAATCGCCAGACGACCAAATGTGGCTTGCAAAGGCTCAAGTAATTGGGTGCAGAGCTCGCGGCCAGATCGCACGGCAGCCGCCGGGTCATCAGGTAAATTTTGAAAGCCCCCAATGGCAGCGATCTCGCTGTGCAGGAAGTCGCGCATAAAAAAAGACGGAGACAATCTGGTACGACCGAAGTCCTCTGCGGTTCTCACGGACCAGTGCTTTTTCATCACAAGCTCCAGGATAAGAGCCCCAACTTTAAATTGAGGCATTGCGCTCGACGAGTCGTGAATGGGTCAAAGGCGCGCTCGAAAGAATCAACCTGTGCCAAGCTTTCAGTTGGCGCCGAAAAAGGACAATGTCATGCAGTGTCAGCAGGACCTTTTCGAACCCGATCCGATCTCACTCGTTCGCGACGAGGAAGGCGGTATCCGCTATTTGCCGGTTCGAATAAGCAAGAGTGAAGCGGACCGCTGGTTTGGTCTGCTGCTGACAAACACCGACTGGGGCGCTTATCGCCGGATGATGTACGACCGGGAGGTCGCCGTACCGCGCCTTATAGCAGGCTGCACGGACAATGGAAGTGCTGAGTTGCCTGAGCCGCTGGCAGATGCGTTCGCCGAGGTGCGCTTGTTGGTCGAGGCACCCTTCAATTCGGTCGGATTGAATCTCTATCGCGATGAAAAAGATAGTGTTGCTCTACATAGCGACAAGGTCGAAAAACTCGTCGTAGGTCAGCCAATTGCCGTCCTTTCCCTTGGCGCCACTCGTCGAATGTCGATTCGCCCGAAGACAGGGCCCGGACGAGTAAGACATATTGATCTGGAGGCGGGCAGCGTCCTGGTCATGAGCTATGAGTCGCAACTGACTCACGAACATGGAATCCCCAAAATAGCGCGGCCTTGTGAGCCTCGCATTAGTCTGGCGTTTCGATGCTTTGATTCCTAATGGGGATTGTCAAGTTGAAGCGCTATTCAACCATCTGAATGTGCGCTTCTCGCTCGTTTCAACGGGCATCGAACGGTAGGCCGCTCAACAATTACTTAAGCGTCTGAAGCGGCCGTATCGACAGGCGAAAGTACGTGAATGACGCGCTTCGCGATCAGATGTTTGATCTTCGCACCGTACTCGCCCACGTGAGGGGAGGCCAGATGGGCCTGAAACTGCGAATAGTCGTCCCACTTCTCAACGACGACGAAGCTGTCCTGCCCAAGCGCAATCGGAGTTTCTTCAACGTTCACGGGATCGAAGAAGGCGGCGTATTCGATGCATCCATTTCGGCGCGTACTGGAACGGTGTTCGCGCGATATGCAGCGAGCACTTCGTCACGATGGCCAGGGAGCGTGGTGATAAAAGCGAGAACGTTAATCATCGGGTCCTTCGGTTAGGTTTCAAGGAAGATCCGGAAGGACGACAACCTAGCTGACGCTGGTTGCCGCCCGTACCGGGCGCTGCATGAGTGCTCAGCGTGCTTATGAAGCAGGCTTGTTCAAGCCGGCGACGAGTGCCTTGAAGCCGACCCATCCCCAATAGACCCGGTGGTGGGCAATGAGCCCGTTCTCGATGTCCATCACCTCGACAAGATCAACCTGATCGCCGTGCGGTGTGTCGCGCGGATACTCCCAGGTCAGTTGCCGGCCATTGGAGAAGAACGTCCCCGTTCGATACCAGCGGCCAAGGTCGTTCTGTAGTTTGCGAAGACCCGCGTCGAAGAAGGGCTGGATTTGCGCTTTGCCCTTCAAGATACCCTCAGTGCTGTCTTTCAAAGTCACCAGGATCAAAGGGGTTTCAAGGATGGCGTCCTCGGCATAGAGCGCCATCAGGCCGTCCAGATCGCGGCTCAGGATCGTTTCATGCCAGCGTTCATAAACGTGGCGGATTTCAGCATCGGTGTTTACGGTCATGGTTGACTCCAAATAAAAATAAAAAACAGCTTCCGTTTAATCAAACTTGTCACGACGCAATCGCGGCACCGTGACAGCGACAAATCTGTTACGGATGGCTGTAGATCGCGTTCCAGTCGGCCTTCGAGATGGCCGGGCGTCCCGCATCCGATGAGCCATTGGCGACACCGCCAACGCCTGTTGCATCGTTTTGTGCTGCCACCTTGGCTTCCGCAGCCTGAACCTGCTCCGGATAAGTGGTGTTGTCGCCATCGCCGGGGTGGTAACCAGCATTTTCGAGCTGGATTAGTTCGGCGCGTACCTGTGCACGGGTGACAGGGGCGTTCGATTGGGCAAACACGGCAACCGGAGCAGCAAGGGCGACGGCAACGACAACGGCTTGAATAAGGGACTTCATCTGGCGATCCTTCGATGTGTGGGTAGGAGCCCCAACTTTAAGTTGAGGCGTTGTGTTCGCCCAGTCGTGAATGGGTCAAAGGCACGCTCGAAAGGATCAATCGGTGACAGGTGGCGTCAGTTCGCGACGCTTTACCAAAGGGGCGGCCGCTGCTGTGGTTTCGCGGGGAAGGGGCGGTCGACCCGTCTACCGGGCATCGCCCTACGCGTCCCGTCGATTTCCCCACCTCGAGCACCTCCGGATCCGTCCCGGGCTCGCCGCTAGGCGAGCGGTACCCGCCAGCACGAGCTTTCTGACTAGATGCAAAAGCGTCGCGAACTGACGCCACCGTTCACAGATTGATCCTTTCGAGCGCACCTTTGACCCATTCACGACTCGTCGAGCGTGACGCCTCAATTTAAAGTTGCGGCTCCTAACCTCACATCGAAGGAATCAATCATGGAAAAGATCGAAAAAGTTCTCGCCTCAGGCACCACCCACGCCGCGATCAATCGCGACCCCAACGTCAAACCCGGCGCCCTCGACCTCACGCTGTCGGCGCCCGGCGTTGAAAGCCTCGAGTTCATCGCCGCCGACCTGCACCCGAGAGCCGAGCAGTTGTTTGCGGGCGCGTGGGCGGCCTGTTACACCACGGTGTTCGGGAGGGTGGCCTCGCTGAAGAAGGTCGCGCTGCCGTCCGACTATTCCGTGGACATCGAGGTAAGCATTGGGTCCTCTGGTGCCGGGTATTGCCTAGGCGCCCAACTCACCGTCCGCGTGCCCGGTCTGGCAACGGAAATCGTCGAGGAAGTCGCGCAGCTGACCCATCAGCACTGCCCTTACTCGAAGTCTGTGCACGGCAACATCGAGGTCATCACGAACATCGTCACGGTGTGATCGGATAAGGCGCGCACGTCTCACCAAACGTTTTTGCACGTCGGTATTTGTGCATATGCATCGCTTGGCCGTTGCGCATTGTCGCTCTTCATGCGCGACGGCCACAGCATCGGATGGGGCGTGGTTTATTTACTTAAGTAGGAAGGAAGCAATGTTCAGTCACGTAGTGGTCGGTACCAACGACCTGAATAAAGCAAAGCGCTTTTACGATGCGGTGCTAGGCGCGCTCGGCTATGGTGAAGGCCTCAGCGACGATGACGATGTGCGCCGGCGCTATGTCTATCGCACCAACACCGGGCTTTTTATCGTCACCCAGCCGATCAATGGTCAGCAGGCTAGCCCTGCCAATGGTGGAACGATTGGCTTTGCCTGCCAGTCGGCCGAGCAGGTCGATCGGTGGCATGCCGCCGGGGTCGCCAACGGTGGAACTTCGGCTGAAGCGCCACCCGGCGTGCGTAAGACCGCGTCTGGCGGCCTCTATCTCGCCTATCTGCGCGATCCGGACGGCAACAAGATCGGCGCCCTGCATCGCGCGCCGGACTGAAGCGAACAACGGCGCCAAAAGCGCGCTCGATCGGCGGCGACCATAGCGGCACGCGGGCGCCGCCGCAAGAACTCTACGGTGCGAAATAGCAGGGGCCGGTGAAATTGACAACTGGTTGTAGTCTATAAGGCAGCGGCCCGGCGTTCTTTGTATTGCGATTTATCGCACGTCGAACGAGCGCTTAACGGTCATATGCCGCTATCAATGGGGTTGTCCGATATGGAATACCAGACTGACTGGCTCACCCGATTCATGGAACTCGTGACCGTCACCGGGAAACTGCAAACTCGGTGCGCGTTGGGAGCGCCGTGGGCAAAGAAATACACCCAGGCCGGACCTCAAGAAATACCGTACCACATCATATTGACCGGCACGGCCTTACTCGAGAATTCGGATGATAGGGCAACCTACGAATTACGGGCGGGCGACATCGTGTTGCTGCCGCACGGTTCGGCGCATGTGCTGCACGACGGCAGCGGCGCGCCACCGGTGCCATCCAAGGAACGCGCTTCGGGCAGTTTTCTTGTTAGCGAAAATGGCGGCACTGGCGAGGCGCTGGACATGTTGTGCGGGCGATTTTTCGTCGCGCCGCCTCATGACCGGTTAATCCGAAGCTATCTACCATCGGCACTCGTGGTGCGTACCGAAGACATTGGCATCGCTGCACAGAGCCTGCCGCAGGCCGAACGTCTGAGCCGGCTCGTCGCGCTGATGCGGGCCGAATCGATGGACAACGAAGTGGGCAGTGGCGCGATCCTGAACGCGCTTTCGTCTGCGCTGTTTGCGTTGACGTTGCGGGCGGCCGGTGAGGCCGGTCACGCACGTACCGGCGTGCTGGCGCTCGCCGCCCACCCAAGGCTCGCGCCTGCGGCCGCTGTCATGTTCAGCGACCCAGCGCGAGCGTGGACGCTTCCGGAACTGGCCGAACTATGCTGCATGTCGCGCGCCACGTTCATGCGGCATTTCCAGGCGAGTCTCGGCTGCTCCGCGATGGATCTGCTGACCGATATCCGAGTCAGCACCGCCGCGAACGCGTTGCGAAAATCCACATCGTCCATCGAAGCGGTTGCCGATCAGGTCGGGTATCAGTCGGTGTCTGCGTTTGGGCGCGTGTTTGCTCAGCGGATGGGGATGACGCCGGGCGACTGGCGGCAGCAAGCGCTTAAGGGCGGTGCCCCCCGGGTATCGGACGACGAGGCAGACGCAGTTAGCTGACGCGATCGCGGGGGCGAGTGAGGTTGATCCTTTCGAGCGAGCCTTTGATGCATTCGCGACTCGGCGAACGTAACGCCTTAATTTACAGTTGCGGCTCATATCCACATATCGAAGGAATCCAAAATGAGCCGTATCTCCGTACCCGACGTCGCATCCGCCACGGGTGCCGTTGCCGAAGCCCACGCCGCGACCAAAAAAGTAACGGGTGGCGTTGTTCCGAATCTGTTTGCCGCGGTCGGCGCCTTGTCCCCCGATGTCCTCAAGGCGTATATGAACGCTGAAGAGATCCTCGGTGCAGGCACGCTAGGCGGTAAGGATATCGAAACAACCAAGGTTGTCGTCAGCGAATTAAATGGCTGCGACTATTGTGTTGGCGCGCACGTCATGATCGGGAAAATGGTGGGGCTTTCACCGGAATCGCTCAAGCAGATCCGCGCAGGCAATCCCACGGGCGATGCAAAGCGTGATGCGCTCGTGCAATTCGTACGGCTCCTTCAGCAGAGCAGCGGCACGATAACCGCCGAGCAGTTTGCGGCAATCAGGGCGGCCGGTTACACCGATGCGCAACTGGTTGAAATCGCGCTCGCGATCGCACTGACAGTGTTCACCAATACCTTCAATCGCATCAACGACACGACGCTCGACGTGCCGCGCGCGGATTGATGTAGAGGGCAACGCAACGAAGCTGAGTGCGTTCGACGGTTCGACCGTCAGGTCGTCCGTCAGCACCGAAACCTGTAAGCACGTGCATCTGCACCCAATTGGAGTGTCACTATGTGGATCGTCAGGATCGCACTCAGAAGACCCTATACGTTTATCGTCCTCGCGCTGCTGCTCGCCATAATCGGGCCGCTCACCGTGCTGCGTACGCCGACGGATATCTTTCCCAATATCAACATTCCGGTCGTCAGCGTCATCTGGAACTATAGCGGCCTGCCGCCGAACGAGATGGGCAACCGGATCACCGGCAACTTCGAGCGATTTACGCTCATCACGGTCAACAATATCGAGCATATCGAATCGCAGTCGCTCTCGGGCGTTGCGGTTATCAAGTACTTTTTTCGTCCTGGCACGAACATCGATCTGCCGGTGAGTCAGTTGACGGCGGGTGCACAAACGTGGCTCAAGCAATTGCCGCCAGGCATCACGCCGCCGCTTATCGTCTCCTATAACGCCTCCAGCGTCCCCATCATCCAGCTGGCGCTTTCCAGTAAGACGATTCCGGAGCAGGGTCTCTTCGACCTCGCCAACAATTTCGTCAGAACTCAGCTCGTTGGCGTTGCGGGCGCATCCATTCCGTATCCGTACGGGGGGCGTGTACGCCAGGTGCAGGTCGATCTCGACCAGCAGCAGTTGCAGGCGCGCGGCGTTTCGGCCGACGACGTGGTCAACGCGATCAACGCGCAGAACCTGATCATTCCCGCCGGCACGCAAAAGGTAGGAGAGTTCGAGTACAACATCAAACTGAACGGCAGCCCGGTTGCGGTTCAGGACCTCAACGACCTGCCGATCAAAACGGTCAACGGCACGCTCGTCTACGTCCACGACGTTGCGCATGTGCGTGACGGCGCGGCGCCGCAGACCAACATTGTCCGCGTCGATGGCCAGCACGCGTCGCTGATGACGATCCAGAAGACAGGCACCGCGTCGACCCTCGATATCATCGGTCAGATCAAGGCGCTGCTGCCGTCCGTGCGCAACGCGTCACCGTCCGCGCTCGACATTCAGCCGATCGGCGATCAATCGGTATTCGTCAAGTCGGCCATCAGCGGCGTGGTCCGTGAAGGCGTGATAGCCGCCGCGTTGACCGCGCTCATGATCCTGCTCTTCCTCGGAAGCTGGCGCTCGACGCTCATCATCACCATTTCGATCCCGCTGTCAGTGCTCTGCTCGCTGATCGGGCTGTCGCTTCTCGGCGATACGATCAACATCATGACGCTGGGGGGACTGGCGCTCGCCGTCGGCATTTTGGTCGACGATGCCACGGTCGCCATCGAAAGCATCAATGCCCATCTCGAGCGTGGCGCTGAAGTCGAGACGGCCGTCCTCGCAGGCGCTCAGGAAATCGCCGTGCCGGCATTGGTCGCTACGCTGTGCATATGCATAGTTTTTGCCCCGATGTTCTTCCTGTCCGGCGTCGCGCGCTATCTGTTCGTGCCGCTGGCGGAGGCGATCGTCTTCGCCATGCTCGCGTCCTATGTGCTCTCCCGCACGCTGATCCCCACCCTTGCGAAGTACTGGCTGCGGATGCACGAGGGGCACGACGCGGAGCACGGCTCGCGCAATGCGTTCGTCAGACTGCAGGGTGCCTTCCAGCTTGGCTTCGAGACACTGCGGCTGCGCTACCACCAGCTCCTGGCGCGCATGATTGCACGGCGCCGCGTCTTCATCGCGGTGTTTCTCGGCTGCATGCTGGCGTCCCTTGCGCTCGTTCCGTGGCTCGGCAGCAACTTCTTTCCGTCGGTCGACAGCGGTCAGATCAAGCTGCACCTGCGCGGCCATGCTGGGCTGCGGGTCGAGGAAACCGCAGGACTCACCGATGAAGTCGAGGCGACCGTTCGCAAGACAATTCCGGGATCCGAAATATCAAGCGTCGTCGACAATATCGGCCTGCCGGTGAGCGCCCTCAACCTCTCGTACAGCAACTCCGCACCGACTACCGCCGCCGATGCCGACATTCTCATCACGCTGAAAGAGAAGCATCGTCCGACCGCGGACTATGTGCGTCAGTTGCGGGCATCGTTGCCGCAGGCGTACCCGGGCGTGAGCTTCGCTTTCCTGCCTGCCGACATCGTTAGCCAGATCCTGAACTTCGGCGCCCCGGCGCCAATCGATATCCAGGTCAGCGGATTCAACGTCGAGGCCAACGACGCGTTCGCGCAGCGACTGCTGTCGCAGGTGCGGCACGTGTCGGGCATTGCCGATGTGCGCATCCAGCAGGACCTCGACTATCCGGAGTTCGACGTCAACGTCGACCGCAGCCGCGCGCAGGATGTGGGCCTGTCGCAGCGCGAGGTGGCCAACGACCTGCTGTTCACGCTGACGGGCAGCTTCCAGACCAACCCGACGTTCTGGCTCGATCCGAAAAACGGCGTCTCCTATCCGATCGTCACCCAGACGCCGCAGCCGCAGCTCGATTCGCTGGACGCGCTTCGCAACGTGCCGCTCACGGCCGCAGGCGGCCAGCCGAATATCCTAGGGGCAGTCAGCACGATCAAGCGCAGCGTGGGACCGGCTGTGGTCTCGCACTACAACGTGAAGCCGACGATCGACATCTACGCCGCCGTGCAGGACCGCGATCTCGGTGGTGTTGCAACCGACGTCAACAAGATCGTCGATGCCGCGAAAAAGGACCTGCCGCGCGGCTCGTCCATCGTGGTGCGTGGCCAAGTGCAGACGATGCATACGTCCTTCACGGGCCTCTATGGTGGTCTCGCTTTCGCGATCATGCTCGTCTATCTGCTGATCGTCATCAATTTCCAGTCCTGGACCGACGCCTTCATCATCGTCACGGCGTTGCCCGCCGCGCTGGCCGGCATCGTCTGGATGTTGTTCCTGACCCGCACGCCGCTCTCCGTGCCGGCGCTCACCGGCGCACTCATGAGCGTCGGAGTCGCGACCGCAAACAGCATCCTGGTGGTGAGCTTCGCCCGCGATCGTCTGCTCGAGGTGGGCGGCGATGCGTCGAAGGCAGCGACGGACGCCGGCTTCGCCCGCTTTCGCCCCGTACTGATGACGGCACTCGCGATGGTCATCGGCATGGTGCCGATGGCGCTGGGCCTCGGCGATGGCGGCGAACAGAACGCGCCGCTCGGCCGCGCCGTGATCGGCGGGCTTGCCTTCGCCACCGTCGCCACGCTGTTCCTGGTGCCCGCCGTGTTCAGCCTGATTCACGGCGGCGAGAAGAGGGCGCCGGCACCCGGCTCCACCCAACAACGAGTATTGGATAGGGAGTTTGAACATGAGTGAAAATCAACTGCAGCGGCGCAAGCTGCTGCCGCTGTGCGGCGCACTCCTCGTGATCGGCACGATCGCGTGGGGCATCTGGTCGCGTGACAGTGCCGAGGCGGCGCTCGTCAAGGTCACCGCCGACGAGGCGCTGCCGACCGTCTCCGTGATCACGGCCGCCGCCGGTCCCGCCGACGAAGCGCTCGTGCTGCCCGGCACGGTGCAGGCCGAATCCGAGACGCCGATCTACGCGCGCACCAGCGGCTATGTAAAGCGCTGGTACACCGACATCGGTACGCGCGTGAAGGCGGGGACGCTCCTGGCCGAGATCGACTCGCCCGAAGTCGAACAGCAGCTCCGCCAAGCGAAGGCTGACCTGGCAACAGCAAACGCGAACAACCTCGTTGCGCAGCAAACGGCGAAACGCGTCCACGCGTTGCTGCCGACGCAATCGGTTTCAGCCGAGCAGGATGATCAGGCCACCAGCGATGCCACGGCCAAGGCCGCGCTCGTGGCCGCTGCCGAGGCGAACGTCGAGCGTCTGACTCAACTGGTCGGGTTCGAGCGGGTCGTGGCGCCCTATGACGGCGTCGTCACGGCGCGCGAAACCGACGTCGGCAACCTCATCAATGCCGGCAGCGGCAGCGGGCCGGAACTCTTCCGCGTTGCCGACACCAGCAAGCTCAGGATCTATGTCCAGGTGCCGCAGAGCTACGCGGCGCTCGTGAAGCCCGGCGTCACGGCTACGTTGCAGTTCCCGGAATACCCGGGACGGACTTTCCCGGCGAACTTCACGCGCTCCGCCGACGCAATCAATCCGGGAGCGCGGACCCTGCTCGTCGAGCTCGAAGCCGACAACGCGGGCGGTGAGCTGTTCCCAGGCGGCTATACCGAGGTCCACTTCAAGGTGCCGGTCGCGCAGCGCGGCGTGAACATTCCAGCCAACGCGCTGCTGTTTCGCGCCGAAGGGGTGCGCGTGGCGAGCCTCGCAAGCAGTGGCCTCGTCACGCTGCATACGGTCACGCTAGGCCGCGATTTCGGTCCGATAGTCGAAGTCACGACCGGGGTGGCGCCGGGCGAGAAGATCATTCTCAACCCGCCTGCTTCGCTCGCCGACGGCGAGCGCGTGCGGGAGCAGAGCGATCGCAATGCGGCGCCGGGAGGCCGGTCATGAAGCGACTTCTGAAACGCAGCGTACCGCTCGTCGCGTGCCTGCTCTGCGCCTGTGATTTCGCGCCGACCTACGTGCCTCCAGCCGTTGCGACGCCCACCGACTTCAAGGAGTCCGCGGACTGGACGCCGGCGACGCCAAGGGATTCGGCGCCACGCGGTCAATGGTGGATGATCTTCCAGGACCCGGCGCTCGACCGGCTGGAAGACCAGGTGAGCGCCGCGAACCAGAACCTGAAGGTTGCCGTCGCTCAGTATGACGAAGCACGCGCCGACGCAAGGACGGCGCAGGCCGACTATTACCCCACGCTCGACGCGAGCGGGTCCGCATCGCGCCAGGGCTTGTCGCGCGAGGTGGCGAATCCGTTGCCGAGCCGGTCCTTCAATAACTACAGTCTCGGACTCGACTTCAATTACGAAATCGACGTCTGGGGACGCGTGCGCAACCAGGCGAAGGCCGGCGTGGACCGGGAGCAGGCCAGCGCCGCCGATCTCGCAACGGTGGATCTGAGCCTCCATGCCGAGCTCGCCAGCGACTACTTCATCCTGCGCGGCGACGATGCCGAACAGGACGTGCTCGACCGAACGGTCGAGAACTATCGCAAAGCGCTGGAGCTTACGCAGGCAAGGTTCAACATCGGGTACGCGGCCAAGCCGGATGTCTCCGCTGCCGAGGCGCAGTTCGAAAGCGCCACGACACAGGCCACTGAAATCCGGCTGAAGCGCACGAACCTCGAACACGCCATCGCGATCCTCACGGGACAGCCGCCGGCGGGCTTTGCGCTGCCTGAAAACAAGCTCGATGCAACGCCGCCCGACATCGCGCCGGTACTGCCGGCCGCTCTGCTCGAACGGCGTCCCGACGTCGCGGCGGCGGAACGCCGGGTCGCGGCCGCCAATGCGGACATCGGCGTCGCCAAGGCCGCCTATTACCCGGCCTTCAATTTGAACGCGCTTCTCGGTCTGGAGGCCGCCATGCCGAACCACCTATTCACGGCGCCTGCAGAAGCGTGGTCACTGGGCCCTTCCGCCGTAGTGAACCTCCTCGACGGCGGCAAGCGTCATGCGCTCAATGACCGTGCCCGCGCTTCGTATGACGAGGCGGCGGCGCAATACCGCCAGACCGTGCTCGATGCGTACGGCGAGGTCGAAGACAGTCTCGCTTCGCTGCACCTCCTCGCTCGCGAGGCCACCAGCCAGCAAGCCGCCGTGACCGCCGCTGCGGATTCGACGGCACAGGCGACGCATCTCTATTCCGGTGGGCTGGCCAACTACTACAACGTCATCGAGGCGCAGAACATCGAGCTTGCCGCGCGACTGACGCAGGTCGACATAGCGACGCGCCGGATGACCGCCGACGTCTCACTCATCAAAGCGCTTGGCGGCGGCTGGCAGCGCAAGGACGCGCAGACGCCCGCCACCACTACCGACTAGGTTGCTTTGCTTCATCGCCGAAACGATCCCTCTTTGCAGGCGGACGCCGAGTATGGATACCATCAGAAACATGAAAGCCTTTGTCGCAGTGGCGGACACGGGCAGCTTTACGAAGGCGGCACATCAGCTGTCAGCGACGCTGACTGCGATGTCGCGCTCGGTCACCGAGCTCGAAGACCATCTGCGCACCCGGCTCCTGAACCGCACGACGCGTCGAGTCGCAGTGACCGAAGCTGGCCAGCGGTATTTAGAGCGTTGCCGCGAGATTCTCGCATCCGTCGCTGCAGCCGAGGCGGAGGCTTCGGACGCCCACGCCATTCCGGCAGGGACAATCAGGATTCATGCGACGCCGAGCATCGGCCAGAACTACGTTATACCCGCGATTGCCGCCTATCAGGCGCGCTATCCGGAAGTCACCGTCGACCTGACGCTGTCGCAGCACGTGCCGGACCTTCTGGAAGAAGGCTACGACGTGGCAATCCGCTTGTCGCCCGATACGCTGCCGGATTCGAACTTCATTTGCCATCATCTGGGGGCTATCCGCACGGTCCTGTGCGCCGCGCCGCACTATCTGGAGGTCCATGGCATGCCTCGCACCGTAAAGGATCTAACGAGCCATGCGTGTCTGCAACTGACGTTGCCCTTGTTTGCGTCGGACCGATGGCGGCTCATGGGCCCGGACGGAGAGCGCGAATTCCAGCTTCCCGCCAGCCGCTTCAAGGTGAACATGTCCGAAGCGATGGCGGCGGCATTGCACGAAGGCATGGGCATCGGAACCCTTCCGACGCTCGCCGTCCGTTCCGCTTTGCGAGCGGGATCGCTGGTCAGGGTGTTGCCCGACTACTATCTGCAGGAACTCAATGTCTACGCGGTTTACGCTTCCCGGCAATATCTCGATGCAAAGATCAGGACGTGGATTCAGTTCGCCCGTAAATGGATAACCTACGCGATACGCGCAGACGACATAGACATTGCCGGTACGCCTGGGCACGACGTTGAACCGGGACTGCCGCGAACCACGGCAAGCGTGCGGGATGGCGGCTCGGCGGACTTCGCGCGGCCCGTTTCCACCGCTTCGATGCCGGGTAGCGTGCTCGGAAATCCGGCTATGTCTACGCTCCCCCG
Source organism: Trinickia camelliae (assembly GCF_053525655.1). Taxonomy (NCBI): domain Bacteria; kingdom Pseudomonadati; phylum Pseudomonadota; class Betaproteobacteria; order Burkholderiales; family Burkholderiaceae; genus Trinickia; species Trinickia camelliae. The sequence continues at coordinate 53,410 of NZ_JBCHAA010000026.1, forward strand.
AGTACCGTGAGATGCATCTCACGCCGTTCGACAAAACCCAGCGTCCGATAGAGCGCGATGGCGGCGTGGTTCAGTTTGAACACATGCAGAAAGGGTGTTTCGGCTCTCGCGCGGATGGCCGCAATCAGCAGCCTCGTCAGGCCGGCCGCATGACCTTGTCCTCGAAATTCGGCATCCACACAGACGGCACTGATTTCGGTATATCCGTCGAGCCGCATGCGCTCACCCGCCATTGCGGCCAGCGTGCCGTTTCTGCGCACGCCGAGATAATCGCCGAGTTCGATGGTGTCCGGGCCAAACGGCCCAGGCTGCGTTGCAGTGGTCAGGGCGAGCATCTCAGGCACATCACGCTCGGAGAGCCTGACGTGCTCCCAGGCACTCGTGGGGTCGAGCTTGCCTTGCCAGATCATCTGAAGCAGCGTCGTATGCGTGATGACGGAGAGCCCGGCCGGAGGCAGGACCTCGCCCGGGGTAACCAAAGCAACCGGACCGTGCGCCTCGATCAATCCACGCAAGGCTTCGAAGGATGCCGGACTGGCATCGGCCATGGCAGCAAAGCGCGACATGGCTGTCGGAAACCGCAGTGCTCGATCATCCCCGAATGCAAAGCGGCGCTGCTTGCTGGTGAGCGCATTCCATACGACGTCGTCGAGCGGGTGCTCGCTGCCGGTATCTTTCCTTGCTGATGCCTTAGACATTCCTTGCTCCTCCATTGAAGGTTTTCTGTCGCGCAGAATAGTCTTAAACCGGCCGGGGAAATAGCCTCGCAAATGACATTATTCGAGGCATTTACGCCATGCGTATCTTCGTTTTTCCCTTGGATGGCGTGTTCGATACGGGCATGGCCGTGGTACTCGACGCAATCAGGATCGCGAATGGGCTGGCCGCGGTTGCGCGTCCCGGCGAGCCACGGCCGTTCGACGTCGAGTTGGTCGGCCTCCGATCCCGAATCAGAACGGCGCTCGGCATGAGCGTCCCCACAAAAAAGACGCACAGCATGCCGCTGCCGGACTGGATCGTGGTGCCCGCGATCAGTGCCGGAACGCCTGATGCTTTGGTGCAATGTCTCGAACGTCCGGCCGTACGGGATGCCGGCGCACAGTTGCGTCGTTGGCAAGGACAAGGTGTCCGAATCGCCGCCGCTTGCATAGGGACTTTCGTCCTCGCCGAATCGGGCCTGCTCGACGGGCAGGAGGCGACCACGACATGGTGGCTCAGCCCGTTATTCCGAAGCCGCTACCCTGAAGTTCGCCTCGACCAAGACCGCATGCTCGTCCCTTCGGGGCCGTTCGTGACCGCTGGCGCGGCGATGGGGCATCTGGATCTCGCGCTCTGGCTGATTCGGCAAGCGAGCCCGGAATTAGCCACGCTCGTGGCGCGGTACATGTTGGTCGACGGACGGGTATCCCAGGCGCCCTATATCATCCCCGATCACCTCGCACATCGTGATCCTCTCATCGAGCGATTCGAGCGATGGACACGCGCGAATCTGGCGAGGGGATTCTCGCTGCAGGGGGCCGCGCATGACCTCGCAACGACCCCGCGGACGCTGCAAAGGCGTGCCGAAGCCGTGCTCGGCAAATCCCCCTTGGCCTACTTTCAGGATCGGCGGGTCGAGCGTGCCAGGCATCTGATCGAGACAAGCTCGATGGATCTGGATGCCATTGCCGCAGAAGTCGGCTACGCAGACGGCGCAACGCTTCGAACGTTGCTTCGCCGGAGACTGGGTCGAGGAGTGCGCGAACTCCGATCAAACTGAGCGGGACGGTCTCGCACCCGTTGGTTCGTTTGGATGCTGGCGTATGGGCTGAAATTCGTCGAGCTCGCGCGCGTCCAAGGATTGCAACCTGTGCTCAATGTCCATACCGAGTCCGTTCAGCAAGCGAACCGGAACATGGGAGTGACCTGGACGCGGTTAGCCTTTAAGAACTCGCGGTAAGAAGGGATAGATTAGTTGGCGAGCGGCTAGTCCGTGTCATCGTTGCTCGCCCGCCCAAGCGCAGGCAGGTACCTACCGAAGTTCATTTCAAAGTCGCTCGGAACACCATAGGCCAGAGCTCGAAGCTTGGCACGGCGTGCCTGCCCACTTGGCGAGGCCAGCGCCGGGAAGAACAGGTCAATGCTCGACTGGAGCTCGCCACTTGTCGGCGTTCCAAACCGATTGACCTGAGCTTTCGCCGCGCCGAGTGTCTCGCGGTCGAATGAGGCCAGACGTCGAGCGAGCGTATCGACAAACGAGTCGAGTTCGTCATCGTCCAGCGTGCGGTTCACCCAGCCATAGCGCTCGGCGATGTCAGCATCGAAATCGTCGGCGCTGAGCACGATCTCAAGTGCCCGGGAGCGGCCGACCAAGCGCGGCAGCCATTCCATCGCTCCGCCGGCCGGGACCAGACCAACGCCGACCTCGGGGTTGCCGAACAGGGCGCTTTGCCGGCTGGCAAAGCGCATGTCGCAAGCGAGCACGAACTCGTTACCGATGCCGCGCGTGCGGCCGCGAATCTTGGCGATGCTCACGACTGGCATGGACGAGAGTCGCAGCACGCAGTCGCGCCAAAGGACCAGCACCTCTGGCTGTTCAGCGGCCTTGGCTACGTCGAGATGGGCGACGAAAAAATCGGGATTCGCCGACTGGAACACGACGACCTTCACGGACGTGTCCGCCTCGAGGTCGCTCAATAGCGCTCCCATTTCGACGATCGTCGTAGGAACAAACATGTTGATCGGCGGGTTGCTGAAGGTAATCGTCCACCGGCCCGGATAAGTGCGGTCGATGTCGAACTGCGAAGAGTCGGGCATGGTGCTTCTCCTCAGGCGATAGTCAGTACCGCCAGCTCACAAGGGCAGGTCCTTTCCTGCTTGCTCACAAACCATGTACTCCGCGTACCATTCGGGCCAATTCTCATCGCGTTGGCCGCCCATCCGCTTCTCGTGCTCGCCGTGCGCGGCCTCCGCCCGCCGGAACGCCGCCGCGAGGTCCGCTCGCGAGGTGAAGGTCGTGGCGTCGGTGTCCACGCGACCGGGCGCTCGCTGAGTGAGTTCCTGGAACAGCCAGCCATTGCCGTCCGGATCGCTGAACGAGGCGAACGAGCGGTAGCTGCGACGCTCGGGGTCCGGACCGCTTACTCGATTCCGTCCGAACAGATAGGGCTCATCCGAGCCGGCGTACGCGCCGGCGGCGTCATGGAACACTCCGCTGATCTCCACGCCACGTCCCTGCAGTTCCTTGCAAGCGGCTTCGGCGTCGGAGACGATCAGATACAGGCCCTGCGCGGAGCCGGGTGTGGCCGCGGTGACGTTCTTGCCGAAGATGACCGAGCACCCGGAACCGGGCGGCGTGAACTGGATGACGCGGAAGCCGCCATCATCCGAGGCGAAGTCGGCGTCGAGCCGCCACCCCAAGCCGCCGTAAAAGCGCTTGGCGCGATCGACGTCCGAAACAGGGATGACGACGACCTCGAGCTTCATGTCCACGCCCCGCATGTTCGGAGTCCCGACTGCAGCGCTGCTCATGTGACCCTCCGATGGCTTTGACCTTCGTCCTATTCTAGGTCGGCCTCGTCGCATCAATCCGCAGAGTGTGATGTGACATCGTCGGATTTGGACGGGTCCTGGAAGAACTGCACGACATCGGCGTTGAAATGTTCATGGAATGCTGTACGGTCGAAGCCCGGCAGGCTGTTGCAGATTTGCGGCATCTTTCGTGACAGGCGGGCATCGCAGGGTGGCAGGAAATCGTAGTGGCCCGCGTCCGCGACTACGTGATATTCGGGCGGTTGGGGCAGGTCGGCGCGCACTGCCTCGTCATAGTAGGGATCGGGTTGATGACGATCGTCAGCCGCTCGCCAGAGCTGGATCGGGGCTTGGACGCTGCTTAACCCTGTGCGGCCGAAGGTGAAGCCGAACGCGGGCGCGGCGACGACTACGGCCTTGATGCGAGGATCGTGGACCCAGTTGCTGACGGGAACATCCGCCCCGATATGGGGATCGACACCGGCGTGCTTCAAGGCCTCGCATAGATCGTGCTCCGGGTGGGCCTCGCAATACGGGGCGATCTTCGAAAGATCAGGGATTCCGCCTGCGGCCACGAGCACGGTGAAGCCACCGTTGGAAAAGCCAAAGGCACCGACGCGGGCCGCGTCAAGCTGCCCGTGCCAACGCCACTCTTCGAGCATGTAGTCCACCAGCCGGTGAAGCTGGGCAGGACGGCGCCACAGTTCCAACACATGGCTCTGGTCATCGGAAGTGTCGCCGGCGTGGCTGACTGCCGCTACCACGAAGCCCGCGTGAGCCAAGGCGAGAGCCGTATCGTAGTGGCTGTCGTACCGTCCTCCGCCGCCATGCGACATCACCACCAGCGGGAGGCGCTGGCCGGCGATCGGAGCGTCCGGCGCCACGGTCTGAGTGAAGGTGCCCAAGGCGTGCGGTGTGGCCGGCGCATCGGTTGGATACCAGATCCCGGCCGTTAGCGGCGGCTCCGCGCCATTCGCTATCTTGACCTCTTCGAAACCGACATTGGCGGCACGGCAAGGCGCGCTAACCAGGGCAAAAAGAATGATGATCACGGCCGTCAATCTCACGTGGACTCCTTTGTTGTTGTCGTCCTGATGAACGGAACGGTACTAAGTGACCATTTCGAAACGGATAGTACGCCGCTGCCTCTTATCGTGCGGCTTTGTATCGATTCTTCGTTCCGCGAGCGTGACGTCGAGCGTGATACCTCGATAGTGCCGAAGTGCTGTCCGTCACATCCAGCACTCCGGCTGTTCCACTCACCAGCGGCTAGCGCGAAAACCGAATATCAAGCGAGCGAAGGTAGGTCTGAAGCCCGGCATCCTGCAACGGAATGACGTACGCCACGTCATCCGATTCGTTGAAGTGGGCATGCCAGTGGCCCGGCGGCGTCACGAATGCCATGCCCGGCATCCAGTCCACGCGTACCGGATTGACGATGTTGCCTTCGGCATCCAGCTCCGTGCCGACCAGCGTATAAACCCCCGGCTTGCACGCAGGAATGAAGTCGAGTGCGATCGACTGATGGCGGTGCGGTTTCTGCGTGCTGTTCGGTGCGATGACGCCGAACATTGCCCACATCGAGTGCGTGACGGTGCGGGTCTGCGGAAAGTGCCGGTTGCCGAGCAAGACGCTCACGCGGTTGCGCCGGCCGGCGTTCGGCGCGCTCGACACCTTGTCGAGCTCCTCCTTGGCCTTTGCAGCAGGGTAGAGCGTAGGTGTGAAGCGGGCCCGCGAAATCTCGACGCCCAGATAATTCAGCAGCGGTCCATCGTTCACGTAGTAGAGGCGCGCGGTCGCTTCAGCGGCCAGCACGACTTCGCCGCCGCCCGGCAACGAGAAGAAGTCGCCCTTGCCGAAACGGAAGGCCGTGTCCTTCTGCGCGACCGTGCCGGCGCCTTCCAGCACATAGAACACTTGCGAGGTCGCGTTCGGATTGACCGACAGCTTCTCTCCCGCGACGATGCGCAGGAAGTTGGCCAGCAAGCCGGGGCCTGTTGCCGGGTAATCGCAGCCCAAATCGGGGGAAAGATCGAGCGGCACGATGCGCGTCGGTCCGTCTTCGTACAGCACCGAAGGAAAGGACCGATACGGCACGCGCGTAATCAGCTTTGCGCCGATGGGATTTGCCGACGAGGTGTATTCGAAATATTGCGCATCGCGCATGACGGCTTCATCGTTGATCTGAAGTGTCGAAAGCGTGGTTTTATCAAGCATGATCGAGTGGCTCCTGAATTGACTCGCTGCGCCTTGCAGCGAGCGGCGCTGATGCGAACGACCGCAAGTCATTGCACGTCAGCAGCTGACTGCAATTTAGGAGCAACCCGAGCGCAGCAGAACCGCGCCGCGCGGAATTCAGCTTTGCATAAAAGGGAACACTGAATCGAGTGCCTTGCCCTACACTGCACGTGGCGCCAAGTGGCGCCATATGGCCCGCGACACCTTTTCCCGCCCATGGATTACTTCGCTGCAATACGCGCATTTCTTTCCGCCGCGGAGTTGGGAAGCTTCAGCAAAGCGGCGGCGCGCATCGAGGTGAAGACCTCGACCGTCTCCCGCTACATCACCGAACTCGAACGCGATCTGGGGATTGCACTCTTCAATCGTTCGACCCGGGGCCTCGTGCTCACGGAAGGCGGGCGCGTGTTCCGCGAGCAGGCGGTGGTCGTCGTCAAGAGCCTCGAAGAAGCGCGCGAAGTCACGTCGTCGCTCAACAGTTCGCCGCGCGGACTCTTGCGCGTGACGATGCCTTGCTCGTTTGGCCGGAGGCATGTGATCCGTCACCTGCCTGAGTTCATGGACCGTTATCCGAAGATCGACGTCGACGTCGTGATGACCGACGAGGTGCTCAACATCATCAAGTCGGGGATCGATCTCGCGATCCGCATCGGCGTCCTGCCGGACTCGCAATTGATGGCGCGGCAACTGGCGGCGCATCGGCGCGTGGTCTGCGCAAGCCCCGCTTATGTCGCGCAACACGGCGCGCCTGGATCGCCGGCGGACCTGGCGGCGCATGCCGCGCTGCGTTTTTCTCGCGTGGAGGACGACCGCTGGCTGCTCATCAATCGCGTGCACACTAAGCAAGAAGCCGTATCGGTGACGCTGCGCGGGAGGCTGCGCCTCGACGATACCGAAGCCGTGCTGGATCTCGCGATGGCGGGGCGCGGCGTTGCCTTGCTGCCGACCTGGGCGATCGGCGACGCGTTGCGCGACGGCAAGCTGGTCCAGTTGCTGCCCGAGTGGGAGGCGCAGCCTGCGAGGGCGGCTGCGGCCGTATGGGCGGTTTATCCTCCGAAGAAAACGGTGTCGTCGAAGGTGAGGGCGTTCATCGACTTCTACACGGCCGTCTTCAACCGCGAAGGTTGCTTCGACGCGACACCCGGCAAGCGCGCGATGGCCCGCAAAGGTTGACTGCGCAGCGCGGGAATCGTTACCCTCCCGCCTTGATGGTTCCCGTCAAAGGGATCAAAAGGGAACGCAGTAGAAGCGTCCACGCTTCGAGTCTGCGGCTGCCCCCGCAACTGTACGCGGCGAGCTCATGCCAGTCATGACCACTGGGAAACCGGGAAGGTCGGCAATGGGCGGCGACCCGCAAGCCAGGAGACCTGCCATCAACCGAGGTCCTAGCAAGCCGCGCCGGGCGGGGTGTCCCGATGCGTCAGCGCCGCATTGGCGGTCGCGCGTTGCAAGGACAGCTCCGACCTCTGGAACTGTCATATGTCCACCACGATTAGAACAACCGCTTTCTTTCAGAAAGCTTTATCCCGTCACGTCGCGGGCGTTTCCTCCGTCCTCGTGCTTTCGCTGGGCGCGCAGATCGCACAGGCTGCGGACGATTCGACGCCGACACAGCCCGCGCAGGTTTCGTCCGACACCGCCACGTTGCCCGCAGTCGTCGTGACCGCCGACACGCAGCATTTGCCGCAGTCGTTCGATCAGCGCTATGCGACGACCTGGGTGCTCACGCGTCAGGATCTCGACCGCCTGTCCCCCGAGGACCCCAGCATCACGCAGGCGCTGGCAACGCTACCTGGCGTCACCGTTTCGCAAACGGGCGGCCCGGGCTCCGCGTCTTCGGTCAGCATCCGGGGCTCGTCGGCTCAGCAGGTCGCCGTGTTCATCGACGGCATCCGGGTCGGCTCCTCCACGACGGGCATTGCCGAATGGCAGGATCTTGCGACTTCTTCGTTCGACCGGGTCGAGGTGATCTCGGGCCCGGCCGCCGCTTCATTCGGCGCGAACGCCGTGGGCGGCGTGGTGCAGCTGTTCACACGCCATGCGTCGAATCAGCCGAATCAGACCACCGTCTCCTTCGGCGGCGGCTCGAACACGACCTTCGACACGCAGGTTCGCACTTCCGGCAGCGTGCCGTCGACCGGCCCGCTTTCGGCGCTCTCCGGGCTCACGTATTCGCTGGGGCTGCACGACTACAACACCGACGGCATCGATGCGACCCAGCCGTATGCGTTCGGCCACGAGAACGGCCGCAACCCGTATCACGCGCAGGACGTCGACGCGCGGCTCGGCTACGCGCACGGCGACTGGTCGATCTCCACGTTCGCGCTGTATCACAAGTCCAATCTCTCGTTCGACAACGCGGGCGGCGTCGACCAGGAGCTCGATCATCAGCTGACGACGGGCGTGGCGTTTCATTGGGACATCACGCCGGACACCCAGTTCGACCAGTCCGTCGGCTACGCGAACGACCGCCAATTCTTCTACGCCTCAGATCCGACCATACCGACCGACGAGATCGACTCGCAGCGCTTCAGCACGTCGACCTCACTGACCCATCAGGAACGCGGGTTCAAGCTGTTTGGCCTGCCGCTGTCGGGCGAGACGAAGCTCGCGTACGACTTCACGCGCGAACAGGCCTTCCTGCCGATCGACATCCCAAGCGGCGTGCCGACGCGCAACGATTCCGCGGTGTCGCTGCATCAATCGACGACGCTCGGCCCCGTCACGCTGTTCCTCGCGGGACGCCACGAGATTGTCGAAGGCAACGCGGTCAATACGGGCAATGTCGCGCTCTCGTATGCGATCACGCCGGTTTACACGGCGCGGCTGTCGTATGGCAACGCGTTCCGCCTGCCGACGTTCAACGACCTGTACTACCCGACATTCGGCAATCCGAACCTTCAGCCCGAGCGCAGCGATTCGGTCGAGGCGGCGCTCGATGCGAACACGTCGTTCGGCACGTTCACCGCGGCGATCTACGACACCCGCGTGCACGATTTGATTTCGTATAACGCGGCAACGCAGGCGCCGGACAACATCGGGCGGGCGCGCATCCAGGGCATCGACCTCTCGTACAAGGGCACGCTCGGCAAGTCCACCCCGGTCAGCCTCTCAGTGGGCATCCTGAATCCGCAAGACGTCTCCGACGATACCTGGCTCAATCGCCGTCCACGTCAGACGGTCAGCTTGATCGTCGACCACAACTGGGACGAGTTCCATCTTCATGCGCTCAGCACTGGCGTCTCCGTGCTGTACGGCGGATCGACCTTCGACGACCAGCTCAATACGACTTATCTGCCGTCGTACACCACGGTCGACCTGCGCGCCTCGTACCGGGTCAATTCGCATCTGACCGTGTCCGCTAACCTGTCGAATATCTTCAACCGGCAGTACGTGACCGCTTACGGATACAACTCGCTGGGCCGCACGGCATTCGGCAAGGTTTCGTACACGTTCTAAGCGGTCAGGGTTTCGAGTCTTTGTTTCGGAACGCCGCTTCGCCGGCGTCCGAAATCTCGACCCACTTCTTGTCCGGCGCCGCATCCGCGACGTAGCTGTCGTGCCAGTTCCACCACTTGTAGGTCGCGGTCTGCGGATAGCCCGCGGGCGAGTCTTCCCAGACCTCCTGCCTGCCGAGCGGCGTGATGTCGAGGTAGTTCCAGGTGCTCCCCATCTGCTCGTCGCCGCGATTGTTGAGGAAGTAGGTGCGGAATATGCGGTCGCCGTTGCGGTAGAACACGTTCGTGCCGTGCCACTCGTCGACACCGAAGTCGGCGTCGAAGCGGTCGGTGATGGTGACCCACGGGATATCGTCCCAGCCCATGTGCGCCTTCAATCGCGCGATGTCGGCCTGCGGCGCGCGCGAGGCGAAGACCAGGGTGGTGTCGCGCGCATTCAGGTGGGCGAGGTGGGCGACCTGGTCGGCCACCATCGAGCAGCCCCGGCAGGCGTGTTCGGGCCAGCCGAACACGCCCGGCTCGTAGAACGCGCGATAGACGATCAGCTGACGCCGGCCGGCGAACAGATCGAGCAAGCTGACCTTGCCGGCGGGCCCCTCGAACACATACGACGTTTCCACCGCCATCCACGGCATGCGCCGGCGCTCGGCAGCGAGGGCGTCACGCGCGCGGGTCTGGGCTTTTTCTTTCACGAGCAGTTCCGCGCGGGCCGCCTCCCACGCTTGCGGCGACACGACGGGGGGCGTCTGCATGAGAGGCTGTCCGCCTTTCGGTCCATTGCTGGATGAAGTAGTCATGGCTTGCGTTTCTCCTGATGTGAGCGATTTCCGGCGGCGCGTGGCGCCAGGTGCGGCTCCTCGCTCGTGGTTGGGCGTGAGAGATAGCTTGGCACCGGGGAATCGAACCTTGGGAGTAACAAGTGTGACGCTATTTCGCTGTTTCGATCAGGCGCGCGGAAGAGTGATGGTGAAGGTCGCGCCGTGATCCGGATTGTTCGTAGCCGTTATGTGACCCCCATGCGCTTCGACGATGGAGCGGCAGATCGAGAGCCCCAGACCTAACGCGCCTGCTCGGGTTGTGATGAAAGGCTCGAACACTTGTGTCAGATCTTCGATGGCGATTCCAGGTCCGTTGTCGGCCACTGAGACGGCGACCGCGTCCGTATGCGTCGCGTAAGAGGCGATCACCAGCTTCGCGGGCCTGCCTTGAGTCCCGTTCATCGCTTGCAGCGCGTTCTGCGTGAGGATCAGGAAGACCTGCTCGAGCCTGACGGCGTCGGCCATCGTGTCGGCAAGCGGGGACGAAAGCCGGAGTTCCAGCGTAGCGCCATAGGCGGCCATCTCATTTGCAATAAGCGGCGCGACTTCCGTGACGATGTCATTCATCGATGTCCGCACAAGCCGTGGCGGAGCGCGCCGGCAATGCTCGCGAATCCGTTTGAGGGTGTCCGATGCCCGGCGCCCGTCGCTCGTCATTCGCTCGACGCACGCCTGAATCTCGGCACTTGAAGGATTGTCGCGATGCGCCCAACGAAGGCAGGCTTGGCCGTCCAGTACGATCGCGGAAAGGGGTTGAGCCATTTCGTGGGCAATCGATGCGCTCAGCTCTTCAAGCACGGCAAGACGCATCTCTTCGATGAGATGGGCCCGGATCGCTTTCAGAGTGTCTTCGGCTGGCATCGGGCTAGTTGAGGCTGAACCGGGCGAGACCGAGAAGCCCCGCTTTCTGCACGAGGTCGGCAACCGATCGCGCGCCCATCTTGTGCATGACTTGTCCGCGGTGCATCTTCACCGTGACTTCGCTCAGCGCCAGACCGGCGGCGATCTGTTTGTTCAGCAGGCCCTCGAGGACGTGCGACATGACTTCCCGTTCGCGCGGCGTGAGCGCGGCGTAGCGGCGTCGCAGCTCGGCATTGAGCGCATTCGATTGCCTGCGCGCCAAGTCTCGCTCGATGCCGAGCGCCACGGCGTCGAGGACTTCCTGGTCGCGTAAGGGCTTCGTCAGGAAATCGACGGCGCCGGCTTTCATCGCCTTCGCGCACATCCAGACATCGCCGTGGGCGGTAATGAAAACAATCGGAACCGGATGGTCGCGAAGCGCGTCCTGGTCCTGGAAAACCAGGCCGCTGTAGCCCTGCAGGCGCACATCCAGTACGAGACAACTGGGTAGCTCCGGCCGTTCGAATTGCAGGAACGCATCGCACGAGCCGAATACTTCGGTCCGCATGCCGGTCGAGCGCAATAGGCTCGATAGCGCTTGTCGCTGCGATTCATCGTCGTCTATCACGTAGACGATCGACTCCGACGCCGTTGGAACCTGAGTGCTTAAGAGGCTTGCCACGAGTCCTCCTTTTGCCGCGCATGTGTCATGCGCTAGGCAACGCCGTCACACGGGATCGTTTCCATCACCGAGGCCAGGATCATCGCGTCGATATTGCGTGGGGGAGGCTGCACCAGCCGAGGGCGATAGACGGCATCGCCCGACATGATGAGCTGTCCGCTCAGTGCGCAGACGCTACGCCTGCGCGCCGTGCCGCGCCGCCAGATCTGCTCGCCATAGCAGCAGGCCGTCGAATCGCGCCACTCGACCGTGGCGGCGGCTTTGCCTTGACGTTCCAATACCTTGATCGCGCAGGTCCGGTACGAGCCGTTGCGGTAGTCGGAGCGGGCGGGGCGAAGACTCGCTGCCAGGACGAGGTGCTCAGAATTGAGCAGGGCCATCGTGTGGAACCAGGGGCGGTCCTCGTCGAGGGCTTCATGCATGATGCGGCTCCTTCGAACAATCGGAATGAAGGGGGCGGTTCACCGTTCTACCCTTGCTTGGATGGTATGCAGTGAAAGCGCGGGCCGCTATTACATAAAACTGGAGTTGATTCTTTGGGGGTGGTTGTATTTCGGGGGGGATTGGCTGTTGCGTAATGCGGCGGAAGGTGGGGGATTTAAGCGTTTGGTATCAAAACCACGTACCGTGCGATCTGAATGTGCCGCGCTTTTGTCCGATTTTCATCAGGTCGCCGCAAATAGCGTGAACTACACTGGTTTTCGCCATGCGCCTTTAAAGCGTGGCTGACTCACGAAGTCCTCATCGCGCGAACCTTCGTGCA
>NZ_JBCHAA010000027.1:0-51252 GCF_053525655.1 Trinickia camelliae
CGATCCTCAAGGACGGTCAGCTCGTGCAAGTCGGCACGCCCGACGACATCGTCCACCGCCCCGCCGACGAGTACGTGCGGCGCTTCGTCGAGCGGCGCGCGAGCGTGCAGTAAGCAGGCCGCACCGCGCGCCGCATGTCACCGGCGGGTTGCCGACAGATGTGAAGGCGTTCCTGATTTGAAAGGAAGGGCCGGTAGCATGTCGCAACCGGCCGGCTTTCGTTTCGACGATGGCTGGCTCATGCAACTGCGGAAATGCGAGTCATTGAATTGGAAACCTACGTCTTGCTTGGCATCGGCTTCGGCCTAGCGCTCCTGATCGCGATCTGGGGCCTCTGGAAACTCAGGTAACGCGCGCACCGCGTCAGCGGCCGATCAGAATTCGACCAGCGCGAAATCTTCCTTGCCCACGTCGCACAGCGGGCAGCGCCAATCGTCCGGAACGTCCGCCCAGCGCGTTCCCGGCGCAATGCCTTCTTCCGGCACGCCGGCGGCTTCGTCATAAATCCAGCCGCAGATCACGCACACCCATTGCTTGAACGTCTCCGCTGCAGGCCCCGGCCCCGGCTCGCCGGTTGACGAGGCTTCGTTTGCAGCCGGCGCGGCGCTCTTCCCGTATGGCTCATCCAGGCTCACGACGAGAGGCGCGGCTGTACTCTCGATGTTCGCAGCCAGCTGCGTCTGCAGCGAATCGAGCAGCCGCCGCGCTTCGTCGATGGTCAAATCGATCCAGTAGGGATCGCCGGCGCCGTCGTTGAGCCGGTCGGGGGAAAACTGGATTTCCAGTGCTGCGCCCTTTCTATACATGGCAAATCGAAACTCGAAGTAGCGGGTCACGGTCGCGGTGTGCTCACGCGTGAACAGCGAGCCTCGCGACCGCGAGCAAAGTCGATAATTATCCCCGCTTGTTGCCTTCGAAAGCGGCTTCGATTAGCTACGGTGCGTTGATGGAGTGTTTCCTGGTGGTCAACGGAAATACAAACTAAAGGCTGTAAATTCAATCAACAACTTATAGCCTGTTTTTCTTATTTACAGTCCAACGCCTGTTTTTGTAGAATACAGACCACAACCTGTACGGTCATGCGGGAGCACAACGTGGACTACCCGATCAAGACGCTCAGCCAGCTACGCCCCATTCTTCAGGGCTTTCGCAAGGCCGCCGGCCTCACGCAAGCCGCGATGGCCAGCCAGTTGGGTATCACGCAACAGAGCTACGCCCAGCTCGAAGCCAACCCCGCAGCAGCCAGCATGGAAAGACTTTTCAAAGTCATGCGCATGCTGGATGTCGAAATGCGGCTGGCGCACGAAGAAATGCCCGCGAGCAAGCAAGCGCCAGCCGGCACCACGAAAGACAGCAAAAAGTCCGACACAGCGGAAGGCACGAGCAGCACACGAAAAACGCCTGACACCAATCGCCTTCGCCGCGGCGGCGCCCCAAAGACGAGGGAGGATTGGTAATGAGCCGCCGCAGCCAGGCACGAAGACTCAACGTATGGATGAACGGCATCCCAGTGGGTTACTGGGAAAGCGCCCGGGACGGCGAGCGTCTCGGCTACTTCGATGAATGGATCGCCGACGAGCAAGGTCGTCCGCTTTCTCTCTCGCTGCCATTCGCGCCAGGCAACCAGCCTTATCGCGGCGATCTTGTCACTGCGTTTTTCGACAATTTGCTCCCCGATAGTGATGCCATCCGCAGACGCCTGGCGCAACGTCACCACACGGGAAGCACGAAGCCATTCGATCTTTTGTCCGCGCTGGGCCGAGACTGTGTCGGCGCGATTCAACTGCTGCCGCCGGACGAAGCGCCCACCGATCTCCGCGAGATCGCGGGAGAGCGGCTGACCGAACCGGACATCGCTCAGCTGCTGCGCAACACAACCGCAACGGCACCGCTTGGCTTGCATGATCGCGACGACGATTTGAGGCTATCGATAGCAGGGGCCCAAGAAAAAACTGCCTTGTTGCGCCACCACCAGCAATGGATCAAGCCGGCCGGCAGCACGCCGACCACACATATCTTCAAGCTGCCGCTGGGCCTCGTCGGCAATATGCAGGCCGACATGCGAAGCTCGATCGAAAACGAATGGCTGTGCTCGAAAATCGTTGCAGCCTATGGGCTACCTATCGCGAACTGCGAGATGGGCAACTTCGAGGATCAAAAGGTGCTCGTCGTCGAGCGCTTCGATCGCAGACTGGCGAGCGACAAGACGTGGATTGTCCGCCTGCCGCAAGAGGACATGTGCCAGGCGACCGGCACGCCCCCGTTACTCAAGTATCAGCAGGACGGCGGCCCCGGGATCGCTGCGATCATGGAAGTGCTTCTCGGCTCCGAACAGGCGCGTGAGGACAGACGGAATTTCTTCAAGACCCAGCTCGTGTTCTGGCTGCTCGCAGCCACCGACGGACACGCGAAGAACTTCAGCCTCTTCCATTTGCCGGGTGGCCTCTACCGAGCAACGCCGCTTTACGACGTGCTTTCCGCTCACCCGATCATCGGTCGTGGCCGCAACCAGATCGCGCCACAAAAAGCGAAACTCGCGATGGCAGTAAGAGGCAGCAGCAACCACTATCTGATCGACAAGATCCTGGCGCGGCATTGGTTTCAGCAAGGGCGGCAGGCTGGGTTGGGCGAGGCGGCGGTGCGAGAAATCATCGCCGAAGTCGTCGACCAGACGGAAAGCGTCATCGCCGTTGCGAACGATCGGTTGCCGCTCAGCTTCCCCGCTGCCATAGCTGACGCGATCTTGTCGGGCTTGAAAAAGCAGAGCGACAAGCTCGCCGCGTTTATGACATACGGCGCCAGCTCGGAGAAGTAACCGCCTCCGCGCGAGAACCGCCGCCCACCTACACCAACGGCTTCGCCGACCCGCTCTGCGCCCCCTCCTCGCGCCGCGCCGGCATGAAATACCACACCGCCCCCGCGATCTGCATCGCAATCAACACCACCCACACGCCTTGATGCGCAAGCGCTGGATAGTGCCCGTCGCGCATCGGCCAGAGACCCAGCACCGCACCAATCGCAATTTGCAACGCAAAGATCGTCAGAAAAATCACGAGCGTGAACGTGGTGTTCACACGGCCGATCATGCGCGCGGGGAAGTACTCGGCCAGCACCGAATAGGTCAGGATTCCGGTGCCGCCCAGCGCGCCATACGCGGCCCACAGCAACGGCTCGGGCAACGGCACGCGTGCGGCGATCATCGCCTGCACGACGACGAAGAGGCCCATCGTCACGCCGGAGAACAAGTACACGGTCACGCCCCGGCGCTCCAGCTCACGCGCCAATGCGCCGAAGCCGATATTGCCCGCGATGAACGCGGCGCCAAGCACCGAGACGAGCGATGCCGCGCGCGCCGCGCCATTGACGGCATCCGCCAGCACGACGTCGCGCAGGAACGCACCCACCCACAGCGACTGCATCGCGTAGAACACGCTTTGCGTGAGCCCCGAGAACGTCGCCACCTTCCAAAACGCGCGGCTCCTCAACACGTGCCAGGTGCCCTTGAATTGCTCGAGCACGTTGGCCTGCCGGTGCGTGTCGCGCGCAGCCGGCGCGAAGCACCAGATCGCCACGGCGACCGCCGCAGTAAAGATCGCTAGCGCGAATGAGAGCGTGCGCCAGCTCGTGAACGCCAGCAGCCACGAGAGCGGCGCACCGACCGCGACGCCTCCCAGCCCGCCCGCCGCCATCACGAGACCGTTGACGAGCGTGAGCTGCGCGACCGGAAAATGCTGCGCGGTCGCCTTGAATGCACCGCCAAGACAGACCGACACCCCGACGCCGATCAGAAAGCGGCCGATCATCATCGTGCCGAGAGTGTGCGCGGCGCCGAACAGCAGCACGCCGACCGCGGCGATGAGCATCACGCATGCCGTAACGCGCCGCGCGCCGAAATGATCGAGCAGCACCCCAGCCGGAATCTGCGCACCCGCGAAGCCAAGAAAGTACAAGCTCGTGAGCGTGCCCAGGTCCGCGGCCGACAAGCCCAAATCGTGCGTGAGAAACGGCGCGAAGCCGAGATTCACGCCGCGAAACAGATACGACACGAAATAGCCGAGCGAGAAAACGGCGAGTACGCGCCAGCGGGTGGAAGTCATAAAAAATCGAATGAACTAGTTGAGCTTCCGATTATTGGCGATGAAATGCGCGCAAGCCAACGAGAGATATCGACCTGTAATGTGAGTAGAATTTGACGTCATGTCGACTCCACTTCCTCCCCTTCAGGCTCTGCGCGCCCTCGAAGCCGCAGCGCGCCGGCGCAGCTTCAGCCGCGCCGCGGACGAATTGCATTTGACGCACAGCGCGGTCAGCCACCATCTGCGGGGGCTCGAAGAACAGCTCGGCGTCGAGCTGTTCCGCCGCGCCGGCACGCGCATGATTCCGACGGCCGCCGGCGCGCAACTGGCCGAGCGCGTGCGGCACAGCCTCGACGACCTGCGCGATGCGCTCGACGCGGCCCGCCGCGGCGCGAGCAGCACCGGCGGCGCCACGCGGCTCGAATTGAGCGCCATGTCGGACTTCCTGTCGTTCTGGCTGATTCCGCGGCTCGGCGGCTTTTACGATCAGAATCCGCTGGTCGATTTGTCGCTGCACATGCACGCAGGCATCGTTCCGCCCGATCCGTATTCGGTCGACATCGGCATCTGGCACCGGCGCGTCGACGAGCCTGGCTTCCAGGTCCGCAAGCTACTCGACGATCAGGTGATCGCCGTCTGCAGTCCGGCGTTGCTCGAGCGCTATCCGGATTTCCGCATCGAAGACCTGCCGCACATGCCTCTGCTGCATTTTGCGCGCCGCTCCTGGCGCGACTTCTTCGACGCTGCCGGCGTCGAGGCCGACGAGCCCGTTCGCGGACCGGTCTTCGACGACGCCGGACTGCTGCTGCAAGCGACCGTCAACGGCCAAGGATTCGCGACCGCGCGCCTGCAGCTCGCACGCGCTTATCTGGAGCGAGGCGAACTAGTGCAGATCGGGCAGGTGCGCATCCCCGCCTCGCTCGACTACTTCTTCACCTGGCGCGAAGGCCATCCGCGCGAAGCGGCGATCCTTCAGTTCTATCGGTGGATCAAGGGGCAACTCGGGGGCTAGCCGCCCGACTCGAAGCCGGGGTACAGCGTCATCCCGCCATCGACGAACAGCGTCGTCCCGGTCACGTAGTCGGCCTGATCCGACGCGAGCCACACGGCTGCCTGCGCGATGTCGTCGGGCTCGCCGATCCGCTTGTACGGCACGAGCCTCATCAGGTCGGCGTAGTGTTCAGGCGTATCCCATGCCGACGTGTTGATCGGCGTGCGGATCGCGCCCGGCGCAATGGCATTCACGCGAATGCGATGCGGCGCCACTTCTTGCGCGAGGCTGCGCATCAGCATCATCACGCCCCCCTTCGACGCCGCATAGTTCGCATGGCCCGCCCACGGAATCTCCTGATGGACCGAGCTCATGCAGACGATCTTCCCAGCCGCCACCGATACCGATTCGTCGACACCGCGCCGCTTGAACTCGCGTATCGCCTCGCGCAAGCACAGGAACTGCCCGGTCAGGTTGACCGCGATGACGGCGTTCCATTCGTCGAGCGTCATCTCGTCGAACGGCGCGTCGCGCTGCAAGCCGGCGTTGCTCACGACCACATGCAGCGTGC
Organism: Trinickia camelliae; assembly: GCF_053525655.1. Taxonomy (NCBI): domain Bacteria; kingdom Pseudomonadati; phylum Pseudomonadota; class Betaproteobacteria; order Burkholderiales; family Burkholderiaceae; genus Trinickia; species Trinickia camelliae. Next base: position 5,639 of record NZ_JBCHAA010000027.1, read on the forward strand.
CGAACGCGTCGATGGCATGCGCGAACATCTGCTGCACTTGCGCTTCGTCGCTGACGTCGGCCTTTAATGCGATCGCGCGGCGTCCGAGCTTTTCGATCTCTTGGACGACCTCGTCGGCCGCGTCGGGGTCGCTCACGTAGTTGACGGCGACATCGGCGCCCGCTCGCGCGAGCCCGAGCGCGACGGCTCGGCCAATGCCGGAGTTCGCGCCGGTGACGAGCGCCGGCTGGCCGGCGAGAAGCGGATACGCTTGGGGCCGCGGCACGCGCGATGGATCAACGGCTGCGGGCCCGGCAGGATTCTGGGGTTGGGGTGTCATGGAAACGCTCCTGATGTCTGCTCTTAGCGCAAGAGCAAAGATCGGACCGCGCGGGAGCCGGGAATCGGGGATCGGCGCCCGGCATCAGCGGCCGGCATTGCACCGGCCGCCTGCCCTCGCTTACACCGGCAGCGGGTTACGCTCCGTGAACCCGCGCTGGTGCCAATAAGGATAAGCGGGCGTCACGGCGCTTGCCGCATCGAGCTTCGCGACCTGCTCGGGCGTCAGGTTCCAGCCGACCGCGCCGAGATTCTGGCGCAGCTGCTCTTCATTGCGCGCGCCGATCAGCACCGTCGAGACCGTGGGCCGTTGCAGCAGCCAGTTGAGCGCGATTTGCGGCACCGTCTTGCCGGTTTCCTCCGCCACTTCCTCGATCGCATCGAGGACGCGGAACAAGTACTCGTCCTCCATCTGCGGCCCCATGTCGGCGGTCTTGTGCAAGCGGCTCGTCGTGGGCAGCGGCTGTCCGCGCTTCAGCTTGCCGGTGAGGCGCCCCCAGCCGAGCGGACTCCACACGATGGCGCCCAAGCCCTGATCGAGCCCGAGCGGCATCAGCTCCCACTCATAGTCGCGCCCGATCAGCGAGTAGTAGGTCTGGTTCGCGACATAGCGCGGATAGCCGTAGCGGTCCGCGACGTCGAGCGATTTCTGCAGATGCCAGCCCGAAAAATTCGACACGCCCGTGTAGCGGATCTTGCCGGCGCGCACGAGATCGTCGAGCGTCGACAGGACTTCCGTGACCGGCGTCTTCGCATCGAAGCCATGCAGTTGAAAGATGTCGATGTAGTCCGTCTGCAAGCGCTTGAGCGACGCATCCACGGCTTGAATCAGGTGGAAACGCGACGAGCCGACGTTGTTCGGCGATTCGTTATCGAACCGGAAGGTAGCTTTCGTCGAGATGATCGCGCGATCGCGCTTGCCCTTGAGCGCCTCGCCGAGCACCGATTCCGACGCGCCGCTCGAATAGATGTCGGCGGAGTCGAACATCGTGACGCCCGCGTCGAAGCAGATGTCGAGAAGACGCCGCGCTTCCGCTACGTCGGTCGCTCCCCACGCCTGGAAAAACTCGCCCTTGCCGCCAAACGTTCCCGTGCCGAAGCTCAAAACCGGAACCTGAAAACCCGATGCACCCAGATACCTGTATTCCATCGAACATTCTCCTTACGCTGACTGCCGATGAGTCCAGGATGGACTCCACCAAAGACGAGGGGTTCAAGTCTACGCTCGCGCGTCGAATCGCGCCGGACGTCGCTCGCGCTTGGCTTGGCGCTTGGAAATCAGTAGAAGAACGTCAGCACGCCCTGGAGCACCTGCTTTTGCGCGGCGTCGCCGTATGGGCTGCGCGCCCAACCGTGATTGGTTTGCCACTGCACGGCGAGGTCCACGCGCGTCCAGTGATAGCGCGCTTCGAGCCACGTGTAGTAGCTGTGCTCGACGAGGTCGTAGCGCGCGAGCGCCGTCAGATCGAGATGGACCACGAAGGCGTCTTGCCAGGTGACGTACGTGAAGAGCGAATGCCGCGTCGGCAGTTCCTGCTGGGTGCCGACCGCGTCGAGATATTGGCCGAAGCGCTCGCGATTGGCGGCCAGCGCATCCCACGTCGCGCGATTCGCGCTGGCGCCGTCGTAGTCGTATTCGAGCGTCACCGACACTTTGTTCGGAAACGTTCGCGTGAGACCGGTTGCGAGCTTCGAGTGGAAACTTTCCGGGCCCGCTTGGTTTCCTTGTTCATCTGCAAGCGTGCTGCTGCGGCCGCCCGAATACTCGAGAAAGCCGACCGTGGCGTTGTCGAGCAAGGTGGTGGCGTCCACGCCGAATTGCGGCGAGATGCCCGCGCCGCCATAGACGAGCCATTGCGGCGCAAAGCCGCCGAACAAGCGCTGCGTGCCGCTCAGCATGTAGCGCCACTTTTGGTTCGTCGCGCCGAAATCAGGATTGAAGGTCGCATTGCTCGGGCTAGAGGCAAGCGGCGGCGAGACGAGCGCGGTCACCGAACCGCCGTCCCAGATCGCCTGCCCGCGCAGCATCACGCTGCCCAAGCGGTTTTCGCGCAGGCTCTCCGGATCGATCGACGTCACCGCGCGCAGCGCCCCTGACTTGAAGTAGTCGGTCGGATTGAAGCCCGATGCGACGCCCTCGCGCAAGTTGATACGGCCCGCGTCGAGGATCGTCGAGGTGGTCGGACGCCAGCTCAAATACGCCTGCTTCAGCGTATCGACAGCGTTGTATTGATCGGTGCCGCCGCGCCATCCCGCGTCGAACTGGTTCGAGAACACGGCGCGCCAGCCGGGCGCGAATGCGCCGTCGTAGGCGAGCGACGACGAGACGCGCAGGTTGTCGTTGAGCAGGACGCTGCCGGTCTGGCTGGCCGCTGTGTAGTTGCCGACCGCGAATTCAAACGAGCGCCGCCAATTGCTGCGCGCGGACGCTGTGGCGTTCGCGGTATCGGCGAGCTGCAATGCGCCTTCGTCGCTCGCGGCGAGTTGCGGGAGATCCGCGCCGCCGGCCGTGTCACCCGCTGTGTCACCCGCCGCAAGCGCGTGACCCGCCGCCCCGATGCTCACCCCCGCCGCGACGATCATCGAGGCCAGCCGATTGTTCATCGCCTTCGTTCAATCGGGTTTGAAGCGCGCGAGATACGCCCGTTGCAGCCACGCGTCCGGCACGTCGCGCCACGCGTAGTTCGAGTAGCGCATCACTGTCACCCAGTTGGGATCGAGCCCGTCGATGATGACGGTTTCGGTCGGCCGCTCGGCGCCGAGTTCTTGCTGGAACTTGCGGTAGTAGGCGACTTTCAGGAGCGCGCCGCTTTCCGTGTAGAAGCGCGCCTTGACCGGACGCGCGTTGCTCGCGTCGAGCCACAGGTCGATCGCGTGATAGGTCACGTCGGGCGTGCGCGCGGTCAGCGCGAGCTTGTAGCAGTGTCGCGACTGGCGATCGCCGTCGGTCACGTCCTCTTCGCCCGCGAGCGTCGGCACGTAGTCTTTCGCCCAGTTCACGGTGACGACATCGCCGTTCGCCGCCTGCCCCAACAGACGCTGCTGCGGCGAGATGCGCACGCTCGCCTGACTCGACGGATCGTAGAACCAGAGATCGTTGCCGTTCTTGAGCAACAGCTTGTTGGCGTCGCGCGCGGGCTCGTCGAATTGCACGAGATCGCGGTACTGGCCGTCGCCCGAATCGGGCTTCGAATAGACGGTCAGCACGTCGGTGTCGGTCTGCTGTCCGTTGCGGAATTCGATCAGCGTGTTGGTCAGGCTGAACGATTGGGCCGGGTTGCGAATCGCGTCGCTTTGCTCTAGCAATTGCGTCGCCGAGGGTGCCGCATAAGCCACGTGAGTGATCAGCGATGCGCACAGCAGCGCGCCCGCCGCCCCGATGAAGGAATGCCGTTTCATGATGGATGTTCCCGCTTTCGACTTTCGATAGAAGGCGACCTTTAGCGACACGCAAAACCGTCATGCAAAGCGCAGCGAATCGACGATCAGCATCCGCGCCGCGCGCCGCGCCGGCCACCACGCGGAGAACGTCGCGACCACGATCACGCCGAGCGCGTTGCGCACGATCATTCCCGTTTCGCCCCATACGCGCACGGTAAGCGCGACGGGATCGGTCTGCCCCGGCGGCGTCCAATGGAGGCCCGAGTGGTTGATGAGCGCGGCGGCAATCAGCGCGAACAGCGTGCCGAGCACCGCGCCCAACGTGCCGAGCAGAAACCCTTCGCACAGGAAGATGTTGCGGATGCCCGACCCGCGCACGCCGATCGCGCGCAGCGTGCCGATTTCCTTCGTGCGCTCCATCACAGCCATGTTCATCGTGTTGCCGACCGTGAACATCACGATCGTCGCGATCATCACCGCGATGAAACCGAACACGGCGGCGAACATACCGGTGATCTGGCCGTACTGCGGATTGAGCGTCTCGAAGTCGAGCACTTCGAGCGGCTGGCCTTGCAGCGTCGTATGCAACAGCGCATTCAGGCGGGCGCGCGCAACGCCGAGCTGCGACGTATGTTTCAGCTGCACGACGATCGACGTCACTTCGGGCTTGCCACCGCCATAGACGAGGCGCTGCGCCTGCGCGAGATGCAGTTGCACGAACATATCGTCGACATCTTTCACGGCCTGCTTCTGCGCCTCGACGATTTTCAGGGCGGCGACATTGGGTGCGCCGTAGGCGTTCGACGTCAGCAACTCGATGCGAGCGCCGCGCGGTTCGGGCGCCTTCGCGCTGGCATTCGCTTCGAGCGTGGCCAATTGCGCGATGTCCGACGGCGCCGCGGCGCTTTGCGCTCCACCTGCCTGCGCCTGCGTCTGAGGCGCCTCCGGCTCATGGCAATCGGACACCTTGAGCGGCCCGCACAGCCGCAGCACGCGCGCGACGCCCGTGCCGATCAGCGCCGAGTCCGGGCTCGTCGCAGTGAGGGCGAGCTCATTCGGAAGGCTCGGAAAACCGTAGTCGTTCCACAAGCGCATGCGGTTCTGATCCGCGACGACGATGCCGGAGCCGAACACGGTCCGCGACACCCCCGCCGCGAAGTTGCCTGCGATGCCGTTGACCGCGAGCACGGGCGTGACGACGGTCACGAGCTTCGCGAGCTCAGGATCGCTTTTGACGACATCGATGATGTGCTCGTAGTCGGCGAGGCCGTACGACACCGGGTCGCCGCTGCCATAGAGGAAGTAGTTGCGGTGCTGAATCTGCAGATGACCACCGTGCTGCACGAACTGCGTCTGCAAGCCGTAGTTGATGTTGCCCGCATAGCCGCCGAACACGAGCACGGACGTGAGGCCGATCACCATCGCAAACAGCGTCGTCATCGAACGCCGCCGGTTGCGCAGCAGATTTCTGAATGCGAGGAGCCAGTTTTTCATGATGTGGTGGCCTCCGTGAGCGAAGTGCGTCTGACATCGACGATGAGGCCGTCCCGGATCACGACGACGTCATCGGCTGAAGCGACCACTTGCGGGTCGTGCGACGAAAACACGAACGACGTCGCGCGTTCGCGCTGCATGCGCCGCATCAGGCCGATGATCGCGGCGCCGGTGGCGCTGTCGAGATTGGCGGTCGGCTCGTCGGCGAGCACGAGCGCGGGCTTGGTCACGAGCGCGCGCGCAATCGCGACGCGCTGCTGCTGTCCGCCGGAAAGCTCGCCGGGCAAGCGAGACGCCTTGTCGCCGACGCCCACTTCGTCGAGCAGCGCGAGCACCGCCTCGCGGCGCTCGGCCTTCGGCACGCCTAGCAGCGTCAACGGGTACTCGACGTTTTCATAAGCGGAAAGCACCGGCAGCAAGTTGAACGACTGAAACACGAAGCCGATGTGGCGCGCGCGGAAATCGGACAACGCGTTGTCGCTCATCGCGGCGAGCGGCGCTCCGGCCACGGCGACGCTGCCGTACGACGCGCGATCGATGCCGCCGAGCAGGTTGAGCGCGGTCGTCTTGCCGCTGCCCGAAGGGCCCGAGAGCACAGTGAAGCGGTTGCCGAATATATCGACCGACGCATGGCGCAAGGCAGCGACCGCAGCGTCGCCATCGCCATAGATCTTTGTCACGTCCTTCAAGCTGGCGGCAATCACAGGCGCCTCCGACGTCCGTTTCGATGAGGCGACTGTAGTGGCGAGGTCAGCGGCGCGGGGAACGTTGCGACGAAGCGCTTGCAACGGCGATCAATCGCATTGGCGGGCGACGAAGCACGACGAAAAGACATCGATTTCGGCGCAAAATACGCGGCAGGTCGAGCCCGACCTCCACTGCGGGACTTCGCTCCTATGAAGCATCCTTTCCGTTACTTGTCGGCGCTTTGCATCAACGTGCTGCTGCCGTGGCTCGTGTACCGGCTCACCTTGCGGGACTGGGACTACGTCCACGCGGTGGCCGCGTCGGCGCTGCCGCTCATCGCATGGATTGCCTGGGACTACTTCCGCTTGCGGCATTTCGATGCACTGAGCGCAACGGTGCTCGCCAGCGTCGCGCTATCGCTCGTGCTGACCTTGCTTGGCAGCGCGCCTGAAAATCGCGCGATCGAAGCGCCGATGATTTCGGGGGCGGTCGGCGTCGTCCTGCTGCTGACGTTCTGGCTGCCGCGCCCGCTGATGTTCTACCTCGCGCGATCGACGCTCGCGCGCGAAGACCACGACAACGCACTACGCTTCGAAGAGCGCTGGCGCGCGCATCCGGAAATGGCCGTGCCGATCAAGCGGATGACCGTTGTATGGGGCGTCGGCCTCGTGCTCGAAAACCTGCTGCGTTGCTGGATCGTTTGGACGTGGGCGGACAAATCGCGAGCGGGGCTGATCTCGGTGGCGGTGAGCTATGCCGCGTATGGCGTGTTGACGCTCTGGACGGTCTGGTATCGGCGGAAGATACGCAGGCATCCGCTGGCGCAGGCTCAGGAGCTTGGTGAAACGCCGGGGGCGTGACACTAAGCGGCCCTACGCCCCACTCGCGCGCGAATGGCAGTGCCGATAAATAGCCGCTAACAATACTAAAGGATGGGGTGGAACGTTGATGTCCGTCAAATCAACGGCACAAGACTAGAAAAATCTAGAAATCCTTGGCCATGTCCAATTGACCAGACTTTCCTGGTCACGCTAGCGTGGCGTCGGTTGATTCATTCTAAATCGACAAGCCAAGGAGACAACAGGAATGACTTCGGGCAACGAAGCAATCCCGTACTACAAAATCAACAAATTGCTGTGGCGATGGAAGTACCAAGACGGCGCCCGGGTCGTTCGCGAGGCGTCGCTGTCGATGGACAAGGCCCCGCCGCCGCTACCCGTGCCGCCCGAACCTCCAGCGGCAAGAGCCCCCGCGCCCAAGCCGCCGAAGCCCGATCCTCTGATCAAGATGCTGGATGACATCGAAAGCGTGGCGAACGCATTCTCGCGCTTCAAGACGTGGCTCAACACGCCCGATCCGCCGAAGCCGCCTAGCCCGCCGATACCGGTAAAGAAAGTCGAGACGGTGCCGCCATTCGACATTCAGGAGATTCCGGGAGCGATGCGCAAGGAGTTCATGCCGATGTCGGCTAAGTTGATGGAACGGTGGTTTGCTGGGCGGCTGAACTATTCGCCGACGGATGCCGACGAGAATGCAGAAATCAATCAAGAGGGCAAGCCTTATCCGCCCGATATGTACGACATGAGCACGGTAACGCTCGATTGGGTGCTTGGATTTCCTCGCGCCAAGGAGAAATTCGATTATCTGGTAAATGAGAGAATTCGATCACCGGCAGCGCGCAAGGCGCTTGAAAATACATTTGTACGTTACAAGGATCAGTACGACGGTGCGTACAAGTACCGGACACTCACTATCGACAATTCAGATCTTGCCACGAGCGACCCAATCGTTTTGCACCGTCACTTTCAATTCCAACGCGCCCAGGTCGATGCCACACTCGGTGAAAAAATAGCGCTACTGCTGAAGGCAAATCTGACAAATAACGGTTCCCCTGACGATCTCACCGGTGCACTTGGGTCGTTCAACATCTATGCTGCCGTAGCTAGGGCCGCCATTTCCTGGGATGGCAAATTGGGAAGATCAAAAGCCGTGGTAACCAGCATCTATGTATACGTCAAAGACGGATACACCTTCGCCGACAAGAAAAGTACACGTTCGCAGTACCTCGGGCATTGGAGCAAGGATCGCGTCATCGTCGTCGCGTACGACGCCGCAGCGGAGAAGATCTCTCGCCTGCCCTACGACAAAGACGTCCCCATCGTTGCTTATTCTTTTGACGCACCCGTTGCCATCGGCGATATCGCCACCAAGGGCAATGTTCACTACCCGGTCTATAACAGCAGCTTTCGACAGTGGGCAATCAAGCATCAGCGAGGCGGGGATTTCATTGTGTATACCGACCGCCGCTTTGTTCGAGTTGATCCGCCCATTGAGGTCTACCTATGAAATTCCTGTCCTTGAAGCGCATTGCATTATTCGCCGTTATCGTGGGCGGACTGTATCTGTGTCTCTTGAATCAGACCCCACACGGCGATAGTTGCGTAAGTTCAACCTCCACAGACGACGCTTACGTGGCCGAGCTATGCCTGTTGACGTGGAGTTCACGCGATATTCCCGAATACGTGGGCCGGGTATACGACGCGAAGAGCGGGAAGATGCTGGCGCAAAGCACATTCCTTACATCGGACCCTGAAGTTATATGGTTTAAAAGTGGAGGCCTGGCATTTTCTAGAGGAGACGAAGCCGCATTTATCGACCTCCCTCCCTCCAAATGGGACAGACTGCTTGCCGCGCGCCCCCGCACCCATGACTGGTCCGTCTTGGAACAAGCCTCCTCGAAGCATGTGATCGGCGATTGGTCGCCGTTCCAAGAACACGATAAGCACTTCGATATTAATCGGACCCTGCGATGCTGGGACAGCCGGACAGGAAAAGAAGTGTCATGTTCATCGCAAGAATCACCACCAAAGCAGTGACTCTTCTCGGCTTGTTCCATCATTTGCTCTCGGTACGTTGAAGTGAAGCGCCCTAAGCCCCACCCTCCCGCTCCAGCACCGCAACAACCCGCCTCAACCCCCGCATCGCAAAGCTCTCTCTCGCGCCCCCAAGCGTCGCGGTCCCCGCGATCTGCCTCGCCAGCGCCTTATCCCCCCTGCACTCTCCGATCCGAACGCGATACGTCGCCGCGAGCGGCACGAGCTGCTTCGTGCCAGGCTGGATCTCGGCGGGCACCGGTCCACCGTACACGCTCGCGATCGCGGGCTCGTCGAGCGTCGCGATGTTCACGCGGTCGACCGCCGTCACGCGGCAGTCCAGCGTGCCCATCTCCGCGACCGAGGCGACGAACTGCGCGGCGTCGCCGGGCTCGACGCGCCCGGCGTCGTCCTCGCCGACGAACGCATCGCCCTTCACGCCATTCGGGCCGACCACGTCGAACAAGCGCTCGCCGCGCGGGAGCCACGTGCCGGGCGCAAGCTCGTCGTCCGCTTGGACGGTGCCGTCGAACGGCGCGCGCAGCGTCAATTGCGCGACCTCCGCTTGCAGCCCCGCAACCGTTTCGCGCGCGGCGTCCCAGCGCTTTCGCAACGCGACGCCCTCATCCAAAAGACGCTGATCGAACGACTGCTGTTCGACTTCCCAGCGCAGCTGCGCCTCGTCCGTCTGCGCCGCTTTCAAGCGATGATCGAGATCGGGCGACGCAAGCACGGCGAGCACGTCGCCCGCATGCACGCGCTCGCCGTCGCGCGCGAGCGGGGCTTGCGCGGACACGTAACCCGCTTCCGGCGCGTAGAGCCCTTGTGCGTGCAATGGACCGAACACCGCAGGCGCGTTGACGCCGCCATGCCACGGCAGCACGGCAATCGCAAACACCAAGCCTGCGAGCATCGCGCTGCGCACCGTCTCCCTGCACCAGCGCAAATCATGCCGGCGGCGCAAGCACGTCGAGACTTCGCGCACCACGGGCCGCACGATGAACCAGCCGAACTCGACGCAAAACAGCATCACGCCAAGCGCTTTGAAGAACGCGTGATAAACGACGAGCGCAATCGAGAAGAACACCGCGAGCCTGTACAGCCACGTCACGAACGAAAACGCGATCAGAAAGCGGCGACGCGACGGTGCACACGGCTCGGGTTGCGGATCGCCGAGACCGAACAGCCACTCGCGCATGCGCCAGCGGCCGAACGCGAATGCGCGGTCGTGCAGGTTCGGCATGTTGAGCCAGTCCGACAGCAGGAAGTAGCCGTCGAAGCGCATGAACGGGCTGGCATTGATCGTCAGCGTGCCGATCCAGGTCGTCGTCGCGAGCAGGAACGCGCCGGCGCGCAGCGGGCCGTCGGGCAAGACGCTCCACGCGAGCGTCGCAAACGCGGCGAGCGCGAGCTCGGCGAGCATGCCCGCCGCGCCGATGCGCAGACGCTCCGCGCGCCCCGGGACCTTCCACGCGTCGGTCGTGTCGGTGTAGAGCACCGGCAGCATGACGAGGAACGCGACGCCCATCGTCGGCACGCGGCAGCCGTAGCGATAGGCGGTGAACGCATGGCCGAATTCGTGCAGCACCTTGGCGAAGGCGAGCGCGAGTCCGATCGCCAGCAGGCCGCGCCAATCGGCGTAGCTATGGAACGTATGCACGAACTCATCCCATTGGCGCGACACGAGCCCAAGACCGACCACGGCGACGAGCGCCACCACGGCCCAGGACGCCGGCCGGTACGCAATGTCCGCGTGACGTGCGAAGCGCTTGAGGAACGCCATCGGATGCCACAGCGGAATGCGGATCATCAGGTAGTGCTTGAGGAGCCACATCGCGTGCGAGAGGCGGCTCGCGTCGGCGACGGCGGCGAGGCGCCCCGTGTCCGACGCGCTCGCCGACACCAGCAGATTCTGCTGGCGCAGAGTTTTGACGAGCGCCTCCATGTCGGAGACGCCGACATTCAGCGTCGTTTGCTCGTTGACCGACGCGACGATCGCTTGAGGATCGTCGAGCGCCCAGCGCGACAGCATCTCGAACGCGGGCCAGCCGATCTGGAAGAAGCGGTTGCCGGCGGGATCGTGCAGCATCCAGGTCGGGGCGCCGTCGGGTGTCGCGGCGCCGCGCGTCAATGTCAGTTCCTGGCGCAGTTGGGGAAGACGGGACATACGTGCGCGCCTACCAGCCGAGCCACTGTCGCGCGGTCGTCAGCGGGCGCCGCAGGACGTAGTACGCGAGCGGCACCCATCGGCCGTGAATCCGCGCGGTCCCCATCACGCCGAGCACGGGCCGCGCGCCGCCATCCGTGAAGGTCGCCTTCACGCGATACGCGAGCACGCCGTCGGGCGTCGGCTCGGCGCGATAGGCGACGGTATCGATGCGCGCGTCGTAGGCGGAAAGCGGCGAACTTTTCGGATACAGCGTGAGCGTCGCGCCCGGCTTCACGTCGATGTCGTCAGCCACCGGAAGATAAACGGTGAGTTCGACGTTGGCGGGATCGGCGAGCAGCATCACCTTCTCGCCGATCGACACCGCCTTGCCGTTCCAATCGTTCGGATCGGCGAACACGGCGACGCCGGCGCGCGCGGCCGTCACGCGCACGCGTGCAAGCTCGCGCGCGGTGTAGTCGAGCTCGACCTGGCTCTCGTCGAGCTTGCCTTTGCGCAGCGCCATGTCGAGGCGGTCTTTGTCGTCGGTGACGGCGAGCTGCGCGGTCTGCCGGTACTCCTCCTGCGCGGTGTCGAAATTCTTGTTCGCGACCGCGTAGCGCGAGGCGAGCGTCGTCGAGTCGAGCGCGAAGAGCGGCGTGCCCGGGCTCACGCGCTGGTTCGGTTGCGTGTAGAGGCGGTCGATCACGCCGTCGAGCGGCGCGCGCACGACGAACGGGTCCTTCGCGGTGACTTCAGCGGGCGCGAGCACGGAAAGCGGCACGGGTACCACGCACACGAGCGCGAGCGCCGCGAGCGCGCGGCGCCGCACTTTGCCGGGACGCAACAGGAGCTTCGCGCGCGCGGTCCACGTCGCGCGCGGCGCGAACGCGGCGAGCGCGTGTGTCCAGACTTGCGCGAGCTCGGCGAGCATCACCTCTTCGGTATGCGTCCACGCGTTGTCGCGCACGAACACGACGCCGCCGAACGAGCGCCCCGAACGATCGACGAGCGGCACCCACAGCGCGTGCATCGGCCACCACGCGCTCCAATCGGCGGCGACGGTCTCAGGCAGATGGGCCGACGTGAAGGCGAACGGATGCGTGGAGGGTGCAGCGGGGCCATCGCCGGCTTTTGCCGCAGGCGCCGCAGTCGAGCCTGGCGCTTGCGCGGCATCCGGCCCGGCGCCATTCGCGGTTCCGGCGTCGTTCGCTGCTTGCGTCGCTTGCTTCACGAGCGCTCGGAACATCTCGCCGAGCCACTGCACATAGGGCGCGCCGGGATCGCTCTGCGGCAAGCCGGACACCGCCGCCACCGCCCCCGGCGCATGCAGCGGCGCGCGCCACCATGCAGCTTGTCGATACGGAATGAGCGACAGCGTCTCGTTGACGATCGTGAAGCCGAGCGTCTGCTCGCTGTCGGCCTCTCTCGCCCGCGCCGCGAGCTGCCACAACAGCGCGAGATCGCCCGCTTCGATGCGTACCGGGGCGTTCATGTCAGTGCACGTCCATCATTGCTTCGCGAAGCTCGCCCAGCCGCTCATGCCGGGCAGGAGGTCGGGCGCACGGCCGTCGAGCGCGGCGGTCACGTCGACGGTCTGCGTGACCGGATCGACGCGCGCGCCGATCCGCGCGACGCTCGCCGGATACGTCTTGCCGACCTCGTCGACATGCACCGTCAGCGGATGCCCGGGCTTGAGCCACGCGAGCCACTTCGACGGCACGATCATCTTTAGTTCGAGATGGCTCGTGTCGACGATCGTCAGGATCGGCTTGCCCGCCTCCGCGAACTGATCGGCGGCCGCGCTGCGCTTCGCGACGCGTCCGTCGAACGGCGCCGAGATCACGCATTTATGGACCGTCGCCTGCATGTAGGCGACTTCCGCCGCGCTCGCCTTGGCCTTGGCCTCGGCTTCTTCCACGTCGATCTCGCCGATCGAATGCAGTTGCGACAACTGCTCGTCGACGTGCTTGAGCTTCACGGCCGCGTCGGCCTCGGCCTGCGCCTTGTGCAACTGCGCCGCGAAGAGCGAGCAATCGAGCGACACGAGCGTCTGGCCCGCGCGGAACGCATCGCCATCACGAAACGGCAGCGATGCGATCTTCGCGCCGATCTCGCTCGAAATCTCGACCTCGTCGCGCGACACGAGCTGAATGCGGATATGCCCGTCGTCGCCTTGCGTGAGCGATGCGCCCGGTGCCACTGCCATCGCGGGCGCGATGACGGGCGCGTTCGTCGCTGCATTGCCCGGCGCCTTCACACCAGGCGCCCCCTGCTGCGCGCTCCAAACCGGTTGCGCACACAACCAAACCGCCAAACCCCCAACCCCTGCCAGCCGCCATGACTTCATTGCGTCTTCGCTCCAATTGCTCCAACTGCGCTGCTCGCCACGCTTGCCTGGCCGAGTTCGGTCCAGCGCTTTTCTTCCATTGCAATCGACTGCTCCACCGCCGCGAGGTCGTTACCGTCGACCTTCCCCGGCACCGGATCGAGCCCGAGCGACGCGAGCAATTGCCCGTACGCGCTTTCGAGTTCGCCGTAGCTCTGGTACATGCGCAGCTCCGACATCATCGCGCTCGTGGCCGCGCGAATCTCTTCGAGCTTGCCCTGTGCATTCGCGACGGTCGCGTTGTGCGTGTGCTGGAGGATCTGCTGATCGACGTCGTTCATTTCCTTGAAGAGCTCGAACTGCCGCTGACGCGCGCCAAGCTCGGCCTGCGCTACATGCACTTGCGTGAGCACCGCCATCGACAGCGCGAGCCGCTGCGCATGCGCGACGTCGAGCTCCGCGTCCGCCATGCCGCGGATGTTCTTCGCGTTCAGCACGTTGAGCAGGTTCCAGCTCACGTTGATGCCCGCCGACTGCCACCAGTGGTAGTACAGGAAGCTGTTGCTGTCGTAGTGGGTGCCGAACTGGAGCTCGATGCCCGGCAACAGCTTCGCCATCGCCTTGTGCGTCTCGTTGACGCTGATGCGTTCGTTATAGCGGGCCTCGACGAGTTCCGGCCGGCGCTCGAGCGCGGTCTCCTCCATCTGGTCGATCGGCATGCTGAACGACGGCACGTTGAAGTCCTGCGGCGGCGCCAGCGTGAAGTCGCTGCCCGGCGCGACGTTCATCAGCGAGGCGAGACGCGGCTTCGCTTCCTCGAGCTGATCGCGGACCAGTTCGAGCTGACGCATGATGTCGAGCAGCGCGTGCTGGTAGTTGAGCGTGTCGATCGGCGAGCGCAGGCCCTGTTGCTGCGAGCGACGCGAATCGTCGAGCGCTTGTTTGGCCTGATCGAGCAGCGGCCCGATGCGATCGTGCAGCCGCTGCGCGCCGGCCGCTTCCCAGTACGCCTCGCGCACCTGCTGCATCATCAGCTCGACCACTTTGCGCCGCCGCTGCTCGAGCACGAGCACGCGGTCGGCCTGCTCTTTCGCCTCGAAGTAGCTGACGCCAAAATCGAGCACGTTCCACGAGAAGCCGATATCGAAGGTCTTGTCGGTCTTGTCGGTCGAGTACGACTGCGCCAGCGTTTGCTCGTTCGAGAAGAGCCCCTGCGACGACGACGAGAGCGGCACGCTGCGCGCCGTGTAGCCCGCCGCCGTGGTGAGCTGCGGCAGCATGTTGAAGTTGTCGATGTTGAGCTGTTCCTGCGCGAGCGCCGCTTCCATCATCTTCACGCGATGGTCGAGGTTGTAGCGGATCGCACGCGCCATCGCCTCGTCGAGCGTGACGGGGCCAGACAACGGCGGCTGGTTCGCGAACATCGCCTCATGGTCGGTATGCGCGGCCTGAGCACGCTCGGCGTCGGTGAACGGCGCCGGGTGGATCGCGCAGCCGGACAGCCACAGCGCGGCGACGGAAAGCGCGATCAGCGAAAGACGCGGCGCTCGCAAAACAACGGTCGAAGAACTCACTTCGGCGACTCCCTGTGTCGAGGGTGTGGGTGTTGAAAATCTGAGGCGGGTCATGCCCGGTGCTCCGCAGCGGCAGGCGTGGCCGCCGTGGCCGCCGTAGCGGCCGCAGCCGGCCGCACGGCGTGCAGCGCAGCGCGCGCCTGCGCGAATTGCTGCGCGAGCGAGGGCTTGCCGGCCGGCAGCGGCGCCTGGTCACGGTCGCGCGCGACGAGCGGCGCGAGCGCGTTGCGCGACGCGTGCGCCGGGGCATGCGTCGTGTGGCCGTGGCCATGGTGTGGCGACGCGTGGTCCGCATGGCGGCCGCTCGGCGCGAGCACGACTTCGTTCTGCATGACGTTGCCGGCCGCATCGCGTTGCTGAACGACCACGCGAACGTCGTGCGCACCGGCCGGCAGCGCGCCCGCCAGCGTGCCGTTGGCCGCGTCGTAGTGAAGCCAGGTCGGCAGCGGACGGCCGTCGGCGAGCCGCACGGTCACGTCCGACATCGCGTTCAGGCGCATGCCGTCGGCGGTCGGCAGCAGGTTCGACAGATTCATCACGAACGCGTGATTCGGCGAGACGTCGTAGTCCATGACCACGGACTGCGGCGCGAAGCTCGTGAAGAGCGACAACGACGAGTCCTGCGACTCCGCCGCCGACGTCACGCTCGTGTGATCGAGCGAGAACGGCGCACGGCCATCGTGCGAGTCGGTGAACGTGATGGTCGGCTCGGTGGGCGTCCCGCCGAGTGCGGGCGGGCGATCGAGTTCGATCAGCACGGGCGGCAGATCCGAGTCGAAATCGAGCGGCGTATCCGGAGGCGGGCTTTGCGTCATGACGGGAGGCTGCGCAGGCGGCGGGGGCGTGCGGCCCTCGTTGCCGGGTGTCTGCTGAGTCGTCACGACGTCCACATCGACCGTCATCGATATCGGCTTGCTCGTCTTGATGCCGTCGCTGACGGTGAAACTGATGGTGCGCGTTCCCGCGCTGCCCTGCGCGCTTTCCGCCAAGCTGATCGCGTGTGTTGCCGCCCCCCTGCCTCCGCTTTCCGAGAACGCGATCGAATCGAGCGCGGCGTCCCACTGGGCGAGCGTTGCGGCGCTGCCGTTCGCGGTCAGCGTCAACACGCCTGTCGCCGCGTTGAACGAGCCGCCAATGCTGCCCGTCGCTGCACTGCCGGTGAATGACAGCACGTCCTGGCCCGGCACGAAGCCGCCGCTGATCGAGACCGTGGCGGTCGTAATCGTGGCATTGCCGCGATCGCTCAACGTCACGCCGGGGTCGAGCGTCACGGGCGAGCCGCCATTGCCACCTTCGATGTAGGTGACGGTGCCGCCGCCCCCGACCTCGATCGGCGTCTGGTCGGTGTCGGCCACGCTGATGGTCTTCGTCACGAGCGCCGAACTTTCGGTGCCGTCGTTGACCGTAAAGCTGATCGTGCGCGTCGCGTTGTTCGGCGTGATGGCGGTGTCGGTGTAGAGGATCGAATCGAGCGCCGCCTGCCACTGCGCGAGCGTGGCCGTGGCGCCGCTCGAAGTCAGCGTGAGCACGCCTGTCGATTCGTTATAAGTGCCCGCGATGTTGCCCATCGCCGAGCCTTCGTTCGTGAAGCTGAGCCGGTCCTCGCCGCTTTGGAAATTGCCCGTGATCGCGACCGTCGCCGATGCGAGCGTCGAGCTGCTCAAGTCGGTCAGGGTCACGCCGGAATCGACAGCGACGGGTGTCGACGTCACGTTGTCGCCCGCGACGAACGAGGTGGCGCCGGTAGTCGTCGTCACAACCGGTTGCGCGACCACGTCGACGGTTTTGGTGGCGGCCGTGCTGTTCTCGGTGCCGTCGTTCGCGACGAACGAGATCGTGCGGCTGCCGAGCGACGCGCTCGAGGCGGACGAGAAGGTCACCGCGTCGAAGGCGTTTGCCCACTGCGCGTCGGTCGCGGTTTGGCCGGCCGAGGTCAGCGTCAACACGCCTGTCGTCGAGTTGTAGGAGGCCGCGATGTTGCCGAACGTCGTGCTGCTCGTGTTCGTGAAGGTCAGCGTGTCGCCGCTATGGAAGTCGCTCGTGATCGACACCGTGCCCGATGCTTGCGTCGTGTTGTCGAGATCGCTGACCGTCACGCCGCCGTCCACCGTCGCGCCCGATGCGCCCGGCACGTAATACGTGTTGCCGCTCGTGGCCGTCACGATCGGCGTTTGGTCGGTGTCGGCGACTGTCACCGTGCGCGTCGCGGTATTGCTGGTGTTGGCGTTGCCGTCGATCGCCGTGAAACTGATCGTGCGCGTCGCGTTGTTCGGCGTGATCGCCGTGTCGGTGTAGGTCACTGCGTCGAACGCGGCCTGCCATTGCGCGGTGGTCGCGCTCGCGCCAGCCGAGGTCAGCGTCAACACGCCCGTCGCCGCGTTGTACGAAGAAACGGTGATGTTCCCCATCGTCGAGCCGTTGTTCGTGAACGCGAGCACGTCCTCGCCGCTGTGGAAGTTGCCCGTGATCGCTACCGTCGCCGAAGCGAACGTCGAGGCGCTGCCGTCGCTCAGCGTGATGCCCGGATCGACCGCGACCGGTGTCGAAGTCGCGTTGTCGCCCGCGACGAAGGACGCCGAGCCGGAGTCCGCGGTGATCGTCGGCGGGCCCAGCACGTCGACCGTGTCGCTCGCCGCCGCGCTGTTCTCGATGCCGTCGTTGACGACGAACGAGATCGTGCGGTTGCCCGGCGTCGCCGATGCGCTCGCCGAGAACGTGATGGCCGAGAACGCTTGGGCCCATTGCGCATCGCTTGAGGTCGCGCCCGACGACGTCAGCGTCAGCACGCCCGTGCCCGCGTTGTACGACGCTTGGATGTTGCCGAACTGGCTGCTGCTCGTGTTCGTGAACGACAGCGTGTCGCCAATGTGGAACCCGCTCGTGATCGACACCGTGCCCGACGCTTGCGTCGTGTTGTCGAGATCGCTGACCGTCACGCCGCCGTCGATCGCGACGGCCGAGGTGCCGCCGATGTAGTTGGTCGTGCTGCCCGTAGTGCTCACGATCGGCGTCTGGTCGACGTCGGCCACCGTGACCAGGCGCGTCCCCGTGTTGCTGGTCGTGCTGCTGCTGTCGGTCGCCGTGAAGCTAATCGTGCGCGTCGAGTTGTCCGGCGTGATGGCCGTGTCGGTGTACTTCACCGCGTCGAGCGCGGCCTGCCATTGCGCGGTGGTCGCGGTAGCGCCGGCCGAGGTCAGCGTCAACACGCCCGTCGCCGCGTTGTACGAAGAAAGGGCGATGTTCCCCATCGTCGAGCCGTTGTTCGTAAACGACAGCACGTCCTCGCCGCTGTGGAAGTTGCCCGTGATCGCCACCGTCGCCGAGCCGAACGTCGAGGCGCTGCCGTCGCTCAAGCTCAGCCCCGAATCGATTGCGACCGCCGTCGACGCTACGTTGTCGCCTGCTGTGAACGCCGCCGAGCCGGAGTCTGTGGTGATCGTCGGCGGGCCCAGCACGTCGACCGTATGGGTCGCCGCCGCGCTGTTCTCGATGCCGTCGTTGACGACGAACGAGATCGTGCGGTTGCCCGGCGTCGCGCTCGCGCTCGCCGAGAACGTGATCGCCGAGAACGCGTTCGCCCATTGCGTCCTAGACGAAGTCGCGCCCGACGACGACAGCGTCATCACGCCCGTGGCCGAGTTGTACGAAGCCACGATGTTGCCGAACTGGCTGCTGCTCGTGTTCGAGAACGACAGCGTGTCGCCGCTGTGGAACCCGCTCGTGATCGACACCGTGCCCGACGACATCGTGGTGTTGTCGAGGTCGGTGACCGTCACGCCGCCGTCGATCATGACCGCCCCGGTGCCGCCGACGTAGTTCGTCGTGCCGCCCGTCGTGCTTACGATCGGCGTCTGATCGACGTCGGCCACCGTGACGGTGCGCGTCGCCGCGCTGCTCGTGTTGCTGTTGCCGTCGGTCACCGAGAAGCTGATCGTGCGCGTGTTGTTGTTCGGCGTGATCGCTATGTCGGTGTACGTGACCGCTTCAAGCGCCGACTGCCATTGCGACAGCGTCGCCGAATTCCCCGCCGAAGTGAGCGTCAGCACGCCCGTGCCCGCGTTGTACGAAGCCGCGATGTTGCCGAACGTCGTGCTGTTCGTGTTCGTGAACGACAGCCGGTCCTCGCCGCTCACGAAGTTGCCAGTGACCGACACCGTCGCCGAGGCGATCGTCGACGTAGCCGGGTCCGTCAGCGTCAGGCCCGAATCGACCGCGACCGGCGTCGAAGTCGTGTTGTCGCCCGCAGTGAACGCTGCCGAGCCGGAATCGGTCGTGACGACGGGATCGGGGTTGGCGACGTCGACGGTCTTGGTCGCGGCCGTGCTGTTGTCGGTGCCGTCGTTGACGACGAACGACACCGTGCGGTTGCCGTAGGTCGTGCTCGTGCTCGAAAACGTGATGGCTTCGAACGCGTTGGCCCATTGCGCGTCGGTCGCCGTCGCGCTCGCCGAACTCAGCGTCAGCACGCCGGTGGCCGAGTTGTACGAGGCGATGATGTTGCCGAACTGCGTGCTGTTCGTGTTCGTGAACGCGAGCGTGTCGCCGCTGTGGAAGCCGCCCGAGATCGACACCGTGCCCGACGATTGCGTCGTGTTGTCGAGATCGCTGACGGTCACGCCGCCATCCACGTTGACCGCCGTCGTGCCGCCGAGGTAGTTCGTCGTGCCGCCCGTGGTCGTCACGATCGGCGTCTGGTCGGTGTCGGTCACGGTGACCGTGCGCGTCCCCGTGTTGCTGGTGTTGCCGATGCTGTCGGTGGCCGAGAAGCTGATCGTGCGCGTTGCGTTGTTCGGCGTGACCGCGATGTCGGTGTAGGTCACCGCTTCGAGCGCGGCCTGCCATTGTGCGGTGGTCGCCGAGGAGCCGCTCGAGGTCAGCGTCAACACGCCCGTGCCGGCGTTGTACGACGCCGCGATGTTGCCGAACGTCGTGCTGTTCGTGTTCGTGAACCCAAGCACGTCCTCGCCGCTGTGGAAGTTGCCCGTGATCGCGACCGTCGCGGAGGCGAATGTCGAAGCGCCGCCGTCGGTCAAGCTCAGCCCCGAATCGACCGCGACCGCCGTCGACGCCACGTTGTCGCCCGCGACGAACGCGGCCGAGCCGGAGTCCGTGGTGATCGCCGGCGGCGCCTCCACGTCGAGGGTCTTGGTCGCCGCCGTGCTGTTGTCGGTGCCGTCGTTGACGACGAACGACACCGTGCGGTTGCCGTAGGCCGTGCTCGCGCTCGAGAACATCACCGCCTCGAACGCGTTGGCCCACTGCGCGTCGGTGGCGGTGTGACCCGACGAGGTCAACGTCAGCACGCCCGTGCCCGCGTTGTACGACGCACTGATGTTGCCGAACAGCGTGCCGTTCGTGTTCGCGAACGAGAGCGTGTCGTTGGCGCTGTCGAAACCGCTCGAAATCGTGACCGTGCCCGACGCCTGCGTCGTGTTGTCGATATCGCTGACCGTCACGCCGCCGTCCACGTTGACGGCCGTCGTGCCGCCGACGTAGCTCGTCGTGCCGCCCGTGGTGGTCACGACCGGCGCCGCATCGATGACGTCGACGGTCTTCGTCGCCGCCACGCTGTCGGTGGTGCCGTCGTTGACGGTAAACGAGATCGTGCGGTTGCCGTCGGTCGGACTCGTGCTCGAGAACGTGACGGCTTCGAGCGCGTGCGCCCATTGCGAGTCAGTGGCGGTGCCGCCCGACGAGGTCAGCGTCAGCACGCCCGTGCCCGAGTTGTACGACGCGCTGATGTTGCCGTACGTCGTGGCGCTCGTGTTCGTGAACGCGAGCGTGTCGCCGCTGTGGAAGCCGCCGCTGATCGACACCGTGCCCGAGTGCTGCGTGGTCTGGCTCGTGTCGGTCACGTTCGCGCTGCTGTCGACGTCCGTGGCGCTCGCGCCGTCCGTGTAGTTCGTCGTGCCGCCCGAGGTCGTCACGATCGGCGGCGCAACGACGTCGACAGTCTTCGTGACAGCCGTGCTCGATGCAAGGCCGTCGTTGGCCGTGAACGTGATCGTGCGGGCGGACGTGACCGGGTTGGCCGCGGTGTCGAGATAGGTCACGGCGTCGAGCGCGGCCTGCCATTGCGTGATGGACGCGGTGCCGCCGCTCGAGCTCAGCGTCAGCACGCCGCCGGCGTACGACGATTCCGTGATGTTGCCGAACGTCGTGGCGCTCGTGTTCGTGAACGCCAGTACGTCCTGGTTGCTCTGGTAGTTGCTCGTGATCGCCACCGTCGCCGAGGCGGCCGTCGACGCTTCGGTGTCGCTGACGGTCAGCCCCGAGTCGACCGCGACCGGCGTGCCGGAGACGCTGTCGGCCGACGTGAAAGTCGTCGCGCCGCCCGACGCCGTGACGGTCGGCCCCGTGACTTCGGTGTAGACGATATGACCGAGCGTCGTCACCAGGTTGCCGCCCGCGATCGTGAGGCTCGTGATGTCGCTGAAGCCCGAATTGGACGTCGAAAGATCGACGGTCTGCGTGACGGAGAGGTTGTTCGACACGATGCTCGTCGACACCGTCCCGCCGCCCGCGAGGTTCCCGGTGAACGTGACGTTGGCGTCGGCGATACCGTCGTAGTCGAGGCTCGCGATGTTGAACGCCTTGCCGTCGGTCATCGAGATCGTGACAGACGAGATGCCGCCGACGCCGACCGAGTCGATCTGCAGCGCGTTGCCGCTGCCGTTTTCGTCCGTCAGCGCCTGCAGGAACGTATCGGTCGTCACAACGTTGTCGGCGAGCGCGCCGGTCTTGGTGATCGTGTAGGTAATGCCGTCGAGCGAGAACGACGACGTCGTACCGGAGTCGTAGCCGTTGTCGTCCGGGTTCGTGAAGTTCTCGATGGTCTGCGACAGCACGTAGTCGTAGCCCTGCTCGGCTGCGCTCGACAGCACGACCGGCGTATGCACGTCGCCGACGTCGTAGTTCAGCGTCCAGCTGCCGCCGAGCGCGGCCGAGCCGACGAGGTTCGTCGAGGCCGCGACGTTCAGGCCCGAGAGCGACGAGATCTCATGGACGAGCGAGGCGCCGTCGCTGCCGGCGGCCACGTCGCAGCCGTAGATCAGGAAGTCGCCGTTCGGCTTCATCGCCGCGCCGATCTGCGCGAGCACGGCGCTGTACTGCGCGATGTCGCCTTGATCGAGCAGCACGTTGCCGACCTGCACTTGTCCTTCCGCGCCGTGCGAAATCAGGTTGATCGCATCGATGCCAGGATGCTGCTTTACATACTGCGCGATTTGCTCGAGGCCGTTGCTGTTCGGATTCAGCAGCACGACTGTCACGTTGGAAGGCAAGCCCGTCAGCAACTCCTGATAGTTGGTCACGTTCGTGTCGACGAACACGACCTCCTTCTCGGGCGTCGAGCCGCCCTGCGCCCCAGCCGTGAGCTGCGTCTTGTGGTTCACCTCGCTCGCGCGCTGCGCGGGGGCATTGGCGGTGTTACCAGTTGGCGTCGCGCCCTCGCCCGGCACCGTGGGCGACTGCGTTTTCTGCGCCTCATAGTTGGCATGGTGATGACTCGCCTCGGCATGATGATGGGCAACGGGCACCGCAGCCACCGACGCCTCATAGACGATGCGCGGCTCGAGCGCGAGCATCAGCGGAGCGGGCGCGACAGCCGGCGCGCGCGGCGCCGGCCGTGCAGCGAACCACTTGAGGAGTTGCTGGGCGAGTTTCATCTTTCCAATCTCCGAAGCTGACGGCCGGCGCCCCTAGGCGCCGGCCGTCACGATCACGACTAACCGCGCGACGGGTAAATGCCTTGCAGCGCGATGATGCAAGTCAGGCCCAGGTACGGATTGCGCAGCGAGAAGGGCTGGCCAAGGCCCGCCGTGGCGTTCTGCACCGTCGGCGCCGGGGCCGTGACCGGGGCATTGAACGGCGCGAGCGTGGTGGACGCCGCGGACGTGCTGTACAACTGACCGGGACGGCCGCCCGCGTCGATCGGCCCCAGGATCGTGGTCGGCCCGGGCACCGCGCCCTCGCCCGTCGTCGCCGTCGCGGCCGGGATCGCGATCGAGACGGTCCCCGCGGCGCCGCTCGTCACCGAGGCCACGTGCGTGTGCGTCGGCAGTTGAGTGTTCGTCAGTTGGGTGTTCTCCACGCCGGACTTCTCGCCCGGCACGATCGGCGCGAGGCCCAAGCCGGTGCCGGTGCCTACCGGACTGCGGCCCTGGAGGTCGGGCAGGTTGAAGTTCGTCTGGCCGTTGCCGCCATACGTCGTGCCGAGCAGCGCGAACAGCGCCTGGTTTTGCGTAATCGAGATTGTCTGGCCCTGGCACTGCGCCCAGCCGTACGGCGCGAAGGTAAAACCGACCATGCGGATTTCGCCGAGAAACGGATCACTCATCACAGCCCCCTAGATGGAAAGTTGAACTACGTGACGCGATGTGGCTCGCCGGCATCCTCGGCCGGGAACGAAGAACGCAAGCAATGCATCACCGCGCTCAGCATGGCGCGGCCGTTGATAGGCCGCGCCGGCGTGGCGAGCAGATCCCACGCGTCGCCATTGGGGGCGGTGATGCGGAAATTGTCTTGAGGAAGTTGGACGCCTTCGGGCAACTCGAAGATGGCCGAATAGCAGACGTAGTCGTCGTCCATCGGAATGCCGCCAGGCGCCGCGGCAAGACGCGCTTGAACGGAACGGCCATCCGGCGTGCTGAGCACGAACGGCTGCCCGATCGCCGCGAGGAGCGCGGCGTGGGTGGGTACGGTCATCTCGAAGCCCCGGTTCTCTCGGACCGGAAGTGGCTCCGGCCTTGGTTATTCGGTGTTGTGTTCACATGCGGCGCTGTTCGATGCCCCTGGCCGCCGCGTGCGGTATGTACGGCGCTATGCCGCGCTCGCCTCCAGCCCCGCGAGCGGTACTGCCATTTCTTCGTCGAACGGCTCGGCAGCCCGGCGCATCTGCTCATAGACGCCGTTCTCGCCAATCGCCACAAAACCGAGCCTGCGATAGAGCGCACGCACGGGGTTATCGAACTCGACATACAGACACATCGGCATCTCACGGCGCGCCGCCTCGGCCACGAGCGCGCGCATGAGCCGTGTGCCGATGCCCGCACCGCGATACGCCGGCAGCAGCGCGATGTCGATCAGGCGCGCATCGCTGCCGCTCCAGTCGTGATAGAGGCGCCCGACCGGCGTCTCGCCGACTTGCACGACATCGAAGCGGCCGTGCGGGTAATGGCGGTGGTAGTACGTGTCCTGCGTCGTGAACTGTCCGGCGAGCAGCGTGTGAACCTCGTCCGCGCCCCAGCCCGCGTCAAGAAACTCCGCCGTGCGCGTGCTCGCATAAACCGCGTGGAGGAAACACCGATCGGCCGCCATCGCCGCGCGCAGGCAGACGTTTCCGCGCGAACCGTCGACGGGATTAGCAGATGCGGTAATGGGGGAACCGATGGAATCGACCGTGCAATGGTTCATTGCGATCAGGCGTTATTCACGCTCGCTAAAAGTTATTCGTTGTTTGTTTCGTCTGATGTTAGCCGACCGGTTATGACGCTGCAATCACGACGGCTTAAATCGAGGTACGGAATTACCCGCACGGGGCTTGCAATATGACTGAGCCGTAATAGTCCGTAACGGAGACCCTATCGACCCGGGACCCCAAAGGCCCGCGCCGCCAAGCCTTGTCACCTCAAATCAAAAGCTATTTGAAAGAATTTGGAAGGGCAGGAAAATAACGAGCGTGCACTTTTTTTCACGTCATTGGATAATGCGCATCGAATAATTGCGCGCAAAGGTTTGCACGAAAGAATGATATTTTGCTAAAACGTGAAAAGCTGATTGGCGCGAGTTCGATCGGCGAACAAATTAATGCAATGGCAATAACTGCTGTTCTTCTTTCCCCCGTCATAAACACATGAACAACATTACGAACTACCCCGTATTGGTTTTCGCAATTTCCTTGGTATTGCAGTGGGGCTCGGCCCGTATCGGCACCGTGCTCACCAAACGGCGCGGCGATATGGGAGCCGATGCTCGCGAAGACTTCGGGGTAATTCAGGCGGCGACGCTGACGCTGCTCGCGCTCATCATCGGCTTCAGCTTTTCGATGGCGACGAGCCGCTACGATCTGCGCAAGAGCTACGAGGAGAACGAGGCGAATGCGATCGGCACCGAGTACGTGCGGGCCGATCTGCTGCCCCCCGCGCAGGCGGCAACGGTGCGCGCGCTGCTCGCGCGCTATACCGACGTGCGCATCCACTACTATCAGACGCGCGACGCACAGCAGCTGCAGCAGATCAACACGGCGACGGCGCAATTGCAAAACGGCCTGTGGTCGGCGGTGAGCGCGTCGGCCGCTCAGCAGCCGACGCCTGTCATGGCGCTCGCGGTGTCGGGCATGAACGACGTGCTCAACACGCAGGGCTACACCCAGGCCGAATGGTGGAACCGCCTTCCGCTTGCGGCATGGGTGTTGATGCTGCTGATGGCGGTCTGCGCGAACACGCTCGTCGGCTATGGCATGCGCACCAACAACGGCAAGAAACTGCTGGTCGTGCTGCCGATCGTCGTCTCGATCGCCTTCATGCTGATCGCCGATATCGACAGCCCGCGTGGCGGCGTCATTCGCGTGAAGCCGCAGAATCTGATGGCGTTCGCGCAATCGCTGCCCTCGCACTGAAACCCGTCGCGCCGGCAGCCGACATAAAAAAGCCTCGGCTGGTCCGTGCCGAGGCTTGGTGGCGCTTACCGAGTGCTCGCGGTCAATTCGGCACCCAGTACCCCTTCACCCACACCCAACGACCCTCGGCCCAGACCCAGCGGCCCTTGACCCAGTGATAGCCGGGCGCAGGCGCGGCCGGCATCACCTCGACGACGGGCGCAGGCTGCGCCGGACGAGCCGGGGTGACAACGCACGCCGACAGCGTCGCGGCGCAAATGAGCGCGAGCCCTGCGGCTTTCAGAAACGATCCTTCCTGCATGACCACCCTCTCGGTTTACTTTTCTACAATCGGTCCACCGTCTCGCTTATGCCAATGGTGTGACGGTATGTTTTATGAGCCCCCATTAGCCCGCATCAACTTCGTATCAATCCCTCCATCGGCTTAAAGCCGCTGATTTGTCCAAACAGCGCCGACGCCGTGCGCTGCGGATCGAGCCGCAAGCTCTCGCTTGCCGCGCTCGCGATCATCGTGTCGAGCGCGGTTGTCGGCCGCAGGTCGCGCCCCTGGTACAAATCTCCCGGCCGCAGCCCCGGCCAATCGGCCACGACGCGGCCGCCCTTTACCGCGCCGCCTATCAGCATCGACGCAGAACCCGTGCCGTGATCCGTGCCGCCCGTCCCGTTCGCGGCGGCGGTACGGCCGAACTCAGTGGCGACGAGCACCGTCGTCTTGTCCCACACCGGCCCCAGGTTGTCGCGCAGCGACGCGAGCATCGTGTCGAGCGACTTCAGCTGGTTGGCAAGCCGCGCGTTCTGCGCGCTGTGCGTGTCCCAGCCTCCCGTCTCGATCATCGCGATGCGCGGGCCGTCGTCCTTCGCGAGAAAGCTCGCCGCGAGCTTGCCGAGGCTCGCCGGGTCCTGCCGCGCGCTCGCATCGCCGGCGAGGCCGCGCGCCGTCATCGCCTCCTGCCAGAGCGGACGCAGCTGCGCGTCCTGCTCGTAAAGCTGAGAGACGCGTGCGAGCAGATCGTCGGGCGCGGCCGGCAGCGCCGAAGGTGCATACGACGCCACTTCGACCTTGCCGCGCAACGCCATCGGTACGGTCGGCGCGAACGCGATCGCTTGCGCGCGGTTCGCCGGCATCAGCCCGACGAGCCGGTTGAGCCAACCGTCTCTGACCTGATACGGTGCCGTGCCGCCCGTCTCGAGCACGTTTTGTCCGTCGAAATGCGAGCGATCCCGGTAGGGTGAAGCAATGGCATGCACGAACAGTGCCTGACCCTGCGAGTACATCTGCGCGGTCTGAACGAGCGACGGATGCAGCGCGAACGTGCCGTCGAGTTTCGTCGCGGCGGCGGTGTCGATCGCGAGCGCGCCGCGCAACCCCGCGTAGGCCGGGTCGGCATACGGGACGACGATGTTCAGGCCGTCGGCGGCGCCGCGCTGGATCACGAAGACAAAGCGCCGGTCCGTCTCGACGCTCGCGAACACGATTTGCGGCGCGACCAGCATCGCGCCGGCGCCGGCGGCCGTGAGGCTCAGGAATTGGCGGCGGGAAGTCATGGCTTCATCTCCGTTGAAAGTCGGGCGACACGAGCACGAGCGCGACCGCGGTCGGCACGCTCTCGGCGCGCGAGACCGCGAGCTCGGTCGGCTCGGACAGCGATCCGGCCATGAGCGTCTGTCCAAACGAGTGCGGGTCGACGTTGTCGCCGACGCGCGCCGCGAGGCGCTGAGCCAGTTCGACGCGGCGCACGAGCGCGTCGGGCGCGGCCCAGCTCGCGGCGATGTCGTCGTAACCGGCGGGCGAGCCGGGGCGCCAGACGGGCTGCCCTAGCTGCGTGAGCATCGGCGCGGCCTGTGCGCTGCCCATGTCCTCCCGGCCGAGCCCCCGCAGCGACGAGATCGTCCAGTCCCACGGCGTCTTGAACTTCGCGGCGACCGGCGACCAGGCTTCCGGCGAGTCGATCAGCGCGCGATAGACGGTGGGCAGGTCGCCGCCGCTTTGCTGGAACGCTTGCGCGAGCCGGTCGACCATCGGTTGAGGCGGGTTGTCCGACGCGAAGTGGCGCGCGAGCTTGCCGGCGATGTGCCGCGCCGTGGCCGGCGACGAAGCGAGGTCATGCAGGATCGCGCGCGCCTGCCCTTCGCCCGGCTCGCCGTAAGTGCGGCCCATGATGGTGCGCACGCCGGGCTCATGGAGCTGCGGGCGAAACACGAAGCTGCCCGGCTCGCCTTCCGGCCCGAGAAGCCGCGCGGCCTCAGTGCCTCGCGGCGGCACGATGCTCCAGCCCGTGAGCGCGCGCGCGAACTCCGTAACGTCAGCTTGCGTATAGCCGGTGCGCACGCCGAGCGTATGCAGCTCCATGATTTCGCGCGCGAGGTTCTCGTTGAGGCCGCGCTTGTTGTCGGGATTGCGCGCGGCGGCTCGCATGGCGGCGGGGCTGTCGGGGCCGACCGAGCGCGCCTGGTCGAGAAAGACCTGCATCGCCGGATGGCGCTCGACCGCGACGAGCATGTCCTCGAAGCGGCCCAGCACGTGCGGGCGGATCGCCTCGGCTTCGAACGCGCCTGCGAGCGCCGCGACTTGCGGCTTCTCGGTCGATACCGCGAAGTGATTGGCCCAGAAGTGGACGAGCCGTTCGATGAACGGCGTTTGCGTAGTGAGCGCGCTGTCGACGCGCGCGTTCACTGCCGCGCGGTAGAGGTCGAGCACCTCGCCGCGCAGTTCTTTGCGCGCGGCGACCTTCGCGCTCGCGTCAGACGCCTCGCGCGCTTGCATCTGCTGCTGGCCGAACTGTTGGGCAAGCGCGAGCGAACCAGGTTGCGCGGACCATGCGGACGGCATCGGCTGATAAGCCTCGAATTGCTTCATCAGCCACGCTTTTGGATCGGCGAGCGGCACGTCGTCGATGCGCGCGCCGAGACCGAAACGGTTCAGCGCGATCGCCGCCGGATTCATGCCGGGTGAATTAGCCATGCTGCCCTCTGCGAGCGGTGGATACGTTCTTTAAACGTTGCGCGGGCTGGTTTTCCGTCGCGGCTTAGCGTCCTTTATCCGTTACCGATCGTTTCAACGGCTCGCAGGCTTCTGAGCCTGCGCTTGTGCCTGCGCCTGCCGCCACTGGCCGATTTCCTTGAGACTGTCCGCGAACTTCACCCGCTCATCGGGCGTGAGCGTCGCCGCGAAATCGGCGACGCCCTGCTCGACGCGCGTACGCAGCGCGATGTCCGCATTGCGCGTCTTGGCGAGCGCGGCATCGAGCGCGGCCCGGTCGAACTGCGGCGCCGCAAGCGCGCTCAACACCTCGCGGCGTCCTTCGCGGCCTTCGCGCGCGTACTCGCGACCGTCGCGGCGGGCGTCCTTCAGTGCATCGACGAACTCCTGTTCGCGAACGTCGCCAAGATTTTCGGCTGCGAAGCGCAGCGCGCGCGGCGGCTGCTGGGCCGCCGTCTTCTGTTCGTGATGCGCGGCGAACAATTGATACGCGCCGCCCGCGACGCTGCCCAGCAAGAACACGTTCAAGACGAGCGAGCCGATCATCACGGCTTTCCAGGAGCAGCGAGTCATTCGCCGCTCCAGTCGGCGGCCGAGCCGCCGAAACTCGTCGTCGGAAGCGACGACTCGTGCTCGGGCGGCGGCACGCTGCCCGTCACCACGAAGTACGACACCGCGAGCGCACCGGCCAGCCCGCCCGCGAGCCCGACGCCCGCGAACGCCGCGCCCGACCACCAGACCCACCGGCGGCTCTTCTTCGCGGCGCTCCGGCGTCCGGCCGAGGCCGGTGCAAGCGCGACGACGCGCGCATAGAGCGCGTCGCTCGGCTGCGGAGCCGGATCGCTCGCGAGGCACGCGTCGAGCCACGCCGAGTCGGCCATCAGCGCGTCGGCCTCCTGGCGGTGCCGCTCGGCCCACTCCTTGGCGCTTTCGCGCTCGGCAGCAGGCCAGCGGCGCGAATCGGCGCCGTAGGCTTCGACGATTGCTCGGAATCTCTCGGGGGTCATGGCGTTTCCTTACTTGATGCGCCTGGGCCCAGCTGCGCGCGCAGACTACGGCGCGCGCGGGCCAACAGGCTCTCGAGGGCGTCGACCGAAATGCCCATCAGTCCGGCCGCCTCGATGTTCGATAGTTCCTGGTAGTAGGTGAGCACGAGCGCCTCGCGCTGCCGCGCCGGCAGCGCGGCGAGCGCGGCCCGCACCTGCTCGCCGCGCGAGCGCGCTTCGAGCTCGGCATCGGGCGCCGCGGCGGGATCGGCCTCGTCCGGGATCTCGTCGACCAGGGTCTCGCGATGCGCGCGCAACCGGTCGTAGCAAAGATTCAGCGCGACACGATGCAGCCACGTGTCGAAGCGGGCTTCGCCCTCGCGCCAGTGGGGCGCTTGTTTCCAGGCCCGCATGAAGGTCTCCTGCGCGACATCTTCCGCCTCGTTGCGATCGCCGAGCAGGCGTGCCGCCAGCGCGAGCACGCGCGGCAGCTTGCGGGCGACGAGCGTACGCACCGCTGCCTGATCCGCCTGGCCGACTCGCTCGATCAGCGCCGCATCGGGGTCGCCGTCTTCCTGGTCCAACGGGCGTGTTCTCGTGAGGGTCTCTCGCGTCAAGCCCAGTGTCCGGGTATCCACCGCCAGGTCCCGCGGTACGGCGCCCAATGACCCGGCACCCACCTTCCGCCCCGATACACCGGCCGCCAGTGGCCCCCTACCCAGACGTAGCGGCCGCCGACCCAGCGCCAATGGCCCGGATCCCACACATAGCCCGCGCGCGGTCCCGGCACGACCTCGACGCGAGGCGGCGGCGGCGCCATCGGCGCGATGACGACTTGCGCAAACGCGCCGGATGCCGCGAACAACGTCACGGCCGCGGCCAAGAGCCGCGCGGTCTGGGAAAGTCTCATGCGTGTTCTCCGCTGGAGTCGGTTGCCGAAAGTGCCTCGTTGTCTGTTGAACGGACGAGGCGGAAAAATCCGTCGCTGGCTTTGAAATATTTCCTTTACGCGTTTTCCCGCACGAGCCGCGCTTTGCCGAGTATTGCCGCTATCCGGCTTGCCTCACTTCTCCCGCAGCGGATCGAGCAGCGGCTTCAGGCCGTTGTGATCAAGCTCGTGCATCAGCGCGAGCAGGCTGCCCAACTCGCCGCGCGGGAAGCCCTCGCGCGCGAACCAATTCAGGTAATGCCCAGGCAGGTCGGCGATGAGCCGGCCTTTGTATTTGCCGTAAGGCATGACTCGTGTGACCAGCAACTTCAAGTGTTCAGGGTTCATCGTTTCGTCGAATCATTGCGCCGGCGCGCGCCGGCTTCATCCGCGTTTCGTCATTCGATAGTGCTACGCAGCACTTACAAATCGCCTTCACGATTATTGACATCCTTTACGCGCGAAACACTTCCGGCATAGAGTCACAGGGTCAGTTTTACGTATGAAGGCCAAGAAAAGACCGACCAGGCAAGACCTCATCACACGTTCGAGGAGACCCCCACCATGTTGCTCCGGCTGCTCGCCGCCTTGCCGTTCATCGGCATTCTGCTAGGTGTTCCGTTCTTCAACCAAGTCGAACCGCTCGTTCTCGGCATGCCGCTCGTGCTTGCCTGGATCGTGATGTGGGTCGTGCTGACGGCGTGCATCATGGCGCTCGTCTACCACCTCGATCCGGCCAACCGCAAGGGCGCCGGCGCTGCCGAGGAGGCCCGCTCATGAGCAGCGCACTCGTCATCATCGCGGCCGCCGCGCTCCTCGCGCTCGCGCTCGGCGTGCGCGCCAAGCGCGGCCACGACATGAACCTCGAACAGTGGTCGGTAGGCGGACGCAGCTTCGGCACCGCCTTCGTGTTCCTGCTGATGGCAGGCGAAATCTACACGACGTTCACGTTCTTGGGCGGCAGCGGCTTTGCCTACGGCAAGGGCGCGGCCGTCTTCTACATCCTGCCGTACGCGACGCTCGCCTACATCCTCTCTTACTGGCTGCTGCCGCCGATCTGGCGCTACGCGAAGGCAAACCGGCTCGTCTCGCAGCCGCACTTCCTCTCAAGCAAGTACGCGAGCCCGTCGCTCGGCGTGCTCGTCGCTCTCGTCGACGTGGCCGCGCTGGTTCCGTATCTCGTGCTGCAGTTCAAGGGGCTCGGCATCATCGTGTCGACGACCTCGTATGGCGCGATCTCGTCGACGGCCGCGGTCTGGATCGGCGCGATCGTCGTCACGGCGTACGTCATCATTTCGGGCGTGCGCGGCTCGGCTTGGAATTCGGTCGTGAAAGACCTGATGATCCTCGGCGTCGTGCTGTTCCTCGGCATCTATCTGCCGATCCACTACTACGGCGGCCTCGGCAGCATGTTCCATGCGATCGACACCGCCAAGCCCGGCTTCCTGACGTTCCCCGACAAGGGCATGAGCGTCACGTGGTTCCAGTCGACGGTGCTGCTCACCGCACTCGGCTTCTTCATGTGGCCGCATACGTTCGGCTCGGTGTTCACCGCGAAGGACGAGCGCATTTTCCGGCGCAATGCCGCCGTGCTGCCGATCTATCAGCTGATCCTGCTGTTCGTGTTCTTCTGCGGCTTTGCCGCGGTGCTCAAGATACCGGGCTTGAAGGGCTCCGATATCGACTTGTCGCTGTTCCGCTTGTCGCTGCAGACGTTCGACCCGTGGTTCGTCGGCGTGGTCGGCGCGGCGGGCGTGCTGACCGCGCTCGTGCCCGGCTCGATGATCCTCATCACGGCCGCCACGCTGATTGCCAACGACGTCTATCGCGGCGCGCTCAACCGCAAAGCCGACGACCGTCAAGTCGGCAAGCTCGCGCGCGTGCTCGTGCCGGTGATCGCGCTGGTGGCGGTCGGGTTCACGTTGAAGGGCGGCGAGACGATCGTAGCGCTTCTCCTGATGGGCTACAGCTTCGTCACGCAGCTTTTCCCGGCCGTGGTATGCAGTCTCTTCGCGCATAACCGCGTGACGAAGCAAGGGGCGTTCGCGGGCATCGTCGCGGGTGTGGCGGTGGTCACGTACACGACGCTCACGAAGGCGAGCGTCGGACAACTGTTCCCGTTCCTGCCCGACCGGTTGAAGGACCTCAACATCGGCTTTCTCGCGCTCGCGTTGAACATCATCGTGCTGGTCGTGGTGAGCGCGATCACGCAGCACCGCTCGGCGGCGCAGCAGACGCACGCGCCTACGCATTGAGCCCAAACGGGTGCGCACTTTCATCGGCCCTCATGTCTGACGAAAGTGCGCTCGCCCACCTACACCGTCGATGCGCCCCGGTAAGCTAAGGCCTGAACGGCCAAACGCCAGTCCGGGGAGCCAATGCGGTCTACGACCACCTCACTGATCTCACTGCTGCTGTGGGCGCTGGCAAGCCTCACCGCCGTCGCCCCACGCGCGGCCCACGCCGCTGATGCCGACTGCCGCGCCGGCACGCTCGTCACGGTCGTCGCCCACCTCGACGACGACCTTCTCTTCGTCAACCCCGGCATCAGCGAGCACATCGCGGCGGGCTGGTGCATCGTCACCGTGCATCTGATCGGCGGCGCGGACAGCGGGCCGTTCGACTACGTTCTCACGCGCGAGAAAGCCATCCGGCAGACGTACGCGCGCATGGTCGGCGTGGCAAACGATTGGGACCAATCGATGGTGACCATCGCCGGCAAGCCGGTGCATCAGATGGTGCTGAAACAGCAGCCGCGCGTGAAGCTGCTCGAAGTCCGCCTGCCGGGCGGACAGGTACGCGGCGGACGCGTGCCGCTCGGACTGCTGTGGGACGAGAACGCGACGATCGCGAGCTATCCGATGAACGACGACGGCTCCGGCGCCACCCACTACAACCGTGCCGATTTGATCGCGACGCTCGGCGAGATCCTCAAGCCCGCCACCGAGATCTACACGCTGAACCCCGACACCGTGCCGTTCATCGAGCACCCCGATCACATCTACTCCGCGCGCATCACCCGAAACGTCGCCCAAGGCCTCGGCCTGAACGTGCCGATTCGCTACCACCTCACCTATCCGACGGGCGGCCTGCCGATGAACGTGCCCGCCGCCGAGGTGCAGCAAAAGCGCGACGAGGTGGCAAGCTACTTCACGATCGACGGCAACCAGGCCACGCACGTGTTCGGCGAGTACCAGTGGAACGGAAACTGGGTCGCGCGGCGCTATTCGTTCGGAGGACATACCAATCATCCGGAGCACGATTTCGAGCCGCGCAAGCTCAATCTCGTCAACGCCTACACGAGCCAATGCCTGACCTCGGGCGGCGTCGGCAAGCCGCCGTATCTCGCCGCCTGCGACGAAAGCCCCGCGCAGGACTGGCGCTGGCAGCCCGTCATCAGCTACCCCGGCAATCCGCACGACGCGACGCTCGTCTCCGAATCGTCTTGGCTGTGCGTCGCCGAGCGCGGCGGCGGTCTCGTCGAAGAAAAGTGCGACCCGTCGCAGATCGCGCAACGCTGGACGCCATGGGATTTCGGCCTCGTCTACACGCCGTTGCGCCACTGTCTCGGCGAGAAGGACGGCCAACTCGCGATCGGCGCGTGCGCGCCGCTCACGACCGAATACCGCTGGGCGCCGACGCCCCATTCGCAATGGACCGACCTGCGGCTCGCGGGCGCGATGTACGCCGACGTGACGGGCAACGGCAAGCCGAACGCGGTGTTCGTCGAGCGGCGCCACGACGGACCGGGCTTCGACGTATGGGTCGCGGATCTCGTGCCCGGCGCGCACGCGGCGCCCTGGTACGTGAACGCGGTGCCGTTCGACTACACGTCGATTAAGCCGACCTGCACCGGCGACACGCTCTGCTTCGACAGCACGCGCTTCCTGCTCGCCGACTTCGAAGGCACCGGCCGCGCCGACCTGATGGCGATCGCGCCGCGCAACGGCGGCACCGCGTTCTGGCTCATGCGCAGCACGGGCAAGGGGTTCGAAGCGCCGCGTCTGTGGTACCAAAGCACCTCGGCGCTCATGCCCGCGCTCGCACAGCAGTACGTCGCCGCCGACTTCAGCGGGCATGGCCGCGCCGACGTGATGGTCGCGCAACGGCATGCCTCGGGGCTCGATCTTTGGGTGCTCGCGGGCAATGGCCTGACGGGCAGCGATCCCGCGCTGTGGATGGCGGCATCGGGCCTGTCCAGCGGCACGCAATTTCTCGCGGCACGCACCGCCGGTTCGCCGCGCATGGGTCTGCTTGCGCTCGAACGGTCGGATTCCGGCCTCGCGCTCACGCAACTCGCGAGTTCAGGCAGCGCGTTCAGCGGCGACATCCGCGCGCAGCAGTTCAGTGGCTTTTCGGCGTCGCTCGCGAAGGCAACCACGGGGGACATTGAAGGCAACGGCATCGACGATCTGTTCGTGCTCTCGGCACGCAACCCGAGCGCGGGGAACCACGCGAATATCGATGTCTGGATGATGAAAGGCGGTTCGCGCTTTGGCGAGCCGGTACGTGTGGCGACGCTCGATAACGTGTCGTGGGCCGATGAGATTCCCACGCTCGTCGAGCGTGCGGGCAACGCAGGAAAGGACCCCGCACTCGTGCTCTTCAAGCGCGCGAACGCGGTCATCGGCGACTACTACTTCACGGGCGGCGCACCGGGGCTCGCGGGCTACGCGGTATCGCCAGATGGGAGGCTGGGTCCCGCGCAGGATTGGGGGGGCTTGCCGGGGCTCTTTACGGAGACGATGCGGCTGGACCGGTTGCGGCAGTGAAGACGAAGCGGCGTCAGCGCAGGCCGACGCGCAATCCGAGCACCTGCCGCGCAATCGCGAGATACCGGTCGGCCGTATCCTGCAGCGTGAGCCCGTTGAGCGGCCGCACCGCGCGCGGCTGCTGCAACGCCTCGGCGAGCGCGCGGCCGTAGACTTCGGCATCGGTCGTATCGACGAGCCGCACGCTCGGAAAGCTGCCCGCAAAGCTGAACGCCGGAATCGCATTGGCGACGACCGGAATCCCCGACGCCAACGCCTCCAGAAAACCGATGCTGTGCGCCTCGAAGCTCGACGGCATCGCAAACGCACTCGACGCGCACAGGATCTCGGCGACGTTCGAGCGCGGCCCGGCCACCTCGACGCGCGAGCCGATCCCCAGCTCGTTGACGAGCGCAACGACCTCCGCGTGATAGGCGACGTCCTCGATCACGCCGCACAGCAGGAGTCGCGCCTCGGGCTCGAACTCGAGCACGCGCTTGAACGCGCGCACGGTGTCGAGATGATTCTTTTCGCGGATATAGCGGCCGATCTGCACGATACGCTTGCTGTCGTTGGCGGGATTGCGAGCCGGCATGCGACCCATGACCGTCGCAAAGGACGACGTGTCGACGCCATTCGGCACGACGACGAGCGACGGATGGTCCCCAATCTCCTTCATGTAGTCGTCGACGTTCTTCTGCGACACGCCGATCACCACCTTCGCGCGCGACGACAGCAGCCGCTCGGCGCGCTGCAATACGTTGGAGTCCTTGAAGTCGTTCACGCCCGAGTGCATGACCCAGACGATCGGCACGGAAAGCGGCAGCGCGCGCACATAGAGGGCCGGAATGGTGGCGTGCGCGAAGATGATGTCCGGCTTGAACTGGCGAATCGCGCGATAGAGAAACAGCAGCCGGCCGATACGCGCGTAGGTCCGGGTGGGAAAGAGGCACGTCACGCCCTGCGCGGCGAGCTCGCGGCTCACCGGCTCGAAGTCGCTGTGTTGCGGAAGCAGCGACGCCAGACAGACGCTGTGACCGCTTCGCTGATGGCCAATCGCGATCCCCTTGGCCAGCATTTCCGCGCCGGACAGCCGCGGCGCAAGAACGAGTTGCAGAATTCGCATTGTGAGTCCCCGGGCCTTCCCACTCCTTTAAGTCAAGCATGTGCAATGCCAGTGCGAACCCGTCCGCTCGCACGGCGCGCCGGTTGTGCAAGTACGCCACCCTGCTGCCAGCGTCAGCAGGCCCTCTAAGGTAACGCCACCTGCATAAAAGACGCCCGCCATCTGATAGTACAAATCAGCCGCGCGTCGATGGCGTTTCGCGCCAGTCATCACTATCTCGCGGAAACAGCACTATTTGGGTTGCCGTGTTGTAAGAACGTGTACGGAAACGCTGTTATTCCGGAGAGCACCCAACGCTGCGCTGCGGCATGGCCGCGCTTTTGCGACAATGGCGAACTTCGTTTCCGCTTCATTCCCGTTCTGGCCTACTCAACGCGGCGTTCGCCAGCCGCTTTTTGCGCATGCCTCATATCGATCTGATGTATTCGGCCTCTGGCCTCGGCGTCGGCTTTCTGGTCGGCCTGACCGGCGTCGGCGGCGGTTCGCTGATGACGCCGCTGCTCGTGCTGCTGTTCGGCGTGCATCCGGCCACCGCGGTCGGCACCGACCTGCTGTACGCGGCCGCGACCAAGGCCACCGGCACGCTCGTGCACGGCCTCAAGGGCTCGGTGGACTGGCAGGTGACGGGACGCCTCGCCGCCGGCAGCGTGCCGGCCGCCGTCGTCACGCTATGGTTGCTGCACCGCTACGGCATGAACTCGCACGCCGCGACGACGCTGATTCAGACCGTGCTCGGCGTCGCGTTGCTGATCACGTCGGTTGCGCTCATCTTCCGGCCGCAACTGGCCGCGTTCGCCGCGCGCCACAAGAGCGCGCCCGCGCCGCTGCGCACGGCCCTTCTCACGGCGCTGACGGGCGCCGTGCTCGGCGTGCTCGTGTCGCTGACGTCGGTCGGTGCGGGGGCAATCGGCGTGACCGTGCTGCTGCTGCTCTATCCGACGCTGCCGACCTCGCGCATCGTCGGCTCCGACATCGCGCACGCGGTGCCGCTCACGCTGATCGCCGGGATGGGGCATTGGCTGCTGGGGTCGGTCGACTGGTCGATGCTGCTGTCGCTGCTGGTCGGCTCGCTGCCGGGGATTGCGATCGGCAGCCATCTGTCGGCGCGCGCGCCCGATGCGCTGCTGCGCAATCTGCTCGCGGCGACGTTGACGTTGATCGGCGTGAGGTTGGTGATCGGCTGACATGCCGGCGGGCGGGCCAGTGGCCCGCCGCGCGTCTGCGATTACGCGCCGACGCGAAGGCCGGCGCTTGCGGCATCAGAACTTGTGCCGAATCCCCACCACGGCAAGATCCTGCGAGTTGCTTCCCGAATTCACCCCATAGTCGCCGATCGACGCCAGCGCGCCGATCACCTGACCCGTCGCGCTCAACGTGCTGCCGCTCGCCTTCTGATAGCCGAGCAACGCATAGAGATCGGTGCGCTTCGAGAGCGCGTAGTCGGCGCCGAGGTTGACCTGGTTGTAGTGAGCCGATGCCGGCCCGGTCAGCGACGTGTAGTTGTAGCCGACGCCCGCGCGCAAAGCCGGGCTCGCCTGATAGTTGAAGAACACCGAGCCGTTGTTGAACTTCGCCGTCTGCCGGAAGAGCGATGACGAATCGCTGCCGTACTGCGTGTTCGAATACGCGAGACCGGCGGTCACCGGACCGATCGCGTACTGCGCGCCGACGCGCACGATCTGAATCGAATCCGCACTCGCGAAGCCCTGGTTGATCACCGTGTTGAAGAGACTGTCGGAGCTGCTCGTCCAGGTGCGCACGCCGTTCGTGGTGCTGTTGCCGCCGTTCGCGTAGAAGTACCCGGCGGCCAACGCGAGCGGCCCGTTCGCGTAGGCCGCGCCGAAGCTATACGTGCGCCCTGCTCCGTTCGCGCCCGCCACGCCGCCGAGGCCGTAAAGCGCTTCGACCTGGAAGCCCGCCCAGTTCGGACTCACGTACTTGATCGAGTTGCTCACGCGCAGGCTGTTGTCGTAGTTGTCGAGGTCGCCCGGCGTGCCGAACACGCCGCCGAAGTAGTTGTCTTCGGTGAGCGCCTGAACCTGGTCGACGAGCGGATCGTATTGGCGGCCCAGCGTAAGCGTGCCCCACGCGTTGCCGGTCAGCCCAACCACCGCCTTGCGGCCAAACTCGCGGCTGCCCTGCTTGAGCGTGCCGGTGTCCACGCTGAAGCCGTTCTCGAGCTGAAACAGCGCGGCGAGCCCGCCGCCCAAGTCCTCGGTGCCCTTCAAGCCCCAGCGGCTGCCGGACACGTTGCCGCTCGACGCCTGCACGAGCGTCGACTGATTCTTGCCGTTCGCGCCTTGCGCGTTGTGCACGTAGGCGATGCCGGTGTCGACGATGCCGTACAGCGTGACGCTGCTCGACGAGACGCTGCTTTGGGCGTGGGCGCCGGCCGATAAAAGGAGGCCGGCAGGGATGGCGAGGAGTGAAAGGCGCTTCATTGTTGGCATTCCCGTTGTGTTGTCTTGTTGTTCGAAAAACGGGTTGAACGATACGGGATGCGGCGCCGCCTGGAGAACGAAGCAATTCTGCGATGCTTATGAGGCGACACAAGCGTTGACAGGCGCATCGCCCCGTGGCGATGCGCCTGTCAATGTGCCTGCTATAGCGGCTAAAAAGAAGGTGAAGCTAGCGCCTCATCGAGCCATAGGCGGCCGCTGCAGCATCAACACGCGCTTCATCGCGGCACGATTCGCCATCACGCCGTCATAGAACGTCCCGAGGTCCGCCTTGAGCGCATCGCGCGACGGATCGTCGAGATAGATCATGTGCCCCGACGGGTAGCGCTTGGTCGTGATGTTCGCTTGCAGCGACGGGTCCACCGGCATGCTCGCGAGCGTCAGCGCGGTCTGGAAGAACGGCGTCACCGCATCGAAGTAGCCGTTCGCCGACAGCACCTTCAAGTCCGGGTTCAGCGTCATCGTCGCGGCCAGATCGCCCGCCGTATAGAGCGTGTTCCCACCGCCCTTCGCGGCGCCGGTCGGATCGACGTGACTGAAGTCCCAGTTGTTGAAGACCTGGTCGTTCAAGTCGACGAACGCGGAGGTCGACGTGTACTTCAAGTCGTTGTTCAGGTAGTTGTTCCATTCGACCGTGTAGACACCCGCCACGTTGGTGATCGACGGATCGTTGCTGCCCGAGTCCGGCAGGATGAACGGACCGATGCCGGTGTTGATCGACGTCGCGCGGCCGTCGTACTGTCCGATCGCGGTGCCGGGCACCAGAAGCGAGAAGAACGACTGGTTGGCGTTCGGGTCGAGCGCCGCCGGATTGCCCTGGCTCTGGATCAGCATGATCGGATCGATGCCGAGGTACTGCTGCATCTGCTGCGCCACGGGCAGCGTCATGTTCAAGCGCACGTTGACCATCCCGCCGTCCTGCGGATTCGGCGCCTGCGCAAGCGGCATCAGCGTACTCGTCGCGTAGTTCATCACGGTCTGCATGTACGCGTCGAGGTTGGCGGGCGGCGGCGTGACGCTCGTGCGCTTGAAGTAGTACGCATCGGCCGCGAGCGTCGGGAACAGGCCCACCGCGCTTTCCGCGTTCGCGTAGTCGAGAATCGACGACTGCAACGTGATCCCGTTCAGCTCGATGCCGTCTTCATGCAACACCCACGACACCACCGCGCTGCGCGCCGTGCCGTACGACTCGCCATACAGAAACTTCGGCGAATTCCAGCGATTGTTCATCGTCAGATAGCGCTGGATGAAGCGGTCGATCTCGCGTGCGTCGGGGTCCACGCCCCAGAAGTCCTTGTTCTTCGACGGAGCGATCGCCGCCGAATAGCCGGTGCCCACCGGGTTGATGAAGACGAGGTCGGAGCGGTCGAGCAGGCTGTCCGGATTGTCGAGCAGCTGATACGGCGCGGGCGGCGTGAAGTTCGGGAACGACGACTGAATCCGCTTCGGGCCGAACGAGCCGAGCAGCAGGTACACCGCGGACGAGCCCGGCCCGCCGTTATAGAAAAACGTGACGGGGCGCGGCTTCGATGGGTCGGGGTTGTCTTGCGTGTAGGCGACGTAGAACACCTTCGCGTTCGGCTGCGACGTGCTCGCATCGATCGTCACGAGGTGGCCCGCCGTGGCCGTGTAGGCGATGGTCTTGCCGTTGACCGTGACCTGGTGATGCGTGACGGCGGCGCTTTCGGTCGCATCGCTCACGGCATCGTTCGGACCGGAACCGTAGATGTCGTTGTCGACGAGCGGCTTGTCCGGCGGCGGTGCAGAGGTCGAGGGGCTCGCCGACGCCGTGTTGGCGGTCGCGCCGCCCGCCCCCGACGACGAACCGCCGCCGCAACCCGCGAGCAGCGCCGCGGAAACCGCCGCGGCTGCAAGCGGCGCCCATAGTCTTCCGTAAAACAGCGAATCGCTACTCGAGAACCTCGATTTCGTCATGATTATTATCGCCTTTTTATTAACAGAATGATCAATGCCACCGCCTGAAACGGGTAGTTCCGAGCGATTTCCACACCAGGGCTGCGCCATCATGTTTCGATTAGCGTTACCCGAGCATTCCGGTCTCCACGCGATGAATTTCGAGCGGTTTTATATCGGATTAATTTTCAGGACAATAGAATTTAAACGGAACAGTCTGATTCCGAAAAATCTCCGAATGATTGACAGCTGAAAAACAGAACGACTTGTCGATCAGGCTGCGTAGGGGCGAGCGTGGGCCTGCGCCGAAACGCAACCATCGCGCATACAGCACCGCCCGCCACTGCGGCTATTCAATAGCCGGAGGCAGGCAGCAATGCCGATTACGCATTTTCACAAATGAAATTGAGGGGCTTGCAATAGAGCAATAATCAAATTCCCTCAAACGAAAGGAAGGAATTTGAAAGATTGCCATTGAATTATGCCGAATCGCTAAACCCGATTTATTGTCTCCGATTAACGATATCGGCGAATATTAGAATTAGCGAATTCACCCGTAAAGTAACAAATTGTTACCCGAAGGGAACGAGCTTATTTGAAAAGACGACAGACAAGGTCGGCTTCGAATTGATGAATCCATTGACCCGGAGGGTCCGCGTGGTAGGACTGTGCCCAGCATCCGCGCCGGATCGTCACGAGCCGTTCGCTGTGGCCGTCGGTCATGTCTTCCGTAGTGGAGACGTCGAAGTGCATCGGTGCGAAGCCGCGTCTCGCGCAGACGAGCTCGAATGCAGCACGCTCGTCGAGCGGCAGCTCGGTATAGGTTTGCAGGTCCATGTTCTTTACCCCCAAAGCAAAAGCGCTTTCTTGTATCCCGCAGGTTTCGTGCCCCGCGTATCTCATTGCTCAGGACGCCGATCCCGCATGCGTCACCTGACGCGCTACCGCAAGATAGCGTTCGGCCGAATCCTGCAACGTAAGTCCCGTCAGCGTGCGTTCGGCGCGGCGCTGGCCGAGCGCCGTCATGAGCGCGCTTGCGTAAGCCATCGTGTCGTCGGTGTCGAGCAGTTGCACGTTCGGAAAGTCCTTCGCGAACGCAAACGGCGTGATCGCGCTGCCGACCACCGGAATCCCCGAGGCCAGCGCTTCGAGAAACGCAATGCTGTGCCCTTCCGAGCGCGAAGGCATCGCGAAGACGCTCGCGTCGAACAGCGCCTTCGACACATCGGAGCGCGGCCCGTCGACAGCGACGCGATCCGCGAGCCCGAGCTTGTTGACGAGGTCGATCACCGCCGCGTAGTACGCAGGATCTTCGATCACGCCGATCATCATGAGCCGGGCGTCGCTCACTTCGCGCACGACTTGGCCGAACGCATGCACCGTCTGCAGCTGATTCTTGACCGACGTATAGCGGCCGATCTGCACGATCTGCGGTGCGCGGATCACGTCGTTGCCGTTCGCCTGATCCGCGAAACGCGCCATGTCGACGCCGTTAGGAATCACCGTCATCAGCGGATGCGGGCCGACCGCGGCGATGTAGTCCTCGACGTTCGCCTGCGAGACGCCGATCACCGCACGCGCGCGCGGCGACAAAATGCGTTCGACGCTACGGAACAAGTGGCGCTCGAAATCGTTGGTCGCCGAATGCATCACGTAGACGATCGGCGCGCCGAGCGGCAAGGCGCGCGCGTAGAACGCCGGGATGGTCGCGTGAGCGAAGATCACGTCGGGCTTCTCGTGGCGAATCACGTGATACAGATGCCAAAGCCGGCCGAGCATTCCATGCTCTTTGCGCGGAAAGCGGCACTGCACGTCGTTCTCCTCGAGATCGGCGCGCAGCGACTTGAAATCGTTGTGCTCGGGCGCGAGCGCGGTGACGCAGATAGGGTGGCCCTGCCGCCGCTGATGGATGGCAAGGTCTTTCGCGAGCACCTCGGCGCCAGACAAACGCGGCGCGAGGACGAGGTGAAGAATCCGCATCAAGACACCCTGACCGTCCGATAGAGCATCCATAGAGCAGCCGTGCCGAGGCCGGCCGTCATTCCCCACGCGATACCCGTTACGCCCCAGTAGTGCGTGGCGGGCGGCACCACGGCGAACAGCACGATCATCTGCATCACCGATGCCTGCGTCGCCGCGCGTGCATCGCCGACCGCGCGCAGGTACGACACGAGCACGGCGATCAGCGCACCGATCGCCATATTGATGACGAAGATCTTGAAGAGCGGCACCGCCGACATCCACGCGGCCCCGAGCACGAGCGAGAAGAGCGGCGCCGCGAGCAGGCGCAGCGCGATCACGATCACCACGAGGCCGGCCGCGGCGACCAGCAGATAGAGCTTGAACACGCGCGCGGCCGCATGCTTATCGTGGCGATGCTGCGCCGAGAACGTCGGAAACAGATATTGCGACATCGCGATGGCCGCGTCGGCGAGCAGCATTTGCGCGAGCCGCGACGACATCTGATAGGCGCCGAGCTGAGCCGGCCCGAGCAGCTTGCCGACGACGATCTTGTCGAACTGATTGAGGACCAGGTTCACGACGCTGCTCGCCCAGATCCAGCGGCTAAAGCCAATGTAGTGACCGATGCCCGACCACGAGATCTTGAGCGGCGGGCGCGGCTG
Source organism: Trinickia camelliae (assembly GCF_053525655.1). Lineage (NCBI taxonomy): Bacteria > Pseudomonadati > Pseudomonadota > Betaproteobacteria > Burkholderiales > Burkholderiaceae > Trinickia > Trinickia camelliae. The sequence continues at coordinate 48,827 of NZ_JBCHAA010000027.1, forward strand.
CATCGTGGCCCACGTGAGCGTGCTCTTGAGCGTCTCGCCGGCCATCATGCCGAGCAGCACCGAATACGCGCCGGCCCCCGAGAGCGCGAGCACGAGCCCGATGCTGCAATCGGCGAACGCCGCCGATATCTCGACGCCCGCGATGTGCTGAAAGCGCCGCTCGCGCTGCACGACGAAATAAGTCGGCGACGCGATGCCGCGAATGAGCGGCAGCGCGGCGGCCAGTTGCAGCAGCAAGAGCGAGCCGCCCAGATGGAACTGGCTTTGCATCAGCGGCGCCAAGGCGACGAGCAGCAGCCCGACGAACACGCCGCGCGCGGCGAGCGTCGTCCAGACGGCGCTGAGCTCGGAGCGCGTCGGCGTTTCGTGGCCTTGAATGACCGCTTGGGCAAGCCCGGTATCGGACAACGATTCGGCGATCGCGACCGCCAGCAGCGCGACGCTCACGCTGCCGATCGCCGCCGGGCCGAGAATCCGGCCAATGGCGAGAAACTTGACGGCTACGAGGCCGCGCACGATCACCTGCTGCAGCAGCACCCAGGTGGCCGCGCTAGCGCCGAAGCCCGCCTGCATCGAAAATGCCGGAAGCCTCACAGATCTCACTCTGTCCCCCGTTGCACATTCACATCTAGTGAATTATTGAACATACGAAAAAACCTGCCGGACGCCGGCCCTGCGCGAGTCGCGCGATAAATGCGTCCTTACGTCTCTCCGCTCGGCAATGATTGCAAAAGTAACGCGTTCGCCGCAGCTTTGAGCGCCATCAGGTAGGCGATTTCCGCACACCTGTTTGCGAGCGCACTGTCTTTTTTCGCCAGGAAAACGGCGAATTTGGCGGTTCGATCAGCGCTCGGGATGTTAGGGTCTGTCTATGCGCAAAACGTGCATGCACGTTTCGTGCATCGACTCTTGCGGATTGACCCACGCCTGGCGCGTTGCACTGCAACGTTACGCGCCGTCCGGCATTCACGTTGAAACATTTTGTATGGGGCCAGCTACGTGCTTTGCACCGGCACTGGCCAACACACTCGATGGCTCATACGACAAAACCCTCGACGTCACGCGAATTCGTGCTGATTGTCGAACCCAACTTCACCGGCCACCGTTGGCGCTACGCCGAATGGGCCGCGGACGCCTACACCGAAGCCGGCCACCCCTGCATCATCGTCACGGAATCGAGCAACGAAGACCATCGTCTCGCTCGCAAGATTCTTGCCGCGAACCGGCCCGACCTCGAAATCGCGTTCATCGACCCGCCCGATCGCGAGCGCGGACTCGGGCGCGTGCTCGAGCGCTTCAGCTACGTGCGCTATCACCGCTATTTCGAGCACGCGTACCGGATCTTGAAGCGCATCCATCCGCTTGCGCTCGTCGTCGTGCCTTACGTCGACTACTTTTTTTACGCGCTGCCGTTCCTCGGCTCGCCGTTTGGCAAGACGCCGTGGGTCGGCATCACGATGCGCGCGACGTTCCACCACCGCAAGGTCGGCGTGAAGGCGCCCGACAGGCCGCTCGTCAACGCGGTCAAGGCGCGGCTCTTCAAGCGCGCGGTGAAATCGGCGGGCATGCGCACGCTGCTCTCGATCGATCCGACCTTGCTCGAATGGTGCGGACACCGTACGAAGCCCAAGCACGGCGCCGCGATCGAGTACCTCGCCGACCCGTTCCCCGATGCGACCGCCGAAGACCCGCAAGTGGCCCGCGAGCGCCTCGGGCTCGTTCCGGGACACTACTTGCTGGTGTACGGCGCGATCACCGACCGCAAGGGCATACGCGAGCTTGTCGAGGCGTTGATGGCGATGGACGATCCGCCCACCCTGATCGTCGCCGGCGAGCAGGACATGGAAATTCGCGAGTTTCTTCAGGAGAACGCGCCGCGTATGAGCCCGACGCCGCTGATGCTCGACTCGTTCATCAGCAATGAAACGGAGTTCGATCTGTTTTCGGCATGCGACGCGGTGTGGCTCGGCTACAAGGGTCACTACGGCATGAGCGGCGTGCTCGTGCAGGCTTATCGTTTCGGCAAGCCGGTGATCGCAACGGCCGAGGGGCTGATCGGCTGGTTCTGCCAGACCGGCGAGCTAGGGCCCGTCGTGCAGAACCTCGCGCCGGATACGATCGCGTTTGCGGTCGAGGAAGTGATGTTCTCGCGGCATCATGGGCGTAATCCGGGGCATTCTGAGCGCGAGCATTTGCTCGAACGTAATACGCTTTCGCAGTTCAAGTTGACGTTGCAGGAGGCGGTTGGGTGGGGGCGGTGAGACTTAAGCGTTCGCTTGGGCTTTCGTGAAAACTTTGAATTCGCGGTGGGTCGTATATTTGCCTGCGGCGCGTTGTTGTTGTTCGCTTGAGTTTTGGTGAAAACTTTGATTTCGCGCCGGTCCGTATAGTCCGTCCCTCCCCGGGACCGGGGTCACTTTGGTCCT
>NZ_JBCHAA010000028.1:0-47026 GCF_053525655.1 Trinickia camelliae
AGACTCGCGATGCTGCTGTCGGCCGTGCTCAAGCCCGTCGACAACGAGCTGATGCCGGTCGAAGTCGAGGTCGACAGGCTGACGACGCTGGTCGACAGCGAGCTGGCCGTTGTCGATGTCGACGTGGACAGACTCGCCACGCTACTGTCGGTCGTGCTCAAACTCGTCGACGTCGAGCTCGACAAACTCGTTAAGCTGCTTTCGGCGGTGCTCAATGCCGTCGACAACGAGCTTGTGCCACCGGACAGCGAGCTGATGCTGGTCGAGGTCGACGTCGACAAGCTCGTCAACTGACTGCCTACCGTCGTCACCGCTTCGTTCGTCGCGTAAAGCTCGCTGCCGTTGACCGCATCCGTGCTCGTCGCCGTCACCTGGCCCGCCGCCACGTTCGTGATCGTGCGCTCCGCGCCCGCCGAACCCACGCTCACCGTCGAACTCGGCGACGTGCCCGCCACCGAATACGTCGTGCCGTCCACCGTCACACTCGAGGTCGCCACCGCCGCGGCCGTCGTCGAGCCCGAGCCCAGCGCCACGTCGCCCGCGTTGTTCGCCACCGCCCCCGAACCGAGCGCCACCGCGTTCGTCGCCGCCGCGCTCGCCGTGTCCCCCAGCGCCACGCCCCCGGCAGCCACCGCGCTGCTCGCATTGCCCAGCGCCACCGCACCCTGGCCGCTCGCCGTGTTCGCGTTGCCCACCGCTATCGCACCCTGGCCACTGGCGGTATTGTTCGCCCCCAATGCGACCGCGCCGGTGCCCGTCGCGCTGTTCGGGTCGCCGATCGCCACCGCACCGTCTCCGCTCGCCGTGTTCGCCACGCCGATCGACACCGCCTGACCGCCCGTCGCCGTCGCGCTCTCACCGATCGCGATCGCGCCGCTCGAATCGGCCAGCGCGCCTGTGCCTTGGGCGATCGAATAGGCACCCGATGCTGTTGCAGTCTGCCCGATAGCAATGGTGTCGACCGCCTCGGCCGCTGCCTTGGCGCCTTGCGCGATCGAATCGTTACCCGCCGCCGCTGCGCTCGTTCCTATCGCCACACTGTCCGTGCCGGCCGCGGTGCTGTCCGCGCCGGTCGAATTCACATGGAAGTACTGGATACCCTCGCTGTTGATGTCGTTCAGCGCCGCACCCACACTGCTGGCGGTCGTGGTCGTGCCATTGGCGTTGTACATCGTGTAGGACGGTGCGCTGATTGTCCCTGTCGACGGACTGTAAGTTGTGCCGCCGCCCAGCGCCGCAGCCGTGGTAGAGCCGAGACGGCTCAAATTGGACTGCACAGTGCTGACACCCGTGGACAACGAGCCGATACCCGTCGACGTCGACGTCGATAGCGACGCCACTTTGCTGTTGGTCGTGCTCAAACCCGTCGACAGCGAACTGATCCCTGTCGAAGCCGAGGTCGACAGACTGCTAACGCTAGTCGACAAAGAACTCGCCGTAGTAGACGTCGAACTCGACAAACTCGATACGCTGCTGTTGGTCGTGCTCAAACCTGTCGACAACGAGCTGATCCCTGTCGAAGCCGAGGTCGACAGACTGCTTACGCCAGTCGATAAGGAACTCGCCGTAGTAGACGTCGAACTCGACAAACTCGACACGCTGCTGTTGGTCGTGCTCAAACCCGTCGACAACGAGCTGATGCTGGTCGAGGTCGACGTCGACAAGCTCGTCAACTGACTGCCCACCGTCGTCACCGCCTCGTTCGTCGCGTACAGCTCGCTGCCGTTGACCGCATCCGTGCTCGTCGCCGTCACCTGCCCCGCCGCCACGTTCGTGATCGTGCGCTCCGCGCCCGCCGAACCCACGCTCACCGTCGAACTCGGCGACGTGCCCGCCACCGAATACGTCGTGCCGTCGACCGTCACACTCGAGGTCGCCACCGCTGCGGCCGTCGTCGAGCCCGAGCCCAGCGCCACGCTATTGGCATAGCCGGCCGTGCTGCCCTGTCCCAAGGCAACCGCACTGCTGGCCGTGGCATTCGCGGCCTGCCCGACGGCCACGCTCGCGCTCGCCCCCGAATTCGACTGAACGCCGATCGCCACACTCCCCGTGCCCGAGGCATTCGTTTGTCCGCCGATCGCGATGGAATCCTGTCCCGAGGCGGTAGCGCCCGACGTGACGTCCGCGCCCAAAGCCGTCGCCCCCTCGCCCGAGGCAAGGACATAAGCCGTCCCTGTGACGCTTTGTCCGCCGAGCGCTGTGGCATAGCTGCCGCTGGCGTTCGCTCCGCTGCCGACAGCTGTCGCGAAGGATTGCGTAGCTTTCGAGCCTTGACCGAATGCTGAAGCCGCCGTCGCAGTCGCCTGGGCCGAGGTGCCGAACGCCACGGATTGCAAGCCGCTTGCCAGCGTTTCCTCGCCTGCAGTCGAAACAAAAGCGCCAATGGCAATCGCGCCCGTGTTCGACGCCGTAGGACCATATGCAGACGCGTTGGCACCCGACCCGATGGCAATGGCAGTATCGCTGGTCGCGCTCGCGCCGCCCTGAGCGTACTGTGCGTGCGCCGTGTGAACGACGGCACTCGTCAGCATCACGGCGACTGCGATCTTCGTCAGCGCCGACTTGCTCGGCTTGCCCCGGGCGCATGCGAGCTCGGACACGGCGACCCAGCTTCCGAGCGCTTCATTCCATACGGATCTATAGGCTTTATTCATTTTATTTACCGACGCGCGCATCAGTCCTCGATGTTTATTGCGCGAAGAGTAATCGCTTACAGCCTTAAATTCTGAAAATAATTGCAAAACAATTTAATTTTACAATTATTAATAACGTTAATTCTCACGAAAATGTCAGCAGTTTCCCGCTTCGGGTAACGGACAAATTTATGATCGTTAAAACGCATCCGAGACAATGCCATCGCGATGAAACATCGCATGCCGCTTTATACGCATATCTGGAATGACACGCAGCCGACCACATCCGCTCCAATACCGGCAATTAAAGTAATCTGAATGAGTGGTGCAGCCGCTTCGCGGCTCCCTTATCCCTAGTGGCTCTAATGGCAACGGAAGCGCGGGAAGGCGCCCGCCGGATGCCTGAGGAATTCTGAATGGTGCGTCGCTCTTGAGTCATCCAATTGAAAATTCATGCTCAAAAACGCCTTGAATGCTTATACTTGATCCCGACGCGCTATCGCACTCGATTTACAACGTGCATACTCCAATGCATCTCCTGAAATCTCCATAGCTTATCGACATCGATGCGCTGGTCATCGCACGTTGATCGCAAAACCACTCTTTGACAATTCTAAAGTCCGGGTGGTTCGCTCATTGGGTTAATTCAGCATTTCCGGAAAACTTTATTCGTCATATCTTTAATAAATATTTTTCGTACACCTTAAACATGCTCGATACAGCTGCACTCCGAAATTTCTTTCCGGTGATCGTGACGCCCAGTCACGACGGCAAGTACTTCCACCACTACGTGACTTCCCTGCTCGGTCTTTCTACGGCAGCCAACCATCTGGGCATGCGCCTCGACGTCATGTTGCATTCGGGCGAAAGCCTGATCACCCGGGCACGCAACAACTGCGTCGCGGCATTTCTGGCCAATCGCCACTGGACGCATTTGTTCTGGATCGATTCCGACATCGGGTTTTCGCCTGAAGCCGCCTTCCGGCTGTTTCTTTCGGACTACGACGTGGCCGCTGGCGTCTATCCGCTCAAGCGTGAGAACTGGCCCGCGGAAGGTGTGCCGCAAGGCATGACCCAGGCCCAATTCGAGAGCGCGTATACGCGCTACACGGTCAACGCCGAAACGCCGGCGGAGAACGGAGACATCGAACTGCACATACAGCCCGACGGCTTCCTGCGCATGAATGAGGCGCCCACCGGCTTCATGCTGATCAAGCGTCGCGTCTTCGAACGGCTCATGGCGGCTTACCCGGACCTGCAATACGTGCCCGACGGCGTCGGCGACATCGATCAAGGTCTGCACTATCGATTCTTCGAGGCGGTGGTCGACCCTCGAACGCGCCGCTACCTGTCCGAAGACTACGGTTTTTGCCGTCTATGGCAAGCATTGGGCGAATCGATCTACATCGATGCCAACTCCAACCTCAGCCACCAGGGAACCAAGAGTTTTCGGGGCGAGTTCGCGTCTTCATTGCTCGCAGCTTTGCCATTCGCGGTCGGCGGTCCGGCAGGCACTCGCATGGTGCTGACGGGTACCCAATACCTTCGCCCCAATGCGCCGCCCGTCTGATACCGCAGTTCGAAGCCACTCCAGCGGCGCATACCGGCCCGCTTCGCGTCTGCCCGCAGTGCGGGCGAGAGCCGCATCGCCGATGTTTCGCTGCTTTCGTTTCACCCCGCCTCGCCGTCGGCCATGTTTTGCGGTAGCCGGTCCGGCCGCGCGCCCGCGGATTCGCGAGCGCCCTGCTCGAGGCGGCGCGACGCGAACTCGGCAAGATCTTTGCTGACTTGCTGCAATACCCCGGACCAGTCGCGGTGGCGTTGCTGCCGATACAGCGTGACCGAGCGATACCAGGGACTGTCGCGGCGCTCGAGCAGCCACACCCAGTGCGGATTCACATCCAGCAGCAGCCACGTGCGCACGCCCAGCGCGCCGCAGAGATGCGCCATCGACGTACAGACCGTCACGACAAGATCGAGATTGCACACGAGCGCGGCCGTTTCCTCGAACGTATGCAGCTCGGGCGTGCAATCGATCGCGGACAAGCCGTGCGCATGCATGCCGGCGACTTCCTCGCCCCCGTCGATCTGGAGGCTATGGAACGCGATATCGTCCAGTTCGCCGAACGCCCGCGCATAGAGAAGAGGATCGATGGAGCGCAGCGGGTTGCGCTGGTGCCAGCGACTGCCGCTCCAGACCAGGCCAACCCGCAGCTTACCGTCGCGTCCCAGGCGATTGCGCCAGCGCACCAGCTTGGCCGAGTTGGCCTTGAGATAGCCGTGGGCGGCCGGCAGCTGGCCCACGGTCGTCCCCAATGCCAAAGGCAAGCTGCCGAGCGGGATCTGATAGTCGAAGGCGGGACACGCAGCCGTATCGTGCGGCACGATCGTGATCTCACACCCTGCCAGGCTGCGCTGGAGGAGCGGAAACAAGGCCGCGAAGCAGCAGTAAACCAGGCGACCGCCGGCATGCGAGACCCGCTCCGCGATCTGCGGCACAAAGCGCGCAAACTGGATGGCGTCGCCGAAGCCCTGCTCACCCCACACGAGCAGCGTCTTGCCAGCGAGGTTTTCGCCGCGCCAGCGCGTCTCCGTCCAAAACGACGACTTTCCGCGTAGCTCCTTGGCCCCCTCCCATCTGGCCTCGTGATTGAGGAAGCCGTTCTCGTAGTCGCCGTGAACCAATTGCAACATCGCCACCGACCATTGCACTGCGGCATCCCCCGAAGCGTACCGCGCCGCTTGCGTAATGACGGCGAGAGCCTCGCCCCAGCGTTGCAGTTCCTTCAGCGCGTTGCTGCGCGCAAGCAGCGCCGGGCCATAAGTCGGCGCCAGCGTGCAAGCCCGTTCGGCGGCAAGCAGTGCGCGCTCCGGTTCAAGCAGCGCAACCCAGGTGTTGGCGAGATTGGTCCATGCCAGATGGTTGTTCGGCGCGAGACGAATGGCCTCCTTTGAAAGCCTGAGCGCAGCGCGACAATCGCCGGTCTGGAAAAAGAGGGCGGCCAGATTGCTGTGCAGCAGTGGATACTCGGAATCGAGCGCGGCAGTGCGGTGGTAGGCTTCGAACGCTTCAGGCCACGCGCCCGCCTTCTGATACGCGAGCGCCAACAGGAACCAGTATCGCGGAGCATCGGGATTGCCGTTGCAAAGCGCCTTCGCGACACGCACGGCCGCGTCGAAACGTTTGAAGCTCTGTAAAAGTTCGATCCATTCGTCCAGCCCGCCGGTCGCGTCCGGGGCAGCGCGATGCGCCCGTTCATACCAGTCGAGCGCGGCTTCCGGCCGCCCACCAGCCAGGGCAATCCGCGCCATCTCGACCAGCGCCGCTGCAAAGGCTGGCGCGCTTGCCAGCGCGCGATCGAGCGCAACTGCGGCTTCGTCGTGGCGGCCCAGCAGGCGCAGCAGTTGGGCGTCGCACGTCAGCGCGCCCGCGTCATCCGGAGACGACGTGCGCCACTCGCGGATCTCGTGGGACGCCTCGATCAGCTCGCCTCGTTGCAGCCGCTTTTGTATCCGCGCGAAAGGCGCTTCCGGAACGTGGTTCATTGCGGGCACTCGTTCGGACATCTCACCTCAAGGCGCCGCCAGGCGGATGGGCCGGCGCATCACATCGTTCAGCAGCGCGCTGTAGGTGGCCACGAGTTGCGCGTTGCCGGGAAGGTAACGCGCGATCAGCGTGCGCTGCCGCTCGCGATACCAGGCCGCGTGCGCATCGTGCGTGGCAATGACCTCGATCACTTGCCGCGCCCCCTCATGCGCGTCGTTTTCCCGATAGTAGTATCCGAGATCGGCGCACAGCGACCCATTGTGCACGAGCGGATAGCCCTGCCAGCACGCCTCGAGGTAAAAGTAGTTCAACGGATTTTCCAGCTGGTGAGAGATCACAATGTCAGCGTGTTCCGCAAGGAACACAGGCGTTTCGTGACGGCCGAGAAACACGGCTTTGTGTTCGCGCACGATATCGAACTGGTTCATCAGCGCGATGAAATCGAGGTTTTCCCGCGCGAGCCGCTCGGCATTCGTCACCTGCAGCAGCGCGATGTCGTCGGGCCGTTCGCGGTAGGCGAGTTCGGCGATCAGGGCCGGATACAGACAGAACTTCGTGACGTTGATGTTCGGCTCCATCACCGCGAGACGCTTTGCGCCACCCTGAGCGCGGTTCGGGCGGTATTCGCCGCCGTTCGGCAGCGCCTTGGCGCGCGCCTGCAGCAGCTCCGGGCTCCATACGAACGGCACGACACGTCCCGCTTGGCGCCGCAAGATCTCGAAATACGACTGACTGATGTTCGCTACCTGCGGAATAATCCAGATGTCGTCGAAGCACCGGTTGACGAACAGGTTGCCACCCCACAGCGGCTTGCCGAACAGCACCCCCTCCATCGCGTGAACGTACTCGAACCCGCAGCAGTACGAAACGACCCGCACGCCGCGTTGCTTCAGATACATCGTCTGTGCCTGATCAATTTGGCCGCCGAGTTCGATCAATAAGTCGACCGCATCCTTTGCGGCTTCGAAAGTCGTGGTCGGCCAGCGAACGAGGTCCCACGGCAGCGCGGACGTGATCGGAACGGCGGTCGTGTTGACGATGACCGCGCTCTCGACCTCGGGACACTGCCGCAGTGCGTCCGCGAGGAACACGGCATTCTGCTTGATGCCGTTGTTCCATAGCGATTCCGCCTCGTGGTGCAGCCCGATCGTAATCCCGATGCGCAAGCCGCTCATGGTGTGGCGACCGTGCCCGCCTGCCCGATTTGACCTTGCGATCGGCGTGGCACGTACCCCGTCAGGTGCCACTGACCGTCGCTCTCCAGCCGGAAGCTCAGCAGCTCGTAGACGGTTCCACCATCGGCAAGCGTCGTCGAATAATCGACATTGGCATAGAGACCATCAGGCAAACCGACTGTGTTGGTGAAGCGAATCCGCACTATGGACGCCCACCCCCGCTTCGCGACCGCCCCAAGTGCCAACCGCGCGGCCGCCGTCTGCGTCATGAACTGCTCCTTCGGAATCTTCGCCTTCACGAAAGGCGCGGCGTCGCTCCAGACATCGCCGAAGTGGCCCACGTCGATCTGCTGGAGCACGTCGTCCGCATCGTGCAGCAGTTCGTCGGCCGAAGCGCCAGGGTCCGCTATCGCAAGCCCGGCCGTGCAGGCAAGTGCGCCCGCGACCGTCAGCTTCACAAACAAAAATTTCAAATTGAACTCCTTGCAGGACGTCACTTTGCGGGGGCCGGTTGTCCAGGCGCCGGCGGCTTCGACGAAAACTTCACATAGCGCCGGATCACGAGGCAGGCCGGCGGCGCATCGATAAGCGACACCGACGAACCCGGATCCTTTGCATCGGTATAGACGGTCATGTGACTCAGAAGCGGCGTGGCCCGGTAGCCGGCCAGTTCCCGGTCGGCTACGCTCTTGCATGCGAACGGCGCCACCGAAATCCGCTCCGCCGCCACCGAGCACGAGCCGTCGGCCTCGGGCACCGCGTTCACCGACATCGCCGCCGTGCCGTTCCCGTACTCGAGCCCGATCAATGAAAACACCGAACTGTTGCCCGAGCGTTTGCGGTCCCAATCGAGCAGCACGTCGTTGTTCGCGGTGCCCTGCACCCCGAGCGCCGAGAGCGCCTTGATTGCCGGCAGGCACTGCTTGACTCCGACATTGGTGGCAGCCAGTGCGAGCGCGTTGGGCAGCGCCGGCGGGGGATTCCCGGGCGCCAGCACGCTCTGCGCAGCGGCGCACTCGCACAAACCCAGCCATAACGCGGTTTGCGCGATGCAGCGAGCAAGCCCCACCAGAAATGGAAACTGCCTTATGGCGAAACGTCCCCGCTTTGTCATTTCAAGCCACCTGGTAGAGCGCATCTATTGCTTCGCTATAGATGCGGACGTTGGACTCGCTCTCAGGATCGAGCCCGCGCAGGAACGCACCCGCCGTAGCGCGATAGGCATCGAGATTGGCATCGTGCTCCGCGAATGCCCGCTCGAGTGCACGCGCGCCCTCTTCGCAATCGAAATCGCGATAGCGGTAGCCGCAATCGCCGATCAGGTGTGAGTTGTGGATCAGCGGATATCCGCCGTAGAGCGCTTCGTAGTAGACATAGTTCTGCGCGTTTTCCCAATGATGGCTGACGATCGCGTCTACGTCCGCGGCGACCACCTGGCAAAACGGAAAGCGCCCTTCGAATGAACTCAAGCCATGCCGCACGATCTCGAGGCTGCGCGCAAATGCGTCGAAGCTCACATGCTCCTTGAGATGGAACGTGTTGTACACCCACACGTGCTCGAGGATTTCCGGGTTGACGCGGTGCGCGGCCTCACAGCACAAGAGCGGCACGAAGCTCGTCTTCGCCATGCAGATGTTCGGCTCGAAAATGCCCGCGCGCCAGCGCCGATGCCCGGGACGATAGCCGAATGCGCGCCCTGCAGGCAGCCTCGCGGCTTCGCGTTCGAGCACGACCGGACTCCACAGATGCGGCACCACTCGCACCGGCGTGCGGAACGCGCTGCGAAAGTACGGCACGCAAGTCGCTTCGTATTCGGGCAGCGTCCATACCTCGTGATAAGGCGCCGCCGTGATCAAGAGACCGTGTGGCTTGTCGAAGATCATGCGCTCGATGTCGATCACGTAGTCGTTGCCCACGCGCATCGAGACGATCTTGCCGCCGCGGTCCCTGAACGCGATCGCCCACTCGCGATCGAGTTGCGCGCTCATCTCGATCATGACGTCAAGCTCCGACATCGCCGTATTCATGTCGATCAGCGGCACCGGCGAATCCGCAAGGAACTGCTTCGCGTCGTCGGGCTCCCCATTCCCGCCGCCGGCCACGAGGTACGCCTGGCCAACGCGCGGAGACCGGGCGAGCAGCATCACGAGAAACAAGCAGTTCTGGAAGATGCCGTTTTCCCAAAGCGATTGCTCGCCTTTTCTCACGAAAATCGAAACACCAATCCGCAGCTTACCGGCCGGCGCACCCGAAGAAATCTGAGCCGTCATGCGTCGCCCTTCATGTCAAGAAATCGCGGGCCTTCGCAGAGATGGCGCAGTCTGCCCGCGTACGCCTCGAGATTGCTTTCGCTGAATGGATTGACGGCGTCGAATACCCGCTTCGAGCGCATCCGGTAGTCGTCGAGCCGGTCATCGTGCTCGGCTGCCGCGCACAGCAGCTGCCGCGCGCCTTCGAGCGCGTCGAACCCCGGGTAGTAGTAGCCGGCATCGCGCAGCCAGGGCGAGTTGTGGATCAGCGGGTAATCGCCGTAAAGCGCGTCGAGATAACTGTAGTTTTGGTCGTTGCCCCATTGATGCGATACGACCGCGTCCGCATGCTGAACCATGAAACCAGCGACGTCGTGGCGACCGTGGAAAGTCGCCTTGTGCTGACGCACCAGGTCGAGCGAGTTGGCGAAATACAGCATCGTCGCGTGGTCCTTCATGTGCAGCGTATTGAGCACGTGAATGGCCTGCACACTGCCACCATCTGCGCGATAGGCCTCGTCGCAAATCAGCATTGGGATGCTCGACGCCTTGACCACCGAGATATTCGGCTCGAAGACCGCGACGCGCAATCCGGCGCGGATCCCGTCGGCCGTCGCGCGACGAACGCGATAGCCGTATTGGTAGCCATGCTCGGCCAGCTCCCGGGCGCGCCGATTCAGAAATTCGGCATGCCAAATATACGGCACTTCGTACACGGGGCAACGGTGCAGCGTCCGCATCATGGGGGCAAGCAGCGCATCCTTGGGGAGCAGCCAGACTTCGTCGCAGCGGTCCGGCCGCGCCGCGTGCGTCGGCTTGTTGAAGATGGCCGGCTCGGCGAGGCCGACGAACGGTTGTCCGCAACAGTAGAACACCACCTTCTTGCCGCGCGCGCGCATCAAGCCGAGCCATTGAGCGTCGAGCGCGCCGCCCATCTCGATGATGACGTCCACTTGGTCGGTCGCTTCCTGCAAGGTCATGATCCGCAGGTTCAATGCGGCCAGATCGACCTGCGCGGGCATCGCCCGCTGGTCACCCACGTCGATCAGAACAACCGATTGCACGAACGGCAAGCGCACGAACGCCTCGGCTAGAAAGATGACATTCTGGCCAAGGCCGTTTTGCCAGATGCTCTGGCCTTCATGCGTGACGACAGAAATTCCGATTCGCATATTTCACCGATTTACCACGCGCGCACCCCACGAAAATCGCGTGCCATATGTAGCGATTCGCTCACCGGTCAGATATTCGGACCCCAACCCGCTAAACAGCGAATCATGCAACACGCATTCATTTAGGCACGCGAAGTGTATGGCGCCCGCGCCGTCGACTTTCTGAACAATCGTGAATATTCCGAAAAAGAAAGTCAAAATCCTCAAGAAGTGTTAAAGGTGTTGAACCATGACGGATTCTTTCCATTCCTTTCAAAATGCGGCGCACTAGACCGCAAGCAGCTATAAACGCGCCCCTGTTCGCCGACAAAAAGTAAGACTTCAAGTGCAGTACTCAATCCAGCGATTCATCGCTATGCTTTCAATACTTCCCTTGTGCCGTAAGGCTCCGAGCACCATCCGAGCGTTTCCTCTAAAGCCGGAAACTTCTACCGGAAGTTCAAAAAAGTTGACATTTGATAGCTAGCAACGACGCCATCATTGCCGCAATACCGAAAGCTTTTCGGTATCGGGGAGTCGAATTCAATTCGACGCGAGCTTGAATAAGCACGAAGTACAAGAAACCAAAACCGGGGCCCGCGCAATCGAATCGATTGCAGCCATCAAACCGGCCGGATGAGTGAGAAGCGTATGGAGATCCTGTCATTAGAGGACGATCGCGTTCAGGCGGAACTGATCGTCACGTCGCTGCAGGCAGAAGGTTATAACGCGCGGTCGTTCAGTGAAGGTCGACAGGTGATCCGCCATCTAGAAACCGCGACAGCCGATTTGCTGATACTTGACTGGCAAGTTTCGGATATTTCCGGGCTCGAAGTGCTCGGATGGGTGCGGGAGCGCCTGGGGCGCGAGTTGCCCGTGCTGTTCTTGACCAACAAGACTCGTGAAGACGAGATCGTGACGGCGCTGAGCGCGGGCGCCGACGACTACATGGTCAAGCCCGTGCGCCGCCGGGAACTCGCTGCCCGAGTGGAAGCGCTGTTGCGGCGAGCTTATCCGTCCGTCAAGCGCAACGAGACTCGCATCGTCGCCGGGGCCTACGTCGTCGACTTGCTCAATCGTAGTGTGTTGCGCAACGACGTGCTGATGGATCTCACCCCGAAGGAATTCGAAATCGCGGCGCTGCTCTTCCGCAATCTCGGACGCATCATGCCGCGCGAGCAACTCGTCAAGATCATCTGGGGACGCGAACTCGACAAGATTTCCCGAAGTCTCGACACGCACATCTATCGTCTGCGCAACAAGCTGGGAATCGGTCCGGAGCATGGGGTACGGTTGCGCGCGGTCTATACGCACGGCTATCGCCTCGAGCGTGCAACCGACGACGAAGACGATTCGCTTTGCGATGTGCCATGACGTCGGCCGCTTTCGCTCGCCGTCGAACTACCGTTGGTAATTTGCCATGCCGAATGCGACAGCACGATCGCGCCGCCTGTGGCGAGGCTGGCTATTGTTTGCCGCGGTAACCGTCTTGTTGACAGCGTACCTCGCGTGGTCCAGCGCGTTCGACCGGCTCAACCTGATGTTTTACGATGCGTTCAGCGGCTACTATGCGCCAGCGGCCGATCCGGATCTCGTCATCGTCGCAATTGACGACGACAGCGTCGGAATGATCGGTCACTGGCCTTGGCGCCGGGCGCTGCAGGCCACCCTGCTCGACCGCATCACGCAGGATCGTCCCCGAGCCGTCGGCATCGATATCATTTATGGCGAGCCGGATGACAGTCACCCCAACGACGATCGCGTGTTGGCCGGCGCCATCGCACGCAACGGCCATGTCGTGCTGGCGACGGTGCCGAGCGACGACGTCAGCGGTTATGCGCCGGTCACGCACGGACCGGCCATGACTCAGTTCGCCTTCGGGCTCGGCCATATCAACGTCGAGCCCGATGTCGACGGGATCGTGCGGACAGCCACGATGTATGAAAACCAGCGCGGCAGAGTGTGGCCGCATCTCGCGATCGAACTGCTTCGCGCGGGCGGCGAGGACGACCTGGCTCCGACCCGCTACGACGCCCGCAATCAGACCTCCGGTTCCGGATCGCTCCGCGCCCCACAAAACGGGCCGTTTTATGTACCGCTGCCCGACCGACCGAACCGGATCAAGATCGTTTCCGCGGTCAGCGTGCTCGAAGGCGAAGTCAAGCCGGCGGAGCTCGCCGGAAAGTATGTGCTCGTGGGCGTAACCGCTACCGGTCTGGGCGCAATGCTCGCCACGCCCGGCGGCCCCGACGGCGAACTCACCGGCGTGGAGTACACCGCAGGCGTCTTGCAGGCCCTACGGGACCGGGCGCTGATTTCGCCGCTCGATACCAACATGCAGACGGCGACTTCGATCGTCCCGGTGCTGCTGATGTGCGTCATCCTGCTTGCCACGAGCCCGACCATCAGTCTCGTGACGCTGCCGGTGTTGATCTTCGCGACGCTGTGCGCGAGCGTCATGTCGCTCGCACACCTGCATCTGTTCTTCAAGCCCGGCGCATCTGTGATTGTCACGCTACTCGTGCTTCCGGCCTGGATCTGGCTACGCCATCAAACCGCGCTCGCCTATCTCGCGCGCGAATTCGACAGGATGCGGGGCGACGATGCGTTTCTCGCCGGCGGCAAACTCAATTCAGTGCCGCGCGGCGACGTGGTCGCGCGCCGCATCAACAGCCTGCAGTCGGCCGTGGCGCACATGCGCGGACAGCGGCAGTTCCTG
The DNA here is from genome assembly GCF_053525655.1 of Trinickia camelliae. Lineage (NCBI taxonomy): Bacteria > Pseudomonadati > Pseudomonadota > Betaproteobacteria > Burkholderiales > Burkholderiaceae > Trinickia > Trinickia camelliae. The sequence continues at coordinate 13,475 of NZ_JBCHAA010000028.1, forward strand.
GCAGACGGACTCGAGAACCTGCCTGCCGCGACGATCGTGCTATCGGCCGACGGCCTCGTACTGCTCGCCAACGGACACGCCGAGGCGCTCGCGCGCGTACGCGAAGCAAACGGCGACGAACCGCTGATCGGCAATCCATCCGCTACCGCCATTACGAAAATGACCGGCGACGCGCGGGCAATTGCCTTCGTGGCCGCGAAGCTACGTGATCAGCCGGCGCACGCGCCCGATGCCCCGCCGTCGCCCGAAGAGCTCGAAATCGAAACCGATGATGGAAAATTCCTGATCATCCGTTGCGGGCGCGTGAAGGCAAACGAAATATTCGGCCCCGCGTGGATCGTCCAATTCGAAGATGTGTCCGCCATCCGGCAAACTGCGATGCAGCGCGACCAGGCGCTGAACTTCCTGTCGCACGACCTGCGCGCTCCGATCTCCTCGATCCTGGCTCTGATCGAAATGGAACCATCGAAGACCTCGACCGCGGATCGGCAATTCGCATTCACACACATCCACCGTTATGCCATGCGCGCGCTGTCGCTCGCCGACGACTTCTTGCTCATTGCGAGAACGCAGAATCAGCCGATCGCGTATCAGCCGGTGGCGTTGCCCTTGGTTCTGCTGGACACCATCGAAGACGCCTGGGTCCTCTCGCAGGCACGCAATCAGACGCTGGACCTCGATATTCCCGAAGAAGCATGGGTTGTCGGCAACGCGACGCTGCTCAAACGCGCAGTCATGAACCTCGTCACCAACGCCATCAAATACTCCACGGCGGGCGACACGATAAAGGTCGCGCTGACCGAAGCAGGGCATACATGGACCCTATCCGTCACGGATCACGGCCACGGCATCGATCCCGAGGATCAACGGCGACTCTTCGCCGAATTTGTCCAGCTGAGCCCCGATCCGCGGATTGAAAGAGGCGCCGGCCTAGGTCTTGCGTTCGTCAAGACGGCCATCCAGAAACATGGCGGAACGGTGTTTGTCGACAGCGAGCTCGGGCGCGGCTCCACCTTCGGATTCACGCTCCCGAAAGCCGATCCTGAGGGCGTTTTGCCGGTCGATTGAGCAAGTGCCGGCAGGTGCGTCCGGGCGCAACTGTGACAAACGTTGACAGCGTGAATTCGCATACATGGCATTCTCATGAATAGGATTCCATATCGTCTTCGTGAGACACGCCGTGACCGCATCCGCCCTGCCTGGACCGACCCTGCTCTTGGTCGGTGAGCAAGACAAGACGTCTTCGTTGCGAGACATTGCCCGTTCCCTGGGATGCCGGGTGGAGTGTGTCGCTTCGGCCCGCGAGCTGCGTGCGACGCTGGAACGTCAAAGTGTCGACGCAGTCATGCTGGACCCGGATCTCGAGCATGGCCTCTGCTTCGAATGCCTGATACAGCTTAGCGAAGCGCATACGCTCGCGTCGATCTGGTTCCTCGTCGATCCGGGCTCGGTGCTGAGCAAGTCGGCCGTTGCGGTAGCGCAATCCTACGATCTGTTCGTCGCCGCGACGCTCGACGTACCGGTCACGGTGGAGGCAGTCGCCCGCGCCGTCGCGGATCTGTCTCAGGAGACCAGGCCGCAAACCTTGTCTTCAACGGCCCAGTCCGCCGCGGCGCTCGGCTACGCGCTGCTTCGCGACGCCGTGGACGGCGGCCGGATCGTGCCGTACTGCCAGCCGATCGTCGACGTGCATAACGGCGCGCTCGTCAGCCTCGAGATGCTCGCGCGCTGGCGACACGGCGCCGGATACATCGACCCCGCCCGCTTCATCCCCGCGATCACGCGCATGAATCTCGACGACCGGCTGATGCACAGCATGCTCAGCACGGCCCTCGCGGGCGTTGCGCGCCGCTACGTGGAAATCGGCGTCACGCTGTCGGTGAACCTGTCGGCTCGCGCTGTATTCGCACCGGATTTGCCCGACCGGCTGACCTACGCGATCGGCGATTGCCCGCCCTCATCGATCGTCATCGAAATCACCGAAACCGACGTCGTGTCCGACGCCGAGTTCGGCCTCTTCGTCGCGCGTGTCGCGATGCTGCGCTCGCTGGGCTTTCTCGTGTCGATTGACGACTTCGGACAAGGCCACGCGTCTCTCAAGCGCCTGGCAAGCCTCCCCGTCACGGAACTGAAGATCGACCAATTGCTGACACGGCAAGCCCGCGATCACGAGGACGCGCGTCAGATCGTTCATATTTGCGCCGACCTAGCGCGGCGCATGAAGCTTCACTGCGTGCTGGAAGGCGTCGAAACCGAAGACGACATGGCGCTTGCGCGCGCCGCGGGCGTCGATGCGGTGCAGGGCTATCTGATCGGACGTCCGCAGCCCATGGATCAACTCCAGCCACCGCTAATACGAGCGGAATGAAGCGCCGCAGTCATGTTCACGGATTCGCCGTGCCACGAGAAGGATGGTATCGCCGGCGGATTGAGCCGTTCACTCGATCGACGAATACCGGCCATGCCCTGCGAAGCGCCTCCGCCTGCAACGGCGTAAGGTCGGTGCTGCAGGCGCTATAGTAGAAATACCAGCCATCGGTCGCCTCGACGGTCCTGTCGTGGTCGATCCGCAGAGGCCCCACCTCCAGTACCAATAGGAATGTATTGACAAAGGCTGCCGCGATGTTTGATGCCATCGCGCACGTCATGGGCAGTTCGGACGGCACCACGGAACAGGTCCCCGGAACATCGCTGTCGTGTGTCGACTTATTCAATCACTTCTCCATAACCAAAAGCGAACCGCGAAGCGTTCCTGCCGGTAAGCCGACGCTGATTCTCCATACCTATAGTTATACGGATGCCGCGGAAATGAGGTGTCAACCTTTGTCACAGAGAAGCGTGGTCGGTGTACAGGCGATGCGACGCCCGCAAGAGCGTCGCATTCATGTCTAGCGTGCTGCTATGCCGGACAGTACTGCTTACGTGTCTTACAGAATGGACCCGGCGACGATCGGCTGAGTGGCACCGTTCTTGGCGAACGTGTTCGCCAGCGCTGTGACGTTCGACGGGCCAGTCAGTGCGCCGTAAGTCGCGCCATAGGCCGCACCGAGCACCGCGCCGGCACCCAGGCCGACCAACGCGCCGATCGGAGCCAGCAGACCGGTCGATTGACCACCGATTTGCGTACCGTCCCAAATGCCCATGATGCTACCCAGCCATGCGCCCTCCACCGCGCCTTCAGCGGTGGTCAGCAAACTGGCGGCCGCACCTGATACTTGCTCGATTTCCTGCAGGTTCAGTTCTTGCATTTGAATTTCCCTCCATCAGTTAATAAAAAGTACTGCAAACATAGCCCTGCCTTAGCAGTGCTAATTCTTAAAAATCGACATCGCTCATTGACTTCTGTATTGGTCCCGCACCGCCGCCGGCAACCGCTCGTTACTGAACCGACCAGAACCCCAACTGACCTAGGCTTTCCGCCAGCTTCAGGCGAGCTGACCGCCACATGGCGAACGAATGGACCTGTTCCTGCTGGGCATCCGCCGCCGCCGATTGTGCGTTGAGCAACTCGATGATGGTCCCGACTCCCGCCCGATAGCGACCTCGGGCCACGCGCAGCGACTCACCGGCGATTTTGACGAGCGTCTTCGTCTCGTTGAGACTGCCCGTCGCGCTAATCAGCGCCTGATAGCTGCTCCAGACCTCCTCGGCTACCTGCCGCTCGGCATCGGCCAAGTCAGCCTCCGCGGCCTTGGCCTGCGCCTGGGCATCTTCGATCCGATACCCGCGCGCGAATCCTTCGAACAGCGGAATGCTGATCTGTATTCCGATCACACGTTCCCGCAAGGACGTATTGGCCGTCTGTTGATCCACCGGGTTGTTGCGCGAAAGGCTTCCCGTCAGCGAAACCGTCGGGAGGCCTTGTTCCCGCGCCACGTCCACTTGGGATCGCGCGGCATCGAGACTTGCCCGCGCGGCTCGCAGTTTCGGGTGCTGCTGTTGGGCTTCGGTAATGAGCGAGTCGATGGCGTCGAGGAAATACGCATCTGCTGGCGGACTATCCTGGCTCGCCAGTGCAAGCGGAGTATCCGCATCGAACCCCATCATGATCGCGAGCTTCCCCTCCGCGGTCTTGAACTTGCCCTCCTCCGTCACGCGTGAAAGCACGGCTTTCGAATACGCGGTCTCCGCCTGCAACTCGTCGGCGAGCGTGCCGGCGCCCGCTTGATGCTTTGCCGAGGCGGCCTCCTGAACCTGTTGCGCCATGTCTTGCGCCAGGCGAGCCGCCTCGAGACTCGCCGCGGCGGTCGCGGCGTCGAGGTACGCCTGAGCGGCATCGGCGAAAGCGGTCTGCAGCGCGTCGTCGTAGTTTGCGTAGGCGGCGAGCATGAGTTGTTTCGCGTTCTTGAGCGTTGCACTGCGTTGGCCGAAATCGAAAAGCACCCAGTTCAGATCGAGACTTCCGTACTTCGCATTGCCCTGAGCCCTCTGCGTAATGCTGGGGAAACCGGAATAGTCGTAGGTCTGCGCCGTCTGATCGCGCTCCGCGCCCAAGGTGCCATTCACGGTCGGCAGGTAAGCCGCCTTGGCCACGCCGACCTGCGCGGTACGAGAACGCGCCATGGCGAACGCCTTTTGCGTAACCGGCGAATTGCACAGCGCACGCGTCACCGCGTCGACCATGGTCAGCGGCGCCGTTGGAAGACCGCCGGGACAGATCGCCGCCGGCCCGGGATAAGTCGGCAGCGATGCAAGATCGCCGCGTGTTCCAAAGACATCCAGCATGATCTGCGCCGAACCCGAGATGGGCCAAACGAGGCCAAGCAGAACAGCAAACAGGGCGAAGCAGATCGAGTCCATCCGGTCAGCTCCCCATCGCGGCTTGCATTCCGCCGGCCACTGCTGCCTGAATCCGGGATGAACGGACATCCATCGCAACCTTGCCGCCTGCGAGCACCACGACGCGATCGGCCGAGGCGATCGTCTCCGGACGATGTGCGACGAGTACCCGCGTGATATTCAATTCGCGGATCGCGAGATTCACCTCCCGCTCGCGCTCGATATCCAGATGGCTCGTCGCCTCGTCGAGAAACAAAAGGCGCGGCCGCTTGTAGAGTGCGCGAGCCAGCAACACGCGCTGCTTCTGACCGCCCGACAGCACCGTGCCCATATCTCCGACGAGCGACTGATACCCCATCGGCATTGCCTCGATTTCGTCGTGAACCGCTGCCCGCCGGGCGCATTCGATGATCCATGCATCGTCTGCCTGCGGATCGAAGAAGCTGATGTTCTCCGCAATGGAGCCGGCAAACAACACGTCGTCCTGCATCACCGTACCTGCCATGCCGCGCAAGACATCGCTGCCGAGCTTGGACGTATCGATGCCCCCCACCTCAATGCGTCCGCTGGTGGGCGAAAGCACGCCGAGCAGCAGGTTGATCAGCGTGGTCTTGCCCGTGCCGGACGGTCCCACGATAGCAACGGATTCGCCCGCATCGATCTTGAAGGACACGCCATCCAGCACCACGCGCTCGCCCTCGGCGTAGCGGTACATCACGTCCACGACCTCAATGGACGCGTCGGAGCGCTCGCGCAGCGCGAGATCGATCGATCCCATCTGCGGCTCCGGTTCCGTCAGCACGATGTCTGCCAGCCGCTCCCCGTGGAGCTGCAGCATTTTGACCTCGAACCACTTGTCGATGAGGCTTGCAATGCGGCTGTCGAACTGCCCCCGGTAGGAGTTGAACGCCATCAACACGCCAACGGTAAATTGACCGTCCATCACCATCGTGGCGCCCAGCCAGATCACGATGAGGTTTTCGAGGCCGAACAGCAACCCGTTGAGTTGCTGATAGAGGAGTTGCAGCTTTTGGGTGCGCAAGCCAGCGTTGATCTGATCGACGAATAGCGACAACCAGGCGGCCCGCCGCTCGCTCTGCCGCATGAAAAGCTTGATCGTCTTCATGCCGCGAACGGTTTCGAGGATGTGCGTTTGCTGTTTCGTCGAATGAACGATCTGCTCCGCGGTCGCCGATCGCAAAGGGTTGTACCACGCCCATCGGCCGAGGCCATACAGCGTCATGGTGCAAAGCGCGACGCAGCCGAGTACGCGGCTGAAAACCAGCATCATGACCAGCGTGACGATTGCCATGAGGCCATCGAGAATCGCCGTCAGGAACGAACTGGTCAGCGTCTGCTGGATCGTGTCCACACTGCCGAACCGGGAGACGATATCGCCAAGATGGCGCTTTTCGAAATACTGGGCGGGGAGCCGCAAAAGATGCGTGAATACATTGGCGCGCCACTGGACGTTCAACGTCGTGCCCATGTACATCACTACCCAGGCGCGAGCCGCGCTGATCGCCTGCTGCAACAGAAACATCGACCCGAAGCCGATTGCCAGCGTCGTCAACAGGTCCCGATCGCCGCTTACGATCACATCGTCGATCACCCATTGCAGAAAGAACGGGCTGACGAGCGCAAACACTTCGAGCGCGAGCGCGAGCACGATGATCTGCATGAAGGATCTGCGCACGCCGGTGACGCGCCCGACCAAATCCCTGATTCGTACGGCAGGCTTTGGGGCGTTGCGAACGAATCCGCCGTCGGGCCACAACTCCAGCGCCACACCGGTAAACGAAGCGGACAGCTCGGCCGCAGACACACGACGCACGCCTTGCGCCGGGTCGTGAATGGCGACGCCGCCACCCCTGACCTCTGTCAATACGACGAAATGGTTCAAGTTCCAGTGCAAGACACATGGCAGCTTCAACTGACCGATCTGATCGAGATCCAGCTTGAGCGGCCGGCTCGACAGATCGAGTTGGCCTGCGATCCGGATCAACTGCATCAAGTTCGTGCCCTTCTGCGACACGGAAAACCGCCCGCGAAGCGAACGCAGATCGGCGTGGCTGCCATGGAAGCCGGCGATCATGGCGAGACATGCCAGGCCACACTCCGCATTTTCCGTTTGCAGAATCAGCGGTGGGACGCGCTTGGCATGAAAAGCGAGACGTTCGAGTATCGACATGCGCTTTACCGTCCAAGCTTTCCAGTAAGGCTGTAAAGCGGTGCCAGTGCCCATTCGTACAAACGCCGCCTCTCCTGGAAGATATCGGCTTCAAGTGCCATGCCCGACTGCAGCGGTTGCTCGGCTCCATAAGCGTGCACGGTTTGCCGCTCGAGCCGGACGGTAATGAGGTAGTACGAACCGCCCGAGCTTGAAATCGGAGAGCCGCTCGGAAGAAGATCGGAAGACGGCAATGCCGTGCGCGCCACCGTAGCGACACGCCCCCGGTATTCTCCAAACTTCTGATAGGGATACGCCTGATAACGCAACAGCACGTCATCGCCAATGCCGATGAAGCCGATCGCGCCGCTCGGGGCATAGAGCTGAGCATTGAGGTTGGCCGTGGCCGGTACGATGTTGAGCAGCGGCCGCGAGCCGTCGACGGACTGCCCGGCTTCGGCAAGTTGCCCCGTTGCGATGCCAGCCTCGGGCGCAACCACCCGAACCTCGCGTTTCGCTTCGCTTTGCGCAAACTCCTCGCGAGTACTCGAAAGCGTTCGCTCGAGTTGCGACATCTCGTTGGTCTGCTTCGGCGTCAGTTCGCTCAGCTCGCCGCGGCTCTGCGCCAAGGCTTGGGCAGCGCTCGCGCGGTCGCGCTCGAGGCCTTGCAGTTTCATCTGCTGATCAATCAGCGTTGCCTGTTGCTGCTGCGCTTGGTCCCGGGAAATATAGTCCTGGCTGGCGAGGCTTTCATAGCGCCGCACGGCGTCCTGCGCCAGTTCGGTCCGTGCCTTCTGGCTTGCGATTTCGGCTTCGATTTCGACCAGCTCGGTCTGCAAACTCGTGACCTTGTTGACTAGTGCCCTTCGATCTCCCCTTTGCAAGGCTTCGGTTTTCTCCTTCTCATTTTCGAGTGCATTAATTCGCCGCTGCACCTGCACGCTGATTTCAGCCTGAGCAGCCAGACCCGAGGCATCCTGATGATCACTCGACAGCACGTAGATCAACGCGCCCTTCTTTACAAACTCACCCTCTGCAACATGCTTTTCAAGCACGATTCCAGATTGCGGAGCATAGACCTTGATGATGCCCGACTCGGGCAAGAGCTGGCCGCTCACCGTACTACGCCTTGTGTAATGGCCGAAATACAGAAATGCCATGACAGAGCATGCTGAAATACCGGCTATGGCCGCAAAGACACCAAACGACACGGGCCTGACCAGAACGATCTCGCCTAGCCATTTTGTTGCTATTGCATCGAGCGCTTCGGTACGAAACAGCTTCATCGGACTTTTCCATACGAACTTACAGCGCGTCGGCTCGTCATGCCCTTTGCGGACAATGCCGATGCCTTAACGGGCAACGTTATAAATTTATATTTCAGCCTTGATCTACGCGCTCTATTTGACTATTTCAGATAGTCGTATGCTTAGTGGAGACGGCATCGGCAACATAAAAGGGGACCCCCGCATCCTTGATCCGCCGATATGACTGCAACCGTAGTAAAAAAATATCACCGTCCCTTACAGCCAATGTCAACATTGGTCACAAATTGACCAGATCCCGGCGATTGGTACGGTAACAGCGTTGAATTCGCTCAAAAGGGGGACGCTGATGAAGAAGCGATTCAGCGGAGAGCAAACATTGACGTTTTGAAGAAAGCAGAGGCCCATTGGGGCAAGTTGGGTAACGCAGCAGGCGCAGTCGAAGAACTATGGCGGGCCACAGCCTCAAAGGTAAAACCGTCTTGATCGCCGGCGGCGCCAAAAATCTTGGTGGTCTCGTTGCAGGCGATCTCGCCAAGCAAGGAGCCACAGCCGTGGCGATCCACTATAACGGCGCCGGTTGGAAGGCCGACACCGTTGCTAGCCCGCCGGCAACGCAATTTCCATCGTGGTGCCGCGACCGGGTGCGCTTTCAACCCGAATGCTTCCTCCGAGGCGTGAGACGACGGTCTTGACAAATACCAGCCCGAGCCCCGCACCGTACTCTTCCGGCTGGCCGGCAACACGGAATCTTTCAAACCGCTGAAAAAGACGGGATTGCGCCTCCGGTGCAATCCCGTAGCCATAGTCGCGCACCGCACACTTGACCCGGGTGCCGGTGCGACTGACAGCACAGTCGACGCGGCTGCCATCCGGACTATATTTGATCGCGTTATCGAGCAGGTTGATCAGCGCACGCATCAGCAGCGAGCGATCAGCAAGCGCAAAACACTGGTCCTCCGTCACGACGTGTGACACCACGATGCGCTTGCGCTTTGCACGCGGCGCGATTTCATCGATCGCGTCGAGCAAAACATTGCCGATATGAACTCGATCAAGCGCATATCGCTGTGTTTCGGCTCGCGCGAGTTGCACGAAATCATCCGCGAGATCGGAGGCGCGACGCGTGTAGCTTTCAACCCGGCCATAGAATTCCTGCTCCGGCATCCGTTTCGGCGTGTCGCGCTGCAAGTCGATCAGAGCAAGAATCGACGAATGCGGCGACCTGATATCGTGTGCGAGCGTGGACAACGCGCCATAGCGTTCGTTCTCAGCCGCGCGAATTTGCTCGCGATAGCGGCGCAGCACCATCGCCATCAAGATCAATGCAATGACGATGGTCAGCCCGCACACCATCAGATTGGCGAATAGCGCATGCCGCACGCCGGCCATCGGACCGCTTTCGCTCTTGTCGACGAGCAGATACCAGCGCAATTCCGGGATGTACCGCAAGTTGACGAAGTGGCTGCTGCCCTCCGCGCGATATTCGAAATTCTCGGACACGGTGCTACGTCCGCTCGCGAGCAGATGGCGAATTTCCGCCTCGTTGCCGAGCCTGTCGCCTGCGCGCTCGCCCAATGGCCCGCCTTGGGATCCGGTGAGCACGATACGCCCATCAGCACCGACAAAATAGACGTTGCGGTCAAAGCGCTTTTTGTACGTGTCGATCATCTCTCGTATCGACTTCACGTTTATGCCGACACCGGTCACGCCAATCAACGTGCCGGTGTAGTCGAGTACCCGGCTGTTAATGAAGACCGTAAGCTGGCCGCGGTTCGCTTCGTCGGTGTCCACTTCCAGCGTGTATGGCTCCGGGCGCGAGCGCAAATCGAAATACCAGTGATCGTGCGCATTCGCCGCGCTCACCGTCTTCAACAGGCCGGCCGTCTGGTAATAGCGGTGCGTATGGTCGGAAATGAAGAAGGCCGTAGCTGCGCCGTATTGCCGACTGATCTCGTGCAGATATTGCATCATCTGCCGAACGTCGACTTCTCCACTCAGAACCCAATCTCGCAGAAAAGTGTCGTGCGCCATCATCGTCGAGATTACGATCGGCTGAATCAGATCGCGCTGGATCTCGGAGTAGGCATTGTCGGATGTCAGCGGCAGTTCGGTGTCGATGATGCTTTGGCGTATTGCGTTACGCGAAGCAAAATAGCTCGCCAACGACGTGGTCAAGAAACCGATGATCAGCAACAGCGTGAGAACGGCCAACACTGAATCATGCGGAGACCGAGAGACGCGAAGCCAGGTGTGTCGTGCGGTAGGCTTGTTCATAACTTGTACTCGCAACCAGTCGCCTCGGTGATCTAGTTCCGCGTCCTGGCCAAAAAACGATCCCGAGCAGAAACCCGAAAGCGCACAGATGGTAGCAAACATACCTTTCGTTACTTTTGCGAATCGTTAGACTCAAGCGTTATGTTCCATCCAGTGCCAGTGAGGGTCAGAAAATTGCGCCATATGAGGTCGAAATTATGTCGAGAAGCACGTCAAAGGCATGATTCGTGGCCCTGGGGCGCGGAAAGCCGATGTGAGGTCCAACTGGGGTTTTCCTTGCCAGCACCCTGTACCAGGTATCCGGATCATCACAAGCCCCCGGCCGAGTCCTCTCCTGGCACCAAATGAAAAAGGCCAGCGTAAGCTGGCCTTTTTCATTCCCGGCCCAAACGATCGCCCTTTTTCAGCGTCTCAAGATGCTTTCTGGCGTCCGTCGCGCTCTCGAAGATATGTGGCGCCACACCACGATCGAGCAGCGCATTGCCGAGCTTGGCCCTCAGGAATGCGCTCGTCGTGTAGCGCGTGACGCTCGAATAGTGGCGCGAAGCGACGTCGCGCACCATGTCGGTGTACGCATCGAGTACGTGGGGCGGCACCGTGAAGTTGTCGTAGTCAACCAGCGCCGGCACCTTGTCGGGCAACCCGGCAAGCTGCGCCAGAAGCGCGCTCCGGATGGCCTCGACATCGTCGGCGCTGCGCACCGTCAGGCCTTCGAAGTTCGCGAAGAAAATGCCTTGCGCGGCGTCGAACAGGAAACGCTGGGACAGCGGTACCCGTAGCAAGGTCTCGCGTAGTCCCATCGGCGTGGCCGAGAAGATTGCCGGATCCATCAGCTTGATTTGTGCCGCCACAGCCGGCCGGAAGGCCATCTTCGACAGCACGTCGCGCTCCAGATCCATGCCCGGCGCGATCTCCATCAACTCGAGCCCGCCCCCGGTCAGGCGGAATACGCAGCGCTCGGTGACGTACAACGCCTCCTGGCCACGCCGCACAGCCGCCGAGCCGCTGTAGGTAACCTGCTCGACCTGCTCCACGAACTTGCACACGACCCCTTCGCGCCTGATCACCAACTGCTCGTTCCGGACCTCTACCTCGAGCCCGGACGCGTTGAACGTGCCGACGAAAACGACCTTCTTCGCACTCTGGCTGATATTGATGAAGCCCCCTGCGCCTGCCACACGCGAGCCGAATCTGCTGACGTTCAGGTTCCCTTCGCGGTCGGCCTGGGCCAGGCCAAGGAACGCCACATCAAGCCCCCCGCCGTCGTAGAAGTCGAACTGGTAAGGCTGATCGATGACGGCCTGCGTGTTGACCGCTGCGCCGAAATCCAATCCGCTGGCCGGAATGCCGCCGATCACGCCCGGCTCCGCGGTCAAGGTCAACAGATCTCCGATCTTTTCTTCAGCAGCGACGACCGCTATGCCTTCGGGCATGCCAATGCCCAGGTTGACGACGCTGTTCGGCATCAATTCCATGGCTGCGCGACGCGCAATGATCTTGCGCTCGTCCAGAGGCAGCGGTTGCACGGCGACCGCCGGGAGCCGGATCTCTCCGGTGAAGGCGGGGTTGTACGATGTGCTGAACGTCTGCCAATGGTTCTCCGGACGAGCGACCACTATGCAGTCGACCAGGACGCCCGGCACCTTCACCTGTCTCGGATGCAGCGTGCCGCGTTCCGTGATTCGCTCAACCTGGGCGATCACGACACCCCCGCTATTTCGTGCCGCTGTGGCGATCGACAGCGACTCCAGCGTCAGCGCCTCGCGCTCCATCGTGAGGTTGCCGTCGACGTCGGCCGTGGTGCCGCGAATGATTGCAACATCAATGGGGAAGGCCTTGTAGAACAGGCATTCTTGGCCGCCCAGGCGACAGATCTCCACGAGATCCTCGGTTGTGCGCTCGTTCATCTTGCCGCCGCCCCTGCGCGGATCGACAAATGTGTCCAAGCCGATCCGGCTCAGGTGCCCCGGCCGCCCACCCGCGATGTCACGGAACAGGCACGAGATCACCCCCTGTGGAAGGTTGTAGGCCTCCACGCGATTCTCCATCGCCAGGCGCCCGAGCTGTGGCACAAGCCCCCAGTGCCCGCCGATCACCCTGCGCAGCAGGCCCTCGTGAGCCAGATGGTTTAGCCCCCGATGCTTCCCATCGCCCTGACCGGCCGCGTACACGAGCGTCAGATCGCGCGGCTCGCCCTCCGACAGGAACCGCTCCTCCAGCGCAATCGCGATTTCCTCGGCAAATCCGATGCCGACGAACCCCGATGTGGCAACCGAATTGCCGCTTCGAATGAGACGGACCGCATCGGCGGCAGTGACAACCTTGCCACTCTCGCGGCGGAAGGCAGGCAATGAGGGAGGTGACATGATTGACCCCTTCAAGGTTCGTCGTCGGACTTGGCGCCAGATTCACGGCACCACAAGCGTGATCTTATTCCTGACCGACGTCACGCCAGGCACGGCTTTCGCGATTTGCTCGGCCTGGCTGATCTGCGAAACCGCGGGCACTGTTCCGGACAGCGTCACCGCGCCGCCGCGCGCATGCACGTACACATTCGACACGTCGAAGCCACGCACCTTCCCCATCGCTTTGCGCACATCCAGGGCCAGCTTGCGGTCCGCCTTCTTGACTGCTTTGGCGTTCGGTGCAGCTGACATTGAACCGGGGCTCTCCATCATGCCGCTCGCCTGTGCATAAGCGCCCGATGCGGCCGCTATGGATACCACCAAGCCCAGTACCCTTAAAATATCGATTGCTTTCATGAGTCCATTCACGTTTTCTGTACTACGAACTGTTCATTAGTCAGAGCGTCGCCGTTTTCTCATCCGCTCTACTCTCCCGCGTCGATTCACCAAAGAGCCGACCTGCGTGCTTCGCACAAGTATTGGAGGTCCACGTATTCCTGAAGGCTCGCGATGTTCTTCGCCTTCGAGTGAGCGGAACGGATTGCAGCAACCTGATTCACACCGTCTTCGGGAATTTCCATGTCAAAGAGCAACCCACTCCTACCGTCGACGAGAGACTCGTAAACCACCGTCGCGTCGGGCTCGGAAAGTTCCGGAAATCGATTTTTAAGAATTTCGATCGCGGCTTCTTGATTGTCGTTATTCCATATCCATTTCAATGCCTCGCGGTACGCAAGGATGAAAGCAATGGTTTGCGTTCGATTTTCCTCAACCCAAGAACGTCGCGCGGCACCCACCGTGCCAAGGTAGCTTGGAAATAACTCGCTTACGTTCGCGAGGACATTGAATCCTTGACGTCTCGCGAGGACATCGAACGGCGACCGGACCAGCGTTGCATCATGAGCACCCGCCATCAATTCCCGATATCGATTGCCGGTGCCGCCCGCTGCCACAAAATTGACACCGCCTGCGTCCACATGATGGGCCGTCAGAACACTTCGAAACGCGTAGGCAAAGCCGGTCGTTATGGCGTCGACCGATACATTCTTGCCACGCAGCGTAGCGATCGACGCGATCTCCGGACGCGCGACCAACGAAAGAAATCCTCGATCACCTCCCATGAATGCGATTAAATCGAGCGAAGCACGATTGGCCGTCTCGCCGTGGCCTGACGCGTACGCGATGACATTGTCGACGCTCGTCAGCGCAATCTGCGCGGCCCCCTCAGCCAGACGCTCGACCATGTCGACCGAGCCTTTTGTGTATTCGGTGGTGACGACAAGCCCATGCTTTTCAAATATTCCAAGGTCGTTAGCGACCCATAGGGGAAGATTGAAAGCCCCTTCGAAGTTCAAAAGATGGATTGGGAAAAATTTCATGGCTTCAGCAACACGCGGTCGGCGCTTCCGCGCAGGACGGCCTGATACGCCAGCGTGGCGTTTTCAAGCGAGAAGACAGTGGCTGGGTTGATCGGGAATGGCCGGAGCGTTCCATTCTCGAATGCGGGCGCAAGACGATCGAGTATCGATGCACCATCGGAGCTGTCGAGCGCCAACGTATCGATTCCAACGTAGGTGTGCTGTCCACGATAAAAACTGAAGATATCGAAGGGAATCGCGCGATCGATGGTCGAGATAAAAATCTGAACCGCCCCCCTCGCCATGGCTCGGTTCGCCTGTTCGAAGTACGGACTCCCGACGGTGTTATAGACGATATCCGCGCCGTGTCCGCTCGTCGCTGCTCGCACGACTTCATCGATCTTTTCCGTGGACGCGTCGATCATCGTTACCTCACCGTTGGCGTGACCCATGTACGGTTGTGCCGTTCGTTCCACGCCGAAGACCTTCGCACCCGCCATCGTTGCAAGCTGAATCGTCGCTTGCCCCACTTTGCCGTTTGCGCCGAGCACCAGCACCGTATCGCCCTTCTTGACATTGCCCGCTCGCCGCAACCCCTCGTAAGCCGTCACGAAAGGCACCCCGACGGACCCAGCCTGCTCCATTGAAAGATTCGCGGGCTTGACGCGCACACCGGCGGCCGGAGCAACCAAGTATCGCCCGTGAGAGCCGTTCACACGAATCCCCAATTCCCCACCGCTACCCCATACCGCCTTCCCGACAAGCCCCGCCGGCCCCTTCAAGACAACGCCCGCAAAATCGCGACCGGGCGTGCGCGGCCAAACCGCGTGCGGCATCGCGCCGAGAACCGCCTTGACGTCGCTTGGATTGACACCAGCGCAGGCAACCTCGATCAAGACTTGATCGTCACCGATCTCAGGAGCCGCCTGATCAACAAGATCCAAATGAAGCGAATCAATGTTCTGACTTGCTTCGGTTACGTAGACTTTCTTCATTTAACTTCCTAATAGGTTGCGATGGAAAATTTCCGATTTCGATAATGATTCGCCAACTGAACATAGCGTTCGCTCGATGCACGCATCGCCAAACGCTCTTCCTCCGTAAGCAACCGAAGGAACTTGGCCGGATTGCCTGCCCACAGTTCGTTCTCGCCAACGATTTTTCCCGAGGTCAACAACGATCCCGCCGCCAACATCCCTCCGGTTTTGACTACCGCGGCATCGAGCACGCGTGCGCCAAAACCAACGAATCCGCCACGCTCGATCGTGCACGCGTGCAGGATCGCACCGTGACCGACGGTAACGTCGTCGCCGATGATTACCGGATTTCCACCCGTGGTGCCGTGAATGATCGTTGCGTCCTGAATATTCGTTCGCTTTCCAATGACGATCCTCTGTACGTCACCTCGCAAGACGCAGTTGAACCAAATCGAGGCAAAACCACCAATCGTCACGTCTCCAATCAACGTGGCGCCTGGCGCGATAAATACACTTTGGTCTACTGATGATGACTCTGACGTTGTGGCGCGATCGACTTGCTTCATTTCGATAGCCCCAACTGATTTCTCGCTTCCTGCGCAGTGGCAACTTCCCCACCAAGCGAGAGCACGATGTCTTTGGCCCGCTGGACAAGCTCGGCGTTACTTTCAGCAAGAACGCCCTTGGATGCGTAGATGTTGTCCTCGAGGCCGACTCTTACGTGACCTCCCGCGAGCCAGGATTGCGCAACAATCGGAAACTCATAGCGACCAATGCCAAACGCGGCCCAAGTCGCGCCGGACGGCAAAAGGCTGCGTGCATAAAGCAGCGTCTCTGGCGACGCCGAGAATCCGTACTTGACGCCCATTACGATGGTCCAAAGCCCTGGTCCGTCGAGCACCCCCGATTTGATCAGGTCCACCGCGAGGTGCATATCGCCGGAATCGAAGATTTCGAGCTCCGGCTTGACGCCCGCTTCGCGAATGATCGCGGCCATTCGTGTCACGTTCTTTGGCGTATTCATCACGACGCTATCGCCGGAATTCATGGTGTTCAGATCCAGCGAGCAGATATCCGGCCGCAACTCGAGAATGTGCTCGACTCTCCGCTCCGGCGGCAAGAGCGTACTGCCCTTTGCTGCAATCCTTGGATCTTCGTCGCTTGGGATGAATCGACCGCCCGGTCCTGTCGTTAGGTTAATGATCAGATCGCTATCGTCCTCGCGAATTAATCGAATAACCTCCCGATACAACTCGATATCCATCGAAGGACGACCCGTCTTCGGATCGCGCACGTGAAGATGGACCACAGCGGCGCCCGCCGCTGCCGCCTCTAGAGAAGACCGGGCAATCTGCTCCGGCGTAATCGGAAGACCGGGGTGCTGCTCCGGCTTGGTGATATTTCCGGTGACCGCACAGGTGATGATCGTTTTGCGTGAATGCATTTCCTACCTCGAAACAAGTGCTGCTAACTCAATCGGCGCCCGCCATCGACGACGAGCGTCACGCCGGTGGTGAATCGGAGATGGGTAGCACACGCCTCGATTGCTGCCGCAATGTCCTCGGGCGTCCCAATTCTTCCGAGCGGCGTGCTCACTGCGACCTTGTCGTTGAAATCGGCTCCCCGACCGGGAACGAACGTCGTGTCTACAACACCGGGCGAAACATTGACCACTCGGATTTGCGGCGCCAGCACACGACCGAGGGAGGCGGCCATGATGTCCAAGCCGGCTTTCGCCGCGCAGTAGGCCACATTGCTTCCGCTTCCGGTCGTCGCGGAGATCGAAGAGACGTTGACGACGAGGCCATCGCCATGGGCAGCCAGCAAATGGCGAAACGCACGGATTGCGGCGAACTGCCCTCGCCAATTGACCTTGAAGATTTCATCGATCAGATCGTCGGTCAGTCCTTCGAGATCGTCGTGCTTCACCGCTTTCGTAAAGCCCGCTGCGTTGACCAGAATATCCACTCGCCCGTATCGATCGCTTACCGCGTCGACGAGCGCAACCAGGGTATCGCTGTCAACAAGAGAGGCTGCTCCGGCCATGTGCCCTTCGCCCGGCAAGGTTCCCGCGATGTTCTCCGCGGAGGAGTCGCCAGGTTTCCCGGCCACGACAACCTTGGCGCCAGCGGCGGCAAGCCTGGTGGCAGTCGCTTTCCCAATGCCACCGGTGCCTCCAATGACAACGGCGACCTTTCCATTCAGGGGATTCGTCATGAGGCGCTCCTTTTACTTGATGGGAGGCGTCGGCAGAGTCGCGACACCTTTGGGGAGAATGAACTCGCAGTTGAGCGTGAAATAGCGTTCCGGCTCATCAGGGTAAGGCCCGGTTCCCGCATCATGCGGTTCAAACCTTCCCACAAGATCACGGGTGACGCCAAACACGACGTCCGAGTTAAGGTGCTCCGCATCGTCTGCGAAGATCTGCGAAATGAGTGTCGAGAACCCATCCGCAATCACCACAAAGTGCAGGTGTGCGGGCCGATACGGGTGACGCTTCTGTTCTCTCAGCAAGACGCCGACTGGCCCATGCGTGGGCACCGGGTAGCCGGCGGGGCGGATGCTTTTGAAGTTGAAGGAACCGCTCTGGTCCGTGAAGAAATGACCACGGAGATTCATCTCGGGTTGTTCAGGATCCTGATTCTCGTATAGCCCCACGGGCGAGGCCTGCCATACGTCGACCTTCGCATGCGGAATGGGCTCTCCACGGGTATCCTGCACTCGCCCCGTCACATAAAGAGTCCGCCCTGGGGTTGGCGCCCGCGCAATGGACGCCCCCATCTCGTAGTGAGGCGATCCCGCCCGATAGAACGGACCGAGCAATGCGCCACCGGTGCTTTCTTCATGAAGCGAATTGTTGAGCACCTTCACAAGGGTCGAAAACCCCAATACGTCGGAAAGCAGGACGACTTCGTTGTGACTATCGGTGCACGTCAGCCCCACCTGCCGGATGAAGTCCAACCCCTGCTCGAATTCCTCGTCTGTCAGCCGCACCTCTCGAAGAAATGCGTGCACATGGGTGACAAGCGCGCTCATTACCGCGGCGAGTCGCGCATTGCTTCCACCGCTCATCGTTGACTGAACAATCCTCGTGACAGATTCAGCATCGGTGACGATGCTGCCGTCTTGCGTCATCTTCGACATGACTTGATCTCCTTGCAATCGATTGCATAGTAGGATGCAAGAGTTGGGTTGTCAACGGGTGATTTCTCCGAAACTCGATGATCGTCATCGGCGCATTGGCGCGCCGAGTCCAATGAAAACGGCCCCAACGATCTAGACGGCGACTACGCGAGCGAAGGAAAACCCTAATACTTAGACTGCAATCGATTGCAATAAGATGCGGTCACGTACCGCACGCTACAGGGATTGAATATGCCTTTCTCCAGCCCCATCAACATTCGCTCGTTGATCAACGAGCGGCCGATATCCAGCTTCCAGATCCGAACGTTTGTCTTTTGCTTCTTTATCCTTGTCCTGGACGGTTACGACACGGTCGTACTGGGATATATCGCGCCATCGCTAAAAATGCATTTCGGTGCGAATCCTGCCGATCTCGCACCGGTCTTTGGCGCCGGCTTCTTCGGCTTGGCACTAGGTTCGTTCTTGTTTGGCCCCTTGGCTGACCGTTTCGGCCGGAAGACGATGCTCGTGACCACGGTCGTGTTCTTCGGCCTTGTCAGCTTGGCATCGTCCGGGGCGACTTCGCTTCACGCACTGATGGTTCTTCGATTCCTCACTGGTTTGGGACTCGGAGGCGCCATGCCGAACGCCTACACGCTCGCAGTGGAATACAGCCCCGATCGCCTTCGCTCAACGCTCGTAGCGCCTCTTGGCTGCGGAATTTCAACGGGCGGGGTTCTGGGCGGTCTGATCGCGGCCCGGATGATCGGGACCTTCGGCTGGCAATCGATGTTGATACTGGGTGGATCCTTGCCGCTGATCCTCGCGATCGCTCTATGGCTATGGCTGCCTGAATCAGCCCGGTTTCTGATTACCAAGGGCCGCCAGGACGAGGCCCGATCGATCGTCCGGCGCATTGCTCCCGATATCTCCAGTCTCGATGTCGAGTTCACAATCGGTGAAAGCGCGGTGACGGGCTCTCCGGTGTCGGAACTGCTTCGCCGAGAACTCCGCGGTGGGACGCTATTGCTCTGGGTAACAGGGTTCATGGCGCTACTCGTCGTCTACTTCCTCGGCAATTGGCTAACGATCCTGATTCAAGAGACCGGCGTTCCATTTAGCAGCGCATCTTTGATGACCGCGCTTTATTTGACGGGAAATGCACTCGGCGCTGTCTTTTTGGGCTTTCTCATGGACCGCATCAATCCGCAATATGTCGTTGCAGGAGCGTTCCTGTGTGCCGCCGTCAGCCTAGCCTCCCTCGGTCATCTGACCAGCGTTCCGGCGTTGGCTCTGCTGGCGTTGTTTGTAACGGGCGTCGGCACGGGTGGAGCCATGACCGGCACGAGTATCTTGTCCGCCGGCTTTTATCCGACCACCTCGCGAGCGACAGGCGTGGCGTGGACACTGGGAATGGGCCGCGTCGGCTCGATTGTCGGGTCCATGATTGGCGGCGCGATGCTGGCTGCGCACTGGGCGCCCAAAGTCATGTTCGCAGCCGTCTCGCTTCCTATTGCGGTAGCCGCCTTGAGCGTCTTTTTTCTCTCTCGTTTCCGCCGGCGCCATCCGCGGGATTCTCTTGCCATGTCGGCCCCAGAAGTCTCGCCTGCCGGTGAAACGACGCACGGTACTTGAGCATTGCGCCTGCGTCCGTGACGCTACCGTGTGCGCAAGCATGATCCTAAAGCCAAGCTCGAACTCGCCAAAGCCTGGCTGCGACCGGGTCATTGCTTGCGCTATTAGCTTTGAGAGCCAAGGAAAAGACCGCCTATAGGACGCACCGTCCAGCATTTCGGTCTTTTCGTCCCCCTCCACTGCGCATAGGCTTTGAAAGCCGCAGCGCCGGGCGCCGTCCCATGGCCGCAACTCGAGGAGCGACGTTCCGAATCACCTTGCAATCTGCAATCGATTGCAATAGAGTTTGCAGAAGCGGATATGGCATCTAGCCTACACTCCTATCGTTCAATGGGGACCGCGCGGATTTTCAAGTGCAATCGATTGTATGGAGATGTTGAATCATGACTGAATCAAACCAGGACCGTTCCAATCTGGCTCGCCCGTACTGGAGTGCTCTCGCGCATGGCAGCGCGGTCGAGGTCACGAACGAACACGAATTCTTTTTTGTCGAAGAGGCCGCGACCGGTCAACAGCTCGGAAAGGTCGTCTCGGGCGACGAAGCGCTGGTCGATCGCGTTGTCCAAGACTCGAGGCAAGCTTACGTGCGCGATTGGCGAAACCGTTCTCCACGTGACCGCGCGCAACTGCTTCGCCAAGTCGCGGCCAAGATCAAAGAACATGCCGATGAACTCGCCGAGCTGGAAGCGCGCGAAGTCGGTAAGCCAAAGCGCGATGCGCTACGTTTCGACGTGTCGTATTGCCATGCCTGCTTTGACTACTTCGCAGGCCTCGCCGACACATTGCACGGCGAGATTCTGGACCAGGGAGCGATCGAGGCACGGGTCCTGTTCGAACCGTACGGTGTCGTTGCAGCCATCCTCCCGTTCAACTGGCCTCCGATCCATTTCGCCAAGAAATCCGCCCCCGCGCTGGCGGCCGGCAACACGGTCATCGTGAAACCCGGAGAACAGGCGCCCCTTACCGTCCTGCGTCTGGTCGAACTGGCAAATCAAGTGCTGCCTCCGGGCGTGTTGAACGTCGTTCCCGGCATCAAGGCAGGCCCGGCGCTGGCATCCCATCCGCTGGTCGAGCGCATCAGCTTCACGGGCGCCACCAGCACCGGCAGGCGCGTATTGGAAAGCGCCGCGAAAAATATTACCTACGCGACGATGGAGTTGGGTGGCAAGAACGCGCTCATGATTCTCGAAGACGCCGACATGGATGTCGCCCTGAACGTTGCACTGGAAGGCATGTTCTATAACCAAGGCGAGGCATGCACGTCGACAGCCCGAATTCTGGTGCACGCGTCGCGATACGAGGAGTTCGAAGAGAAATTCGCACGCGCAACGGAAAAGCTCGTTGTCGGGAATGGCTTGGACAAAGCGACCGATATCGGGCCGATGGTCGACGGCAAACAACGCGATCGCGTGATGAACTACATCGACATCGCCCTGAAAGAAGGCGCTCGACTCGTCACTCAGGGCAAGGTGCCGACCGATGCCCGTTACAAGGATGGCTATTGGGTCCCGCCTACCGTGCTTGCGGATATCACGCCGGATATGACCGTCGCGCAGGAAGAGATCTTCGGGCCTGTTGCGTGCCTGATGCGCTTCAGCAACGAAGACGAGGCCGTTGAAATTGCAAACGGAACCGCATATGGCCTGACGGCGGCGATCGTGACCAAGGATGAGCATCGCGCATGGAAACTCGCGCCCCGCCTGGAGGCCGGCATGATCTTCGTGAATAACTACATGCGCCGGGCCTTTCTGGGTTCACCGTTTGGCGGCGTGAAGGGAAGCGGATTCGGTCGAGAGAATGCCACGGAGACACTCAAGGAATTCACCCGGTCGAAGAATGTGCGGTTCCCATCCGGAAAAGAGCCTGTCCCGACGTGGCCGCCGAAGGACTAGTTCATTGACGCTCAATCAATGACGATGAAAGCCTGATTGCCGGCCGCATTCGCGGCCGGCATTTGAATTCACGCGAATCGAGTAGATCATGAAGAAGACACTTATCAAGAACGGATACATCGCGACCGTTAATAAAAAAAGAGACATTCTGGAGGATGGCGCAGTCACCATTGAAGGAAAAAAGATCACGGGCGTTTACTCCAGGGAAAACGTACCGGCAGGGAGCTTCGACGAAGTGATCGATGCTTCCGGATGCCTCGTCATACCTGGCCTCATCAACCTGCATCAGCACACGTGGTACTCGCTGTTCAAGGGCATCGCCGATGGCTTGCTCCTCGAGGATTGGATCAGCGACCTTGTCTTTCCACTGGTCAAGAACCTTTCGAGCGACGCGATGCGTCTTGCAGGCTATCAGTGCGGCCTCGAAATGCTGGCTACGGGCACGACGACATCGTTCAACCATTCCGTTTCTGTAACCGACGAAGATACAGTCAAGGCCATCGTCGAATCCCAAGCCGAGATCGGAATCCGACAGTTCTTTGGCAAGGAGCTACGCTGCAGAAACAGTCGATTTCTCGATCATCCGCTCTCGCTCGACGAATCGCTCGCGTCGGTCGAAGAAGAGATTCGCCGCTGGGACGGCAAGCATGATGGGCTGATCCGGATGGGGATGGTCATCGAAGCCAATGCCCATTGGACTTCCTCGGGGATGAGCACCGAAGAGCTGATCATTCGAGGCACGGAACTGGCCAGGAAGCTGGATGTGCGAATCAGCAGCCACATTGCCGCCGGCACGTTCTCGGTCGAAAAGGGATTTTTAAAGCATCTGCGCCAGACGGGACGAACCGATGTCCGCTATTTGATGCAACTCGGCGTGCTCGACCAGCATTGGATGTTGATTCACGGAATTCACTGCACGGAACTGGACCTTGAACACATGGCTCAGGTCGGCGCCGGCCTCGTGTACACCCCGACCAGCGAAGCCATGCGCGGCGGCGGAATCGCGCCTGCCGCCAATGCGCTGAAGGCGGGGGTGCCCACCGCACTCGGAACCGACGGCGCGATGGTCGACTATACCAATGACATGCTGGAGCAAATCAAAGCCTGCGTGCTGTTCCAGCACCAACGCCACCTGGATCCGACCCGCATGCCCTTCGAGCGCAGCCTCGAAATGGCGACCATCAACGCTGCGCACGTGCTAGGTGTTTCCGAGGAACTCGGCTCTCTAGAACCAGGAAAGTTGGCCGATATCGCCGTTTTCGACATGCGTGGTCCGCATATCGGATCGCTTCAGCGGCCGCTATCCGTGTTCCTTGGCGCGGGAAAGGGCACTGACGCGAAGGTGGTGTTGGTGAACGGTGAGATCGTGTATCGGGATTGGGAATTCACCAAATTCCGTCAACAACGCGAAGTCCTAGCCGAGGTCGAGTCGCTCGCGGCAGAGATCATCGAGAAGTCGGGTCTCTCCTCGAGATTGTCTCAGTCATGGACCGACAGGGTGCCTCCCATGCCCTGGAATTAAGCGCGAGAACCGGTATGGAACCCATGATTCTCATCACAGCAGCGGCGTTTCTCTCCGCTGGTATCGTCAACCTCGTGGGACCGGCGATCATCCGTTCGGAATTTGCAAAATGGCGCTACCCGGATTGGTTCAGGGTAACCATTGCGGTGGCGGAACTGACTGGGGCCGTTCTGCTATTTTTTAAAAATACGCAATGGCTAGGGGCAGCGATGCTTCTGATGATCACGCTAGGCGTTCTCGTTTCATTCGCACGATCCAAGGAATGGATGCGGATGCAATACCCATTCGTGTTGTTCTTTCTTTTGACTACGATTCTCCAACATACGCACGTGCTGACCGGTTGATGGCGCGCGTTTTCAATTCAATTCCGCGCCGCATGAGGACCTCATGCGGCGCAACCGCCAGCGGCAGCGACATCGTCCCATCCGTAGCACGCTAAGTCCAATTTCGGACGGTTATGCAGCCGCGGGTTTCCCAGTAGCATGAATATCAGCTCAACGTGGTGTCTGGCCGCTTGCAAACGTGGACTCGTCATCGGCTCGCACACCCAATTCAAAGGTGGATTCTCATGCTCGCAAATGCGATTCGCGTCAAGAAGCCCGTTACTGGCGCACCGTTGACGATCGGCAAACACTTCTCCGCTAGCAGCTTCCGGCATACCCAATTCGAAGGCGCGATGGATCCCCTGCTCATGGTGGATCACTTCCGGATGAAAGAGCCGACATTCGGACCTCACCCGCACGCCGGGTTTTCGGCGGTCACGTACGTCTTCGAAGATTCCCGCAGCGCGCATTTCAATTCCGATTCGATCGGCAACGACCTTCCGATCACGCCCGGATCCTTGCATTGGATGGTTGCTGGCCGAGGCGTGACTCACGACGAATGGCCATTCGGCGACGATCCGGAAGTCCATGGCCTGCAGTTCTTCGTCGACCTCCCCGCGTCCAAGAAGCACGTTGCGCCGTACGCCGTGCACCTCGAATCGGAGGATGTCCCTACCTATACCGATCACGGCGTTCGGGTACGCGTCATCGCCGGTGAGTTCGGCGATATCCGTTCGCCCGTTCGCCTTCCTCAACCCTTTTCACTCTTTGACGGCTTTCTCGACGCGCAGGCGAACATCAATCTGCAGGTGGAGCGCGGATGGAATGCGTGGATCTATGCGATCAACGGTACGCTGAGTGTCGGCGTTGCAGATGGGACTGTCGCGCTTGCCGAAGGACATGCCATTGCACTCGACCGATTCAGCAATGGGGAGCAGTTGTGCATTGCCGCGCAAACAGACTGCCATTTCATCGTGATGAGCGGCGAGTCAGCGCGAAATCCAGCAGCCGAGTAACAAACAAGGGTGGGGGCGTACGCCCCCACCCTGCCCTACGCGACATATTGCAATCGCGGACGACTAGCCAACCACCGCGATTGCCTGCACCTCCACGAGCATTTCCGGCTTGGCCAGTCCGGCCACGGTAATCAAGGCACTCGCCGGAAAATTGTCACCGAAGATCTCCTTGCGGATTTTGGTGAGCTGGTCGCCGAATCTCGCGTCGGTAATCGACACGGTCATCGTCACGATATCCGTCAAGGTTCCACCAGCCTGTTCGAGCGTCGCGCCGATTCGTAAAAAGATCTCACGTGCCTGTCCCGCGAAATCGCCCGACAGCGACTTGCCGTTCGAGTCTTCAACCACGGTCTGGCCTGCCAGCCAGACGATTCTGCCGCCCTGCGTGATCACGGCGGGAGAGAACGCGCGCTCTTGCGCGGCATCGCGCTTGATGTATTGACGTACCTGTTTTGACGGTTGGTTCGGTTCCATGTTTGCCTCGTTGATGATGTTAAAAAATGGGGCCCAGAAGCTTCGCAATCGATTGCAGAGACGTCACCATCATACCCTGCCATCAAAAGGACGTTTGTCGGGGATAACGCTAATCAGATCGCTCCAAAACCTCCGAAACCCGGCAAATCGCCAGCCATTCGCTTGAATGGTTGATGCAGGTATACCCCAGTTACGTTGTGCAATCGATTGCAATAAATTTACCCCAACGATAGAAACGCTGTCGCGCGCGACGCGCGACGAGGGTGGCATAGCCGGCATGGAGCGCTACGGCATCAGTCGAATGATCCACGAAGCCCCAAAGGCAGATGCTCGGTCGCCACTCAGCGCTATCAACGCTTCAAATTTGCAGCACCAACTTAGTCATCCTACTTAAATACGAAGTCAACGACATAGACCGCTTAAAGGAAAAGACGTGAGATCGAAAAGATTGATGCAGGCGATTGTTTTGAGTGCCGGACTTATCGCGGAGAGCGCGTTCGCGCAGTCAAGCGTCCAACTGTACGGAATACTCGATTCTTTTATTGGCGAGAAAAAGGCGCTCGGCGGCCACACGGCGGTACTCGCTGGCAATGGCGGGATGACCTCTTCGTTCTGGGGAATAAGAGGTAGCGAAGATATCGGCGGGGGCACCAGTGTGATCTTTGCTCTCGAGAGCTACGTCAACATCCAAAACGGGCAGTACGGGCGGCCAGGCTTCCCGGCGGACGGACTCTTTTCGCGCAACGCCTACGTCGGCTTAAAGGGAAATTTCGGCTCGCTGACAAGCGGCCTGATACCACCTCCGCTCTGGTTCTCGACGATCACGTTCAATCCATTTTTTAATTCGTTCGTGTTTTCGCCGATCGTCGTCCATAGCTATGAGGGTGTTAACGGCCAAGGCGTATTCGGCAACGCCGGCGAGTGGCCGAACTCCGTCGTTTATGCAAGCCCGGTCTTCGGTGGCATTTCCGGAAAGGGGATGTACTCCTTCGGCAACGCCGCCGGACATTTGGGGCAAAACAAGTGGAGCGGGCAGTTGTCCTTCAATCAAGGCTCGTTTGCGGCGTCGGCGGTTTGGCAGCAAATCAAATTCAACGTCACCCCAGGCGATCTGGGCACCTCCCTCCCGGGACTGACGACACAATCCGTTGCCAATCTAGGCATGTCGTACGGCACCAATTTCGTCACGCTGTACGCGCAATACCAACATATCTGGGATCGGGTCTCAACCGGCAACATTGGAATTAATACGGGCCAACTAGGCTTCTCGATACCCATCGGTGTCGGCCGCATACTTGGCTCCGACGCTTATTCGAAGAGTTCCGGAAAAAGCGCTGTATACCGCAATACCTGGGCAATCGGCTACGCCTACCCGCTGTCCAAGCGCACCGACCTCTACGCAGCCTTCCTGTCCGATCGAGCAAGCCGGCTATCGTCGGGCTTTACGCTCGGGGGCGGCATTCGGTCAGCCTTTTAGCCAACTCCGACGAACAGGGGACGGTTCGACATCCGCACCATCCCCTGTCTTCGAGCAGCAGTCCGCCCGCAGGCTAGTGACTAAACGCCGTTTCAGACAGGTTTGGCGCGTTTGGATGCTGCGGCCTTAGGCGACTTCTTCGAAGCGCCCTTGGGCGGAGCCGCTGTCGAGCCACGCACGATGAGTTTCGGCGGCAGCACCACGTTGCGGGCAGGATTGTCGTTCGATTCGATGGCTTGCTGAAGGAGATCGGCGGCCTGGCGCCCCATCTCCGTATGGCTGATGCGAATCGTCGTGAGAGGCGGATCGACCAGGTCGACAAGAGGCATGTCGTTATGCCCCACTATCGAAAGCTCGCGAGGGCAATTCAAGCCTCTCTCGCGCAATACGTCGTACGCGCCTAGTGCAAGCAGGTCATTCGCAGCCACGATTGCAGTCACGTCGGGCCGGGCGCTCAAGAGCCGGCGTGCAGCTTCCGCACCCTGCTCGCGCGTGTAGTTGTCCGCGAACTCACACGGGGCCGAGGCCGCATCGAGACCATGGCCAGAAAGAGCGTGGATGAATCCGCGGTGCCGCAAGAAGCCGGTTGAATGGACGAGTGGGCCCCCAAGATGGCCTATCGACGAGTGTCCCAACTCCACAAGATGGTCGACCGCGAGCTGCATGCCGAGCAATTCGTCCGACACCACCCCGGGTAGCCGGGTTTCTTTCTCGGTGCGATTCACCAGAACCGTCGGCACGCCCTTTTCAATGCAGAACGACACAAGCGGATCGTCGCGGCTCACCGTCGCGAGAATCAGACCATCTACACGCCGGGCGATCAAACCCTGCGCAAGATCGAATTGCTTGTCGCTGTCACTTCCGACATAGGCAACGATAGAGGAGTAGCCGTATTCGGAAAGGCGCTCGGCCGCACCCGTCAAAATCGGCGTGAAGACGTTAGTCGCAATGTCCGGAACCATAATGCCGATCAGCTGCGAACGGCCGGTACGAAGACTTGCCGCCACCGGGTCGAGTCGATATCCCAATGTGTTGGCTGCCTTCATGACCCGCGCGAGCGACTCGGCATCGACCATCGACCGCGTGTCCGGATTGAGCGCGCGCGAAACGGTCGAGGCATGCACCCCAGCCAGTTCCCCGACCTGCTTCATCGTGACAGACCGCCTGTTGTTGCTTGCCAGAGGTGATTTTGCTTTCACGACAGCCCTATTTCTTGTTTTCTGCACGGAACGATTCAACGAATGCCGCATTATAACGAGAGCGCTGCAATTTTATCGCAATCGATTGTATTCCGAACGGCATAAGACACGTCCCCGGCGATCGATTCTGCAAGCCGCTCTCAGCACTGCACGGCAATCGGGACGTGCTCCACCAGGAAGTCGATGAACGCCCGAACCGACGGCAGGAGCCCCCGCCTCGACGGCATCAGCAGGCTGATCGTCGCGACGCCCGCCGTCCATTGAGGCAGTACGCGCACGAGTTGTCCCTTCTCGACCTCGGGCTGCCCCACATATCCGGGCAGCGCAACGATGCCCACGCTGCGGCAAGCCGCGACTTTAAGCGTAGCCATGTCGTCGCTCAGCAAATACGGCTCGAAGGGAATGACTTCAGCCTGGTCCGTATGGCGGACATTGCGCAAACGCCACGCGTGCGTATCCTGCACACCCCCAAGCGCGATGCCGTCGTGGGCCGCAAGCTCGGCTGGCTTATCGGGCACACCCTTGCGCTTCAAATAGGCCGGCCCGGCAAACAGATGCCAAGGGGTCGTCGCCAAGGCCCGCTGGACCAGCGTGGAATCCGGCAGCGGCGTGGAATGTGCGCGCAGGCACACGTCGAAACCCTCCTGGACCGGGTCGACGTGCCGGTTTGTCGCGTGCTGAACGATGCGTACGCGCGGATATTCGGCCATGAACTTTGGGATCAACTCGGCCAACGCCAGTTGCGCAAAAGCGACCGAGCAGGAGAGCCGGATCGTTCCACTCGGCTCCGACGTCCGTTGACGGACGACGCTCTCGGCCGCTTCGGCTTCAACCAGCATCGCAACCGCGTGCTTATAGAACGCCTCACCGACATCGGTCACGACAAAGCGCCGCGACGTGCGCTGGATAAGCCGTGCATCTAGCGCTGCCTCGAGTTCGAGAATGCGCCGGCTCAGGCTCGACTTGGGCAGGTCGAGTGCCCGTGCTGCCGCGGTGATGCCTTTGTTTTCCACCACCTGCACGAAGTAGTAGACATCATTCAGATCGAGCATGATCACCCCTTACCCCTTGTTCACGCAAAGTCCCGCAAGCGGGATGATAGGTCCAAAAGTCACTGACTGTTTGGCGTTTGTCCCATCGATATCGACGTGCCAGACCCTGCAGGCGGACGTCCTTCGAATCACGGGACTGGCACAATCAACGCATTTCGATCCCCGGGAATCTCCATGCCAGATGCCGCACCTTCCCCGACGCGTATCGGCCCCCTCTTTGCCCTGCTCCCCTTCCTGCGCCCTTACGCCCGACGCTGGGCGTTAGCGTTCCTGGCGCTAGTGACGTCGGCGGGCGCGACGCTGGCGTTGCCGGTGGCGTTCAAATACCTGATCGACCGCGGCTTCGCCGGCGGTGACCGCACGCACATCGACCGCTATTTCCTCACGCTGTTCGTCGTTTCGCTGGTATTGGCCGGCGCCACCGCGCTTCGCTTCTACCTGGTTTCGTGGCTCGGCGAGCGGGTGACAGCCGATTTGCGGCGTGCGGTCTACGACCACGTGACGCGGATGAGTCCGCAGTTCTTCGAGACCACGCAGACCGGAGAGGTGCTGTCGCGGCTCACCACCGACACCACGTTGATCCAGACAGTGGTAGGCACCAGCTTGTCGCTGGGCATGCGCAATTTCCTCCTGCTGATAGGCGGCGTGGGGATGCTGGTGGTGACCAGTCCCGTCCTGTCCGGCTACATCATCGCCACGCTGATTGTGGTGGTCGCGCCAATCATCATCTTCGGGCGGCGCGTGCGGCGGCTCTCGCGTGCCAGCCAGGACAAGGTGGCCAACGCGAGCGCGCTGGCGGGCGAGGTGCTCAATGCCATGCCGACCGTGCAGTCGTACCGGCAGGAATCGTTCGAGGCACGGCGTTTTGGCGGCGCAGTGGAAGCCGCCTTCGAGACGGCGCTCACGCGAATCCGGGCACGCGCCTGGTTGACCGCCGTGGTGATCGTGCTGGTGTTTTCCGCCATCGTGTTCGTGCTCTGGATCGGAGCGCAGGCGGTGCTGGCCGGGCGCATGACGCCTGGTCAGTTGTCCCAGTTCATCCTCTACGCGGTGTTCACTGCAGGCGCAGTGGGGGCGGTTGCCGAGGTCTGGGGCGACCTGCAGCGTGCCGCCGGCGCCACCGAGCGGCTCCTGCAACTGCTGGCGGCGCGCTCACCGGTGATGGAAGCCGAGACCACGGTGCCGTTGCCGCCTCGCGGGGACGGCGTTCGCTTCGACAACGTCAGCTTCTCCTATCCGTCCCGCCCTGGCATCGACGCGCTCTCCAGCCTCTCGCTCGAGGTGCGCGAGGGGGAGCATGTCGCGCTGGTTGGACCATCCGGCGCCGGCAAGACCACCGTGTTTCAACTGCTACTGCGCTTTTACGACCCGCATGCCGGCAGCATCCTGATCAACGGCGTCCCAACGCGGCAGGTGCCGCTCGCCGAGTTGCGCAAGGCAATCGGGGTGGTGCTGCAGGAATCCGTGATCTTTTCGGGTAGCGTCCTCGACAACATCCGCTACGGCGCGCCCGACGCCACGCTTGCGCAAGTCCAACGCGCCGCCGCGATGGCCGCTGCTGCCGGCTTTATCGAAGAACTGCCGCAAGGCTACGACACGTTTCTGGGCGAGCGCGGCGTACGGCTGTCCGGCGGACAGCGTCAGCGCATCGCGATTGCTCGCGCGATCCTCATGAACCCGCCCATCCTGCTGCTCGACGAGGCCACCAGCTCGCTCGACGCGGCCAGCGAACGGCTGGTACAGATGGCGCTGGACAACGCCGCGCAGAACCGCACCACGCTGGTCATCGCACACCGCCTTGCCACGGTGCAACAGGCGGACCGCATCGTCGTGCTGGAACAAGGCCGCATCGTCGCGCAGGGCCGTCACGCTGACCTTCTACAGAGTTCGCCGCTTTATGCCCAGCTTGCGGCCCTGCAGTTCGGCGAGCAGCCAAGGCCGATAGTGGAGCGCGACGCCGGGCGCGATCACGTCGACTCGGTGTAATGAAGCGATCCACGCTCAGTGAGGCGCTACCGAGCCCAGCCTGCATTTGGCGCGGAACTTGCTCCTGCCAACGCCTAGATTCCGGCGATGCGACCGGAACGGTAACCGGAGGAGACAATGCTCGAACACATCGGTCAAAACGCCGTCCCATTGCGATGCCCCGAAGGCCGTTGGCTCGTGCCATCGATTCAAAAGGCCCACGAGCGCTCGCAGACTTTCGGACTCGCCACGTCAATGCGGCCGGATTACGACGTGCTGTCCACTGCTGACCTTGCACTGAAGCTCGAACAAAGCCGCGTGCTGTGCACGCATGCCCTGCCCGTCATGGAAACCCTCCGCGAGCAGATCGCCAACACCCAAAGCATGATCGTGCTGACCAATGCGGAGGGGCTGATTCTTCATTCGATCGGCGATGACGACTTCCTGCAGCGGGCCGAGAAAGTCGCGTTGCGTGCCGGTGCAAACTGGGCGGAACAGCAGCAAGGCACGAATGCGATCGGCACCGCGATCGCCGAGCTCAGCGCGACCGTTGTCCATGGCGAGCAGCACTATCTGGCCGCCAATCGGTTTCTGACGTGCTCCAGTGTTCCGATCCTCGATCCGTATGGCGATTTGATCGGGGTGCTGGACGTGACGGGCGACCATCGCAGCTACCATCAGCACACGATGGCGCTCGCGAAAATGTCGGTGCAGATGATCGAGAATCATCTGTTTTCCAACGCTTTTCGCGGCACCTTGCAGATTGCCTTTCATGGCCGGCCTGAATTCCTCGGCACGCTGATGGAAGGGATCGCCGCCTTCACCTGCGACGGACGCTTTCTTTCGGCTAACCGCAGCGCCCAGTTTCAGTTGGGGATGCCGCTCGCCGCGTTACGCGCTCATACGCTGTCGTCGCTATTCGGACTGACCAGCCCGCAGTTGATCGATCGTCTGCGGAGAAACCCTGAGCATCACCTTTCGCTGGAATTGGGCAACGGCACCGTTGTCTGCGCAAACATCGAATTCAGGCGGCCCGCCATGGCCGAAGGCGCTTGGCAGCAGACGGCGCGAGCCGAGGACATGCCGGCGCAGCGCAACGACGCCGCACGGTCCGCACCGGATGACAAGGCGCTGTCGAAATTGAGCTCCCTCGACACCGGCGACCCGCAGGTCGCAGCCGTCATCGGCAAGGTTCGCAAGGTGATCGGCAAGGACATCCCCATCCTCATCACCGGCGAAACCGGCACCGGCAAAGAACTGCTGGCCCAAGCCATTCACAACGATTCGCCGCGCCGCTCGGGCCCGTTCGTCGCGGTGAACTGCGCGTCGATTCCGGAGACCTTGATCGAATCGGAATTGTTCGGATATGAGGAGGGCGCGTTTACCGGCGCGAAGCGCAAGGGCGCCATCGGCAAGTTGCTGCAGGCAAACGGCGGGACGCTGTTTCTCGACGAGATCGGCGATATGCCCTACCCGCTGCAGGTTCGGCTGCTTCGCGTCCTGCAGGAACGCCAGGTCAACCCGCTTGGATCGACGAAATCGATTCCGATCGACGTCGCGATTATCTGCGCGACCCACCGCGATCTGCGCGAAATGATGTCCCAGAACCGCTTTCGCGAAGACTTGTACTACCGGTTGAACGGCCTCGTGGTGAAATTGCCGCCGCTGCGCGAGCGGACCGATCTTGCAGCAGTCGTTCCCAAGCTGCTGCAAAGCGAGTCCGCCTGTCACCAAGCCGGCCAGCGCTTGAGCGTATCCGGCGACGTCATGGCCCTGTTCGAGCGATGCACCTGGCCGGGCAACTTCCGCCAGCTCGGCAATCTTTTGCGGACCGCCGCGGCGATGGTCGATGCGGACGGCGAGATACGGCGCGAGCATTTACCCGACGATTTCTTCGACGATTTGCGCGAGACGGCAGTCGCGCCCATCGCTTTGGCCCCGCCGCCATCGCTTCACGGCACGCGGCTGGAGGACGTTGCCGCTTCCGCGATTGCCTCGGCGATTGCGCAACACGGCGGCAATGTATCGGCCGCTGCGCGCGCACTGGGCGTATCGCGCAATACGATCTACCGAAAAATGCAGTGCGTGCCTCGCGAAGACACGCTTCGGGACGAGAGCTAGTTTCGGCGCATCAGGTGCTCCACAGGTGTTGCAAAACGCAACACCTGTGTACCTGAATTGAACATGTCATCCACGCTCTTAACTGAACACCTTTGGAGTGCGGCTAAAGAGTCCTCAGACGATTGGACTGCGTGGCCTCGCCTTCTTAAGCGAACGCTCACCGCCACGCGTACCGCATCCCCACCCACACCCCTCTTGGCGCCCCCGGTCCGACGAACTGTTCATTGACCGGCGCAAATCCGTCGAACGTATGGTTCGGCCCGTTGAAGAAGTTTTGCCCGAGCACGCCGAAGCTCGCGTAGCGCTTGTCCAGCAGGTTCGACACGGTCCCGAACACCTGCAACTGCTTCGTGATCTGATACGTGGTGTCGAGATCGATCAGGAAGTACCCGGCGATCTTGCCGTTCACGTCTTCGTTGTCTTCGTCTCCGCGCGCGTAGATGCTGCCTCGGTAGGTCAGGTTCGTACCGATGTTCCACTTCGGCGTCGCTGCGTAGTCGAGCCTGAGTTTGACGGTGTTCG
>NZ_JBCHAA010000029.1:0-44203 GCF_053525655.1 Trinickia camelliae
CGAACAACGCCATTCCCAACGGCTCGTGAGTGTCTAGGATAGCCGGGGCGATTCATGTCGAGAAAAGCCGGCTGGGTTTTACCGCCTTCGTCGACGAAGAGTGCGTCGCCATCATCGCCGTGGGACTCGGCTTTAAGCGTGGCACGCGTGCCGTCGGCAAGAGGACACGAGACTATGGTGCGAAGCTTCGTTGGGATAGTGTCATCCGCGTACGTCAAGTTGGTTGAGAACGCGGTCGCGGCGCATAAGAGAGCTAGAGCGATGTATTTCATTTGGCCGTGTCACATGGAAGTTGCACGTTATTTATCGCCACAGAATTCCGAATTGAACTCTTTGAATAGCTCTTCTCCCATCCGCATATCTGACAAAAAAGCGGATGTTCCCGGGCAATTCCCAAAACTCGCTGTCTCTATCTGGATGAAATCTCGCAGAGTTACCGAGTTTTTGAGTGGCCTCGTCTCGACTGTCAGAGAAGCGCAGGCCACCGGGCAGTTCGCCTTGGTACTCTGAGAACTGATCGTCGCCGTGACCGTAGAGAAAGATCGCCGTCAATACTGGAGCGTCACTAGGCAAGTCCACCCCGTACTTTGAACTGACATAGCGCTCGCTTTCAAAGAGCAACGAAACGCCAGCGTCTTCATTGTTCATATACGTATCTGTGTCATCACACTTTATGATGATCCGGCGCTCGATCCCTAGGCTTAACAAGAGACTCTTGGCAGCCTCCGAGTCTGCTTGCTGCCCAATTACGTTCGTGAAATCTTCGGTTCGCATCGTTACCTCGGCGCGTAGCGTTTATCGATCGATGTTCGGTACGAAGAGTCCGCAACCCCATCCGAACTTTGCAACAGGCTCCGAGCTCGCCCAGTCGCACGGTAGATGCAGCTTTTCCAGCGCACATAGACCGCGCCGTGCGATAGAGCGGGATCGGCAATGACGTCGTCAGGATTCATTCGATTGAGATTCGATCATCCAGACTCAATCAAAGCGGCGAACCCACGCGAGGGTTTCTTCTTTCTTGTCGAGATTGTCCGGTACCCGGAAAAGTCTGCTCCGGTAGTCCTCGAAACGGACAGGCTTTGTGTAGCGGGCGACCATGCGATACGCCTCGGGAATGTCGTTACGGTAAGTGTCGCCAAGCTGTGGGGCTTCGCCAGCCTGAATGACGACACCGCCCGGATACTCGTGGACCTTGCACGCTGGTTCCAGTGCATGACGCATCGGCTCGATGCCACCCAGTTCACCCACAATCTTGTCACCTAGCACCGTCAGCCAGTTTACGCACTTAATCTGGTTCTCAACATCGCGCGCATCCGAAGCGAAATCGATGCCATGAACGTAGTCGAAACCCGGGAACCGCTTCATGAGGTGAAGCGCGTACTTGGTGTTTTGAGACATCCCCGAAGCAAAAACAAGTGCGAATCCGCCTGTTCCGTGTACGGGATGACAAATTCCGCACCATCGCAAGACTGCTTGCAGCAACGAATCGAAGTGTGTGTGCCCATTGCCAATGCAGACGGGAATCGTTGCCGATACGTACGAGAGTTCGGCGTATTGAACTCGCTTGACGAGGACGTGGGCCTGATAGGGTTCCACGTCGTCTTTCGGCAAACCTACGTCGACTGCTCCGAACAGCGACGCGCCGTATCCCGTGTCAGGCGGAAATTTTTCGTACTCTGCCTGGAGGCGGGTGGCGAGATCATCTTTGATCTTGACTGTTCGTCGCTGGTCCCGCGGAAGGAACTGATCGACCTTGTCTGCGAATGAAGTCTGATAGTCGATGAGAAAATCGCGCGCCTCTTCGCGCAGCTGTTGTCGATCGGCGTTCGGCATAAAGAGCTCGCAGCCCAATCCAAACTTTGCTGCTGGTCCTGCACTTGCACGATCGTAGGGCAGATGCAACTTGTCCAACGCGCACAGATCGCCATGCGATTGAACGAGATCGGCAATGACGTCGTCAGGTTTCATCCGATTGAGATTCGATCACCTAGTTAGTCGAAGCGGCGAACCCACGCGAGGGTTTCTTCCTTCTTGTCGAGGTTCTCCGGCACCCTGAAAAGTCTGCTCCGGTAGTCCTCGAAACGGACTGGCTTCGTGTATCGGGCGACCATGCGATACGCCTCGGGAATATCGTTACGGTAAGTATCGCCAAGCTGTGGGGCTTCGCCAGCCTGGATGACGACACCACCCGAATACTCGTGGACCTTGCACACAGGTTCAAGTGCTTCACGCATCGGCTCGATGCCGCCCAACTCCGCTACAACATCGTCAGACAGTACGGTGAGCCAACTTACACCCTTGATACGGTTGTAAACGGCACCTGCTTCTCGGGGAAAAGCGATGCCTTCGACGAAATCGAAACCGGGAAAGCGCTTCATCAAGTGCAGAGCGTATTTGGTGTTCTGCGACATGCCGGACGCAAAGATGAGCGTGAATCCCGCGGTCCCATGTGCGGGCCGAGCAATCGCGCTCCATCTCAAGACAGCTGCCAGCAGCTTGTCAAAATGCTGCACGTCTAATGCGTCACAGACCTGCATAGTGGCTGCTAAGAAAGACAGCTCACTCTCCTCATTTCGACGTATCAACACGTGCGCCTGAAAGGGTTCGGCATCGTCTTTTGGTATCCCGATATCGACAGCACCGTACAAAGAGGTGCTATAGCCTTCGCCTACCGGCTGCTGGGCATACTCAGTGCGAATACGCACCTCAAGGTCGCCTGAGATTTTGACGGTCCGACGCGCGTCTATAGGAAGGAACTTGTTAACTCGCTCCGGGAACATCTGCTGGAAGTCGAGCAGAAACTGAAGCGCTTGCTCGCGCTGTACGGAACGATCGACGTCTGGGAGATACAGCTCACAGCCCAAGCCGAACTTAGCGGCCGGGCCTGCATTTGCACGGTCGTACGGCAAATAGATCTTATCTAGCACACACAGTCCGCCGTGCGACTGGATAAGGCCGGCAATGACGTCGTCAGGTTTCATCCGATTGAGATTCAATTGCCCAGTCAGTCGAAGCGGCGAACCCACGCGAGGGTTTCCTCTTTCTTGTCGAGGTTCTCAGGCACCCTGAAAAGTCTGCTCCGGCAGTCCTCGAAACGGACAGGCTTCGTGTATCGGGCGACCATACGATAGGCCTCGGGAATATCGTTACGGTACGTATCGCCAAGCTGTGGAGCTTCGCCAGCCTGAATGACGACACCTCCCGGATACTCGTGGACCTTGCACACCGGTTCAAGTGCTTCACGCATTGGCTCGATGCCGCCCAGCTCTCCCACAATCCCGTCACCAAGGACCGTAAGCCAATTGACGCATTTAATTTGATTGTGGACTTCCTGGGCTTCCATCGAAAAGTCGCCGTAAACGTAGTCGAAACCGGGAAATCGCTTCATCAAATGCAGTGCATATTTAGTGTTTTGCGACATTCCAGATGCAAATGTCAACGCGAATCCCGCCGTTCCGTGTGCTGGTCGGCAGACAGTGCACCAACGCAAGACTGCACCCAACAGGATCTCGAAATTTGGGCGCTCTTCTTTGCACACCGGCATATAGCTAACGACGTACGATAACTCCTTATACTGAGCGCGCTTTACTACGACGTGCGCCTGATAAGGGGGTACGTCGTCTTTTGGCAAGCCAATGTCTTGCTTCCCGAATAGAGCCGTGCCGTAGCCAGTGTCCGCGGGATATTTCTCGTATTCGGCACGGACGCGCGCCTCAAGATCGTTGGATACCTTTACGGTTCGACGTGCGTCTCTTGGCAAAAATTCGTTGACGCGACCAGGAAACATTTGTTGGTAGTCGAGCAAAAACGTTAACGTTTGCTCGCGCAAAACATCCCTATCTATGTCGGGCAAATACAGTTCGCATCCCAGGCCAAATTTGGCCGCAGGACCGGCGTCCGGTCGATCATATGGCAGATGCAATTTGTCCAGCGCGCACAGACCGCCGTGCGATTGAACGAGATCGGCAATGACGTCGTCAGGTTTCATCCGCTTGAGATTCAATCACCCAAACTCAATCGAAGCGGCGAATCCATGCGAGGGTTTCTTCTTTCTTGTCGAGGTTGTCCGGCACTCTGAAAAGTTTGCTCCGGTAGTCCTCGAAACGGACAGGCTTTGTGTAGCGGGCGACCATGCGATACGCCTCAGGAATGTCATTGCGGTAAGTATCGCCAAGCTGTGGGGCTCCGCCAGCCTGAATGACGACACCGCCCGGATACTCGTGGACCTTGCACACTGGTTCAAGTGCTTCACGCATTGGCTCGATGCCGCCCAGCTCGGTCACGATTTCTTCACCTAGAATTGTCAGCCAGTTCACGCATTTAACGCGATTGTGGACAGCACCTGCCTGCAGCGAGAAATCAACACCATCAATGTAGTCGAAGCCCGGGAATCGCTTCATCAGAAACAACGCGTACTTCGTGTTCTGCGACATGCTTGGGGCAAAGATCAATGCGAAACCCGCACTCCCATGCGCTGGACGACAGATCGCACTCCAGCGCAGTACAGCATCGAGCAGGACGTCAAATTGAGGCGCAGGAGACCCGTCGCACACAGGCATAGTCGCGCCCACATAGGAAAGCTCCACTTCCTCGCTGCGGCTTACCAGAACGTGCGCTTGGTAGGGGGCAACGTCATCCTTCGGCAAACCAATATCGACCGCGCCGGACAATGCAGTGCTATATCCGTCGTCGACTGGATGCTTTTCGTGGTCGGCACGAATGCGCGCATCAAGGTCGCCGGCGAGCTTGACGGTACGTCGCGCGTCCGCAGGTAGAAATTCGTTGACGCGTTTCGGAAACATTGCCTCATAGTCCAGCAAAAACTGTCGCGTCTGCTCACGTAATACACTTCTATCGATGCTCGGTAGATATAGTTCGCAACCTAGACCAAATTTTGCGGCTGGTCCTACACTTGCACGATCGTAGGGCAGATGCAATTTGTCCAGCGCACACGGACCGCCGTTAGATTGGATAAGCTCGGCAATAACTTCTTCAGGCTTCATAGTTCAATTCTCGATTCAGTTATCTCAGGTTGATGGCCAAACTTACGGAACAGGAACGAGATTGCGCGGAGGGAACAGTCGGCTTGCTTCGGAGATAACCAACACCGTAACGAGCGCAGCTCCCGTTAGCCTCAGCCCCGTAGTTGACGCAAGTGCATCACCGAATTTGTCCAGAAGGCTTTTTTGTTCCGGTGCCGGTACTGCAACAGGCACGGGCTGCTTTGGAGGCCAGTCGTCATCGCAGTCGCACCGCTCGTCGACGCGAAACTCCTCAAAATTGTCCTCGTCACCCGTGTATTTCTCAGCGATGCGCCTATAGTCCCGCCTTGCCTGCTTCGTAAGGGTGTCATCGCCAAACTTCATGTCATATAGCTTCGTCATTTGACCGTTCTCGACCTGAGCAACATCCAACCGCCGAGAATCCGGCCAGAGCATGTTCGAGCTAGGGACATCCGGATTTGCCCTGCTGCCAATCAGGTCCCACCCACTTTTGCGACCAAAGGATATCTCTCGCCACATCGGCGAATCAGGCTTAGGGTAGCCCCCATCGTAATACTTCTTGTCGATCTTCTTACGAACGCAGTCCTGATAGGTCTGCCCTGGCTCCAACTTTCCTTTCAATTCATTCAGACACTCACAAGCCATCTGGCACATCTCATCAAGGAAGTCCTGATCCTTCTTCGGCAGATCCCGCTGCTTCAACCCCGCCATGTTCACCGTGTTCCGGTGATTCATGAAAAGCTTGTCGGTCAGCCGGCACGCTGGCTTCTTGTCGACGAATACGTCAAAGGAGTGTGTGATCCAGTCGGTCTCTGCCAGATGCGTGCCCGAGACCACGCCCCCCATCGAGCCGGCTTCATCGTAAATGCTCTTCGAGAACTGGCTGCCATCGATGGCGATCATGTTTCCGCCGTCAGCAAAAACCGAAGTGGAACCCTTCACCAGATCGCTCGAATGCGCCTCGTTCTGGTACGGCACCGGTGTGCCGTTGCCCGGCGTCTTGCAGACATCCGGCAACGTGTTGTCGGAAACGCCGCCGCTGCCGCGATGGCACAGCGTCAGTCCGTTGACGTTGATGCTGATCGTCACAGGCGTATCTCCTGCAGTTTGGGCACCACATCAAGCGCACCGATGACCGCTGCTCCTCGCAGCGGATCGTCGGAACTAGCCAGCACCAGTTGCGCGGCCGCTTGCTGCTGCCTCTTGGCGGTGTACGCGGCCAGGGCAACATGCGCGACCGAGCTCGCTGCGTTCAGATCGCCGCTCGCGAGCGCCGGCAAAGCGCGTTGCCACTGGGGTGTGAGGAACCGAGAGAGACGCAGTGTCGTGAAGCCAAACTGGTCCGCCCGGTACGGTTCGCCGTTAAGGTCTGCGGTGATCGAGGAGACCTGGTTCGCTCCATAGCGCTGAGCCTGCTCGATCGCCCCACGCGCGGCTCGCGTAAGCCCTGCCCCGGTACAGACACCGTCAGAAGCGTGGGTGACTGGCTCTTCAGCAATCCCGGTTCCGAGCAGTCTCGCCCAGCCTGTTGATCCAGGAATACCCCCTGTCAGCACGATTGCGGCCGCGCCCTCGCCCGGTATGCGGCCGTATGGCTCCGGATGAATTCGCGTCTGATGTCCGTGGCGCGCGCCATGCAGCAGCGACTGCATGTCGAGCCACATCATCGCCTCGCGGTTCAAGCCAGATTCGACGCCCAACACCACGGCGAGCGTGTCAGGTCGCGTGGAGAGGTAATCAGACGCTTCACGCAACGCGGCGATTCCTGCAGCATGGCCACCGGTGTGCGGCACGACGCGCTCCCATCGAAACGGCCCCTCCTGAACGCCACGCATCACGGTTTCAACGAGGCCGTCCGGCATTCCGAGCCGCTTGGTGGCGTCAGGCAGAACCAGCCACAACACGCACGGCCTTTGCTGAACCACGGACGGCAGAGATTGCTCCAGCGACATGGCAAGCTGCTCTAGCGCGGCTCGTGCCAGCGAGGCCCAGCGCGCGGCATCGAAGGGGGTGTCGATCGGAAAGAAGCTGCCGCGGCAATGCTCGCCAGCCTGGTCAATGTATTCAGGGTGTCGCTGCAGCAGCGACAGCTGTGCGCGAACGGCGGCATCGGCCAGCTCGAGCGTCGGGCCCGAGGGAAACGTGCATGCAGCGGCCGCGATGACGGGTGCCGAACTCATGCGGACTCCGCTGCAGTTGGGCGGGAATCAGCGGCGTCCAGCTTCGGTGCATCTGTCCGGTCCAGTGGTCGACG
Organism: Trinickia camelliae; assembly: GCF_053525655.1. NCBI lineage: Bacteria > Pseudomonadati > Pseudomonadota > Betaproteobacteria > Burkholderiales > Burkholderiaceae > Trinickia > Trinickia camelliae. The sequence goes on from NZ_JBCHAA010000029.1 coordinate 7,258, forward strand.
CTTCTGCGTGATGCGGGTACGGTCCAACAGGTTGACCTTCGCATGGCAAGGCAGTGCCATGTGGTGAACGACGCTGACGCGTGGCGCGTCGGGCTCGAGGATGACCGTATGGATGACGGGCCGGGTGTGCTCCCGCGTGCCGTCGTAGAAGAACGTTTCGCAGACGATCGTCACCTTCGGCAACCGGAACGTGAGCTTGCCGCCATGGACGAATTCGGGCCGTGTCACGTTGATCAGCGTGACGGCTTCACCGCCCTTGAGGCGGCCCGTCGCCTGCTGCGCGTCGGGCGCGATTTGCCAGAAGCGTGAGTCGAAATCCTCAGGCGGCAACGGATGGCGGTCATTGAGCCATGCGTCGTCGTAGGTTCCGGCGTATTGCTGACGCATAGGCCAGTGACCGGGGATCGCTCCGAGGCAGGCCGTTGGTGGCACGTCGTCGCGACTGCGGATCGGATGCGCCACCGACTCGATGTTGGGCATCCACACCCGCCCTTCCGGGTCTGCGGCTACGCCGCGCCCGACAGGGTTGCGGCTCGCAGGCGGAAACTCTGGTACGTCGCCACCGAAGGCGCGTTCGTAGACCAGCGGCATGCTGACAAACGGCTCCGGCGCAGTCGGCTGCCACGACAAGCGTTTCCGTTGCCAGTAGCGATCTCCGTACACCTTCACCATTCGATTCACCGCGCCGATCTGAAACCCCGCGCTGAGTTCGCGTGCAGGTTTCCCATCCGGCGTCCACGCGTGCCCGTTGAGGATGATGTCGGTTGCCTGCTTGGGCGCGCCGAGATCGTTGTCGTATTTCAAGCTAGTAGAACCGTCATGCGGCACCGGGCCGGCGTGCATCGGCACCTGCTCCGCAGCGAGGCGCGTGGTGCCGTCCGGCAGGATGTCGTAGGTCGCCTTGACAGCAACCACCCATACCTCCGCGCCGTTGGTGTCGCGCACCCATGTGCGGTCAGCCATGAACGGGGTGCGGTTGTCGATGCTCCACATGGATCAGTTCAGCTCTACTTGGCCACCGGCAATGCGGTTGATTCCGGCAGCGTCGCTCACGATGTATTCGCCGCGCAGCGAGATCTTCCCGTTCGGGTAAAGCGTGATGCTGGCCTTCCCGCAACGCAGTGTGATTTTCTGGCGTGCCTCCAGCACCAGTTCGTCTTCCATCGGCGCCGGCGGCTGTGCTCCGCCGTTGGGCGCGCTGGGCGAAGCGTCTGAAGATGCCGGTTCAGGCGAGAGAGCCAGTTCGATTTCGCGGGTCATGGCGTCGGTCTCCTAAGGGAGGATGGCGCACTGCGCAGGGGCCGGCAGATGCGTCGGAAAGAGCGGACCATGCGTGAGCCGCTGCCAGTGTTCGGCGGCGACCGGCCGCCACGCAAGCGGGCCATTCGTGATCACTTTGATCAGCCAATCGGCCGCTATTGGACCGCCCAGAAAATATTGGCGTGCGCGATCGAAGCGGTTCTCACTGTTGCGCCACCAGACACGGAAGGCATCGGGTTTCGGCCAGGGCAGCTCGCTATCCTGATCCGGCGCGGGCATATGGTCGCCGTCGGCTTCGTCACGTTCCGTGCTGCGCTGGTTAGCGGCCATCCATCCGTCGCGGGCCGGGTCCGAGCCCGTGATGAGCGAGAGCGACGCGCCGGCCACACGCGCAAGGTCGGGTTCGTCGAGATACCCGATGAGAGCGGGCACGGCATCGATGTGGCCAGCCCACCCCAATGCCTGGATATGGAGCCGCTTCGCAGCGGAGCCTTTGACGGCGCGCATGACACTAGGAATATCCTGCGAAGCATGCAGTGCAACCGCACGAACAGCGGACTCGACGATCGCTGGATCGTCACCCTCTGCCAACGAGGACAACACAGCAAGCGCGGGGACAGCAGCATCGGCAGCGCCCAGCGCGAGCAGTGTGCGCGCCGCGGTCAAGCGCACAACCGCAGCGCCGTGATCAAGGTATGTTCGTGCCGCCGCCGCTAAATCACTGCGACCCAGTCGGCACACCATTTCCAGCGCAGAGCAGATGTCAGCCGGACCAGGCTCGTTGACAGCTCTTATCGCATCGAGCGCCCGCGCGGCCATGCTGTCGAAATCACGGTATCGCACGCCCACCACTTGAAGCCGCATCGCCAGCGGAAGGTTGGTGATTCGACTTTCAAGCCATGGAGAGGGTGGCGCCCATCGGAATGCATCGAGCCATGCTTCCTTCAGCTCCGGTAGCACCGTCTGGAGTGCCATGCAGGCGTCGAGCAACACGTCATCCGAGGTTGAGAGCGCAAACAGCGACATGACGAACATCTCGCCGGGACGCAATGGTTCTTTCAACAGCGCCTGCAGATGTTCACGGGCCGGTGAGCCGAGTGCGCAAAGCGCACCGAGCGAGGCCAGCAGGCGGTCGTCCGACTCGGCAAGGTCAGCGAAGTCGAGGATCGGACTGGCGAGCCGAGCCGGCCGGCGACGCCAGGCGAACGCGAGCAGATCCGCGTGGTGATCAACCAGCTTGCCGGCGGTGCTGCCGACAAACAGCTCGTGTACCGCCGAACGCGGACGCACAGTCGTCGAGGCGTGCGCAATTTCGCTCGTTATCGGTTCGTTCACGGCGTGGGTCCGCAGCGAGTCAGTTGGTGTTGATCGAGCTGCCGTCGAGCTTCACCGCTCCGGAGCCCTTGATGCTGATGTTTGCACCACTGATCACGATGTTGCCGTCGCTGGTCATCACGATGCTGGCTTTGCCGGCCTTGATCTCGATCCTGTCGCCCACATTCAGCGTGTACGTCTTGCCGACCAAGGTTGTCTTCGACAGTCCAACCTCCTCGCCACTGGCAAGCCCCACGGCCGTATTCATCCCGCCGGCGACTGTTACGACGTACGCCCCTCCGACCGTCAACGCCTTGGCCAGCCCGACGGTTTCTGCCGATGCAAGCGCCACCAGCAGGTTCTGGGCGCCATCGATCGTCTCGCTGCGGTTACCGCCGACGGACAGTGTTTCGTTACCGCCTACGGACTCGGTGCGGTTCACGCCGACGGAGATGGTCTCGTTGTTGGCAACGGTCTCCGTGCGGTTGTTGTTGACCTGGACGGTTTCGTCGTGCTGGATGGTTTTCGAGCGATCGTTGCCAACCGTATGCGACTCGTCGTTCTCGACCTCGATGCGCTGATCCTTCTCGGCGTGAATCCAGACTTCTTCCTGGCCGAGCTTGTCCTCGAACCGGATCGCGTTTGCGTTGGCCGCATTCGCTCCCTTGCTCGAACGGGACAGGATGCCGCTTTGCGTCGCGTTGGCCGGCAACGCCCACGGCGGCGTGTTCTGCGCGTTGTAGACGCGCGAGATGATGATCGGCCGGTCCGGGTTGCCGTCGAGGAACGAGACAACGACCTCGTCGCCGATGCGCGGGATTTGGATCGCGCCGAACCCACCGCCCGCCCAAGGTTGACCAACACGCACCCAGCACGAGCTACGCTGATCCTTGTTCCCAAGGCGATCCCAATGGAACTGCACTTTGACTCGCCCAAGCGAGTCCGTATAGATCTCTTCGCCCTTGGGGCCAACGACAATAGCTGTCTGAGGGCCCGTGATCATCGGCTTCGTCGTGCTGAGCGCAGGACGGAAAGGAATCTTCTTGCGAATACACACGAAGCTATTCGCATACGTCGCGGCGCCATCGGACGACTGATAGTTATTGGTACCGTGATGACTGACAGACAGGACGAGAAACTCCCTATCTTCCTGCTGACCGCTATCGTGATCGTAGTGCCCGGTCAATTGGAAGGTGCGGCCGACCGTGAGCGTCCGGCAATTGCTCGCGCCGACGAATACCTTTCCCTCAGCCTCAAGAGCTTCCAGACGAAAGCGCGTGAGCTCCTCTCCGCGATCGGTCGAATCGAAACCGTGCGCGCCGACGTAGTCGTAGATTTCGTATTTCTCGACATCGCCCTGGTTGGTATTCGTATCGCCGGACACATAGCGCTGCGCACTAGGCGCCTTGTAGTCGACCGTCTTCAGACTGATGCGGCCCGACTCCAGCTTTCGATCCGCACGAAACTGAGTCACGACGTTTTCTTCGTCGAACATTTCGCCCGTGGCGTACCGCAACGTCGAATCGCCATCGATCGGCTTAGCGGTGGTCGAATCGTCGGTGATGATGAGCTTATGCCCGTCTTCGGTATGCTCGAAATAAAAGAAGAGCCCATCCTGCTCAAGCAATCGCTTGACGAAGTTCAAATCCGATTCCCGATACTGCGTGCAATAGCTATAAGGCTTCAGTTGCTTGCTGAGCCGAAACTCGTATTTGGCGAGCGCACCGTACTGGGAAAAGACTTCGGTCAGAATGTCCTCGGATGTCTTCTCCTGAAACACCCGAATATCGAAGCGGCGGCTGAGCATCCACAACCATGGGCTAAGCGTCGCTGAATAAGTGGAAAGGCCGCCGTCCGTTCCGAGGTGAACGAAGCGCGTCACATAGCCGTGAAAATATCGAGTCGTCCCATCGGGAACCTGTAGCTCGACGGAAACGTCCTTGGCAATCAGCTCTTTCAGCTCGATCGTCGCATCCTGCGACGTCAGGCCAAGCTCGATCGTATAAAGCCGGGACAGCTCTTCCTGGTAACTGAAATCATTGACGAGCACCTGCGAGCGGCCCGACAACGGCGTCTTCACCGAGAAAAGCCGGTTGTTTTGCAAACTGAGGATTTGGGTGAAATCGGACATTTCCATGACAAACCCCTATACGGCCGCGCGCTCTCTCACGCAGGCGTAACATTGCGGCTTTCAGCAATGTCGTGATTAAATTTTGCTCGGCGATTATAGTCTCAGTTTCTGGCTTACTGAACAAAAGCAGCTAATTTGACATTTTTTGGATTTATTTTGCGAAACTAGTAGTCAGTCAATATTCCCGATTTATTTCCTGATTTGAATAAAGCAGGTAAAAATGGCTGAAACAGAGCTTTACGCTTGTACGGCGGAGAATCCTGGTGCATTGACGGGATTTCCTGGCTTGCTCGGCCCAGGCGCGAGCCCTAATGCCGGTCCGGTCCTCGGCATGGGTTCGGATATTGCGAGGACGTCAATCGACATTGGCGGGTCATATCCTGCCGATGCGGCGGCGGCAAGCCGCTATTTGATTGCGAAGCTGAAGTACGACACGGACATGACGCCGGAAGAACGGGTCAGTGATCTCAGGCAACTCCAGCTCGCATTGCGTGATGCCGAGACGACGCTCAATAAAACCGAAGTCGGCAAGCTATATAAAGAGGCGCAAGGTGTTCCGGGATTGACCGGCGATATTCTCAATGCCGCTTTCGGGCCGACGAATATCGGCTCGAGTCTCGCGACGGCAACGGGAGCGGCCCTCGCGACTGTACAGAAAGCGCCGACATCCGACCTGCTCGACATACCGGAGAGCACACGGCAAAAGCTGCTCGCGTGGGCACGCAAGGGAGGCAACCAGGGCATCAAGTCGGCTCGGAAACGCTTCGGGCAGACGCTTGAACTGGTGCGCGAGGATGGGAAATGGATGTTCGAGATCCCGGCGAACAAAAAAGCAGCGGGCTATGTGATTCGCGGACGAGCTGCGCAGACCGTGGTGCGAATTCCTGCGTATCGACAGGCTGCGCTTGACGCGCTAGAGGTGCGCAACCGGCTCAATCTTGCGGGTTTTGACAAGTCAATTGGCGGTCATATCGTCGGCTTTGGAGCTGGTGGACTGCTCGCCTTGGGGCCACAGGCTATTTCTGATGCGATCGATGCTGACAATATGCATCAGTTCATGAGCCTCGAGGCACATAGCCAGGTCGCCAATGCTGCTGGCTGGCTTGCCGGCGCGGGAGCGGGGGCTATCCTGCCGAGCGCAGTTGCATTTTTTGTGGCCGCTCCCGTTGAGGTCCCTGTGCTCCTCGTTCTCGCAGTGGGATTTGGCGTCGGTTTGACCGCGCAACTTCTTGTGTCGAAGTTTTATGGAAAGCGGGTTGGCGATGGCTTGGTCCATATTGCCGACGGTCAACCTTGGTAAAAGAAACTCATGGAAAGACTGCTCATCCGAGCACCGTTTGTGCTCGTTGTCATTAACGTGGTCGTGGGAATCTTCATTGCGACTAGCTTTCCACCTCTCGCGTGGCTAGTGCCGGTGATGATTGTTACTGCACTGGTCTTTAGCGTGTACGCCGCATTTGTGTCCACTCGATTCACGATCTACTACGGCGGAATGAGCGTTCTAATGCGCCTGAACTTCTGCCTGTTCGCGGTATCTGTCCTCGAGGCAATACTCGATTCGTGGCTGTCGCCCCATGCCGTCTTAGCCGTGGTGATCTGGTACCTCACTCTGCTTAGCGCGTCGTATCTACTTTATTTCCGCAGTGAACGTCGTGCGAATTGGAGTGAATTTTCGACGTCGCTCGCTAGCCCGACGCTCGCGATCGAAAACCTGAGAGTCAGAAGGATTCCTCCTGCTCAAGCGCCACGTAAGGCACGCTCATCGTCTAGTGCCTACGCAAATATCGGCGCGGCGTTGGGCATTGGCGTGCTCACTATGATCGGGGCCGTATTCGGCGCACACGCTAAAGAACTTGTGCAAATTGCCGTTGCAACTGCACTCATATTGTCGCCACTCGTCTTTCTGCGGTACATCATGGCGTACTTCGTAGGCGTCAGCGAGGTGCGAAAAGTCGAGCGGAAGCGTGGGCTGCGGTTTGAATTGGACAATGTCGATGCTCTTCAGGAGGAGAGAAGCAAGCTGTTCATTGCGCGCTTGCTGAACCCTCGACTTCGTCACCAGGGTTGATTCGCCATTGGAGGTGTCACTGTCCTCGTGACGATCACCTTCATCGCCAATACGGGCGCCATACGATTCGCGAATCACTTGGGCATCGACTATTTGTTTGGAAACTGGATCGATGCTTGGCAGGAGGAGTGCTGACGATTGCTGTCCGAACCAGCTGCAATCTGGAATTTAGTTAGGATCGCGAGTAATCGCTTGCGACAGAGGCAATTACGATCATTCAACTTTGACCGGGAACAGCGAGTCGCAGACGCTGGCGAAAGATGCTCAAGTTCGCTCGAAAATTACCACAGGTCCTATTCCGGCTAACGGCCTTCCTGATGTTCATGTTCCTGGGACTGCTCTTCTTCGGCGGTGGCTGTTCCGCTCTGTTCGATGCTGCTCTGCTACTGAAGGCTCGCAACTGGCCGGTCACCGAATCACTGCTTGAACATTGCGACCCAACTTTGTCCAAGCAAAAGGGCCAAGGGTATTACTGGCGGCTTTACGCCACGTGGCGATATGGTGAAGGCATGGAACGGGAATTCAGCGATGTCTGGACACCCGACGACGCGCCCACCTATCCCAGCTCGTCTGATCCTGACGTCGTGAACGCTCATGATCGATCCGCAATCATCGTGCGTTATTGCAGTTCACCCGCATTGACCCAATTGCGCATGTCACCAACTCACCCGTCATGGGCCGTTCGCAATGACGCCGTCGAGCGTGGTGAATGGACGGGCGAACTCTTGGCGGCCATAGTGGCGATTTTCGGTGGTTTGTTCTTGATGAGTTTCTCTTTCCTCGTCCTGCTCGTCGATGAGCGGAAGGATCCGCACTACCGAAAGACGATCAAGCGCTGCTTTTTGAGGGTTAGGCAGTTGCTTGTGAGAGCGCGCTGAAACCCCTTGCCAAGGGTGGGTTGATCGGCGGAGAAGGATCAAGCATTTCCGGCAACGGCGTACTGGAAAACTAACTGGCCTTCTCGATTCTCCGATCCCCCCAATACTACCCCCGGGTCTTGCACACTCACGAAAAGGGAGTGAACATTGCGCGGTCGCGATACAGGTTGCTGATTTCCACCGGATTCTTGCGTGCTTGCCCGGTACGCATCGTTTGGTCAAGGCCAGTGATCAGCGACATCTGAAAGGTGGCGCACGCGCTGCTCATGCGTCACCGTTCTGTGGTTCACGCGACGATGAGATCTCGCTATGACAGATACACTGACGACCGAGCAACGAAGTCGCGTCATGTCGCGCGTCCGGGGGAAAGACACAGTCCCTGAGCTTCGGGTCAGAAAGCTATTATTTGCAGCCGGATACCGATATCGTCTTCACGTCGCGAATCTTCCGGGCAGGCCTGACCTCGTATTTCCGGGGCGGCGCAAGGTCGTTTTCGTGCACGGCTGCTTTTGGCACATGCACCCAGGTTGCGTGCTCGCGCGACTCCCGAAATCCCGAGGCGAGTTTTGGCTACCGAAGTTGCGCGCAAATCGTGAAAGGGACGCGCGAAATGAGCGGGATCTATGCGCTTCGGGGTGGAGCGTACTTGTTGTGTGGGAATGTGAATTGAAGAATATCGATGAAGTATTGGACCGGCTCGCGATCTTCTTGGGACCCGCCAGAACAGCCACAATCAGAGCGTGAAGCCGTGCGGATAGTGCTTTGATTCCTTATACATAATCACGTATCCGGGCAACACCGTAATTTGCCACGACGGACCTAAAGAGATTTTGATTTGCACCAGGATGTTCCTTAGGATATCGCGCGAATTCGATAGCGTGACTAGCGCAGTCACGAGATCAGGATGCGGCTTCCGCGATTTGGGGGCGGCGCTTTCGAATCGAAGCGTATATGGCAGTGTCTGTTTTAGTGCGGTGAGCACGAATGCGACCGTTACGGGACCGCCAGCCGAATCGATCTCGATCGGAATATCGATGTCGATTGGGTACAACAGGTCGAAGTGGCCCGCCTTTAGCGTTGTTGTATCTCGTTTTATGCCCGGGTCGTTGGCCCCGAATCCGCTGTTGTTCCATGGAAGTGGCGAACCCAGGCCCTCGTAATGCTTGATCAACTGCTGCTCAAGGTCCATAGCCGTGAACACGAAAACGCGGACGGCTTTGAAAGTCACGCGTCGCGGGTCTAGGCCCTGTCGGTGAAGAATTTTGTGTGAGTGGCGATCGAGCCGCTGGTTGAGACCAGCTTCGGCATCGGTCTTGCCGACGTAGACGAGTTGACCGTCCAAGAAGAGTTGGTAGACCCCTTGCGCCTCGGGTATCTGCGATACAGTCGCCGCATTAAGTGGGCCAGCCGGCATCGCGGCAAAAAGCCGCGTGAGTTCGTGCAGCAACGCCGCCGGCAAGTCGAATTCGAACTCCCTAAACCATTCCCGTGCCATTCACTTCCCCCGAAAAGTCGGAGGATTATGCCTTAACTGAAAAATTGCGGTTACCGCCGTAGAGCGGCCGCTACGGAAGACGCAACCACCTCGCCGAGTTGGACGGGCACAGCGTTCCCTAGCTGGCGCATCGTTTCGCCCCAAGACCCGTGAAACCTGTAATCATCGGGAAAGGTTTGAATTCGAGCCGCCTCGCGCACGGTGAAATAGCGCACCGTCCCGTCGGACCGTGCCAGCATGTTTTCCCCCCCGGGCACGCCATGGTCGCCGGCCTTCAACGTCTTCGACGGCTCGTCGTACGGACTTCCTGTGTGCCCCGGGTAGGAACGAGCCCCAGGTATGAATACATGATCTCGGATTGCGGATCGACGTGATCTTTCCGGGTCGGGCAAGTCGCTTATTGCGTCGCGAACCGTTTTCCAAGGCTCCAGCGGTCGATGTAAGAGGTCGCGCTGTGCCAAACGCTGAACGCGCGCAGTGGCACGTGCTGGCAATGTGGGGCGATTTTTGCGAACCACTCCGTGTCGCTCCCAGTACTCGTGCGTTACCCATTTCGACACGAGCAACTCATCCTCGGAATGCGTCGGATCGGGGAACGCCCATTCAATGGCTAGGTCCGCACGGAAACCGACGATAACGACACGCTCCCGCTTCTGGGGAACCCCGTAATCAGCTGCATTCAGCAAGCGGAACACAACGTTGTATGTTGGTCTCCTTTTGCCAGCTGTATGGATGCCTTCGAGCTTAGCCAGATGCTCCATCCAGGTTTGATTCTTTCGGCGAATCACGTCGGGGTAAGTAAGTTGCAGAATGACGTATTCGAAATAGCTTGAGAAACTCTTTCGCAAGAGACCCTTGACATTTTCGAATATGAAAGCCTTTGGTCGAATTTCCCGAACAGACTGCACTGCGACGGGAAACATGTCGCGGGTATCGCTATAGCCCTGATGCTTGCCGCCCAGCGAAAAAGGTTGACAGGGTGGCCCCCCCGAGATCACCTCTACCCCGTCCCCATGGTCCGAGAAGCTAAAGTTTCTCGCGTCCCCTTCGTACAGCAGAAAAGGCGCGCCATGTGCCGCGTAGTGATGCCGATTTTCCCTGATCGTTTGGCAGGCGTCCGCATTCCACTCGACGACCGCCGAGTGATCGAATCCGGCGCGTGCCATTCCCATCGCAAGCCCGCCCGCTCCGGCGAACAGTTCAATACTCTTCATGATTCTTTCTTCTCTGAGAACAGGTCAAGGTCACGCTGCTTATCGCCGCCGAACCTACCTTTTGCGCCCGCACCACGGGGCTTCTTTCGATCAATGTCGATGCTCTGAAGCACAACTCGATAGTCAATCTTTCGCTCAGCCATCTCGCCGAGTAGGGCAGCAATGACGGCCAGATGCGACGGCACGCCGCCTCGCCGTGCGTAGTTGCTCAGCGATACGCGATTCATCTTGACGAGCTCCGCGAACTCTCGGAGAGTCAATCCCGCCTTACCGATTTGCCGCTGGAACTCATCGTATGTCATGCCCGAATGATACCGGCCGTATCGAGCTCATACAATAGTTACCATGGGTCATAAATTAATAACTTTATGCCATTAAACGGCTCGATTGCGCGCAGCTACCAACCTGCGAAGAGCGCTATGGCTGCCGAACGGCGCGCCCATCAGCGGCAGAATCTCCTTGAGGCACGGCCGTCAGAACTCCACGTTCAAGATCGCCCCGCGCGTACGTACGCGAAGCGTGCGTTCCGAGCGGGTGCCACTATTAGCCTTCGAGTTTGGGCATGATCCGACATAACATGTCGATCAAACACCATCACAACGCAGTGACAATAACGGGGGAATTATCGTGGCAGGTAATCGCGCGTTTAGAACGCAAGAAAGCCTTGAGGCGGAAGATGAAAGCCGCGACGCGGTAGCCCCTTTCCTTCGAAGCCGGGGCTTTGTGGTCACAGACGATGACCGCCCAACGGCCGGCACCGCAATATCGCAGATCATTTCAGCTATCGATCCGGACGGCCACCGTATCAAGATGCGTGTCCGCCTTTGTTGGAGATGGGGCGACCAAAAGGGACAATTTTCCGCCGCTCAGCTTCGCGCTCGCCTCATTAAGGGTGATTGGGATGAGACGTTGAACGCCATCGTGTCGCGCGACACATCGAAGGGGATTTCGCATTCCCTTCTGTTTCAACGCTTCGGGCGGAATGTCGAATACGCGGCGCTAATCCCAGTCGAAGAGATCCCTGCGATCTGGAGGCGACAACGAGAAATTAGCGAGAACCTAATCGCAAGCGGACGGATGGGGCGCGTTAAGAAAAATCACGCGGCGAATGGCGATAGTCCGACTGTATGGCTTATGGATAGAAGAACGCCAGACGCGCACGCCGTCCCTGATGTTCTGTGGGGATGGCGCGGCGTAAAAGATCTAGCGCAATCGCCCATAGTCGCGACAACATCAGCCTCCGTAGTGGATGACACTCTCGATGACCTTGGTGTCGACTACGGCGCACTAGGGAGCGATGGAGCAACCCGTGTCGTTTCAATAAAGTCCCATGTGAAACGCGACCCTCGAGTAAGGAGACGGGTGATCGAACGCGCTAAGGACGGATGCGAGCGGAAGTCTTGTAAGAACAGCCAGGCATATCCTGGCTTTCTTGACGTTCATCACGTCCTTGGCGTCGAGACGAGCGACAGGTACTGGAACTGCGTCGCATTATGTCCTAACTGCCATCGAGCCGCGCATTTTTCACCAGATCGAAATAGGATTAACGATGAACTCCTGGCATACGCAAATCAATTTAAGCCCGACAGGCGCTAACGCGTGTCTGCTTGCAATTTTTTAGTAATCTTAGGAATATTGATTGCATCGATTAACCTGAGAGTTCACATGAAAGCAAAGAGTATCATTTCTCACCTTAAACCGTACTCAATCCTAAAGAAGAGACGGACCACAATTGCGCACGCATTCGCGTCAGCACTCGCTCCAACGGATATTTACGAACAAGACAAGGTCGAAGCCGCTCTTTGCGCCCTTGGGCAAGACCCGGACAGCCTCCATTGCGTCTACTGTTTCGCGCCTGCTCAGACATGGGACCACTTGGTCAATCTCGTAAAGGCAGGCGAGTTCAATGGGTATGGTCACCAAATAGGGAATCTCGTTCCTTGCTGTCGCGATTGCAATTCTTCAAAAGGTTCTCAATCGTTCGAGAAATACGTCGACGGCCTTTACACACTTAACAACAAGGATCGCAATCGCCTGAAACAGCGACTAAGCGCACACCAAAAACTGTCCAACAAAGATGACGGAAGAGTGCCATCGATTAGCGAGCGTCTACTATTAGAAAAATATCGATCAATACAGGACGAGGTTTTAAAACTTCTGGCAGAGGCTGACGCATGTGCACAAGAAATCCGCGTCGAGCGACTGAAGCGAACGACCAGACTACGCAGGATCACCAGGTTAGCGGAATGACACCGTTTTGCTCCCGAACTCCTTCAAAGCTATTGCTGCGTGTTTTCGTCACTCGCCTGGGCGTTTCAAATTAGTCGTATTGAGATCGCCGCGATATCCACATGAGGTCTACGAATTCGCTGCGCGAACACCAACTCGTTTTCGTCACGCTATTCATTCCGATGGAATTAGAGATTGACGCCCTCAGGGAATCATTCAGCCCGATAAATTATTTCGCACTACGATCAAAGTGAAGCACGATTTCGAGCGTCTTGCTCGGCCAATTCCATTTGATCAAGTGCTCCTTTTCGTTGGCGAAGGTTGGTGGCCCATACCGATCTGTTAGCGTGGCCCGATGTTTCTCCAGGTCGGAGTCTTTGTAGTCGATGATGAAAAATTTTCTCGACCAGAATTTTCGTTTCGACTAGGTAAGCATTTGCTTCGATACCGGAACATCGAAAATGTGAGGAACATTCTGCCTTTGCACGGAGTCGTCCATGCCATTTGTGTCGATGTACATGTGGCTGTATGGCGACGTAAGTATGATATTTCTCTGTTCGACAACTGCGACACAACCCGCTAACGCCGACCGGTCCAGCCGCAGGGATTCACTCCAAGGATGGGTCAGGACTACGTGCAAATTAATATTCGTAGGCAATGAAAGCAAAAAACCCCGCCGGGTTTAGCCCGGCGGGGTTTCTGCTAAAACTTCGAAGTTGCTAGATATTCATTGGTGGAGCGGAGGAGGATCGAACTCCCGACCTTCGCATTGCGAACGCGACGCTCTCCCAGCTGAGCTACCGCCCCAACGAAGCGCCAATTCTAGCACAGCGCCCGAACCGTTTGCCAAGCCCCTGCCGACGCTGCAGGCCCCCAGAAATCACTTCGACGGCGCCCCCGCCAGCACCCACGCGACGACGGTGCGAATATCGGCATCGGTCATCCGCGGGTGCGAAGGCATCGGAATCGCACCCCAAACACCCGAGCCGCCGTCACGCACTTTCACCGCGAGTTTGGCCGGCGCCTGCGCGTCGCCCTTATATTTCCCGGCGATCTGCTGAAACGACGGCCCGACGAGCTTTCGATCGACCGCATGACACCCCATGCACGCGTTGCTCTTGGCGATCTCGAGCCCGTTCGGCCCATCGGCAGCGTACGCACCAGCCGACGCCACCGCCAACACAACCACCGCACCCCACTTCCAGCTAACCAAACTCATTGCATCGCCTTCGGGTTACCAGAATGAACCGCGTTCGAATTGGTAACCGGCGCAGGCGGCTGCTGGCCGAGCGGCTGCGAACTAACCGTCGCGGACTGCACTGCCCCCACCGTCGGCTCACTCGAATCCGGCGCCGGCGCTTGCGCCGCACCCGGCGCGCTGGCGGCCGCCGACGCGGACGCCTCGAGCGCCTGCGCTTCCTGCGGCTTGATGTACTGGAACACCTTCACGACCTGCATGACGCCCGGCACGCGGCTCGCCGCATCGCCGCCGGTATCGCCTTCATCGTTCGTCACTAGCCCCATCAAATAGACGTTGCCGCGTTCGCAAACCACCTTGAAATCGTTCGCCGAAATACCCTTCTCCGCGATCAACGCGGTCTTCACGCGGCCTTCGAGGTACGAGTCGTTCGCCCGCGACGACAGCGTGCTCTTCGGCTGCACCGCCAGCTCGTTGACGATCCGCTTGACGTTATCGATGCCGCGCGCGATCGTCTCGGCCTGCTGCTTGTTCTGGTCGCTCGGCACTTCGCCGGTCAGCAGCACGCGCTGGTTGAACACGGTCACGTTGACGTGCGCGTCGTCCGGCAGCTGTTGGGCGATTTGCGTCGAAGCCTTGACCTGAATCTCGCGGTCCTCGGTCTGCGCTCCGACCGTCCGCCGGTCGGTCGCGATCAGCGCGCCGCCCCCTGCCGCGCCGGCCAGCGCCAGCACGCAACCCTGCAACGTGGCAGCGAGCCCCGCCGCCAATCCGACCACGAGCGTGGTCCTCACAAGCGTCTTCTTGACGCGATTTACGCTCATCAACGCACTCCCTTTCGTGGTCAGTTCGGTAGTCAATTCGAGGGTCAATCTTCGCCGAGCAGCATCGCATCGATGCCGTCACACAGACAATGAATCGTCAGCATGTGCACTTCCTGAATGCGCGCGAGGCGCTCCGACGGCACGCTGATATGGATATCCATATCGGTCAGCGTCTCGTTCATTTTTCCGCCGCCGTGGCCCGTCAGCGCGATCACGACCATCTCGCGCTCGTGCGCTTCGGCCACCGCCGCGAGCACGTTGGCCGAGTTGCCGGTCGTGCTCAACGCGAGCAGCACGTCGCCCGTGTGGCCGAGCGCGCGGACTTGCTTCGAGTAGATCTCATCGAATGCGTAGTCGTCGCCGAGCGCGGTCAGGATGGAGGAATCGGTGGTGAGGGCGATGGCCGGCAAGCCGGGCCGCTCGCGCTCGAAGCGGCCGATCAGCTCGGACGCGAAGCGTTGCGCCTCGGCGGCCGATCCGCCGTTGCCGCAAGCAAGAATCTTGTTGCCGTTCGCGAGCGCGGCGAACATCGTGTCGACCGCTGCGGCGATCGGCATCGAGAGGGTTTCCAGTGCTTCGAGCTTGGCTGCCGCGCTGTCGCGGAAGTGCTGTTGAATGCGTTCGACTGACATCGATCTCTAACTAATAACGGGGTTGTCGAGCAACCTCGCTGCTGCATCCATGGTGCGCCTTTCGGCGCCGATTGTGGAACGTGTTGGTCACATTTGCGCGCAAGTTTACCGCACTCGGCAAGCGCCGAAACACTGTTCATACGTCGTCGGCGCGAAAAGCGTCTCGCAGCCACACGAGACGGGTGCCGTCGAACGCAACGACGTCGAAGCGGCACGCGCTCACGACGCCGCGACTCCTAGCGAGAAAGACCTGCGCCGCGTGCACGATGCGCCGGCGCTTCTGCCAGCCGACGCTCGCGGCCGCCCCGCCAAAGCGTTTGTCCGCACGCGCGCGCACTTCGACGAACACCAGCGCGCCGTCGCGATCGCGCATCACGAGATCGATCTCACCGCCACGGCAAGTTACATTGCGAGCGATGAGCCGCATGCGCTGCCGCTGCAAATACTCGAGCGCACGCGCTTCGAACGCCGTACCGACGCTCTTCGACCCGGCCCGGCCGGAAAAGTTGTCGCTCGCCGCGTGGCACAATGGCGGCCTTGTTCCCTTTGTCCGCGTTTTCTGCGTCATGACTGATCTCCTCGAACTCGCGCAAGGGCAGCAGTACCCGGCCAGCGCTCTGTATGTGGTGGCAACGCCGATCGGCAACGTCGCCGACATCACGCTGCGCGCGCTGCACGTGCTCGGGGTGGTCGACCGCATCGCCGCCGAAGACACCCGCAACAGCGGCCAGCTGCTCGCCCGCTACGGCATAGCCAAGCCGCTCATCGCCGTGCACGAGCACAACGAACGCGCCGCCGCCGCGCGCGTGATCGAGCACCTGCGGGCCGGCGAGCGCGTCGCCTACGTGTCGGACGCGGGCACGCCGGGCATCTCGGACCCTGGCGCGCGGCTTGTCGACGCTGTGCGCGAAGCGGGTCTGCCCGTTGTTCCGCTTCCAGGCGCAAGCGCGCTGACGACCGCGCTCAGCGTGGCCGGCGACTGGGCCGGCGCCTTCTCGTTCCTGGGTTTTCTACCGACGAAGACCAAGCAGCGCGCCACCCAGCTTCAGCAATTGGCCGGGCACACTCAAGCGTTGGTGTTCTACGAAGCGCCGCATCGCATCGTCGAGACCGTGCAGGCGCTCGCCGATGCATTCGGCGGCGCACGGCGCTTGTTGATCGCACGAGAGTTGACCAAGTTACATGAGGCCCTTCACCGCTGCACCCTGGCCGAAGGGCCAACGTGGCTCGCCGCCGACGCCAACCGGCAGCGCGGTGAATTCGTGCTGGTCGTTGAGGGCGCGCCGCAGTCGGAGCCGGGCGCCGAAGATCACGACGCACTCCTGAATATCCTGCTCGAAGAATTGCCCGTAAGCGGCGTGGTGAAGGTGGCCGCCGCGATCACCGGAGCGTCGCGCAACACGCTGTACTCACGCGCGCTCGAGCTCAAGAAAGACTAAAGGGCCGCACGCGGCGGCCCTTCAAGGTTCGAATCTCTTTTATGCAGTAGCGAGGCGAACCTCGCGAAGCACGGCACCACACCGCGCCGCTGCTTCTCGGCGCTTACTTGCTGATCGAATTGTCGGCCAGCATTTCGGCCTGCTCAGCCTTCGCTTCCTGCGCCGACAAACCTTCGATCTTCACTTGCGCCGTGCCTGCCTTGCGCAAGCCGAGTACACGAGCCGCCGCATACGACAAGTCGATGATGCGCCCGCGCACGTAAGGCCCGCGGTCGTTGATCTTCACGACGACCGACTTGTCGTTGGTCGTGTTCGTCACCCGCACGTAGGACGCGAGCGGCAGCGTCTTGTGAGCGGCGGTCAGCGCGTTCATGTTGTAGCGCTCGCCGCTCGCCGTCTTGCGGCCGTGGAACTTCGTGCCGTACCAGGAGGCGCGGCCGGTCTGGTGGAAATCGGAGACATCCGGGCCTGCGTCGAGGGGCTTCGCATCGGCGAGGCTCGCTTTCGAATCGGAAGCGGGTGCCGATTTCGAAGCGTCGTAGCCGAGCGGCGACGACGGGGCGTTTGCGACCGCGCCCAGCGTGCGCATCGGCGGGGCGCTGGCCTGATCAGCCGGACCATGGGGAACCGCACAGCCTGCCAAGGCAAAAAAGGCAAACAGACTCCCCAATCGAGGCAATCGAGATTTCATAAGACGTAACTCAACAGTGTCGAGCCGCAGCACGTGAATCTTTCGTGTCGCTTACGGCTCGGGCGACCAAGGCGCAACGTGGCTCCGCTCGCTATCCAGCGAGTCGTGCACAGGCACTCGGGTGCGGCCATACGCCGCTTTCCGCCCGGTTAGCTTTCACGTCTGGCGCAACCTGTCCCCGGCAGCCTGACCAGACCCCACATGCCGCCATCGAACGTAAATTGAACGTTCTACGCACGTCCGAAGACGTACAGGAACAGCGGCGTAGGCCCCACCCAGCGGCACGGCAGCAAGGCCGTTGCAGGCGCGCGGCGCCTGGCTGGGCAAGACGTGTGCATCGAATAACCTATCCGACGCAAGGTTTGTACCGCCCCAATGGACGGACACTTACTTGACGGCGACCCGGCTGTGCTCGCCCTTAAACGAGACCGGATCGTCAGTTGGCAGCGTGGATGTTCCACGCACAATGGGGCGGATTATAGCAAAAGAAGCTTTAAAACACCTGTCAACCTGCCCAGGAGTCATTGATTCTCACTATGGATGTAAAAATCGAGATAATTCATCGTCCGTTCGGCCTATCAGCGACGGCTTCGCACCGCCGGTACAATCGAGCTTTTCGCCGTCCTGCCGCATTGCCAATGAAAGTCTCGATCATCCCCGTCACGCCATTCCAGCAAAACAGTTCGCTGCTCGTCTGCGAAGCGACGGGCCGTGCCGCCGTCGTTGATC
This sequence comes from Trinickia camelliae, assembly GCF_053525655.1. Lineage (NCBI taxonomy): Bacteria > Pseudomonadati > Pseudomonadota > Betaproteobacteria > Burkholderiales > Burkholderiaceae > Trinickia > Trinickia camelliae. The sequence continues at coordinate 25,360 of NZ_JBCHAA010000029.1, forward strand.
CTGGCGGCAATTTGGAGCGTATTCAGGAGGCGGTCGCCCAGCTAGGCGTGAGCGTTGAGAAGGTGCTGCTCACCCACGGGCACATCGATCACTGCGCCGGCGCGAAGACCCTGGCGGCTCACTACGGCGTACCCATCGAAGGACCCCATCAAGACGAGCGCTTCTGGCTCGACCAGCTGCCGCAGCAAAGCCAGCGCTTCGGTTTTCCGGCAGCGGAGGCGTTCGAACCCGATCGCTGGCTCTCGGACGGCGACACCGTGCAGTTCGGCGACGAAACGCTCGACGTTTACCACTGCCCAGGCCATACGCCCGGGCACGTCGTGTTCGTAAGCGATGCTCACCGGCTCGCGCTCGTCGGCGACGTGCTGTTCGCCGGCTCGATCGGACGCACCGACTTTCCGCGCGGCAACCACGCGGACCTGGTCGGGTCGATCCGCAGCAAACTCTGGCCGCTCGGCGACGACATCACGTTCGTCCCCGGGCACGGCCCCACGTCGACGTTCGGCGCTGAGCGGCGCACGAACCCGTACGTGGCGGACGGAGTCCGCGCATGACAGCCGAGATCTACGTCAGCACCGACGTCGAAGCCGACGGCCCGATTCCCGGTCCGCACTCGATGCTCAGCTTTGCGTCGGCGGCCTACACGGCGGACAAGCAACTGATCAGCACGTTTTCCGCCAATCTGGAAACGCTTCCTGGCGCCGAGGCGCATCCCATCCAGGCGGCCTGGTGGAAGACGCAAAAGGAAGCGTGGGCGGCGTGCCGCTCTGATCTGCAAAAGCCCGAAACGGCGCTGGTCACGTACGTCGAATGGGTCGAATCGCTGCCGGGCAAGCCCGTATTCGTGGCGATGCCGGCCGGCTTCGATTTCACCTTCATGTTCTGGTACATGATGCGCTTTGCGGGGCGCTGCCCGTTCTCGTGGTCCGCGCTCGATATCAAGACGCTTGCGTTCGCGATGACGGACCTGCCCTACCGCAAGTGCATCAAGCCGCGCATGCCGAAGCGCTGGTTCGACGACCACCCTCACACGCACGTCGCGCTCGACGACGCCATCGAGCAAGGCGCGCTTTTCTGCAACATGCTGGCGGAGTTGCGCAGCCAGCAAGCCGCGCTCGCCGGCATTCCGAACGCGTCCCTGCCTGAATCAGCGGCCGGGGACGATGCAGGACAAAACACCGCGAGCAACACGGCAAATTAGGGAAATCCCCTCAGCCCTGGCGTCTCACATTGCCTTTCTTTTCTGCCGCCTCTAACATTTAGGAAAGTTGCGGCCGAACTGGGAGGCACGCGTGACACTCGATACGTTTTCGCAAAAAATTCTGCGTCTGCTACAGCTCGACGCGCGCCGGTCGGTTCAGGAGATCTCGGATCAAGTTGGCTTGTCGAGTACGCCTTGCTGGCGGCGGATCAAGGATATGGAGCAATCAGGCGTGATCCAGCGCTATACCGCGCTGCTCGATCGCGAGAAGCTGGGGCTGCATGTCTGCGCGCTGGCCCATATTCATCTGACGAGACACACGGAAGGCGGCGTCGAGCAATTCGAGCGCGAAATCGCCACCTGTCCCGAAGTCACCGAGTGCTACAGCACGACCGGGGAAGCGGACTACATTCTGAAAATCGTCGCCCCCGATATCAAAGCGTACGACTCGTTCCTGCACGAGCGCATCTTCAAGATCCCCGCCGTGGCGCAAGTGCGCACCAGCGTGGTGCTGCGTGAGATCAAGTTCGATACACAGTTGCCGCTGTAGCAGCGACAACCTGTTTCCCGTTTAACTGACGCGCGCCGCCCGCTGCTGATCGGGCGAACGGCTCGCCGTATCAAGCAACCTTTGCACGGTAATCTTGCGCGCACCGAGCCGGGCGGCCAGATCGTCGAGATTCAGGCGGTTGGCCAGTTCGGCGTCGCGCTCGTCCGCCGCGAACGTCACCTCGATGTCGAGCCCACTGCTCAAGTAGTGGAGATTGAGACCGGCGGCGCGCAAACCGCGTTTCGCCAGTTCGGCGTCGAGCGCCTCGATCACCGCTTCGCGCGGCGGCAAGTTCGCGGCCGGGTGCCTCAGGGCATCGTTCTCCGGATCGACGTGAATCAGCGCATCGAGCACGCGCTTGTCGGTCAGCACACGCGAGCGCGCGGACTCGGCGATGTAGTGCCCCTCCGACACCGAGATCAGCGGATCGACGAGGATATGCGCATCGACCAGCGCCAAGTCGCCCATCTTTCGCGTGCGCAACTCGTGCACGTCGCGCACGCCGGGCGTCGACATCAACAGCTTGCGCACCTCGTCGGTGGCGTCTTCATCGAGCGCGCGGTCGGACAAGTCCTGCAAGGCGTCCCAGCCGAAGGTCCAGCCCATGCGGGCAACCATGAAGCCGACGATCGCCGCCGCGATCGGATCGAGCAGACGCACGCCCGCGAGACTGCCGATGATGCCGATCGCCACCACCAGCGACGATGCCGCATCGGAACGCGCGTGCCACGCGTTCGCGATCAAGAGCGCCGAGCGCACGCGCTGCGCCTCGCGCAGCATGTAGCGAAAGAGCCCTTCTTTAGATACCAGCACGAGGATCGCGACGGCCAGCGCGCTGATGTGCACGGCGGGAATGTCGTCGAGATGCGCAAGCCGTTGACCGGCGCGCCACAGCATACCGACGCCGACAGCGATCAGCAGGCCGCCCAGAAAAAGCGACGCCACGGTTTCGTAGCGGTTATGTCCGTAGTTGTGATCGGCATCGGGCTTCGCACCGCTCGCTTTATTCGCAATTAATACGATGAAATCCGACACGAGATCGGCAAGCGAATGCACGCCATCGGCGATGAGCGCTTGAGAATGGGCGATGAAGCCGATAAAGATTTGCAGCGTCGCCAGTACCACGTTCACCACGATGCTGACGAACGTGGTCTTGCGGGCGACGACCTGCTTTTCGGTGGTATCGGCGTCGAAACTTTCGAAGCTTTGCGACATGGGCAACCGTAGCGTTGTTGGTTTTGAATGCGCGAATTCTAGCAGCGCAACCATGACAAACCGTCGCAAAGCCCTACATTTTCGTTTTAAATCATATGCTTATACAAACGCGACGTATTCGTGTTTCGATATCTGCGCGCCCGAGGTAAGAACGGGCGATCCTTTCACGCCGCGCGTAAAGCGATGAAGTCAGACTTTTTATGAATATAAAAAAACCGCGCCCCAAGAGTACGCGGTTTTTTGTTTCGGCCGTCGAGGCTTAAGCAAACCTTAAGCGAACCACTCGTGCCGATGGCCTTTGAGCCGATTACTTCTGAATCAGAAATTGATCGCGATCTTGGCCGGCAATCCATTTCGGCGGTTTGCCGCGGCCCGACCAGGTGCTGCCGCTGTCGGGATCGCGATATTTCGGCGCAACGCCCGCACGCGGACGACCCACCTTCGCATGCTTACCGCGACTTACACCGAGTTCGGCAAGCGTAATGCCGTAGTCGGCCATTTTTTGTTTGATCTCATTAAGCACTTCCGCGTATTCACGCGCCTTCGCCTCTTCGATCTGCTTCTCCAGCTTTTCTCGTTGGGCGAGAAGTTCCTTGTAAGAAGACATACGTTCCCTTGTGGTTTCGATAAATGACGCAGGTCTGAAGCCGGCTTGCCATTTCACTGCGTGGTGCCTCGGATATTTCGGAGCGAGATTAGCACAAACAAGAAACCGATGAAAAGGCTGAAAAGGAAAAAAAATAAAAACGCTGATTTCAATTCATTGATTAGGTCTGCGGGTGAGTGACGCAGACAGCATTTTTACGTTTTGTTGCATATCTTGAAATCAGACAGGCTGGCCTAGCCCAAAGGGCATAATTCCCAAGGTATGAAATTAATATCACGCCGTCTCATAAAAACCTCTCATCCGATGAGAGGTTGAGGTTAAACAAAGACAGGGGTATCGGTCATCTTTACTAAAATCTGAACTAATCAGAGTTTTCCCGATTAGGAAAAACACGAAACTATTTTGCGGAACGGCGTTCGATACAACCGACCAGTGCCGTTTCGAGTTCCGCAATGGTCTGCTTCGGCTCATCGAAAGAATCGCGCTCAAGTACGCCGTCGACTTTCAAATCCGCGCCATAGCGATCCACCCCTGCCAATTCGAACCGAGCCGGGCGCCGCGGATGATGCGTGAAGAATGCCGAGAGCGCCGTTTCTTCTTCGGACGGCAGCGGAGCGAGCGGATCCAGGTCGGCGGCGTCGAGCCACCCCATTGCGCCGAAGCCGCCGATATAGCGCAGCCGATCGATCGCCATGACCCAAAACGAAAAGTCGCCCAGCGCGAGATAGCGCTCGGCATCGGCATGAAAGCGCAGATAGCGCGCGACGACAGCCGGAGTCGGTTCGAGCGGCTCGAAGCGCCCAATCAGCGTGACACGCTCCGAGTTCAACACGTCGCCGCCCGGCGCATGCACGACCAAAAAGCCGGCGCGCGGGTCGGCCTGTAGATTGCGCGTGTGCTCGGCGAGCCGGCTCACGAGCACGAGCGGACGATGCCGCGCATCGGTCGCGAACGGCAGTACGGTCGGATAGGGGAAACCTTGCGGTTCGCGCGAATGCGTCGCGAGCGTTCCGACGTCGGTTCTGTGCAGCAGGTGAAGCGGAGCATGAGCAGGAATTTTCAAGTCGATGTCCTCGAGAATTGAGCCGGCTTGGCCTTGCCCGGACATCTTAGATTACCGCGCAAGCAAGGCGGCAGGCGCTCCGATAGAATCAACGGCTTGGCGGCTACGCGACGCATCGTTGCGTTTCGCCCTTCATCTGCCGCCCATCCACCCGCAACCCGCAGTTTGACGAGCCCCTCGTGTCCGACCACTCCCCCGAACTCGCCCCGCTTCCCGCCGCGCATCGCCATCTGCCGGCGGCGGCGCGCAACCGTGCACGCAATGCAACGATGGCGCTCTTTTTCATCGCCGGCATGGTGTACGCGTCATGGGGCGTGCACGTGCCGACCGTACGCGACAAGTTTCATTTGAGCCCGGCGTTGCTGTCGATCGCGCTGTTCGCCGTCGCCGGCGGCTCGATTGCGGCGATGGCGACCAACGCCAAATGGATCGCGCGCGTTGGCACGCGTCGCGCGTGTCTGGCGGGCGGGCTCACGATGTCAGTCTGCGCGGCGCTGATTCTGGTCGTGCCGTTCTATTGGCTGTTGCTTCCCGTGCTTGCGCTCTTCGGCGCCGGCATGGCGACGCTCGACGTCGCGATGAACGCCGAAGCGAGCGCCGTCGAGACTGCGCTCGGACGGCCGATCATGTCGGCGCTGCACGGCATGTTCAGTGTCGGCGGGATGGCGGGCGCCGCCGTCGGCGGCGCGCTGCTCTCGCGCGGCATGGCGCCGGCGCTGCACCTCGCGCTCGCGGCGGCGGTGAGCGCGATCGTCCTGTTGCTCGCGTGCCCCGCCGTGCTGCCGCACGTGCCGCATGCCGACGATGCTCACCACCACGGTTCGCGCGCCAGCCGCTGGCGCTCGCCGGTGCTGTGGGCGCTCGGCGCGATAGCGCTGATCGCACTGATCGCCGAAGGCGCCATGTACGACTGGGCGACGGTCTACATGCGCGACGTCGTCGCGGCGACGCCTGCGCTCGCGAGCGCTGCGTACGCGGCGTTTTCCGGCGGCATGGCGGCGGGCCGCTTCGCCGGCGACGCCGTGCGCGCCCGCTTCGGCGCGCCGCAGCTGGTACGGGCGAGCGCATCGCTCGCTTGCGCGGGGATGATCGCCGCCTTGCTGCTGCCGTATTCGTTTGCCGCGTTGACGGGTTTCGCGCTGATGGGTCTCGGGCTGGCGAACATGATGCCGGTGCTGTTCGCCGCGGCGGCGCGCGTCAAAGGCATTCACGCCGCCGAAGGTCTCGCGCATGTCGCCGGTCTTGCGTACTTCGGCCTGCTCTTCGGGCCGGTCGTGATCGGTGGTGTGACGCAGGCGACGAATCTGTCGATCGGCCTATCGATCGTCGCGCTATGCGCAGCGCTGGTCGCTTTCGTTGGGCCCAAGGTGCTCGGGCGGCTCCGGATTTGACGCGTCCTCGCGCCGCATAGCGTGAACGATGACAACACAAAAACCCATACGAAAAAGCGCGCATGCTGGCAGCAGCATGCGCGCTTTTCGTCGCTGCCAGAGGCTGTGACGGCCCCTGAAGCCAACGGAGCAAATTACATCTTCACTTCGCTGAGCAGCGACTTCTTGCCGCCCTTGTAGTTGTACAGCGAGATCACGCCGTGCTGGAGGTCGCCCTTCGAGTCGAACGTGGTTTCGCCAATCACGCCCTTGTAGTCGGTGGTCGGCATGGCGGCGACGATCTTCGCCGGATCGGTGGAGCCCGCGCGCTTCATCGCGTCAACGATGATGTACACGGCGTCATACGTGAACGGCGCGTAGATCTGGATCGGCTGGCCGAAGCGCTTCTGGAACTTCGCCTGGAACTCCTCGCCGGCCTTGCCCATCTTCTCGAGCGACCTGCCGGCCTCCGAGCAGACGACGTTGTCGGTTGCTTCACCGGCCAAGTCGGCCAGCTTGTCGGTACAGACGCCGTCACCCGCGAGCACCTTCGCGCGCAGGCCCAATTGCTTCGCTTGCTTCGCGAACGGGCCGCCGGTGGCATCCATGCCGCCGTACATGATCGCGTCGGGATTTTCGCCCTTGATCTTCGTCAGAATCGCGCGGAAGTCGACGGCCTTGTCGTTGGTCGCGTCATGCGACACCACGTTCATGCCGAGCGACTTGGCGGTCTTCTCGAACTCGTTCGCGAGACCTTGGCCGTAAGCGGTCGAGTCGTCGACGATCGCGACGCTCTTGAGCTTCAACTCCTTCGCGGCATAGTTGGCGAGTGCCGGGCCCTGCTGTGCGTCAGTCGCCACCACGCGGAAGGTCGTCTTGAAGCCTTGCTGCGTGAAGGCCGGGTTCGTTGCCGACGGCGTGATCTGCACGATGCCTGCATCGCTGTAGATCTTCGAAGCCGGGATCGACGTGCCCGAGTTCAGGTGGCCCACCACTGCGACGACCTTGTCGTCGACGAGCTTCTGCGCCACTTGGGTAGCCGTACGCGGGTCAGCAGCGTCGTCTTGAGCGTCGAGTTCCAGCGTGATCTTCTGGCCACCGATCGTGAGACCCTTCGCGTTGATTTCCTCAACAGCGAGGCGCGCACCGTTTTCGTTATCTTTGCCGAGGTGAGCGATTTGCCCAGTCAGCGGTGCCACGTGGCCGATCTTGACGACTTGATCCGCCGCGGCGCCCGTCGCCATCGTCGCAAACAGCATCGCTGCAGCGCTGATCGGCAACAGCTTTTGCATCTTGATATTCATGTAAGTCTCCAGTTTCGGTCCCAAAAACTACGTAATCGCCCTGTGCCCCGCATCAGTCTTATCCGTCTATATCCGGTGGACGACTACGCCGGATGCATCGGTCATGCACTTGGCCAAGTACGCGAGCCAACAAGTTTTTGGCAGGTGGCACCCCGTACTTGCGCGCAAGTGTAGGGCATCAAATTAATTTATGGGATTTTTTTGAGAAAGTGGGAAGACTACTAATAGCGCGATCGTTCGCAGCGCAATCCGCAGACTTGAAGATTGCCCGGAAACGCCCGGCCCATGCGGCTTTCGGCAAAACCAGGGTTTTTGCGGATGCCTGCGATTTGCGCCTGCTAAGGCGGTTGAGACCATTGGCCGCGACGAATATGACGGCTATAAGTCGCGCCTTCTTGGGAGGTAGTCGCGCTCCGTCAATTGAGCCAAACCGGCTAAGCGAACTTGTTACGCGCTATAGGTAAATGACAGGCCCATGCGCGGCCCGATCGTTTCACGCGATGCGCCAAACTCCGCCGCTTGGCGCCGCCTCTGCAACAGTCTTCGATTGGTGGCACACTGGCGGCCCGATTTTCTCCCCTCGTTCTAATAGGAGATCGACGTGAGCATCACTTCCCGCTGGATCGACATCCCCACCGGCAACGACCACTTTCCTGGCTATCTGGCGCTGCCCAAAGGCGGCAAGGGGCCGGCCGTCATCATCATTCAGGAAATCTTCGGCGTGAACGGCCATATCCGCTCGGTCGCGGATCAATACGCGCTCGACGGCTACGTGGCCCTTGCGCCGGACATCTTCTGGCGCACGCAGCCTCGCATCGAACTCGGCTACGAAGGCGCCGATCGCGACAAGGGCATCGAGATTCTGCAGAAGACCGACGTCGACCTCGCGACGGCGGATATCGGCGCGGCCGCGCAAGCGCTGCGCGCGATGCCCGAAGTGTCGGGCAACGTGGCGGCCATCGGTTATTGCTTCGGCGGACGGCTTGCTTATCTGGCCGCGGCGCAGGGTTCGATCGACGTCGCGGTGGCCTATTACGGCGGCGGCATTCAGAACCAGCTCGACCAGGCGTCGAAGATCAAAGCGCCGATTCAATTCCACTACGCCGAGCTGGATGCGGGCATTCCGCTAGAGGCGGTGGGTCAAGTGAAGGAGCGTTTCATTGGCCGGGACGACGTCGAGTTCCATCTGTATCCGAACGCCCATCACGGCTTCAACTGCTCGGACCGCTCCGCCTACGACCAACACGCCGCCGCGCTCGCGCACGGCCGCACGCTGACGTTCCTCGGCGAGCATCTGTAAGACTTGCCATTGCGGCTTGCCCATTGCGCGGCAAGTCCGGCACGGCCGCGCAGCGCGAAGCCGCGCGGCCGTGCTTCAACAGGCGGCCGCTGCTTGCGGCCACGCTGAGATGAATCAGGCCTTCTTGTTATAAGCGCTGCACCAGCCCTTCCCCGACACTTGCTTGCCGCCGAACATCGGGCACGGCGCCCACGCATCGGTCGCCTTGCCTTGGTAGAAGCTGCAGTTGCCGCAATCCTGGCCAGCGGCGTACTTCGCCCATTTGGCCTTATCGACTTTGGTCGCGTCTTCCTTATAGCCGAGCGCCTGCGCGGTGGGATCGGCTTCGGTCACTTTCGGCGCGTCAGCGAAGGCGGCCTGGCGGGACAGCGCGAGCGTCGACGCGACGCCGATGCTCGTGATCAAGAACGTCCGACGAGATGATTTCATTGGGGACTCACTCCACGTTATATGAACTTGGACGCCGTTCTAGCGACGGCAGTGTCAAAGCATAGCAACGAAGCGGCGCGGTGTGGCGCCCGAAATGGTGGAGATAAGGAATTGCTTAGCTGCTCGAGAAGCCGCGCCCCGCCACCTCGCACACGCGCTGCGCGATCGCGAGCGACGCCGTCAAACCAGGCGACTCGATCCCGAACAGATTCACGAGCCCTCGCACGCCATGCGCGGCCGGCCCCTGGATGACGAAATCGGCCGCCGCCTCGCCCGGCCCCGAGAGCTTCGGACGAATCCCCGCATACGCGGGCTGCAGCGCGCCCTCGGGCAGCGCGGGCCAATACTCGCGGATCGCCGCGTAGAACGAATCGGCGCGATGCGGATCGACATCGTAATTGATCGCATCGATCCACTCGACATCGGGACCGAAGCGCGCCTGTCCGCCGAGATCGATCGTCAGGTGCACGCCAAGCCCGGCTTCGTTCGGCATCGGATAGACGAGCCGCGAAAACGGCGCGCGTCCCGACACGGTGAAATAGTTGCCGCGAGCCAGATAGAGCGGCGGCACGTGGCGCGGATCGAGCCCGTGGATCTTGCGTGCGATCGCGTTCGCCTGCAGCCCCGCGCTATTGACGACGCACGCCGCGCTGATCGTCGTCGGCGCCGCGCCGCCGACGCTCACGATGAAGCGCCCGTTGCGGCAATCGATCGATTCGACCGGCGCATGAAACACGCACACCGCGCCATCGTTCTCCGCATCGCCTTGAAGCGCGAGCAGCAGTTGATGACTGTCGACGATGCCCGTTTGCGGCGAGAACACGGCGGCGACGCAAGATAGCGCAGGCTCGAGTTCATGCGCGTCGTCGCCGCTCATGCGGATCAAGTCCAGCACGCCGTTTTCCTTGCCGCGCGCCTCGATCGCCTGGAGTTGCGGAATCTGGTTGCGCGCCGTGGCGACCAAGAGCTTGCCGCAGCGCTCGTGCGGCACGCCGCGCGCCGCGCAATATTCGTAGAGCATTTCGCGGCCGCGCACGCAGAGCGTCGCTTTCAACGAGCCGCGCGGATAGTAGAGGCCCGCGTGAATGACTTCGCTATTGCGCGAACTCGTGCCGGTGCCGATAGCCTCGGTCGCTTCCAGCACGATCACTTCGCGTCCGCGCGCCGCCAGTGCGCGCGCCACTGCAAGACCGACCACCCCTGCGCCGATCACTACGCATTCGATCTGATCCATATTTGTGTTTGTCCTTGCGGCGCCATGCACCGCGCCTCTCCACTCGCGGTGGACATAGTGTGCGCCAACCTCGCTGCGCACATCGTTCGCTTTCGCGCTTCACACAAATTGTACGACTTGGAGGAACGCGCAAATGTCCCCATGCATACAACTACTGCGGACGGCGTGACAGGAACGTGACAGAAGCGCGACGATCGTGCGCCAACCGGCATTGGCGTCGGATCGCTTTTGTGAAACCTCATGCATTCGCGCTCAATCAGGCGATTTTTCACACTAAATAGCGGCGCGCCTCATGCAGAGCGCCTCAAAAACCGATCGGCTTGCGTCGTGCGCCATGCTCGAGCCGGATGTCGCCGGGACGCACTTGATCGCGTCCCGCCACGCGCGCCGCCCCGAAGCCGTTCAAGATCGCGCGGCGCATGTCGCGCGGCGAAGCCAGCGCGAGCGCGTCAAGCGTGTCGTCGGCGAGCGCCGCGGGAAAGCGCTGCCCCCACACATGCGCCGAGCGGATCTCTTCGTAGATCGACTGCGCGATACGCCGCGCGCCTTCGCGATCGGGCGCCGCGATTTCGTAGACACTCATCCGGTCGAGAATCGGCTCGGGGATCGCGCGCTCGTCGTTGGCGGTGGCGATCCAGATCACGTGGCCGGCGTTGATCGGAATCTCGGCGAACTCGTCGATGAAGGTGCGCGCGGTCTCCTGTTCGAGCAGCGCGTAGAGCGCGCCGAGCGGATCGTATTGCGAATCGCCGCTCGCCTTGTCGATTTCGTCGATCGCGATCACCGGGTTCGCGTAGCTGCCGTGCACGAGCGCATCGAACACCTTGCCCGGTTTCGCGTTCTTCCATTGCGACGACGCGCCCGACAAAATCCAGCCCGCCGTCAGCGAGCTCATCGCGACGTATTGATACGATGTGCCAAGCAATCGCGAGAGCTGCTTCGCGAAGTGCGTCTTGCCGATGCCGGGGTCGCCGAGCAAGAGGATCGGCATCAGTTCGAGCCGGTCGTCGGTTTCGAGGCACAGCGCGACTTGTTTTCGAACGTCGTCGAGCGGTTCGGCGAAGTTGGGCAGCGCGTCGATCAGATCGTCGATCGACGGCATCCGGTTCGGCTTCACGCAAAAGCGCAAGTTGCCGGCCTTCAGCATCTTTTCGTACATGACGCGCAGCGCTTCGTTCGCGCCTTCCCCGAGTTCGTTCAGCGCGGTTTCGACCTCGTCGAGATCGTAGACCTGGCTGAACGACGCCAACGCGAGTTCCTGTTTGACCATGGCGGTTGTCATCGCTCACCTCGCTCTTTGTGTGTGCTGACGGTCGGCCCGATTCCCGATTGGGTATCGATATAACGCGCGATACCAGGCTTTGGCGCACATTGCGTCACGCATTGATTTGAGTGTAGCGACGCAATATTCGTGCGCAAGCGAGCAGCCGACGCGCTGTGCTGCTGATACGGCGGGCCTCGCACGGACCGCGCTCGCGCCAACTGAACCCGTCCCCCGATGCGCGGTCAGAAAACCGTAATTTCGATAGAGCGTAAGATGGGCGCCTATGCTTTTTTGAGCGCCGTGGAGAGATTCTGGATGTGGAAAACCCGTGCCGCCGTGCTGTCAGCCGCCTTGTTCACCTTGTCTATCGCCGCGCACGCGCAAACCGCGGCGCAGCCACCGGTGCACTGGGAACTGCAGGTCATGCGCGACGGGCAGCAGATCGATTCCTTCGACGCCACCACGACAGTGGGCCAGGCGCACACCGATACGCATCATCACGAAGTCATGCATGACGTCGGCTGCCAGAACAGGCCGGCGGGCAACATCGATCTCGCGCGCACGCTGACGGTATCGCCCACTCAGGCGACCCCAGATTCCGTGACGCTCGCGATCGAAGCGCAGGAAACGCTCGAAGACGACAGCGCGCCGCAAACGGTGGAAGGCTGCAAGCTGCCGCCGCAGCCGCGCGAAGTCACGGCGAGCCACCCGGGACTGACGATACCGAACGGTCAATGGGCGACGTGGACGATCGTCGACAAGAATCCGACGCTGGTGTACCGCGTGCGCGCCAGCGTTCCGCCTCTGAAAACGAATTGAAGTGGGAACGACGCGGCAATGCGAAATCCCGAAGAACTTGCACAACTGAAACGTGAGAGTCCGCTGAAAAAGGACTTCATCGCGGTGAGCTGGAACCTTCACAAAGGCCGCTCGCCGCTCGGCTTCACAGCGTGGAATGCGATGCAGCGCTGGGTGGAATCGACACACGCCGACGCCTATTTCCTGCAGGAAGCGATGGCGCGGCGCATGCCCGGCCCGGTGCTCGCGACGAGCTTCGGCGCGCCTGTCGTCCACGATCCGCTCGAAGACGTCTGGCATTGCCAGGCGACTGAAATCGCCCGCTCACTCGAGCTTGATATCGCGCTCGGGCCGAATGTCTTCAAGCCGTCGTGGCGGCATGGCAACGCGATCTTGTCGCCGCATCCGCTCGATCTCGGCGGACGCTGGGATATCTCGGCACACCGCTTCGAGCGCCGTGGGCTGCTCGTCGCGCGGGCGGCGTTCGCGGGGGAGTCGGTCACGCTGCTGTGCGCGCACCTCGCGCTCACGCGCGCGGCGCGGCTGCGTCAGATGAACTGGATTGCACACTGGATCGCGCGCGAGGCGCCCGCTGGTCCGCTCGTCCTCGCGGGCGATTTCAATGATTGGCGCAATGATTCGGTGCCGCTCTTCGGCGAACTCGGCCTGCGCGAAGTGGCGACCTGGCTCGGCGAATCGGGCCGCACGTTTCCGGCGTTCTCGCCGGCGCTCGCGCTCGACAAGATGTTCGTGCGCGGCATGCGGCCCGTCGAGTGGATTCAGCCGGCCCAGGAAACGGCTTGGCTGTCGGACCATCTGCCGTATATGGCGCGGCTGCGGCTCGAATGAGCGTGGCAGCGTTCGTGTCAGTGGCAAAGCGCGTATAAGGGATTTCCCTCTCGCGATTATCAGCAAGCAGGTACAGTAGCAGCTTCGCGCCACCGCCCAGCCCGAGCCTCGTCATCGCCCATTACCTGCCGATCCTGCTGCAAATCGCCGTCGTCTACCTGGTCGCCGCCATCAGCCCGGGACCGAATTTCTTCATGATCACGCAGCTCTCGCTCGCGGGCCGGCGCAGCCTCGGCGCCGCTTCGGCGCTCGGCGTGGGCACGGCATCGGTGACTTGGGCGACGCTTGCGATGCTCGGGCTCGCGGCCATCCTGCAGCAGATCGAGTGGCTCTATACCGGTATTCGGATCACGGGCGCCGTCTACCTCGTCTACTTTGGCCTCAAGCTGCTGCGCTCGAGCGCCAAGGCCGAACCGGCGGCCGCCGCCGCCCCGGACACCGCCGAGCCCGAGGCACACGACGCCGCGGCCTACTGGCGCGCGTACCGCTCCGGTCTCCTCACCTGTCTTACGAATCCGAAATCCTGCGTGTTCTGGACCAGCGTGTTCGCGGCGATGTTTCCCGCGCATCCGCCGCTCTGGTTCTACGGCGTGGTGCTCGCGTTGATCGGCGTGCTGTCGGCCGGGTGGTACAGCAGCGTCGCACTGATGTTCGCGTCCGAGCGCACGCAGCGCGGCTACCGCAAGCTGCGCCGGCCGATCGACGGCCTGTGCGGCGCCGCGCTGGTCGGCCTGGGCGCAAAGCTCGTCGCCGAGCGATAAAACCCGCGCCTTATGCCGTCGAGTTATTTCGATATGTAAGGGGTGTCGAAGACGCATAAGGTGTGCCGGGTTAAAATGCGCGTTTTCCCGTCGTTTTGCGACTCCCTGTCCGGCGCCTTCGGCGCCCCGGCGCAGCGACGCATCTCCTAGAAGCCATGAGCAACCTGAATTCTCAAACCGTTCTCTCCGTCCATCACTGGACCGATACGCTTTTCAGCTTCACCTGCACGCGCGACGCCGGGTTCCGCTTCGAAAACGGCCAATTCACGATGGTCGGCCTCGAAGTCGAGGGTAAGCCGCTGATCCGCGCCTACAGCATGGCGAGCGCCAACTACGAAGAAAACCTGGAATTCCTGAGCATCAAGGTTCAGGACGGCCCGCTGACCTCGCGTCTGCAGCACCTCAAGGTGGGCGACCAGGTGCTGATCGGCAAGAAGCCGACCGGCACGCTGATGTGCGACAACCTGCTGCCGGGCAAGACGCTGTGGCTGCTGTCGACGGGCACGGGCCTCGCGCCGTTCATGTCGATCATCAAAGACCCGGACGTCTACGACCGCTACGAAAAGATCGTGCTGACGCACACCTGCCGTTTCGTCGACGAACTCGCGTACAAGGAATACATCACCGATCACCTGCCGGCGCACGAGCACATCGGCGAGCTGGTGAGCGAAAAGCTCGTCTACTACCCGACCGTCACGCGCGAAACGTTCCAGAACCGCGGCCGGATCACCGAGCTGATCGACACCAAGAAGCTGTTCGCAGACCTCGACGTGCCGCCGTTCTCGAAAGAGAACGACCGCGTCATGCTGTGCGGCAGCCCGCACATGCTGCGCGACACGCGCGAGTTGCTCGACGGTCTCGGCTTCGAGGAAGGCAGCAACAATGCCCCGGGCCACTATGTCGTCGAGAAGGCGTTCGTCGGCTGATCGAGAGCGATCAGCGCACGTTTAGTCTGACGAATACCTTAAAGAACCGGAGCCTCGTGCTCCGGTTTTTTTATGTCCAGTGGGTTGCCGCATGCGCCTCGGCGGCCGGTCGCACTCGTTACTGCCATTCCTCCCAACCTGTCCGAACGTTACAAATCAATTCCTTACCGTCACTTTCCATGTCGGTGTTTTTCCTACATGAAAACCCGTGGCGCGTGTGAATCTTTGATGGCAAACAACACTAGAAGCCTTGTCACATCAGACTTTTAAATTGTTTTGGGATATCATCGCGGCGCGGCGGGAAGGTTTTGAAACAATCATAGGGTTAGCGCCGATTTGTTACGAGATGTAAAAATCGTTACGCTGAGTCGTTACCGTTTGTCCGTCGCACCTCGTCTTTTTGACCGTCTTGGCGGTGACTTTTGAGACGCACTGGAAGTGTGCTTGTGTCACCCGTAGGGAAAGCTATGGATACGTCGATCGTCGTACCAATCAACGCGATCACCTCGCTTGCGCTGCCAAGCGAGGCGGGCCGCGCTCACGGCATCGACCCATTCACCCAAGCCGAACATCTCGAGGCCCGGCGCGCCGCCGAGCGCGAAGCCGAGACGCTGCGCAAACGTGTGCGCGAGCTCGCGGCCGAGCTGACCAACGCCCAGGAAGACGCGCGCGCCTATCTGGCGCAGGAGCTGCATGACAGCGTCGGCGCCGAGCTGACCGCCGCCCGCTTCGCGCTCGCCAACGCCGAACACCGCCTGCCCGCCGACGCCGACCCGCAATGCGCGGCGTCGCTCGCCGTCGCCCAACAGTCGCTCGACGCCGCGAGCAACGCGAGCCGCCGTATCGTCGAGCACCTGCACGAGCGCCCGCTCGACGCCGGCATCGTCAGTGCGCTGTCGCAATGGACCGAAGGCTTCGCCGCCCGCACGCGGCTCAAGACCAGCTTCGTCTGCGCCGCCGACGTCCGCATCACCCAACTCCCCTACGGCGCGGCGCTCGCGATCTTCCGCGTCGCCCAGGAAGCGCTCTCGAACGTCGCGAAGCACGCCGGCGCGTCGTGCGCCAACGTGCGCATCGAGACCGACCGCCGCCATCTGACGGTGATCGTCGAGGACGACGGCCGCGGCATCGGACGCCGCGCCCGCCAGGACACGAGCGGCTTCGGCCTCGCCGGCATGCGCGCGCGCTGCGACGCGTTCGGCGGCAAGCTGCGCATCGTGTCGCACAAGCCGGGTAGCAAGGAGGAGCCAGCGCAAGCAAGCGGCACCGCCGTGCGCGCGCGCTTCGCGTGGCAGTCGATGCTCGAAGCCGACGCGCCGAGCCGCAACGTCTCGCTGTTCGTGAGGCCGGCCCGATGACGCTGCGCATCCTCCTCGTCGACGACCACGCAATCGTGCGCCAGGGCGTGCGGCAATTGCTGCTCGATCGAGGCATTGCGCGCGAGGTCGTCGAGGCCGACAGCGGCGCGCAGGCGCTCGCGAGCATCGACAAGACCGTGTTCGACGCGACCCTGCTCGACATTTCGCTGCCGGACATGAACGGCGTCGAAGTGTTGAAGCGCATGAAGCGCAAGGCGCCGCGGCTGCCGGTGATGATGTTTTCGATGTACCGCGAGGATCAGTACGCGGTGCGCGCGCTGAAAGCGGGCGCGGCCGGCTACCTGTCGAAGACGGTCAACGCCGCGCAGATGATCGAGGCGATTCAGCAAGTCGCTGCGGGCCGCAAGTACGTGAGCCCGGCCATGGCGGAGGCGCTTGCCGACTACGTCTCGTTCGACGGCGAGCAAATGCCGCACGAAAAGCTGTCGGACCGCGAATATCAGACGCTGTGCATGCTCGCGTCGGGCAAGCGCCTGACCGATATCGCGAACGCGCTGTCGCTGTCGGTGAAGACCGTGAGCGTGTACCGCTCGCGACTGCTGGAAAAGATGAAACTCAACAACAACGCCGAGTTGACCTTCTACGTGATGAGCAATCGTCTCGTCGACCTCAATCCGGCGATGACCGCATAAACGCCACGGGGGGCGCCAGAAGACGCTGTAAAGCAGCGCGAGATCAAAAGATGTTGTTCCCAACGGCTCCCGCGCCCGGCGCAGGGAGCCGTTTTTTTATCCCCGCTTAAATCCCCGATTCAAAAAGCCGCTCTGTCTAGTCAGAGGATTGGCTATAGTCTTTCCGCGGCCTTTCATCCGCACCCGCCTTATACGCATCCGTCTATGCGCACCCCGCCAAGAGGCGCTGCGACATCCGCTAAAATCGCGGGTTCCTCAAAAGAAATTCAGACGTTGCGCGCGGCGCCTGCCGCCTCGCTCGTCAACCAGGAGTCCTCGTTCCAAATGTCCCTTTTCCGCAAGAAAAACGTTGAACACATGATCGCCGGCGCGCAAGCCGCCGGCTTGAAGAAGGCGCTCGGCGCGCTCGACCTCACCTTCCTCGGCATCGGCGCGATCATCGGCACCGGCATCTTCGTTCTGACCGGCACGGGCGCCGTGCAGGCCGGTCCGGCGCTGATGGTGTCGTTCGTGATCGCCGCGATCGCGTGCTGCCTCGCAGCGCTTTCCTATGCGGAATTCGCGTCGACGATTCCGGTCGCCGGCTCCATCTATACGTATTCGTATGCGACGTTGGGCGAATTGGTTGCGTGGATCATCGGCTGGGACTTGATGCTCGAGTACGGGCTGGCGGGATCGGCGGTGTCGGTGGGCTGGTCGGGCTACTTGCAGTCGCTGCTCGCGGGCTTCGGCATTTCGCTGCCGGTCGCGCTGACGGCCGCCCCGGGCGCGGTGCCCGGCGTCACGACGCTCTTCAACCTGCCCGCGTTCCTCGTGATGTTCGTGATCACGGCGCTGCTGTCCGTGGGGGTGCGCGAATCGGCGCGCGTGAACAACATCATGGTCGCGATCAAGGTGACGGTGGTGCTGCTCGTGATCGTCGTGGGCGTGTTCCACGTGACGCCGGCCAACTGGCATCCGTTCATGCCGAACGGCTTCAACGGCGTGTTCGGCGCGGCGGCGGTGATGTTCTTCGCGTTCATCGGGTTCGACGCGGTGTCGTCGGCGGCCGAGGAAGTCGGCAATCCGAAGCGGGACTTGCCGATCGGGATCATCGCTTCGCTGGCCGTTTGCGCGGTTCTTTACGTGGCGGTGGCGGCGGTAGTGACGGGCATCGTGCCGTCGGCGCAGTTCGCGAATATTTCGCACCCGGTGTCGTACGCGCTGCAAGTGGCGGGACAGAAGTGGGTTGCGGGCTTCATCGACCTGGGCGCCGTGCTCGGCATGCTGACCGTGATTCTCGTGATGAGCTACGGGCAGACGCGGATCATCTTCGCGATGTCGCGGGACGGGTTGTTGCCTAAGGCGCTGTCGCGCGTGCATCCTCGCTTTGCTACGCCGTTTTTGACGACTTGGATCGTGGGGCTGTTTTTTGGGCTCATCGGCGCCCTGGTGCCTTTGAATGTGCTCGCCGAGTTGATCAATATCGGGACTTTGGCGGCTTTCTCGATGGTGTCCATTGCGGTGCTTGTGTTGCGGCGCACGCATCCTGAGTTGCCGCGGGCTTTTACGTGTCCTGGGGTGCCGGTTGTGCCGGTTTTGGCTGTCGCCGCTTGTTTGTTCTTGATGTTGCATCTGCAAGCTATTACCTGGATCGCTTTCTTGGTTTGGCTTGCGATCGGGATGGTCGTCTACTTTGGCTATTCGCGGCATCACTCCAAATTGGCGCATTCTGCGCGGCATTGAGGTTTTTTCTTTGCGCTCTGCGCCGGGTAGGGTGGCATTTTAGGGCGCTTGTTTGAGCAAGAGCGGTACTTCTGGTGTATTCGGGAGTGCCGCTTTTTTTCGTCTACTCGACGGGTTTTTGCCTGCGGCGCCTTGTTTGTCGTTTGCTTGGGGTTTCGTGAACACTTTGAATTCGCGCCGGCCCGTATAGTCCGTCCCTCCCCGGGACCGGGGTCACTTTGGTCCTTGCCCAAAGTA
>NZ_JBCHAA010000002.1:0-615023 GCF_053525655.1 Trinickia camelliae
TTTTGGTTACTTTGGGCAAGGACCAAAGTGACCCCGGTCCCGGGGAGGGACGGACCATACGTACCGGCGCGAATTCAAAGTTATCGCGACAACCCAAGCAAAAGAAACCAACCGCCGATAGGCAATAAAGAAATCACCCAACACTACCAGCCAATTCAAAAATCGGCATATAAAGCAGCACCACGATGGTCCCAACCATCGCCCCAACCCCTAGCATGAGAATAGGCTCAAAGATCTTGCTAAACATCTCGATAGCGCGATCGAGCGCCCCATCATGAAAGTGCGCGATACGTTCGCACATACCACCGAGATCCCCGCTCTGCTCGCCGACGCGCAACAACCGCTCAGCCACCGCAGTAGTCAACCCATGCTTAGTCAGCACTTCAGAAGCCGTGCGCCCAGCACGCAGTTGCTCTAAAGCAGGCGTCAAACGCTTCCCATAATCGGCCGGCAGAATCTTGCCCCCAAGCTCAAGAGCTTCGATAAGCGGCGTCCCGCCCAACAGCAACATGCCGACCGTACGATAGAACCGCGCAAGCGCAAACAGATGACACACATCCTTAAGCCTAGGAATACGCCACAACGAACGCAGCATCGCAGCCCGCACGGCCGCGGTGCGCAAAATAAGAACCACGCCGACGACAAATGCGCCTAGAGAGCCAAGCAGCACCGCGCCGTGTTCCTTAACGATACCGGACCACACAAGCATCGCCCGCGCACTACCCGGCAACGTCTGCATACTCTCAAACACAGCCGAAAAACGCGGAATCACAAGAAACGCCATGAACAACAAAATGATCGCGCCAACCGACATCACCACGCTCGGATAAACGAGCGCCCCAGTAATGCGCTTCTTGATCTGCTCGATTCGGATTTCGTAGTGTTGAAAACGCTGCAGCGCGACAGGCAATTGCCCGCTGCCTTCGGACGATTCGACAGTCGCCACCAGCAACGGCGGAAACACGTTCGGCTGCGCAGCCAGCGCCTTCGAAAACGGCTGGCCTTCGTACATGAGGTCCAGCAGCTTGCCGAGAATCTCGCTCGTGCCCTTTTCCTTGCCGGCTTTGTCGCGCAACGCCTCGAGCGCTTCGATCAGCACGAGCCCCGCTTCGAGCAGCGTCGAGAGCTCCTGCAAAAACAGACCCAGCGCGAATTTCGGCGCGCGTTTGCGCCCCTTGAGGCCGGCCTTGCGCGTCACGCCGAGCACGACCGCGCCGGGCGCGCACTGCGCGCGCGCCTGCGCTTCGTCGGCAGCTTCGATGTCCTGCACGGCGATCGCGCCCTGCTGCAAGGTCCGTACTTGGAAAACCGCCACGTCAATCTCCCGCCGACTCGCGCTGCCGATAGCGCGTCGCGCGCTTCAGCGTCAGCGCTTCGTATTCCTTCCACACTTTGGCCGCATAGACCTGGCGCAGCCCCTCGCGTTCAGGCGCGAGTCCGGCGTTGTATGCGCCGACGGCTTCCCACGTATAGCCCACCTGGTCGATGAAACCGGCCAGGATTTCCGCGCCCGAGCGGATCGCGGTGCAGGGCTCGCGCACGAGCCGCTCGCGCGTCACGCCGACTTTGCGCAAGCGCGGCAAGTGGGTGCTGTTGATCTGCATGATGCCGACGTCGAAGCTGCCATCGCTGTTGCGGTTGAACGCCTTCGGGTTCAGCGACGACTCGACCTTGGCGATCGAGTACAGCAGGAGCGGATCGATGCCGTATTCGGAGCCCGCCTGGGTCCAGCAATTGTCGGCCGCCCGCGCGGCCGGCGCCGCCACGCACAGCGGCGCGCACAACGCCGCGAAAAACGCGGCCGCCGCGCGGCGCTTAAAGATCGTAGTAGAGGTCGGCATCTTCGCCACTCCCGCCTTCACGTCCGTCGCGGCCGAGCGAAACGATATCGGCTTCGGAGTCGCGGCCCGGCACGTGATACTGATAGGCGTGCCCCCACGGATCAGCCGGCACGGCCTTCGCGAGGTACGGACCGTTCCAGTTGTTGGTGCCTTGAGGCGCTTTCGTGAGCGCGTCGAGACCTTGATCGGCGCTCGGATAGCTGCCGGTGTCGAGACGGAATTGCGTGAGCGCGTCGCCGATCGTCTTCATCTGCGCCTGCGCCGTTTTGACCTTGGCCTTGTCGACTTGCGAGAACAGCTTCGGGCCGACATAGCCCGCCAGCAACGCAATGATGAGCAGCACGACCAGCAGTTCGAGCAAGGTGAAGCCCTTCTGAGCGGCGCGCCTGACGCGGTGAGAGATGCGATTCATGTATGTCCTCTTCTGCGGATTCGTAGGTGTTGACCCAGCCATTCTCGGCATCTATCCCAATACGGGCAAAGAACATGAAGACAATCTGAATGAACGTGCGCAACGCACGGCAAACGGCGCTCCGAAATGACAAAACCCCGCCGCGATCGCGACGGGGTTTCGTTCCCTCCTAGTCTCCAGTGCGGCTCATCGCCGCGCCGGAGGCCGCCATGACGGCGGTTGCTGCTGCTTACTTCTCAGTCCAGGCGCTCTGCCATGCGGCGCCCTTGCCCGGCTCGTAGTACGCCTTCGACTGGCCGCACCAGCCGCTGTACGGCGCCGGCTTGCACTCGTAGAGCTTGCCGTTGTTGCTGACGACGTCGCCGCCCTTGTAAGCCGTGCCCGCCTTATAGGCCGGCGCTTGCGAACCCGCCTTGACCGTGACCGTGTGCGTGATCATGTTGGGGGTCTTGCCTTGCGACAACACCGACAGCTTGACCGTGATCGTGGTGTTCTCGTTCGGCGCGCTCAGCACGACTTGCTTGCCCGCGAAGTTGTTGCCGCTTTGAT
The DNA here is from genome assembly GCF_053525655.1 of Trinickia camelliae. Lineage (NCBI taxonomy): Bacteria > Pseudomonadati > Pseudomonadota > Betaproteobacteria > Burkholderiales > Burkholderiaceae > Trinickia > Trinickia camelliae. The sequence goes on from NZ_JBCHAA010000002.1 coordinate 2,803, forward strand.
CGCGGATCGTCGGCGGCGTCACCATCCAGAAGTAGGTCCCGCCGTTCGGCACCGTCGACGCAGCGGCGTCGAGCGTGAAGGTCGCGCCCGGAGCCACTTGCGTCGGACCGGAGATGCGCGCGACGAGGTCGCCGCCCGGCGTCGGCGTCGGGTCCGGTTCCGGCGTCGAGCCGCCCGTCAACTTGATGTCGTAGGACTGCTGGATCACGCCGTCGTTGCCGTCGGACGTCGTCATCACGAGCGTGTGCTTGCCGGCCTTCGCCGACGCGACGTTGATGCTCATCGTCGCGCTGCCGTCCACGTCCTTCGTCTGCGTGCCGACCATCGTGCCCGCTTCCGTGTAGACGCGGCCCGTCACGGAGCCCTTCTTCGAGAGCGTCACGTAGGCATCGACTACCGCGCTCGTGCCGTTGATCGCGTATTCGCTCTTCGGCGTGACGCTCATCTTCTGCTCGACCGGGCTCGGCGCCGGCTTCTTCGTGATGTCGATTTCGACGCGCGTGATGCCGCTGCCGGGCTTCGCGAAGATCGTGTTCTTGCCGTTGACGGGCTTGATCGAGCCATCGGCGTCGCTGCCTGCCTGGTAGCTCTCGCCCATCGTGCTGTTGACCTTCTGCGCGAGCAGATACGGCCAGCGGTCGTGATTGCCATCCGCTGCGCTGCCGATCGTGATCGATGCGGACAGGTTCGTCATTTCGCCGCTCGCGTTGAAAACGCGCGTGCGCACGGAGTCGCCTGCCGCGAGGTCTTCGATCGGATTGATCGCGCCGACTTGCGTCCAGGCAGGCGCGGGAGCGGGCGTGTCGCCGCCGCTGCCGCCCTTGATGTTGACGTCGATGGCGTTATAGAAGCTCGCGGCCGTATCGCCCACGTCCCAGACGCCGACGATCACGTGATAGCCGCTGTGGTCGCTCGGAATCTTGCAGGTGAACGATGGCTTCGTGCTTGAGAGCGCCATGCCGTATTCGGATTCGCAGAACGGCTTCGCTTCGAGCTGATCGCGCGTGAGCGGTTTGTTCGGGTTCCAGCCGTTCTTCGTGATGAAGTAGCGAATGTCCTGGGTGCGATGCGCCGCCGTAAAACGCCAGGTGAAGGCGCGGGTTTCGCCCGCGATGACGTCGGTCTTGGTCCAGCGGTCGGAGGTCTGCTCGTTGAGCGGGCCCCACGACGAATTGCCGGCGCTCGCGATCTGGCCGTCAGCCGGGCCGCCAACGGGGAAGCGCGGGTTGCCGTCCGGACCTTCGACGCTTTGCGGTTCGTATTGAACAGGGCCGCAGTTCACGTTCTTGCCCAGATTGCAGTAGGCCGCGCGCCCAGGCGGATCGGAAACGTAGCCGTGAGCAACAGCGGTCTGCGCCACCACCATGGAGGCGGCGGCTACGATCGGCAGCAGCGCGAGCTTGCTGGTCTTATTCGAATGACGTGATTTCATGTATGACTTCGATCTCGTTTGGTGCTGGAAGAGTTGCCTACGCATCGCAATGTGAAGGCGCGTTCAATTGGAGTACGAACGGGCACATTCTTCCAATGCGATAGCAAGCACTCAAAGTTTCTAAACAGAATTCAAATGTCTCGCGCAACGAAACGCGCGGTGCGACAGGCATGACGCGCATAAAAAACCCCGCCACGCGGGCGGGGTTGTCGATTGCGCTCAGCATCCGGCCATTGACCGGATGCGTTCGCTCATCGCCTTACTTCTTCACGGTCCAAGCATCGCTCCACGCGAAGCCCTTGCCGGGCTCGTACGCGAACGCGGCTTGACCGCACCAGCCGCTGTACGGCCACGGCTTGCACTCGTAGAGCTTGCCGCCGTTGCTGACGACATCGCCCGCCTTGTACGGCGTGCCGGCCTTGTACGCCGGGTAGGTGTCGCCACCCGTGTCACCGCCCGTATCGCCGCCTGAAAGCGGCTTGATCGTGACCGTTTGGCTCACTTCATGCGTCAGCTTGCCGTCGCTCACCTTCAGGCTGACCGTGTACGGCGTGTCCTTCGACACCACCGGCGCGACGATCAAGAGCTTGCTGCCCGCATTCGTCGGCTGCAAAGCAGCCGGTGCGTTCCACGTGTAGGTCAGCGTATCGCCGTCTTCGTCGCTCGATCCCGAACCGTCGAGCGAGCCGGGGTTGCCCGAGGTCAGGGTCGCCGGGCCGCTGATGCGGGCGACCGGCGCGTGGTTTTCCGGCGTCGGAGTCGGCGTCGGATCGGGCTGCGGCGTCACGGCTTCGGCCTTGACCGTCACCGTCTTGGTTGCGGTGGCCGACAGCTTGCCGTCGCTTGCCGTCACGGTGAACGTGTAGGACTTCTCTTTCGTGTTGCTCGGCGCGGTGAACGTCAGCTTCGCGCCGTTCTTCGTCGCCGTGATGCCCGACGGAACCTTCCACGTGAACGTCAGCGCGTCGCCGTCGGGATCGGTCGAGCCCGAGGCGTCGAGCGTGACTTGCGTATTCGCGTCGACCGTGTCCGGGCCGCTCAAGCGAGCCACCGGCGCGTGGTTTTCCGGCGTCGGGGTCGGCGTCGGATCGGGCTGCGGCTGCACGTCGACGGGCTTGGCCGTGACGAGCACGCTCGCGCTCGAAGACAGGCCGTGCGGGTCGGTGACCGTGACGCGGAAACGATAGTCGGTCGCCGCAAACACCTCCGGCACCACCACGCTTGCCTGTGCACTGCTCGAGTTGTTCAGCAACAGCGAGCCGCCGCTCACTTGCTCCCACTTGTAGGTCAGCGCTTCGCCTTCCGGATCCTTCGATTGCGAGGCATCGAGCGTGATCGTCTTCGTGCCTTGCACCACGATGTCCGCGCCCGCGTTCGCGACCGGCGGCAGGTTGGCCGCGCCGCCGCCTTCGCCGTTGCCGACGCCTTCATGCATGGCGTTAAGCAGGTCGCCGGTGTCGGCGTCGATTTCCCACGAGAACATGCCGCCGAGCTTCTTCTGCTGAACGTACTGGCCCTTCGCGAGGGTCGAGCGGGCGTTGTCGTAGGTGATCAGGTCGCCGTTCGACGGGTTGAACAGGTACGGCGCTTCAGCCGTCTCGTCGTAGTTGTATTGATAGCCGTTGATGCCGGTGCCGTTCGCGCCGGCCATGTCCTTGACGATCTTCTTGTAGTCGAGGATGCCCTTTTCCCATTGACCGGCTTGCGGGCCGGAGGCCTTGCCCGTGAACGGGTTGTTCGCATCGGTCATGCCATGGATGCCGGTCCAGCCGCGGCCGTACGCCGCCACGCCCATCACGAGCTTGCCCGGATCGACGCCTTGATCGAGCAGCGCCTGCATCGAGTTCGCGCTCGTGTACGACTGGTCGGGGCGCCACTTCGGCGCATTGAGCGCGGTCTGGTGGCCCAGCACGTTCATGTCCCATGCACCGTAGTAGTCATAGGTCATGTCGAAGATGTAATTCATGTACTTCGTGGCTTCTTTGTAATTGATGCGGTCGATCTTGTCCTTGCCCGCACCGATTGCCGAAGTCAGTTCGTACGGCTTGCCGTATTCCGCGCTCAGCTTGTCGAGCATCGCGCGGAGTTCTTTCATGAGCGTGACGTAGGTCGCGCCGTCGGTCGGCTTGCCGAGCTTCGGGTTCGCGCCGTTGCCGCCCGGGAATTCCCAGTCGATATCGACGCCGTCGAAGAATTTCCACGTGCGCAGGAACTGCTCGACCGAGTCGACGAACACCTTGCGGTTAGCCACGTTGTCGAGCTGGAAGAACGGATCGGACAGCGTCCAGCCGCCGATCGACGGGAGAATCTTCAGGTTCGGATTGCGCTTCTTGGCGGCCATCATCTGGCCCATCACGCCCTTGAGCGGCGAGGCCGAGGTTTGGCCCGGCAGCACCTTGGCGACTTCGCCCCACGAATCGTGAATCGCGACGCTGTAGTTCGGCAGGCCCTTACAGGAGATCTGCAGCTGGTTGTACGGGTTGCCCTGTTCCTTGAGCGAATCGTTGATGCCGTCGCCGCCGCAGATCGGAATGAAGCCGTACAGGATGTGCGTGAGCTGCTCGACCGGCACTTGCGACATATCGAACTGGCGATCGTAGATCGACCAGGTCGTGAAGTACGTGCCGACCACCGAGCCGCTCTTGTTCGTGTACTTCTTGAATTTGGCGGGCACGTTGTTCGGCAGGTCGTCCGCGAACTCGGGGCGCGTGTCGAACACCATCACTTGCAGCGCCGAGCTGTCGGTGTAGGAGCCGTCGGCCGCGTAGGCGCGAACCTGGAAGTTCAGCTTGCCGGGCTTGGTCGGATGCGCGATGACGGTGCCCGTTTGCGTGGAGCCCGGCGTCAGCGTGACTTGCGACGCGGCATCGACGACGCCGTCGATCACGGCCACGGCCTTGGTCGCCGTGCCGTTGGACCAGATGTCGAACGGCAGCGGCACTTCCACGGTCTTGTTGACCGTGACGTAGTCCTTGTACGCGGCGTTGCTGCCGGCTTTTTCCTGGTCGACGTGAACGAAGCCATACGACTTGCCGTAGCCGTTGATCTCATACGCTTTCAGCGAGGGCGCGCCCGGCGCGGCGAAAGCGGACGACGCGAACAGCAGCGCCATCGTGCTGGCGATCGCTGTGCGTGAGATCACCTTGGCCTTTGCGGAGGTCTTGGAATGCTGAATTCTCTTCATGGGGAGTCTTTTCAGGAAGTTGGCAATGGGTGCTGCATCCACGCGCACGACGCGACGGCTATCCGGCGCATGACGCTCTCGATGTGGAAACGTTGGCATCTTTCCAATTTGGCAAGGGTTCCTCAACGTTCTTGAAAGGAACCTCAAAGTGAGGCGGCGATAGCACCGCGCTTGCAATACGAAAAACGCGCGTGCATGAAAAAACCCCGCCGTTAAAGGCGGGGTTTCGAGACGCTCGCCGGTTGGAGAACCGGCATGGCGGCGGGTGGGATTACTTCTTGATCCAGGCGTCGGTCCACGCCCAGCCCTTGCCCGGCTCATACGCGGACGGCGACTGGCTGCACCAGCCACCGTACGGGAACGGCTTGCATTGGTAGACCTGGCCCTTGTTGAGCACGATGTCGCCAGCCTTGTAGGCCGTGCCCGCCTGATAGCTCGGGTAAGCATCCGGACCCGGCGGCGGCTCGGGCGGCCGCTCCGAGCTGGCCTTCACTGTCACCGTGTAGTTCGTCGTGCTGGACTGCTTGTTCTGCGTGTCGTAGACGGACAGCTTGACCGCGTATTGCGTGCCCGGCTTGGCGTCCGCCGGCACCTTCAGTTGCACGCTCGACGTGTCGGCATTCTTACCCACCGAAGCCGGGACCATCCAGTAGTAAGTGGTCGGCGTGCCGTTCTTGTTGACCGACTGCGTACCGGTTAGCGTGAGCGTCTTGCCAGCCTCGACCTCTGCCGGACCGCTGACCTTCGCTTCCACGGGCTGGGGCGTCTCCGCGCGCTCTACCTTGACCGCCTGCTTCGCGCTCGCGCTGCGCAATCCCTTCGTGCTTTCAGCGCGTACGGTGAGCGTGTAGTTGCCGCTCTTCACGTCCACGGGCAGATCCCATTCCGCGCCGCTGCCCGACGCGGCCGCCTGGCCCGATGCATCGGCGAGCGTCCACGCGTAGCTTGGCTGATCGAAGTTCGCGCTGGCCTTGTAGTTGGACCCCGTGTTGCCCGTCACGGTCGTGCTGCCCGTGAGCGTGACCGCGGGCGCGATCACCATCACCTTCGTGCTCGCCGTCGCCGTCTTGCCCGCCGCGTTGGTCACCTTCAGCTCGAAAACGCCGGTGCCCGCCGTGTCCTTCGGCACGAGCACTTCGGCGTCGGCGCGATCGCCGTTGCGCACCGAGAACGGCCCCGACACGGCGCGCCATTGATACGTGAGCGTCTGTCCCGCCGGATCGCGGCTCGCGCTGCCGGTAAGCGGGTACGACCACGTGTAGTCGCTCGTCCCCACCACCGTGCGGTCCGCGCCTGCGCTCGCCACCGGCGGCTCGGCCGGCGTCGGGGTTGGCGTCGGATCGGGCTTGACCGCCGCCTTCACCGTCACGGTCTTCTTCGCCGTGGTGGACAGCTTGCCGTCGCTCACGGTGACGCCGAAGATGTACGCCGCCGCCTGGCTTGCGCTCGGCGCGACAAAGCTCAGCTTCGAACCCGCAGGCGTGGCCTGGATGCCGGCGGGAATCTGCCACGTGAACGTCAGCGCGTCGCCATCCGGATCGCTGGAACCCGATGCGTCGAGCGTGACCGCGGCATTCGCCTCCACGCTCTCGGGCCCGGTCAGCTGCGCGACGGGCTCGTGGTTCTCGGGCTCAACCTCGGGCTCCGGCCCGGCGAGGTATTGCGTGCCGTCGTACGAACCCAGGTACTCCCAGTAGCTATTGCTCGCTTGATTGGTCGGGAAATACCAGTAGCTCGCCTTCTTCAGCTTGAAGAAATCGACGGTGCCGCGATACGAGTTGTTGGCCTCGTAGAGGTCGCCGACCGTGCCCGTCGTCGAATCGCTATAGCTTTGGAACTCGGTCTTGCCGTAGTCGGCCAGAATTTTCTTCTCCATGGCCTGCAAGGGGCTCAGCGAGGGGCCGCCACGGTAGAGCGTCGTGAGGTAGGTCCAATGGTCGTCGCTCGTCCGATCGAGCGGGAAATAACCGTAGTCGGATGTCTTCAGCAGGAAGTAATCGCGATCGCCGGAAGACGGATTGTCATAGGCATAAACGTCGCCCACAACGCCCGTGCGCACGCCGCTCCACGTCAGGACCTGGCTCTTGCCCTCTCCTGTGGCGACTTTCGTATCGAACGCCTGAGTCTCGGCCGCCGTGGGCACGCCAGTCTTGAGCTGAATGGCGCTGCCGATCAGCATGCTTTGCCCGCTCTCGGACACCGTCACGCGAATCGGCGCGCTGCTGTTCTGGAGCACGTTGGTGGGCGCGGTCAGCGTGATCTGCGGGCTGTTCGACGCCGTGCCGCGGAAGCCCTCCGGAATCTGCCATTCGTACGTGAGCTTGCCCGCGTCGCGGTTGCCGACGTCGACCTTCGCGACAAACGTCGAGCCCGCCGCCACGCGCGCCGGCACGACGATCTTGCCGGCCGCGTTCTGCTCGGCGAGGCTGTAGGTGTACTTGACGGCCGCGTCATGGTTCTCCCAGATCGGCTTGTCGAGCGTCTTCAGGCCGAGCGACTTAAGCGCTGCTTCCGTTTCACTCGTGAGCGGCAAGCCCCACTTCTCGAAGAACGGCGTGAGGTCATAGCCGGACACGCGGCTCGCCTGCAAGATCAGGAACTGCTTCTTCGTGGCATCCGTCATTGGCAGTTGATCGCTGGGCAACGCACGCGTGAGCGCGCCGAAGCGGGCGTAGAAATCCTTGCCGAACGCGAGATCGAGCTGCCAATACATGGCCAGGCGAATCCACACGTCGGTCAGCTCGTCGTAACTGCGCGAAGCCTGCGCCAGATAGTTGAAAGTCCGGGTCCAGACGCCGCCCGCTTCCAGGCGCGTAGCCTGGCCTTCGAACATGCGCTGCACGTAGAGCGAAGTCAGGTTGACCGTCACTTCGGTCTGGCCGGTCCATTTGATCGCAGGCAACTGATAGTGATGGCCGAGTTCGTGCCACGGCCCCCAGGACGTACGCAAGCCCGCGGCGCTCACCACGTCGCTTACGCCGCTTATGTTGGTGCGAAGCCAAGTGCTGGAGGCCGACATATAGCCGCCGGTCGAATCCGGCTTGGTCGAAAACTGGTACGTAAAAGGCGTCGCCTCGTGAGGGCGCGCGTTGGCTGAAGAAAGGCCGAATTGTTCTTCGGTGGCATCCACGATGCGGTCCCAGGTCTGCATCAGCAAGACCGGGTCGTCGACCTTCTGCTTGAGCACGCCGGCCGGCATGACGATCGACATGCGCTTGCCGATCAGCTCGGCATAGGGCGCATCGGGGAACGCTTCGAACATCTGCGACCAGTCCGCCTTGCTGTGCTTGCCGAGCACGAAGTGCGGCATCGCATGGCCGCCGCTCACGATCTCGACCTCGACGTCGCCGCCGAAGGGCTGGTTCGGCGCGGAGAATTCGATGGCGCCCCCGTTCTGCACGGTGACCGTGTTGAGCCCCTCGGTGAGCTTCACGACCTGATCCGTTACGGAGGCATCCGCCGCGTTGTAGACCGGCACGATCCAAAGTTCAGGCGGCACGTTCGGCTTGCGGCCGCCGAGCGGCGTGTAGCGGATCGTCAGCGTTTCGCCCTGGGTGGCGTAATAGCCGCTCGCCTCATAGGGATGCGGCGTGAACTGGCGGCGTTGGTCGATCAGCAGGTCCTTTACGGTGCCGCGCTGCTTCAGCTTGAGCGTGCGTGAGGCCGCGTAGGGGCTCGTCTCGGCGGCCACGGCGGCGACTGTGCCGGGCGGCGTCGCGGCGGACACATAACCGGGAAGCTGCGCGCCGAGCGCAAAGGCCGTCAAAATCGCCAGCTGACGCCGCTTGGGCGCGCACAGGAAGGAAGTTCGGAACGATGACATGGGATAAGGTTGGATATCGAACGATGGGCGGCGGGCGGGGCTTGGCTGAACGTGCCCGCCCGGCGTGGGCCAACCTTATCGAAGCGATCCCTGCTTCCCAAAGAATCTAAGAAGTCCTCCAAGAATTTCTAAACGATTTCTAAGCGCTGCCGGGTGCAGCGAAATCGAAGCGCAGGGGTCGCGTCAAGCCGCCTCGCTTTCCCCGAGTTCGACGTGCGTCACCGGCAGGCTGATGCAAAAAATCGAGCCCTTGCCGAGCGTGCTGACGACGTCGATTGCTCCGCCGTGTCGCTCGACGACGGTCTTCACGAACGGCAGCCCAAGGCCCACGCCGTCGCGCCCCGCGCGGCGGTCGTCGACCTGGAAGAACGGATCGAACAATTGCGGCAGGGCAGCTTCGGAAATGCCGATGCCTTGGTCGGCGATCTCCACTGCCACGCGTTCGCCGGGCTTTCGCACGAGCGCCACGGTAATCGCAGTATGCGGCGGCGAATATTTGATCGCGTTGTCGATCAGGTTGATGACGGCGCGCATCAGCATGTTGCGATTGGCGAGCACGAACACTTCGTCGCCGTCGAATTGCGGGCCGTGGAGCGCGATTTGCTTTTGCTCGGCCGACGCCGTGATGTTGTCGATCGACTCCACGAGCAAATCGATCAGCGGCACCGGCGAAAAGCCCTGCGCGTCGAGATGCTCGGCGCGCGAGAGCTGCATGAAGTCCTGCGCCACGCGCAGGCTGTAATCGGCGAGCCGGTGCAGCTCGCCGATGAACTTCTTGTCGTCCTGCTTCGGCGCGCCCGCGGCGCTCGCGGCGTTGCGCTCGTCGAGCAGCGAGAGGATCGTCGACAGCGGATTGCGCAGGTCGTGAGCCATGTGGCGCAGCACCTGCCTGTCGTGCGTGACGGTCTCCTTCACGCTCGAAATGTCGACGAGACAAATCAGCGTCGAGCGCTCGCCGGCTTCGGCATCGGGCTCGAACGACACACACAGCAGCATGTGGGGCGCGCCGTCCACGTCGACCTCCACGCCGCCCTCGCCCGCCTCATCGCAATGCTGATCGGCCAGGGCCTGAACCGCCGCGGTCGTAATCGGCACGGCCTCGGCATCGCCCGTCTCACCGCTGCGCGGCCGGAACGGTGCACCGAGCGCGAGCAGATTCGACGCCTTGTCGTTGCACAGCGTGATGCGGCCGGTCTGCTCCAGAAAAATCGGATACGGCAGCAGATTGATGACCTTGACGTAAGCCGTCTGCCACGAGCGAATCTGCTGCATCGCGGCCCGGATGTCGCTGCGCGCGCCGAGCAATGCATCCGGCTCCCTGTGCACCGGGTGCGCCGGCTCCTGCAACACGACCGCGCTCGAAATCTGCCGCAGCTCGCCGATCTCCGTGCGCAAGAGCCGCAATGTGCCGTCGAGCCGGCTCGACGCGAACACGCCGTAAATCGCCATGCCGCACGCCACCAGCGCACCGACGGGCACCCAGATCCGGAACACGCCCAACAGCCCGGTCGACGCGAGCAGCACGAACGCGCCCCAGGCGAGCGCGAACCAGTGCATGCGCCGCCCTGGCGTCAGCGCGCAGATCGCGAGGATGGCAAGCGCGAGCGCGACGTAGACGGCCGTGAAGAACCACGGCGACAGCGCCTGAATCACCCCGCCGTCGAGCAGCGCCTCGGTGATCAGAGCGTCGAGCTCCGCCTGCGGCACGGTGTCGAGATTGAGCGAGGAGAGCTTGAAGGCTCCGGTTTCGAGCACCGAATGCCCGACGAACACGAGCTTGCCCGACCACACCTCAGGCGGCACACGCCCTTGCAGCACGTCGACATAGGAATAGCGCTGAATCTGCGAGCGCTTGGGCAGCATCAGCATCAGCGACTCGGTCATCTGATTGCCGACCGACAACGCGCGCGGCAGCGTATAGCGGTGCGGATCGCCCTCGGGAATCGAAGCTTCCGCCACGCGGATCGCCTCGAGCGCGACATGCGGATAGGTCCGTTCGCCGATGTGCAGATACGGAACGATGCCGCTCACCGCGCCGTAGTGTCCGATCGTCACCAGATGCTGACCGACGCCCGCGATACCCGAACACAGCTCCGAGGAAGCGGGCATCAGCGGCTTGCCCTGGTCGCCCTGCAGCTCCGACGGCAGCGGCAACACGACGCGCCCATTGCGCTGCACCGCCTGCGCGAAGGCAAAGGCATGCGGCGTGGTGTTGGGAAACAGCAGATCGAACGTGACGCTAGCCGCGCCCGCGAGACGGTCGAGCAGCTGCGCATGCGTGCGCCGCTCGAAGATCGGCGAGACGCCAAGCGCGCCGACCGTCTTCGCATCGACGCCGATCAAGACGACGCGCTGCGAGCCCTTGCCGGGAAACAGCCAGCCCGCGATATCGAAGTGCACTTTGTCGAACGAGCCGAACACCGTCTGCAATTCCGGCGAGGACGCGAGCGCGCCCAACAGCGCAATCGCAAGCACGCCGGCCACGTTGCGCCAGCGCGAGAGCCGGGAAAACGCTGCGCGCAGCGTGGCGGCCGCGCGTAAGCCGGCTGGATTTGCACCGCTCGCGGGGACGCCACGCTTAGCGGCGCGATTGTTTTGAGATGGTGCTGACGTTTCGGATTTCATGCGGGGACAGCGAATATACGCACCTGTCTGCTCGTTACGAATTATTTACAAGATGACATGGTATGTCGGGAAAGGCCGCTTCTGAACAGTCGATCCCCACTCTTTCAACTTCTTTTTAGGTTCCTTTGCGACGCATCACCCGGTCTCCACAATGCGACCCTGTTTCGACAACGCTGAGCCGAGTGTTGGACGAACACCTCCCACACGTCGCAATGAAGAGCACCCACATGAACCAAGTTACGAAAGTCACTGCACTCAGCCTCTTGGCGATCGCGGGCTTTACCTCGCTGTCGCTGCAATCGGCCCATGCCGACGGCAACGATACCGGCACGATCAACTTCACCGGCAAAGTCCTCGCCAGCACTTGCACGCTCGATTCAAAGTCGTTAGAAGTCCCGATGGGAACGGTCTCCGCCGATTCCTACGCCACGGCCGGCACCACCGGTCGCTCGGTGCCGTTTCACATCGACCTGAGCAATTGCAACGCCGCGCTGAACGGCGTGGCGGTTGAGCTGACCGGCACGGCCGATGCCGACAAGTCGCAACTCCTCAGCGTCAATGGCGGTCCCGACAGCGCAAAGGGCATCGCGATCGAATTGCTCGACCAGAAAGACAAGAGCGTCCCGATCAACTCGACGGCCGACGAATATGCGCTGAACGAAGGCGCCAACGCGCTCGACTTCAAGGCGCGCTACGTCTCCACGGCCGACACCGTCACGCCCGGCGACGCCAACGGCACCGCTCAGTTCTTCTTGAAGTACCGCTAAGCACAAGCCCCTGTTCAAGCGAACGTCATTTGCGCGGCGCCTGGCGTCGCGCGTCCTTTGCCATGAGAACGCACCGCCTCGCATTCCTTCGTTATCCGATCACCGGCCTGCTGTGCCTGGCAGCCGCGATCGCTTCACCTGCACACGCCGGCATCGTTGTCGGCGCGACGCGCGTGATTTACAACGAATCGGCTCGCGAGGCTTCCGTTTCGATCAAGGACGTCGATAGCGCGCCGTTCGTCGTGCAGACGTGGATCGATACCGGCGACACCCATGCGAAAGCGCCGTTCTTCATCACGCCGCCGCTTTCCCGGCTGGACCCGGGCAAGCAGAACATGCTGCGCGTGATGCGGACGAACCAGCCGCTGCCGGCCGACCGCGAATCGATGTACGGGCTGAACGTCAAGGAAATTCCCGAAGCGTCGCGCGACAAGAACGTCCTGCAAATCGCCGTGCGCACGCGCATCAAGCTGTTCTACCGTCCGGCGAGCCTGCCGGGCAGTCCGGCCGATGCGCCCAAGCAACTGCAATGGCATCTCGAGACCGCGCCCGACGGCAAAGGCAGCACGCTCACAGTCCATAACCCGACGCCTTACTACGTCACGTTCGCCACGCTGCATGCGGGGCTCGCGCCCGCCGAAAGCGTCGATATCGAATACGTCGAGCCGTTCGGCGACGCCAAGCATTCGATCGAGAAACACGGAGGCAATACCCCGCTCGACATCACGTTCTCCACGATCAACGACTTCGGCGCCCTCGTGGGTCCGGTTACGGCACGAGCCGAGCGATGAAGCGCCCGGCTCGCCGGGCAACATGGCTCAAGCGCTGGCTTCTTGGCGCCTGCATTGCGATGCAGGCTGCCGGCGCCGCATGGGCGCAAGCGTCGGCGGGTGATGCATCGCCTGGGATCGCGCCGCCTGAAACGAATACGTTCGCGCAAGCGCTCGACGCGGCGGGCGGCTCGAACACGCCCACGCGTTTTAACGCGCAGTTCCTGCAGATTGGCGATACGCCACAAGACGCCGCGCAATTCACAGCCGCCGACCTGGACGCGTTTTCCAACGGCAACGTGACGCTGCCCGGCAAGCATCGCATCGACGTCACGGTCGACGACGAGCACGCCGGCTCACACGAGATCGAGTTCGTCGCGCAGCCGAACCTGCGCGGCGCGATACCGTGCGTCACGCCTGCGCTGCTCACGGACATCGGCATCAACCAGGAAGCCTTTCCGGCGCTGCGCGGCGCAGCGCGTGACGAATGCATCGACGTCGCCGCGAAAATGCCCGAAGCGAGCTTCAGCTACGACGCCGACGCGCGGCTTCTGAACGTGACGATTCCGAACGCGATGCTCAAGCACGTCGCGCGCGGCTCCATTGACCCGTCGGAATGGCAGAACGGCATCAACGCTGCGCTCTTCGACTATCGCGTGAGCGGTGCGAAGAACTATGCGGGCGGCGAAGCGGGCGGCGGCCTCGATTGGTACGCCTCGCTGCGCTCGGGCGTGAACGTCGGCCCATGGCGCTTTCGCAGCACCGCGATGCTCAACCACGCGGCGGACAGCACACGGCTGCAAGTGCAAAACATCTACGCGAGCCGCGCGCTCGCCTCGATCAAAGGCGAGGTCACGATCGGCGATGCGATCACGCAGAACGATATGTTCGACAGCATGGCGTTTCGCGGCATTCAGCTCCAATCGGACGAATCGATGGAGCCCGACAGCCTGCGCGGCTACGCGCCGGTGATCCGCGGCATCGCACTCACGCACGCGAAGGTCGAGCTGCGCCAGAACGGCTTTCTGATCTACAGCACCTATGTGCCGCCGGGCCCGTTTTCGATCGACGACCTCTACGAAACGACCTCCAACGCCGACATCCAGGTCACCGTGATCGAATCCGACGGCTCCCGGCGCTCGTTCATTCAGCCGTATTGCAACATTCCGGCGCTGTTGCGCGAAAAAGCGTGGCGCTACGGCGTGACGGCGGGCGTGTTGCGCATTCCCGGCGCGCTCAAGAGCCCGACATTCGTGCAAGCGACGCTCGCGCATGGACTGAAGCACGATCTCACGCTCTACGGCGGCTTGACCGTCGCGCCGATCTATCAGTCGGTGGTGCTCGGCGTGGCGAAGAATATGCGCTACGTCGGCGCGTTTTCGCTCGACGTGACCTATGCGCGCTCGCAACTGCAGGACGGCCGCGCCGAGCACGGGCAATCGCTGCGCATCATGTACGACAAGTCGCTCGACGCCCTCGGCACGCAATTCCGCGTCGCGGGCTATCGCTACTCGACGCGCGGCTTTCACACGCTGCCCGACCTCGTGCAGCCCGTGAGTCTCGATCCGTTCGCGCTCACCACGGCCAATGCGCGCGACCGCATCGAAAGCAACATCTCGCAGAGTCTCGGCAGCGTGGGCTCCGTGTATCTCCAGTTCACGGAGCAGGGCTACTGGAACCATGCGGGCCGCGATCGCGTGCTGCAGCTCGGCTACACGGGCAGCTACAAACGCATTCCCTTCAGCCTGAACGTCAGCCTCAATCATGGCGCCGACGGCTCTTCGAGCCGGCAGATCGCGCTCTCGGTGTCGTTGCCGCTCGGCAAGGCCGAGGAAACCTCGCAGTTCGTAACCGCGTCGCTGATGTCGGACAACGACGGCCTGCACGAAGGCGCGGCCTACAGCGGCTCGCTGCTCGCCGACCAGCGCTTGAGCTACAGCCTGCAGACCGACCACTCGCCAGCGGGCGGCGTGAGCGGCTCGGCCAACGTGAACTACCGCGCGGGCTTCGGGGAATTCGCCGCGACGCAGACCCAAGCGCGCGATCGCGGGCAGACCTCGGTCGAGGCCGCGGGCGGCATGGTCGTCCATCGGCACGGCGTGACGTTCTCGCAGCCGCTCGGCGAGACGGCCGCCCTCGTCGCCGCGCCGGGCGCGGACGACGTCGGCGTCGAAGCCAACCCCGGCGTGCACACGGACGGCGCGGGCTACACGGTCGTGCCCAACCTCACGCCGTACCGCCGCAACCGCATCACGCTGCGCACCGCCGACCTTGGCCGGCAGGTGGAAGTGCAAACGGCCACGCGGATCGTCACGCCCAAGCGCGGCGCAATCGTGCTCGCGCCGTTCAAGGTGTCGGTCGGACGCATGATCCTCGACATCAAGGACGACAACGGCAAGCCGCCTCCATTCGGCGCGCGCGTCATCGACGAAGACGGCCAGGAAGTCGGCATGGTCGGCCCCGACGGCCAGAGCTTCATCACCGGCGCGGGCGACCACGGCACGCTGCGCGTGCGCTGGAGCAAGCGCGCAGGCGACGAATGCAAGTTGACGTTCGATGTGACCGGCTTGCGCTTGAAGTCGGACATGCCGGAAACCGATGCCGTCTGCACACCGCTCGAACCGGCCGCCATGCCGCGCACGGCGCATGCCGTGCCGCAAGCGGCAGGGCCACCCGCAGCGCCCGGCGCGTCCACTAACGGGGATATCCCATGATCGCGATGCCTTTCATTCTCGCCGCGCAAAGCACGCGGTTCATCCGGCTGTTCGCTTTGCTGTGCCTGATGGCGCTGGCGAGCACGGCCCACGCCTACTGCATGACCGACGGGGGCGACCTCGATCCGCTCACGAACGGCACCGTCCCCTCCGACGCCGACGTGCCCGACGGCGCGCCGCTCGGCCACCTGCATCAGTGGACGATCACGCTGACCTGCAACAAAGGCACGAACGGCAAGGCGATTCCGGAGACCGTCGAGTTCGACAACGCCTTGGGCGTGATGCCCGGCACCGACCTGTGGGCCACGACGCTTGCGGGCGTCGGCTTGCGCGTGACGGTCAACGGCACCCTCGTCAGCACGAATCGCAGCTTCAATTTTCAGCACCCGGGCGACGGCTCGAAGATCGTCTACAACATGACGCTCCAGATGATCAAGACGGGGCCCGTGCGGCCGTCGAATTTCACCACCGACGTGTTCGGGCTCGATACGATCTCCGTCGAAGAAGGCGGACACAACATCGGTCACGAGCGCATCGTCGATACGCTGTTCGAAGGCGTCGCGTGCAACGTCACCAACGACTCGAAGAACAAGATCGTGAACATGGGCACCTGGACCGTCTCGAACTTCAACGGCGTAGGCTCGTCGGTCGGAGAGCAGATGGTGTCGCTGAACCTGCGCTGCGACAGCTACGGCACGCCGATTCAGACCCCGCTGTCGATCAGCCTCGACGGCACGGCCGTCGAAGGCCACGACGACGTCCTGCAAGTGACGGGCGAACCGGCCGCGACAGGCGTCGGCATTCGGCTCACCGAGTACGGCACCAGAGCGCCCATGCCGCTCAACCAGTGGATCCGGCTTACCGATTCGACGAATGTCGGCCAGCGCAGCGTCGTCATGAACGCCGACTACTACCAGTACGCCGACAAGATCACGCCCGGCGAGGCGAACGGCATCATCACGTTCCGCATCGACATGAGGTGACGCGCTCAGCGAACCGCTTGGCGGTTCAAGAGCCGCCATCGAGCGAAGCGGCTCGCATGGCCTCGCCCGGCTTCGTGAAAAGCCGTTGTCTGAGCTGCGCGATCTGCGCGTCGCGCGCTTGCGCGGGCAGCCCCATCGCCTCGATTTGCGCGCGCTGCGCCGCGTAGTCCGCGTACTTCGCGCGCCAGACTTCCTCATCGCTTTGCATTTGCGCGACGCGCGCGGCGGCGTCAGGGCCAAGCGACTGCGTTAGTTGCGAGCGCAACTGATCCGCCGACGCGCCCTGCTTCTGCATCTGCGCAATCGAATCGATCGCTTGCTGCTGCTTGCGCGTGCGCTCGCGCGCCGCGCGCTCCTCCAGCGGCAGTTGCTGATCGAGCGCCTGCAGCCGCGCGGCTTTCTGCGCATCGGTCAATGAGCTATCGGCGGCGATGCGCATGCGTTCGAGATCGAGCTGCTGATGCTGGCGTTCGTCGCCGAAAAACGGCACGTCCCACTCGCCCATCGTGCGGCTGGCGAGCGATGCGCGCTGATCGAGCGCGAGCTGCACGGCGTCGAAGTTCAGCTTGCCGTCCGCCGAAGCGGGCACCCCGGGCAAATGCCCCAGCCCATCCTGGTACAGCAGATAGCGTCGCCATACGTCGAGCGCTTCGGCTTGCGCGGGCGCGCCGTCGAGCTGGGCCGCGATTTGTTTTCGGACCAGCGCGTCGAGTGCGGCGGGGGTCATTTCGTCTTGCGCCGTCATCAGATAGTCGAAGAAATCGCGAACGGCGCGCGTCTTCAGCAAATGGCCGCCGTCGCCGACCGGCAGGCGCGGCACCGACGAGCCTGCCAAGGATGCTGGCAGTGCTTTCGGCGCGGCCGCCGTCGCACTTGCCGCCGCTGCGGCTGCCGCGTGCGGCGCTTCGGCAACCTTCGCCGTGCCTGGGCCGCTAGCGCTCTTCAATGCAGCGAAGAACCAAACGGCGCAGGCCAGCGCAACACTCGCCGCGAAAAACAGCACACCGTAGTGCCGGCGCGTCAATCCGTTTCCGTTACGTGCCATCGTTTGCATGCCCCGCGTGTTGCGGCGGTTGTTCCCGCCATCGCGTCCGCGCCCGGCCCTGCGGACCCGCGACGCGGCCAGCCCCAACTCGTGCGAATCGCTACACGCCCTGCAGCTTCAACCGGTTGGCGTGCGCGCGAATCACCGCTACGGGGTCCGCCGCATTGGCGCCGCGAATGCCGAGCAACTGATTGATTTCGTCGAGGTGGTTCCACTTGTAGCTCGTGCTCAGCACATTGCCGTAAAGCGCGCTGCAAACCGAAACGAGACCATCGTTCTGCCCCGAACCGCGATTGATCATGATCGTGCCCGTACCGTAAAGCACGAGCGTCGACGGATCGGTGACGTCGGCAGGGTCGAGCAGCCCAACGCTGGTATCGGTTGCGCCCTGGATGCCCAGAATCGAGGTCGGCTGAATCGCACTGCCGGCCCACGAGTACATCAGGTGCGTGTTGCCGCCGACCGTCTCCGTCGGTGCACCCGTCTGGCACGACCCCGGCGCGCCGAGCCCCGCGCTCGGGAACTGCTGGTTGAACGACGCGGCGTTCGCTGACTCCAGCGTGGCGAGCGCGGCAAGCGCGTTCTGATTCGTGTTGAGGTTGCTGCTGAAGAGCGTGCCGAGCACGTTCGCGAACGAGCCGATGATCGGGGCGGCGAGCCCGGTCGGGTCTTTCGCGAGCACCTCGGCGACGAAGTCCGCGAATTGCGAGCCCCAGTGCGGCGTGCCGATCGTCGTCACCGACGCCACCAGGTCCGGCGCCACCGCCGCGACATAGCGCGAGGTCAGCCCGCCCTGGCTATGGCCGATCAGATTGACCTTCTGCGCGCCCGTCACCGCCAGCACCTGCTTCACGTACGCGAGCAGTTGCTCGCCGCGCCCATTCGGGCCGGCGTCGCTTTGAAAACCGGAAAGGTTCGCGACGTAGACCGTCGCGCCGTGCGACTCGAGATCCGACTGGATGCCGTACCAGTAGTCGAGCACGCCGGCGTATTTGTCGGTGCCCGAGAGGCCGTGTACGAGGATGATCGGATAGCGCGTATCGGCGTAATCGTCGGTGGCCGCGGGCGCGACGGCGGCAGCCGCTTCGCGCGCGCTCGACAGCGAGAGAAAAGCGGTTAGTCCTGCGAATTGCGTGCTGCTCAGCGCAAGCGCCATGAAACCGGCGAGCGTGCGTTTTCGAATGGATCTCGACATGCGTTTCCCTCCTGTCTGTACGTTCACTTCGTGGATTTCATGCGGACCTGCGCTGCGACGTTGCTGAACGCAGGCCTAGCAGTGAAACAGCAAACGGAAAGTGAAGTAAGAGAGGAAACGCTTGTTTAGACAGGTATCACTAATCGAGTGACGCGCGCACCGCTGCATAGCGGGTGCGCGCGTTGAAACAAACGCGGCGATTGTTGAGCGTTCTCGCCGCCCCCGATCTTTACATCTTGATCCGCAAACGCGCCCACGCGGTGCGCCCCGGTTCCATGATCGGCGTATTCGCCGAAAAACCGAAGCCCGCGTTGCCGGCCAGATTCAGATGCTCGTAGTAGGACTTGTTGAGCAGATTGTCGACGCCGACCGTCAACTGCATCGTCTTGTTGAAGTCGTATTGCGCGTGCAGCGACAGTACCCCGAACCCCGCGCTCGGCCCGAAGTCCTTGCCGACCACGTTGCCTTCGTTGAGCGCGATGCTCCGCTGCGGCGCCACCACGCGCCACAACGCCCCCGCCGACCACGCGCGATACGTGTAGTCGAGCGCAAAGCGCGCTTCGAGCGGCGGTATCTGCGGCAACGCTCCGCCCGAGCTTGCGTTGTGACCGTAGGCATAGGCAAGCGACGTCTCGAAGCGCCAGTTGTTCGTCGGCCGCCACGTCGTGCCGGCTTCGCCGCCCATGATGCGCGCGTTGACATTGGTCGCTTGCGACATCGACGCCATCATGCCCGTGCCGTAGTTGAACAGGATGAAGTCCCGCACCATCCCGGCATAGGCCGATACCCATGCGTCGAGCTTGTCGGTCTTGTATTGCGCGCCGATATCGATCTGCGTGGTCTTTTCCGGCTGAATGGCCGAGAACGCGTTGACCGATCCGGCCGGGCCTTTCGTCGGCGAAAACAGTTCCCAGTAGTCGGGGAAGCGCTCCGTGTGGCCGATGCCCGCGTACCACATGGCCGGCGTGCCGGCGATGTCCTGCTCGTAGCGCACGAATCCGCTCGGCAGGTACTTCGTGCGTTCGTTGCCGTAGGTCGGGTTCGGCATCGTCATTCCCATGCTGCCCGCGGTCGCGCGATCGTCGCGCGCGCTCGAACGGTCCACTCGCGCGCCCGCGATTACGCGCTTCGTATCGGCCAAGTCCCACGTGAGCTCGCCCAACGCGCCCACGTTCCACAGCGCCGCCGACGACAGCCACGGCTTGCTGCCGTAGTCCACCGAGGTCGCGCCCATCATGGCCATCGCCGAACGCGTATCGAGCTTGTTCGTCTGCCAGTCGATGCCGGTCACGAGCGTGAGCGGGTCCGCGAGACGCAGGGTTCCGGCAACGCGCCCGCCGAACGTGCGACGGCGCACTTCGGAGGCCATCGGCATCGACATCATGCTGTTGGGATCGGGCTCGCGCAGCGTGTAGTTGTCCATCACGTGGTCGAACTCGTTGTAGTAGACCTGCGCCTCGATGCGTTCGAGCACATCATTGATGTGCTTTTTGTCGAAACGCAGGCCGAAGGAATCGCGCCGGAAATGCACGCCGTCCATGCTGCGGCCCGCGTAGCGCGCATAGCCGTCGCCGGTGCCCGCGGTCAGTTCGAGCTTCGTGTTCGCATCGGGCGTGACGCCGATCGCGGCATCGGCGTTCCACTTGTCCCACTGCGAAGGCACGGTGTTGCCGTCGCCGTCCTTGTAGTCCTGCGAATGCGCGTGGTTGGCGACGATGCGCGCGTACATATCCTGATTGCCGGCCGCCAAATCGGCATTCTGATCGTTGCGGCCGAACGAGCCGCCCACGACACTGCCGTCGAAGCGCACGCCCGGCTTGTCGAAGCGCTTCGTGTCGCGCTCGAACCGGATCGTGCCGGCCGATGCGCCTGGGCCGTACAGCACCGTTTCCGGTCCCTTGATCACAGTAACTTTGTCGTAGCTCTCGGGTGCGATGTACGACGTCGGCGCGTCCATGCGGCCGGGACACGCGCCCTGCAGCGCCGCGCCGTTCGTGAGGATGTTCAGGCGCGAGCCGAACATCCCGCGCAGCACGAGGTCGCCGTTCGTGCCGCCGCTTCGGATCGCCGTGAAACCGGGGATCGTCTTCAGGTAGTCGGCGCCGTCGCTGGCCGGCAGCGGCTGGCGCGGCGTCTTCGGGTCCGTCACGATCGTGAGCGGATCGGACGGCGGCGCGGCGAGCACTTCGATCGGCGGCAGCGAAGGGGCGTCGGCGGCGGGCGTTTGCGCGACGGGTGCCGCCGCGGCCGCGCTCGCGCCTTGCGGCAGCGTCTGCGCGTGGGCAAAGCTGATCGCACCGGCAGCGAGCGACGCGACGGCCAGGTGAATGACGCGTCTGCGATTTCGACCGTCGAGCGACGGCCTAGTGGTCAACGGAAAAACGGATGAAGCGTGATCGAAAGACATGTGTTTAGGAGCCCAAAGAACGCCCGTCCGGCCGATATAAGGATCGACAGGATCAGCAAATTACAAAAAGAATGAAGGGAAGACGCGTTCAGGCGTCGATGGGCGGGGCGCGCGGATAGCCGCGCGTATAACGTGTGAAGCGCCGCTTGGCAGCGGGCGCGACAGGAGAAACGAAGTCGGGTGATTGCTGGGCGCTCTGCAGCACCGGCGGCACGGTCCCGAGCGCCGGACTATGCGCGAGAAGACTGCAATAACCGCAAGCGTCGAGATGCAGACCGTGCTGTGCGTGCTGCCCCGCTTGCTTCCCCGATGGATGGCCGTGGTCCGCGTGCGCGCCGGAATCGGCGCCGCACACCGGCATCTCCATGTGCGACGCGCGCGCCTCGACTTGCGACACGAGCGGCCCAAGCACCGTCAGCCAGATCGCAAAGATGCCCAGCCATGCGGTCAATTTTCGGGAAAGGCGGTGCATGAAGAGGATTCGGGGGTGCCTTGAGTTTCAACAGGCCCCGAATATTACAGATGGTTTTCTACGATGAATAGCCGTTCTGAATAATGAAAGCGAACCGCACTGCGCACGCGCATGAATTGGGCGTAATTCGGCGATAAATCTGCGGCGATTCGCCGCATAAAAAGAGGGGTGTAAGCAGAAGTGCTGCTAAAGCGCAGCAGGTGACGTACTTGAATACCTGTTTGTCGTCGAAGAATGAGTCCGGCGCTCATTGCGAGCGCCGGGGTTCATGGTCTTGACATCGTCGTTCTGGCGCCGGCCATCACTAGCACATATGCAGGCCACCGTTCAACGAGAAGTCGGCTCCCGTCGCGAATGCTGCGTCATCGCTAGCCAGCCAAGAGACAATCGACGCTATCTCAGTCGCCTCTCCCAAACGGCGCACCGGAATGCTCTGAACGATCGCCTCCAATACTTCCGGACGCACCGCGCGCACCATAGCGGTTCCGATATACCCAGGCGATACCGTGTTCACCGTGACGCCCTTGGTCGCAACCTCCTGGGCAAGCGACATCGTAAAGCCGTGAATGCCCGCTTTGGCCGTCGAGTAGTTGGTCTGGCCAAATTGCCCCTTCTGCCCGTTCACCGACGAAATGTTGATGATTCGGCCCCACTGCTTACCGACCATCTCCTCGATGACCTGCTTGGTCACGTTGAACAGGCTGGTGAGGTTCGTGGCAATGACGTCGTTCCAATTCTCCCGTGACATCTTGCGAAACACGCCGTCCCGCGTGATGCCGGCGTTGTTCACGAGCACGTCGATGTCGCCGACCTCCTTCTTCACCTTCGCGAAAGCCGCCTCAGTCGACTCCCAGTCGGCGACATCGCCCTCCGACGCGACAAAGGAGAAACCCAGTTCGGCTTGCTCTGCCAGCCAGCGAGCCCGTCGCGGGGATTTCACTCCGCAGCCCGCCACTACCGTGAATCCATCCTTGTGCAGACGCTGGCATATCGCCGTTCCGATTCCCCCCATGCCTCCGGTTACATATGCAATCCGCTTCGTCATGACTCTTGCTCCTCGGTTAGGGTTTGCGTCCAAGATATTCGCGCCTGCTCAACGACGATTCCCCGCTATACACATTATTTGGTAGCAGTACTACCTTTTAAACTTCCGTTGATGGTTTGAGCGCGTCGATTCAGGTTGTTCGATATCTCTCAGGAGTGTCGCTGTAGTTGCCGGCACACTTGCTAACGCTAGCTACTCGTTTTGGCAATTTCAAGTCCGGACACGCGGATTGACATCAGCGAACCCCATGTCTCTGTTGCTAAAACGTATTTAGCCGAGTCATGCAAGATGGCGGCCTGCGGCAAGTTCATGCGTATCGTCGTTACGCACGAACAATCCTCGACCTGGCGGTGAGTCAAGACATACGGCTCGTGAAGAGCCATATGTCTTTGATAAAGCGTGATGAAAGGCGACGGATTACTGCGGCTGGATATTGGCCGCTTGCTTACCCTTTGGTCCCTGCTTGACCTCGAAGGTCACGCGTTGCTCTTCCTGCAAGGACTTGAAGCCTTTAGCCTGAATTTCGGAGAAGTGCGCAAAGAGGTCTTCGCCGCCATCGTCCGGCGTGATGAACCCAAAACCCTTTGCATCGTTAAACCACTTGACTTTACCTGTTGCCATTTCCTGGATTTAAAACAATCGTTCTGTTGAATTGACTACACGTCGCCGAAGCGGCGACGGCTGCGAGGGACTACTTTTAACACGAGCAAAAGAGTGTAAGACATGCGCGTTTACGCCGATGTGACAAGACTCACCCATGTCACAATTTATCTCCTCCACTTACACCCTAGGCATTTTTGCCAAATGATAAGAATGCCTAAGTAAAACTGACCGAGTCTGGAATCTTTCAAGTTCTTATTACCGGAAACTGTGGCCGTAAGCAGCGACGTGTTGTTAATGCCGGGACTCCGATACCGTCCGCAGGAGATCTGCGGCGCTCATCTCTTAGTCAAGCTCAGGCCGCCAACAATCCCATAATGCGAAATGAGGGCTCGCGTCCCAAAATTAGCTTGGCCATGACACGTTGCGGGTACTGCGCATCGGGAAAAAAGCTTTCATATCGTGATATTTTCCGCGCAATACATTGATTTATAAATATTTTTCTTTTGAATCAATGGCTGTCTTCCGGCAGCCCGGGCATCCTTTTCCTCGGTACGCTCTTATACAAGAGGTGGATGTTCGAAGATTTGCCGTCCGGCTGATAGCAAGTCACTCCGAAACCGCCCAGTGCTTTTTATAACGCTGGAGATGTCATATGCCGTACGTCTACGTAGAACCTGTTCCGAAGGGGCGGTGGGGCCCCATTGATGGATATACCGTTGAATTCCAGGACGGCACCAGAGTCGTTCAGGAGGTTTATCGCTCAGAAGTACGCGCAGTGAGCGAAACCAAGCTGCGCGGCTACGTGCCTTTGCTTGCAAAAGTACGCATAACGGACAAGAGCGTCACTGAACACTGGCAAACGGCCGAGGAATCACTTCTGCAAGACTAAAGCTGACCAGTAGCACCCGCAAACCGCGACGAACGCGTACTTCACGTTGATTCCTTCGTGAAGTACGCCGTCGTCACTGCCTCGCCAAACGTTGCTGAAAGTGCCCTCACTTGACTGGCGCCACATTTTGGGTGCCGTTAGGCGGCGGCGATTCGCACGCGAAACTTTGAGCCGTGAGCGAGTCGGAATACACCGTCCATCCGGCAACATCGGTCGCGGCCACGCGGATCGGCCGTTCGACCGTCGACCGGTCGCCAAATTTATAAAGACACGTTGGCTCGTAATAGAAATCGAGGAAGCCGTACTGGTCCGCCGACGGCACGCCCGGGACGGCGAAGGCGGCGTCCGGCGCGCGACCCGGGAGGTGGTCAACGCGTAGCACCACCGGCTTGTTCGGCGTGAAGCCCTCGCCGAAGAATTCGACTTGGTCGGTGACGTTTTGGCCCTGCACGGTGCCGAAATATTCCCGCGCGTAAAGCTTGGCGCCCGGCGGCGGGTGCGGGCCCGCGCAGGCTGCGCAGAGCGCCGCGAGGAGTAACGCGGCACCGGTCTCGCGCACTTTCCGGACCATGCCTCTGTGCCCTGCCAACCGTTCTTCGTTCATGCGCCTAGTGGTGGTTTGAGTCACGTCAATGTCGCGTCACTTCAAGCCGAAATCAACCCGCGTCGTCGCGCCCTTGTCCTTGATGTCTTGTGCGTCGAGCTTCGGCGCGACGATGAACACGCGGCTTGAATCGACCTTGCCCTCGAAATACTGCTGCACGGCTTGCGCACGCTGCTGCGCGAGCGCACGCAGACTCGCGTCGTCGATCGGCGCATGCTCGGCGAGCGCGGTCTTCATGTCGTCGGCGGGGATGCTCTTCGTCAAGCCGATGAAGTTGCGCGGCTTCTTGAAGTCCGCATTCTTGTACACCTTCGTCAGATAGTCGTCGTACTCCTTCGGATCGACCTTCACCGTCGACGGATCGACGCTCTCGCCGTGCCCGATCACATCCTTCAGCTTCTCCTGCCGCACGAGGCGGTCGACGTAGACGAGGCGCAGCCCGGGCGTATCGATAGCGGGGTCGACGCGGCCGATCAGGTCGATCTTCACCGAGGGCTTGTCGTTGAGCGCCTTGACGATGGTGTCGAGCTTCTGCGTCGTCGCGTCGGTGAGCTTGGCCGAGCCCGGATCGAACTCGACGTAGCCGAGATCCTCGCCGCCTCCGCCAAATGCGTTGGCGAGCAGCGAGAACGGCGCGGTCACCGCCTTCTCGATCAAGTTCACGAACGCGTGCCAGATCACGCCGCCGATGCTGAATTCAGGGTTCGCGAGCGACCCCGACACCGGAATGTTCACGTCGATCTGACCGCGCGAGTTCTTCAAGAGCGAGATCGCGAGACGCACCGGCAGCTTCGTCGCCGTGTCGTTCTGGATGTGGTCGCCGAACGTGAGCTGGTCGATGAAGATGTGGTTGTTCGCGCTCAGCTGATCGTTGTCGAGCTTGTAGCTCAGATCGACATTGAGCTTGCCCTTCGTGATCGGGTAGCCCGCATATTTCGCGGAGTACGGCGTGAGGTTCGTGAGCTCGATGCCGTGCGCGGTCGCGGTCAGGTCGAGCTGCGGCTTCTTCAGAAGCGGGTTCACCGTGCCGCGGATCGAGATCGGGCCGTTCGCCTCGAGCTTCGCGCCGACGTCGACCGGCGCGGGCGTCGTCGATTGCGTGCCGAAGGCGCCGATCGTGCCCGTGATGTCGACGAGATTCGCCGTGTAGTTCGGCTTGATGAAGTCGTCGGTGTAGTTCACGCGGCCCTTTTGCAGCACCAGTTGGCCAAAGCGCAGGTTGACCGGCGCGCTCGGCGCGGCGCTGGCCGTGGCCGATGAAGCAGCTGCGGGCGCGGCGACATGCGCGCTTGCGGAAGCCGCCGCAGCCGCCGATGCTTGCTGCGCGACGGCCGCGGCCGAAGCCGGCGCCGCCTCCGCGCCCGGCGTCAGCGGAACCGGCGCACCCTTACCCTGCTCCGCCGATTTCTGCTGCGCGATCACATCGTTCAGATTCAGCTTGCCTTGCGCATCGAGCAGCACGCGTCCGAAGAAGTTGGTGAACGTCACGCGGCCGACGTCGACATCAGTGCCGTGCTCGTCGTAGCGCGCTTTCAGGTTCGCGAGCGACAGCGCACCCCAGCCCGCGAGCGGCGTCGAATTCACGCGATCGAGCAGGCGCACGTCGACGAGCGCCGCGTCGCCGCGATACGACGCGCTCATCGTCTTCTCCGTCTGCGCGAACGCAAGATCGCCCTTCAGGTTCAAGAGCGCGCTCGCCATCGTCGCATTGAGCTTGCCGCCGAAGTACGGCTCGAACGCGGCTGCGTCGAGCCGGTTGCTGTTCACGTTCAGCGCGAGCTTGAGCGGACTCGCGGTCACGTCGCCTTTCAAGTCGACCGAGCCCTTCTTGTTGAGCGTCGCCTGCAGCGTGACGGGCAGCGGCTTGCTCAAGTCGTCGCTGATGTTCTGAACCGAAAGCTGGATCGGCGTGAAGCTCAGCTTCGCGGGCTGCGGCGTGCTGTTGTCGACGAAATCGGCCGACGCGTCCTTCAACGTGAACGAGCCGATCTTGTAGCGCCACGCCGGCCCTTGCGCCTCCGCCTGCTGCGCGCTGTGCGCGACCTTGCGCTCCGGCGCGGCCTGGCGCGGCGCGGCGAGCGTCTGCAGATCGATACGGCCGTCCTTCATGCGCTGCGCGTTGATGGCGAGGCCGGTCGCCTCGATGCTCGTGATGTCGGCGGTGCGCGCGGTCAAGTCGATCTGCTTGATCGCGACGTGACCGTCCGCGAGCGCCACGGCCGGCGTCTTCGCATCGTTGCCCGCGATCTTGAGCGACTTGAGGTCCACCTCGCTGTCGCCGACCTGCACCGCGACCGGCGACTTCGACCAGTCGGCGGTGGCGTTCACCGTCGTGCTGAGCGTGCCGTCGGTCACGCGTGCCGACGTCACGCCTTCGATATACGGCTGCGCGATCGGCAGCGGGATCGATGCGAGCGTCACCTTCGCGTCGGCGGTCTTCGCGACGAGGCCGAACGAGCCCGCGAGCCCGACCGAGCCGCCGTTTTGAAGATCGGTGTTGAACGTGTAGCGGGCTGGCGTCTTCGCGAGCGTCGAAAAATCGTCGAGCCCGACGGCCAGATGCGTGAGCCCGACCGACATCGGCTGCGCCGGGACGCGGTCGTCGATATGGATCGTGCCGTCGTTGATGGCGAAGCGCTTGATCGACAGATCGAGCGGCACCGAAGGCTTCGATTCGGCCGTGGCCGCAGACGACGCAGCCGGAGCCGACGCCGCAACCGCCTCGCTCGCCGCAGAGGCAGGCGGCGTCACCGCACGCACGATGGAAAGCGTGCCGTCCTTCTCGCGTGCGAGATTCACCACGGGCTGATCGATGTGGATGTCATCGAAATGAAACACGCTCTTGAGCGGTTGCAACTCCGCGGCCGCGACGTGCACGCCGCTCGCCGCGATAAGCGGCGCCTTCGCGGCATCGACCACCGCCAATTCCGTGAGATCGGTGGTGCCGGTCACGGTGAGCGTCGGCGTCTCGCCTTCCATCACGAAGTTCAGCTTCAAGTCGCTCGCGAGCTTGCCCGAGGTTACCGTCACCGGCAGCTTGGCCGGCACGTACGACAGCATCCTCGGCACGTCGATGCCGTCGAACTTGAGCGCGACTTCCGATTCGCGCGACGCGGCAAACGGCTTGGTCTTGCCGTCGATCGCGAGCGGGCTGCCGTCGATGCGCGCGCGCAGGCGCGGATCGACGAAGATGTTGGTCTTCGACGCCAGCGTCGCGATGAACGGCACGCCGAGCGCGAACTGATCGACGACGTGCTTCTGGCCGAGCAGTTGATCGTCGAAATAGAAGCTGCCGTTTTCGATCTGGATGTTCGAGATCGAGAACGGCGTCGGCTTGCTTGCGGGCTTGCTCGGCGTCGAGAACTTCTCGATCAGGTCGGTGAAATTGAAACGTTGCGCGTCGTAGCGAACGATATGAATGCGCGGCGAATCGACCTTGATTTCGTCGACGATCGGCGCGAGACGAAACAGCGACGACCACGACGCCTGCACCACGAGCCGCGAGATATCGACGAACTCGCCCGCGCCGCCGCGCTCGCCGACGTGAATGTTGTCGGCTTCGAGATTGAGCGTGTAGGGATTGAGCGCGATGCGCCCGATGCTGGCCGGCCGGTCGAGCTGCTTGCTCAACTGCTGCTCGGCGATGTGCCTGATGAGCGGCGGCGCCGCGAAAAAGCCGAGCAGCCCGAACAGCACGACGACGATCAGCAGCCAGATCGCGGTGCGCTTCGCGCGATTCGATTGCGCTGCCGAGCGCAATGTCTGCAACGAGGAAACCAGAGCTGCTTTGCTTGGACTTGCCATGCTTTATTGCCTATTTATCGACGCGAAACCGCCGCGCAAAAAAACAAGAGTCCGCCGCTCGGAAGTATAGGCGGCGGACTCCGCTCATTCATGTCAGCGGCCGAATTATTGCCGTTGGACTGCGGGCGGCTGCCAGTTGCCGTCGGTGGCCTGCGGCTTCGGCGCGTACAGGCGCATGACGAGCTTGAAATCGCTGCGCGGCGTCGGCAGCCAGTTCGATGCGCGCGCCTTGCCCGGCGAATTCGCCGACACGTAGATGTCGACCGAGCCGTCGCGGTTGCGGCGCAGCCGGTCGCGCGAGCCGATCGAGCGGCGCGCTGCGTCGGTGTCGGGCAGCGCGCCGTCCGCCGTATACGGCGTGATCGTCCAGAACGCGCGTACCGGCGGCAGCGCCTTCGCGTCGAAGTGGAGCACGTAGCGGTTCGCGCCGTTCAACGCCTGGCCGTCGCTGTCGATCGTCACGGTCGGCCGCACCTCGTCGTCCTTCGTGGCGCTGCCCGGCTGCGCGTAGGCCGCGTAGGCGCGCAGCGCATAGTCGTTGCTGTAGTGGCCAACGTCGTCGCCGAGCCAGCTCCAGCCGTTCGCCGTGAGCGCATTGGCCGGCACCGCCGCGACGCGGGCGCGTCCGTCGGCGAGACCTGCGGCGATCGCGTCGGCCGCGCCGTCCGGCAGCTTCACGGGCTCGCCCGGCTTCACGCCGAGATCGGCAAGGATCTTGAGTGCGTGCGGATCGGCGGGCGTCGGCGGGTTGTCTTGCAGCGCGTTGGCGAGCTGGGTGAAGAACGCGTTGGCGTCGAGCGCGGCGACTTGCGCGGCCGGCGCGGCTTCCGGCGCGGTGTCGGCGGGGCCGCCGCGCGTCGCCATCGACGAGCCGCGCGCGTCGCCCGTGTACACCGACAGCGGCACGACGCGAATCAGGCGCTGCAGCTTCTTGACCGCCGTCAGGTCACGCGGACCGTTCGACTGAATCCGCACCGACAACCAGACGTTCGCCGAGCTCGCATCGACGCGCTGCACGTTCTTCGGCAGCTTGCCGTCCCAGCCGGGCGCGACGAAGGCAATCGTTTGCGTCTTGGCGGCGCCGGTGCGCGGGTTGGCGTCCGCGCCCGTCGACCAGATCACGTTGCTCCACATGTCGAGCGCGCGCGCGCCGAGGTAGCGGCCGCGGCTATCCGGCAGCGTCACGACAACCGGTTCGGCGCTCAAGTCGAGCCAGCCGTTCGAAGCCAGCGTATCGACGTCGGGCGTCGGCGGATTGGCCGCGCCGACGGGCGGCTGCGCCTGTTCGTGGCGCAAGGTGTTCACGGGCGCCTGGCCGGGCTGCGTACCGTCGTCCCCGATCGCCGCGCTGCGCGAGTTCTGCATCAGCACGAGCGGATAGCCGAACACATAGGAGTCGGCGACTTCGTCTTTGATCCAGCCGTGGTTGTCCGCCGGAGCGGGCGCGGGATGATTGGCGGCGCAACCCGCGAGGAACGCCAGGCCCGCGAGCGATGCGCAGGCCGTCGAAAGCAGCGATTTTCTTATCATTGGGTGGTGTTGGGCGACGCTTGCCGGGCAGCCGGCCGTGACAGGCCAGCGATGCAGCGCTTCCCGCAGACCCCGGTCCGGTCCGCGCGCGCTGTGCTTCTTGATCTTGAAAAGGCGTTTTATCGTATCCTCGCCGGCTAAGCAAGAACAAGGCGGAAGCGTTGCGAAATCGCGTGCGGAACCCGGTTCTTGCACTATTTGACGTTGTCGGCGCTGACCGGCGCGCTCGTCATCGGCTCGTCATCTTCCAAGGGCCGGCATACACGCAAGCCGGGCTTGACCTTCCCATCATGGGAAGCTCAATACTGAATTCGTCATCGGCCATTGCCGCCTTCGAGCACCGCCTTCGAGCCCACTTCGTCATGACCGACTTGTCCGAACCCACCACTGCCGCCATCCCGCTCGTTACGACGGAACTCGAGATCGGCGGCATGACCTGCGCGATGTGCGCAGCACGTATCGAAAAGGCGCTCGCGCGCACGCCGGGCGTGGCGCGCGCCGCCGTCAATCTGGCGACGGAGCGCGCCACGGTTGCCTCGGATGCGCCGCTCGACGTCGACGGGCTCGTGGCCGTCGTGGTGCAGGCAGGCTACGAAGCGCGCCCGGTTGCGGCACCCGAAGCGGCCGCTCAGCCCGGCGCCGAGGCCACCGATACCGACACCCGCAAACGCCGTCAGGACCGCCGCGAGCGCAACGCGCTCATCGTCGCGGCGCTCCTGACGCTGCCGCTGATGCTGCCGATGCTCACCGAATGGTCGAGCACGCCGCTCGCGCCGCCGGTGTGGCTGCAGCTGACGCTCGCGACCATCGTGCAGTTCGGCTTCGGCGCGCGCTTCTACTCCGCCGCGTGGCGGGCGCTGCGCGCGAAGGCCGGCAACATGGATCTGCTCGTCGCGCTTGGCACATCGGCGGCGTACGGGCTCTCCGTCTGGCAGACGGCCGCGCATCCCGGCGAGATGGCGCACCTCTACTTCGAAGCGTCGGCGGTCGTCATCGTGCTGGTGCGCTTCGGCAAGTGGCTCGAAGCGCGCGCCAAGCGCCAGACCACCGACGCCATCCGCGCCCTCAACGCGCTGCGTCCCGATCGCGCCCGCATCCGCGGCGGCGACGGTCACGAACGCGATGTGCCGCTCGCCGAGGTTCGAGTGGGAACGGTTGTGGTCGTGCGGCCCGGCGAGCGCGTGCCGGTCGACGGCGTCGTGCTCGAAGGCCGCACGCATATCGACGAATCGCTGATCACCGGCGAGAGCCTGCCGGTCGCCAAGGAGGCGGGGGAGCGCGTGACGGCGGGTTCGATCAACGGCGACGGCCTGATCGCCGTGACGACGAGCGCGACCGGCGCCGAGACCACGCTCGCGCGCATCATCCGGCTCGTCGAGACCGCGCAGGCGGAGAAGGCGCCGATCCAGCGGCTCGTCGATCGCGTGAGCGCCGTCTTCGTGCCGGCGATCCTCGCAATCGCGCTCGTCACGCTGTGCGGCTGGCTGTTGGCCGGGGTGTCGGGCGAGAGCGCGATTCTCAACGCGGTGTCCGTGCTCGTGATCGCCTGCCCTTGCGCCCTCGGGCTCGCGACGCCCGCGGCGATCATGGCGGGCACCGGCGTCGCCGCGCGCCATGGCGTGCTGATCAAGGACGCGCAAGCGCTCGAACTGGCGCAGCGCGTGTCGATCGTCGCGTTCGACAAGACGGGCACGCTGACGGCCGGCAAGCCGTCGGTGGTCGCTTTCGAACCTGTCGCGTTCGAACCTGTCGCGGTCGGCATGGGGCGCAGCGAAGCGCTCGCGCTGGCCGCCGCCGTGCAGCGCGGCAGCGATCATCCGCTCGCGCGGGCGCTCGTTGCTGCGGCGGAGCCGGGCACGCAGCCGAAAGCCGCGCACGCGCTGGCCGTGCCGGGACGCGGCGTCCAAGCCGAAGTCGAAGGCCGCACGCTCGCCATCGGCAGCAGCCGCTGGCTCGCCGAGCTGGGCATCGATCTGCCGGCCGCTATCGCGGCGCGCGCCAAGGAATTCGAAGCGGCCGGCAACACCGTGTCCTGGCTGATGAGCCTCGCGACCCCGAACACGCCCGCCGCCGCCCTCGCGCTGATCGCGTTCGGCGACACCGTCAAGCCAAGCGCGCGCGACGCCATCGAACGCCTCGCCGCGCGCGGCGTGACGAGCGTGCTCGTGACGGGCGACAACCACGGCAGCGCGGCGAGCGTCGCGGCGGCGCTCGGCATCCGCGAATTCCACGCGAACGTGCTGCCCGCCGACAAGGCGCGCGTCGTGAGCGAGTTGAAGCAACGCACCGGCGGCATCGTCGCGATGGCCGGCGACGGCATCAACGACGCGCCCGCGCTCGCCGCCGCCGATATCGGCATGGCGATGTCGACCGGAACCGACGTCGCGATGCACACCGCCGGCATCACGCTGATGCGCGGCGACCCCGCGCTCGTCGCCGATGCGATCGATATTTCGCGGCGCACGTATCGCAAGATCCGCCAGAACCTGTTCTGGGCGTTCGTCTACAACCTGGTGGGGATTCCGCTCGCGGCGTTCGGCCTGCTCAACCCGATGCTCGCGGGCGCGGCGATGGCGTTTTCGAGCGTGAGCGTCGTGACCAACGCGCTATTGCTGAAGACTTGGCGTAGCGGTAAATGAGCGGCAAATAAGAGGCAAACGAGCCACAAAAATGAAAAGCCCCGCGTCCAAGACGCGGGGCTCGTGCCATCACACAGCGTGACGCTTACTTACTGGCGGTAATCTCCGTGGTCGCCGTGATCCCCGTGGTCGCCGTGGTCATGGTCGTGGTACGGGTCGTGATCGTGCGGATGGCGGCGCATCCAGTCATCGTGAGCCCAGTAGCGGTGGCCGTCCCAGTAGCGGTCGCCATGCCAGCCAAGCGAGATGTTGATGTCGACAGGGATCACATGCGGCGCGTCATACCCCGGTTGCGGCGCGCCGCGGTACACCATCTGGGCCGAGGCCGATCCTGCGGCCAAGAGTGCGCCCCCTGCAACGAGCGCGGCGGCGATCGAATGCGAAATCTTCATCTTGAGTTTCATCGTCGTTCTCCAGTAGTCGAGTCAATATCCGGTAATGCCGCACGGCTCGTGCCTGCGCGGAAACCTATTTGGGCGCGGCGCCTGCCGCTCGAAAGGCGGCGTTCCGGCGACGCGCTTCAAGCCGTGCGCTTGGAAACCAATGTACTGGGCTCGAGGCTGTGGGGAAGTGAGCGGTTGTAAGGCGAAATTTCAACCGAAACTCGCGGCTCGGACGACAGAAACAGACGGGGAGGTCTATACAGACAAAGTGAGACGGGCGTAACGGCCCTATTTCCGCGTTGGAAATGGCGCGCAGCACGTTACATCCGTAACGGACAGGAAATCTTTGGGGTCACTTCAACCCGTGCGCTGAAAAAACAAAACGCCGGCGCACGTGGTGCGTGCCGGCGTTCGAGAAGACCCGCAAGCCCCGGCTGACTACCGGGCTTGCCGAGGTTTTGCGCGGCTTAGCGGCGCATCAATCCGACGAGCGAGATCTGCGAGCGGCGGATGCGCTCAGCTTCGAGGTGGCGCGCTTCGTACGAATAATCCGAATCGAGCGGCAGGTGCGGCGATGCGAAAAGGTCGCTGGCCTTTTGGATCAGGGCGAGGATAAAGCTCATGAGCGACTCCTGTTGGACAATGGACTAGGGTTTTCCCTTAAGAAGAATTATAGGGTTTTCCCTAGCCCATTGCCAGTGCGACGCAGCAATTTCTCGATGCGTCACGCTGCCGCACGGGTTTGAGGCCGTTTGTGCGTTGCAGCAATACAACAAGCCGCCGCCATCTCCGTCAGGTGCTCGGCTTCCACGGCCAGGACGGATAGATACGCTCGCTGGTCTCGACGCTTTCGCGCGGGGACGTCTCCGAATCACTGGCGCGCTCGACGTCGCTCGACTCGGGCGCCTCCGGCTCGGCCTCGCGGGGGCCTGCGACGGCCGCTGAAATCGGCTCCGCGACCGCCTCGAGCACCGCGACGCCCTCACCGAACCACGGCACCTCGACGCGCAACTCGGCAACATAGGCCCGCCATCCGTCCGGGTTGCCGGCAAAGAGATGCCGCTGCACGGTCGATGCAAGCTCCTCGCGATTCAGCTCCGCTTCGAGCAGTTCGCTCGGCCACGTGCAGAAAGCGGCGCTCGCGCGCTGCGCGAACTCGACCGGCGTCATGCGCGGCGACACCTGCTCGAGCAACGGGAGGCTCGCCAGCGACGTGTCGGTCTCGGCGACCTGATGCACCGAGCGTTGACCGGCCTCGCGTTTCAGCAGAGACGCCACCGTCTCCATGACCTCGCCGAGATGCAGCAACAGTGCGCGGCGCTCGAATCCGTCTTTCATTGATTCCTCTCCTGCGGGTGAATTCAATCCCAAATTCTAGCCGCGGTAGCGGCGTTGCCAGTTGAATCGGCGCGATGGGGTGCGCGCGGTAATCCGTGGGAATGTGGCGAGAAGCTGGCGCACGACGCATGGGCGCCCCACGACTCGTCGTGCGCCGCGCTGTTAATACGTGGGAGCCGCTTTGGGCTTGTGCGAGTGCGGCTGGGGTTTCGCGTGCTTGGCGGCAGCCGGCGCCTGCGGCGACTGGCGCGTCACCGGCGCGGGCGCGGCAGGCGGCGCGGACGGCGTCGCCGTCTCGCTGACGGCGGAACGCGCGTTGGCCGACGCGGCGGCATCGGCGAGCGTCGTCAGCGTGGCCTGCTGGCTGCGCAGCATGTCTTCGATGCGCTGCTGCTGGGCCGCGCTCTCGTGCGTGAGCCGCATCAGCAGCGCTGTCTGCGTGATGCCGATCGCGATCGTCACCAGGAGCGCCGCCACGACGGTCGACAGCAGCCACTTCATGCGCCGCGAATGATCGCCGGCCGCGCGGCGCTGGTCGGCGATGACGCCGTAGAGCGCGTCGACCGTGTCGGCAAACGCCGTGGCGCGAGCCCAGTCGAGATCCGGTGCGCGCCGCGAGGCGGCCGGGGTGTACGGCGCGGCCTCACGTGCCAGCGGCTTGGCCTGAGCAGGCGCTGCGCTTGGCTCGGCGGACGCCGGCGCGGGTTCCGGCGCGAGCGCGGATGCCGGGCCTGCACTTGTTTCCGCGGATGCGGCGGACGATTGCGGCGGCGTCTCCGGCACAACCGTTTGCACCACAGTAGCCGCGACCACCTCAGTCGAGACCGACGTTGCCTCTGCCTCATCGGCGAGCAGGCTGTTGTCGCTCGCCGCGTTCTCGCTCGGGCGCGCGCGGCGCGCGGGACGCGACGCCTTGGCTTCAGCCGGCGCCTGCGCCGTTGCTTTAGACGAGGCCACCGCCTCGCCCCCCGTCTCGGCGCGCTCCGCGACCGGCATCCCAACCGCCAGCAGCACGTCATCCGGCAGCTCGAACCCCGAGAGCGTGCCTTGCCGCGTATCGATGTTCATCGCTTCGAGCGCGGCGCGCGACGCATCGGCACCCGCCGGATCGTCGCCGAACAGATCGCCGGTGCTGTCGTCGCGGGTGACGTCGCTGAGTTGCGCGAGGCGCTGCGCCGACTTGGCGGCGCGCGCGAGCTTGTTTTCGGTATCGGATGAGTCGGCGCCTGCACGGCGCTTCGCCGTGGCCGTGCGGGAGGAGCGGGAAATCGAGGGTGCTGCGGTGTCTGCCATAGCGTGGTGGAGCGGCCGCCCGTCAGGCGCCGCTCATTGGTATTGTCTGCGTTTTGCGAGACTGCATTGTCTCATGGCCGCGGCGCGTTGCCGCCGCGATTTGCGGCCGATATGCGGCCCATATCGCGTGCTTGCGATGGCCTGCCCAGGAGGCTAGGCGGGCGCAATTTGCTTTATCCTTGCGCATCTCGCGGCACTTCGCGCCGCGCGTCGCACGCTATTTTCGACTCAACGCACACCATGCCCTCCGACGTTTCGACCACGGCCCAAGCCGCCACGCTTCGCGAACACTTTTCGCACACGATCCTGCCGATCTGGCGCGGCCCCGGTTTCAATGCGTCGCTGCAATTGCCGTACGAAGCCGTCAGCGCCGACGACCACCAGCCGCTGCCCGTCACCCGCTATCGCGCGATGGCCTGCGCCCGCCAGCTCTTCGTGTTCTCGCAGGCAGGCAATGCCGAGCATGCGCACCGCCTGTTCGAGTCGCTCACGCGCTACTTCGCGGATACGCGCAAAGGCGGCTGGCTCTACAGCGTCGACGCGAGCGGCGCCCCGCTCGACACGACCAAGGATCTCTACACGCACGCCTTCGTCGTCTTCGCGTGCGCCGAGTACTTTGCGAAGTTCGGCAACCGAAGTGCGCTCGCCACGCTGAATGAAACGGCCTCGCTGATCGAAGCGCGCTTTGCGGCGCCTGCAACGAACGGCCTGCTCTACGCCGCGCTCGACGAAGGCTTCACCACGGTTCGCGAGGGCCTGCTGCAAAACCCGCTGATGCATCTGACCGAGGCGTATCTCGCCGCGAGCGAAACCACCAGCGGCACCGCGTTCAGCGACGCCCTCGCCCGCCTCGCCCTTGGCATTGCCGGCACCTTCGTGCACGCGCCGACGGGCTGCATCGCTGAACTGCCGATCGGCTCCGAGGACAATCGTCTCGAACCCGGCCATCAGTTCGAATGGTTCTATCTCGTGAAGCGCGCGGGCAAGGCGATCGCCGCATCGGGTCTCGATGCAGCGCTTGAGCGCGCGTTCGACTTCGCGCAGGAGCGAGGCATCGATCGCGCGACAGGCGGCGTCTGCGCGGCGCTCGACGAACAAGGCGCGGTGAAAGATGCGACGCAGCGCATCTGGGCGCAAACCGAATATTTGCGCGCGCTCGCCACGCGCGGGGACAGCGCGTCGCTGCAGACGCTGCCGCAGCAGATCGAGCGCTTTCGCACGCGCTTCCTGCACGCACGCGGTTGGTACGAATGCAAGACGCAGGACGGCGCGGTCGCGCGTGCCGACATGCCGTCGACGACGCCTTATCACTTGGCAACCGCCTACGCGTCGCTGCCGGAATAACACACGCCACCAGACAAAAAAACGCCGGCATGAAAGCCGGCGCCAACTCCTACCCCCAAAAACACTGTCCGCGATCAGTACGCCGCCTGCGCCACGCCCATCGGTTCGATGCCGCTAGCCGAAAACCGAGCCTCGCCCAGCACCGCGTTCGAAATCTCGAACACCGATACCGCGTCCTTCAACTGCCGCGTCTGATCGTGCAGCGAAGAAGCCGCGGCCGCAGCCTCCTCGACGAGCGCCGCATTCTGCTGCGTCATCTGATCCATCTGCACGACCGCCTGATTGACCTGCTCGATCCCGGTGCTCTGTTCGAGCGACGACGCGCTGATTTCCGACATCATCTGCGCGACGCGCGAGATCGACGTCGACACGTTCTGCATCGCCTCGCCCGCGCGCTCGACGAGCTCCGAGCCGCCTTCGATCTGCGCGACCGATTCGCTGATCAGCGCCTTGATCTCCTTGGCCGACTGCGCGCTGCGCTGCGCGAGACCGCGTACCTCACCCGCCACGACCGCGAAGCCGCGCCCTTGCTCGCCCGCGCGCGCCGCTTCAACCGCCGCGTTCAGCGCGAGGATGTTGGTCTGGAATGCGATGCCGTCGATCACGGTGATGATTTCGGCGATCCGGTCCGAGCTTTGCGCGATCGCGCGCATCTTCTGCACGACGCCGTCGACGACGCCGCTGCCGCGCGAGGTCGCCTCGAGCGCGTCGTCGGCGAGCGCGTTCGCGGTGCGCGCGTGATCGGCGTTCTGCCGCACGGTCGCGGTCAGCTCCTCCATGCTCGATGCCGTCTGTTCGAGCGACGCGGCTTGGCTCTCGGTCCGGGCCGACAGGTCGGCGTTGCCGGTCGCGATTTCATCGGCGCCGAG
The DNA here is from genome assembly GCF_053525655.1 of Trinickia camelliae. Taxonomy (NCBI): domain Bacteria; kingdom Pseudomonadati; phylum Pseudomonadota; class Betaproteobacteria; order Burkholderiales; family Burkholderiaceae; genus Trinickia; species Trinickia camelliae. The sequence continues at coordinate 40,561 of NZ_JBCHAA010000002.1, forward strand.
GTGGATCGAATCGGCCGCGTCGCGTACGGTTTTCACGGTGCGCGCCACGCTCGCCTGCATCCGCGCGAGCCCATCGAACAGGCGCCCGATCTCGTTGGTGCCGCGCTGCGTGATCGGCTGATTGAGCCGGCCGAGCGCGATCCGGTCGAAATGGCGGCCGGCCTCTTCGAGCGGCGCCACGACGCCCCGCTTCAAAGCGATATACACGGCGACCGTGCCCGCCAACAGCGCGACGAGAATCACGATGCTCACCGTGCGAAACGCCACGAGACGCGCATCGATCGAATCGAGCGACGCCTGGCTCGCCGCATCGCCGAACTGCGAGAAGTTGTGCTGCTCGGCGAGGTAGGCGTCCTGGAACGATTGGGTCGGCTGGTCGAGGAAGGCTTGCACATTGCCGGCGTCGAGATACTGCACCAGCTCGCCCAGCGCCGTGTGCAGCTTCTGATACTTCTCCGCGAGCGCGGCGGCGCGGGCGCTGTTTTCGTCGCTCGTCTTCGTCGCGTTGCTGAACTTCGCGAACGATTGGTCGGCGAGCGCGAGCTGGTCGCGCGCGTGCTGCACGATGTCTGCGGGTTCGGTGCCGCCGCGCGCCATACGCGTACCGGCGCGCGACAGGTTGATGCGCGCGTCCATCAGATGCTGGGTCGTCTCGTTGACCGCATCGACCTGCTTCAGCGCGACGTTGGCAAGATCGCCGACGTCTTCGTGCGTGGTCGTCAGCGACCAGAAACCCAAACCCGCTGTAACGAGCTGAAGCAGACAGAATGCGGCCAACACAAACAGCAGGCCGGAAGCGAGTTTGATCTTGCTGAACATCGTGAATACCTGAAAACGCCAAGAGGAAAACCACAGCACATAACCACTGTGCTCGTTTACGGCACGGAGAACGTTTGCTTGAGTGCGGATGGCGCGATTTGCGCAAACTGCGAGAGGACGGGGTGCTTACGGCGAATTTCGATCACTTTGCACAACAATTCGCGTCAATGGCTTCGATTTGCCTTGACTCGACGCACTGGCGCTTCCTAGAGTGAAGCCAACCAAAATCGGGGGGATCGAGGATGACCGAATTCGTGGATCTCGCGCGCAGTGCGCTGCACGCCCAGCCTTTCAGCATGCTGCTCGGCACCGAATTGATGCACGTCGGCACGCGCGATCTGGCGCTGCGCTTGACGATTCGCGACGAGCTTCGCCAGCAGCACGGCTTCGTGCACGGCGGCGTCATCAGCTATCTCGCCGATAACGCGCTCACCTTCGCGGGTGCGCTGGCGCTGGGTCCGAGGGTGGTCACCATGGAATACAAGATCAACTACATGAGGCCCGCCGTGAACGGCACGCTGATCGCGCGCGCGGAGCTGGTCTACGCGGGGCGCGGGCATGCGACCTGCCAATGCAACGTGTTCGTGATCGACGGAGAAAAGGAAAAGCTGGTCGCGATTGCGCAGGGGACGATCAATCGGGTGGGGGATGGCGGCGAGGGAAGTTCAGGTACGGCGTGATGCCGTCATCAGCCCATCACGCTCCACGCGAAGTGATAGGGAAGAAACGGCGACGGGCCTTGTCCGTATTCCTGCAGCATGTTTCTCGCCCTGAGCAGAAATCCCACCACGCCGACGAAGACGAAGACGCATTGCAGAGCCCGCCTACGCTCATTGACGTGGGCGGAAATGAAAGCCAGGTCGCAACACAGCGCGAACAGCACCAGCCACTGAAATCTGAGCCCCGCATAGCTGAATCGCGCGAGGACAAAGCTGAGCACCTCGCAGCACAGGAGCAGCCAGATCGAGCGAGGCACGCGGCCCGCTGCGATGCCGATCCCCGCGGCCAACAGGATACAAAGCGCGAGCGGCGCGAGGCCGGACACGCTATCCGGCGCAATGGCGCCGCTGTAGTAACTCAGCTTCAGCAGCAGCTTCTCGTAAAAGACGACGACCAGTGCGCAACCCGCCAGGATGAGCGGGATGAAGTGTTGGCCGGGCTTTAGCCGCCGAACTTGCAGCAGCGCGATGAGCACGATCGACGAAACATGAATGCTGGCGGCGATCAGCGCCAATACCCCCGCCGAAACGCCACGCTTTTCATCCCATGCGTCGGAGGCCATTTTTCCCAGGCAGAATGCGATTCCATATCGCAGCCCGTTCATCGACATATCGTAGAAAAAGCACGGAAAAATCAGCGCGGCGAAAACGATTGCATCAGTCCGCTTCCGTGAGAAAGCAAGGAGGCAAGCAACGACGACCAGTAGCGACATCACCGCAACAGAAAATCGCGGATCCTCGATGAAGAAGGTCAGTCCGCGCGCAAGCAACTCGAAGCCGGGTTCGAGCGTCCTCGGAATATCCCTTGCGTCGCTCAAAACAATGGCTCTGACCATGGTCATGTACGACGCGGTATCGGTGCCCACGCTACCCCGCAGCACCGAGAGCAAGCCCGGCACCGTCAAACCGAGCGCCAGCCATTGCCATGTTTTCAGCTTCCAGCGCCAGCCCATCAAGCCGGCGAGCAGCATGCTGGCGTATCCGCCCAGGTAGAAGATCATGTCGGGTTGCTTCCGAATTGCCTTGAATTGCCATGCAAAAAATCGGGAGCATCCTAACGTTACGGCCGGAATCCTCATCCTAATTTCACGCTTCGCCGTGTCGCCTCGATTCAAACTTTCATTCGATAAAAGTAAAAACAGCCGCCCGAGGGCGGCTGTTTTTACTTAAGGCTAGCTAAGAAGACAAGCTAACGAACGAATCCCGGCCTTATTCCGCCGCGTAAGTCCGCTGCTGCTGCTCGCCGAGACCCTGGATGCCGAGGCGCATCGTCTGCCCCGGCTTCAAGTACACCGGGTTCGGCTTCACGCCCATGCCGACGCCCGGCGGCGTGCCGGTCGAGATCACGTCGCCCGGCTGCAGGCTCATGCATTGCGACAGATACGACACGACCTTCGCGACGCTGAAAATCATCGTGCGCGTGCTGCCGTTCTGGTAGCGATGGCCGTCCACTTCGAGCCACAGGTCGAGTTGCTGCGGATCGGCGACTTCGTCGCGCGTGACGAGCCACGGGCCGATCGGGCCGAACGTGTCGAAGCCCTTGCCCTTGTCCCATTGACCGCCGCGCTCGATCTGCCATTCGCGCTCGGACACATCGTTGATGACGCAGTAACCCGCCACGTAATCGAGCGCATGCGCTTCGTCGACATACTTGCAAGGCTTGCCGATCACCACGCCCAGCTCGACTTCCCAATCGGTCTTGTTCGAGCCGCGCGGGATTTCGACGTCGTCGTTCGGGCCGACGATCGCACTCGTCCACTTGTTGAACACGACCGGTTCCTTGGGCACCGGCAGGCCCGATTCCGCCGCATGGTCCGCGTAGTTGAGGCCGATGCAAACCAGCTTGCCGACATTGCCCACGCACGCGCCGATACGCGGATTGCCCGAGACGAGCGGAAGCGATTTCGGATCGACGCCGCGCAGCTTGGCGAGACCGGCGTCGGTCAGCACCTCGCCTGCGATATCGCGCACGACACCCGACAGATCGCGAATCTTGCCGTCAGCATCGAGCAAACCCGGCTTTTCCTGGCCCTTCGGCCCATAACGAAGCAGTTTCATCGTTGCACTTCCTCACGTCTCGTTCAGTTGATGTAAAAGCGAACCGGTTAATTCGGTTCTCCTATCGAACGTGCGCCCATACGATCGGCTTACGTTCGACAGGCGATGCCCCTCGAAGAATTCTTTAGTTCGACGCGGCCGGTCTAGGCGCGGCCGGCATAGGCACGGTCAGTTTGACCAGCCGCCGTCGATCACATGCGCGTGCCCGGTGGTGAACGCCGACTCGTCGGACGCCAAATATAACGCCAAAGCGGCAATCTCATCCGCCTTGCCAACGCGCCCCATCGGCTGACGCGCGACAAACGCGGCGCGCACCGCATCGATCGTGGCGCCCTGTGCCTTCGCCTGCTCGGCGATGCGATCCTCCAGCGACGGCGACTCGACCGTGCCCGGACAAATCGCATTGCATCGTATGCCGCGCGTAATGAAGTCCGCCGCGACCGCCTTCGTCAGACCGATCACCGCCGCCTTCGATGCACCGTACACGCAGCGGTTCGGCACGCCCTTGATGCTGGACGCCGCCGACGAAATGTTGATGATCGAGCCACCGCCCTTTTCCAGCATCGCCGGCAGGAACGCGCGGATCATCCTGAACATCGCCTTCACGTTCAGATCGAACGCGAAGTCCCAATCCTCCTCGCTCGCCTCCAGAATCGAGCCTGCGTGCACGAAGCCGGCGCAGTTGAACAGCACGTCGATCGCGCCGACTTCGGCGGCGAGCGCCTTGATCGCCGCGCCGTCGCGCACGTCGAGCTTGCGGACTTCGAACGGGCGATTGGCAAGGCCGTCGATGCGGATATCGGTGGCGATCACACGCGCACCCTCGCGCGCGAACATTTCGGCGGTCGCGAGGCCGATGCCTTGCCCGGCGGCGGTGATCAAGGCCGTCTTCCCGGCCAGTCTTTGTACCATCTGCGGCTCCCAATGAAATGGTGTCTGAGACATAACGAGTATTGCAGTACGCGCTCAACGAACGCGCAATACGTATTGCACATCGTGTCTTGCGTATTACGGATTGCGTGTTTTACAGACGATAGAACGCGCTGGCGTTGCCGCCGAAAATCGCGTCGCGCTCCCCATCGGACAGATCGGCGACGAGTGCGTTCGCGCACGCGTGCCAGAGCAGGTAATCGCCGTTCAGGTTGAGCACCGGCCAGTCGCTGCCCCACATCAGGCGGGACGGGCCGAACTGGGCGAGGAGATGGGAAACGTAAGGCGCGAGCGTCGCTTCGGTCCAGCCCGCGGCGGCCTCGGTCGCGAGCCCCGAGAGCTTGCAATGGACGTTCGGCAATGCAGCAAGGCGTGCGATGCCGTCCGCCCAAGGCTGCCAGCTTGCGGCGCCGTCGCGGATCGGCGGCTTCGCGCCATGATCGACGACGATGCGCAGCGCCGGAAAGCGCTTCGCGAACGTGTGGAGCGCGTCGACGTGACGCGCGAAGATGAGCGCATCGAAAGCGAGATCGTGGGCGATGAGCGCTTCGATGGCGGGCGCGAGCGCGGGGTTCGCGATCCAGTTGTCGTCGGGCAGGTCCTGCAGCATCGGCCGGACGCCTTTGAATTTGGGTTCGCCTGCCAGTTCGGCGATCAGCGACGGCGCGTCCGGGTCCTCCAGCGGCACCCAGCCGACGACACCCGCCACCGATTCTTCGCCGCGCGCGATATCGAGCAAATAGCGCGTTTCGGCCACCGTCTGCGCGGCCTGCACGATCACTGTGCGATCGATGCCGGTGCGCTCGAGCCACGGCGCGAGGTCAGCAGGACCGAACTCGCGGTAAAGCGTGCCGAGCTGCGGCGTAAGCCATCCGTAGTCGCCGCGCTGCGGATTCCAGTAGTGCTGGTGGGCGTCGATTCGCATGGTGAGAGTTGAGTTGGCGGGTCTATGAGCTTGGCACCGGCGCTGCGGCATCGAGCAAACCTTCCTCGCGCAGATCGGACCACAGCGCTGGCGGAATCGGCCGCTCGAACGATGCGGCGTTCTCGCGCAATTCATCCGCGCTATGCGCGCCGGTGAGCACGGTGGCGACCGCCGGATGCGCGTAAGGAAACTGCAATGCCGCCGCCGCGATCGGCACATGATGTGCTTTGCAGACACGCTCGATGCGCGCCACGCGATCGATGATTTCAGGCGGCGCCGCGACGTAGTTGAACTTGAGATCGCCTTCGACGCCGCGCGCGAGGATGCCCGAATTGAACACGCCACCAAGCAGGATGCTGACGCCGCGCTTTTCGCAGGCGGGCAGCAAATCGGTGAGCGTCTTTTGTTCGAGCAGCGTGTAGCGGCCGGCAAGCAGCGCGCAGTCGATGTCGAACGCGTCCATCACTTCGAGGATCGCCGCGCCTTCGTTCACACCGAGCCCGACCGCTTTCACCGCGCCCGATGCGCGCAATTCGTCGAGCGCCCGGAAACCGCCGCCCTGCGTCAATTGATTCCAGTAATGCGCGTTGTTCTCGCCATGCGTCACACGGCCGATGTCGTGGATCAGCAGGATGTCGATTTCGACGATGCCGAGCCGCTGCTGGCTGTCCTCGTACGAGCGCAGGATGCCGTCGTGCGTGTAGTCGTAGACCGCTTGGAACGGCAGCGGGTTTTGCCAGCCTTCGGGGTTGTGCGCGGCGTCGAACGGCGTCGTGCGCGGCACGAAGCGCTTTCCGACTTTCGTCGACAGCACGTATTGGTCACGCGGGTAATGCCGCAGCGCAGTGCCGAGCCGGTGCTCGGCGAGCGTATTGCCGTAGTGCGGCGCGGTATCGAAGTAGCGCACGCCCGCGCGCCAGGCGGCGTCGATCGTCGCGTGCGCGTCTTCGTCCGACAAATCGCGGTACAGCCCGCCAAGCGGCGCGGTGCCGAGCGACAGCCCCGTGACTTCGAGGTCGCGCGCGCCGATTTTGCGGCGCTGCGTCACGTTCGTCACGTTCTTCACGTTCGATTGAACAGCATCGGTCATGGCCAAGGTCTCCGCGTTCAATGCGATGTTATCTCCACGACGCGCTGCGTGTGCGCCGCCGCGCTCGACGGCAGGCACGCCGGTCCGACCGGCTCGAACGACTTGTAGGTCAGGATGAACTCCTGATGGCCGAGCGCTTCCGATTTCGACGCGCCGCCCGCCGCCACCGCGAGCGTCTGGTCGAACACTTCGCGGCCGACTTCATCGAGCGTCGCGCGGCCTTCGAGAATGCGGCCCGCGTCGACATCCATGTCGCCGGACAAGTTGCGGTACGTCGCCGGATTCGCGCAGACCTTGATGACGGGCGAGATCGCCGAGCCCACCACCGAGCCGCGTCCCGTCGTAAACAGAATCAGATGCGCGCCGCACGCAATCAGCTCGCCGATCTCGGCGTTGTCGCTGATGTTCGGAAAGCCGAAGCGCGGCTCGCCGTCGGGGACGACGTCGAGCAAATAGAGGCCGCCCGTCGGCGGCACGTCGCCGGGTTTCACGATGCCGACGATCGGCGACGCCCCGCTCTTCGCATACGCGCCGAGCGATTTTTCTTCCTGCGTCGTGAGCCCGCCGTCCGCGTTGCCGACCGCGAAGCTGCCGTGGCCGAGTATCGAGTAATAGCGCGCCGCCTTGCTCACGCATTGCACGATCGCATCGCCCAAATCCGGGCGTGCCGCGCGGCTCTTCATGTGGTATTCGCAACCGACCAGCTCGCCCGTTTCCTCGAAGATGCAGGTCGCGCCCGCGTCGATCAGATGATCGAACGCGCGGCCCACGGCCGGGTTTGCGGTGATGCCGCTCGTGCCGTCCGAGCCGCCGCAGATCGTGCCGATCACGAGCTCGCCGAGCGCCATCGGCACCTTCTCCTGCGCGGCCAACTGCGCGCGCGCCTTCTTCACCCAATCGACTCCATATTGAATCGTGCTGCGCGTGCCGCCCTTCTCCTGAATCGTCAGCACCTCGACCGGCCGGCCGCTTTCGCGCACGACGTCGGCCAGATAGTGCTTGTTCATGCTCTCGCAGCCGAGCGACACGAACAGCACCGCGCCGACGTTCGGATGCGTCGTCAGCTGCTGCATCATCTTTTCCGCGTACTCGTTCGGATAGCAGCCCGGAAAGCCGATTAGATGGACCGGTGGCTGGCGTTCCGCGTCTAGCGCCAGGGGGTCGTCGAACGCGTCGAGCGACTCGCGAAACTCCGCGACGATCTCGCGCGCGACGTGATGCGCGCATTCGACGAGATACGCCACCGCAACGACATTGCGGATGCCCTTGCGTCCGTCGCCGCGCAAGTAGCCGCGCAGCGCGGGCTGCGCCGGGTTGCCATTCAAAGGAGCGTGAGTAGAAGCAGTCATGTTGTTTCCTGAAACAGCGACATCAGCACCCGCGGCCGCCTGAAATGCGCGGCAGTCAGTGGTGCACGAATTCGTGGCCTGCGTCGTGCGTATAAGTCGGCAGGTAGTCGCTTTCGACGTTGTGGGTATGCAGGTGCTCGCCGCGTTCGACGCGCACCGTCACGTGACCGATCACCGCGCCGTAGCGCAGGACCTTGGCGTCCTTCTCGATCGGATGGCGCGCGACTTTGTGGCCGAGTTCGATCGTCTTGGCGAGCGTCACGCGCTCGCCTTCGATGTCGATCGCCTCGCCCGCTTCGAGCCGCGCCGCTGCGATCAGGCAGTTGTCGCCCGGATTCAGCAGGATCAGCCGCGCATCGGTATGGAGTTGACGTTCACTGCTCAAGAAAGCCTCCCAGGTTGCCATGGCCTGTCCATGTGAAGAACAGGCCCTCGTTCTAGTTCTGTCCTTCGCCGCCCGCGATGCGCGCCACCATCAGCGAGCCGAGGATGATCGCGCCGTAGATCGCCTGAATCCAGAACGACGGCACTTGCGCGAGCGTCAAGAGGTTCTGCACGACGCCGAGCAGCAGCACGCCGGTCAGCGCGCCGAGCATCGTGCCCTTGCCGCCGTCGAGCGAAATGCCGCCGATCACCGCCGCGGCGAACACCGTGAAGATCATCCCGTTGCCCTGGTTCGCGTTGATCGCGCCGACGTAGCCGGTGACGATCAGCCCGCCGAGCGCGGCCAGCACGCTGCCGAGCACGAACACGCCCCAGGTGATGCGCTCGACGCGAATCCCCGCGGCACGCGCGGCCTGCGGGTTGCCGCCGATCGCGTACAGGGCGCGGCCGAGCCGGTGATAGCGCAGCATGAATGCGGCAATCGCGAACGCCACCGCCGCGAGCCACACCGACGCCGGCAGGCCGAGCACGATCGTCGTCGCGAGCGCGAAGAACGCAGGCGGCATGTCGAACAGCGTGCCGCCTTTGGTTGCGCCCACCAGCATCCCGCGCAGCACGATCAGCATCGCGAGCGTGACGATGAATGCATTCAGTTGCAGCCGCACGACCAGAAAGCCGTTGATGAAACCGATCAGCGCGCCGACCGCGAGGATCGCGATCAACCCCGCAAACGTAGGCCATTGCCATCCGAACCCGGCGGACGCTGCCGGCATCACGAGCATCGCGCCAATCGCGGGCGCGATGCCGACCGTCGATTCGAGCGACAAATCGAATTTGCCCGTCAGCACGATCAGCGATTCGGCGAGCACGACGAGCGCGAGCGCCGCCGATGCGCCGAGAATGCTGATCAGATTCGCCTTCGTCAGAAAGCTCGGGCTCACGAATGCGCCGATCACGATCAGCAGCACGAGCGCAGGCACGAGCGCGAAATCGCGCAGGCGTGCGATCTCGATGCGCGGGGCGCGGCCGGGCGCGGCGCCCAACGCCTGGCCCGCAGCCAACGCGGGGGTCACACTATTCTTCATGATGCCTCCCGCCGGGCCGCCCCAAGGGAGGCATCCGCCCCCTCGGGGGGCAGCGAACGTAAGTGAGCGTGGGGGTCGTTCATTAATTGACTCCTTCAACGGATGCGATCAGGTCGTTGTCTTGCCAACCGGCGGGGAATTCGGCGGTGACGCGTCCTCGGAACATCACGAGCACGCGATCACAGGTGCGCAAATCGTCGAGTTCGCCGGATACGACGAGCACCGCCTTGCCCTCGTCGCGCACACGATCGACGACCGACAGCAGCGCTTCTTTCGATTTGACGTCGACGCCAGCGGTCGGGTCGATGAGCACCAGCACGTTCGGATCGTTCGCGAGCGCACGCGCCATCACGACCTTCTGCTGATTGCCGCCTGAGAGACCCGACACGACATGCTCGGGCCCTTGCGCGACGATGCCGAGCGAAGCGATCGCGCTACGGCCAAACGCGTGCTTTTTCGCAGGCGGCACGATACCGAGCTTGCCCATGAGACGCGCAATCGTCATCGACGCGTTCTCCGCGATCGATTGCGTGAGCACGAGCCCTTCGTGATGGCGATCCTTCGGCACGCAGCCGACGCCGCGTGCGAGCGCCGCGGGCACGTTGCCGGGCGGCAGCGCGTCGCCGTCGACGCGGATCTCGCCGCGCCGCTGCGCGCGCAGGCCCGCGATCGCTTCGGCGACGCTCGTGCGCCCGCTGCTCGTCGCCCCCGTGAGGCCGACAACTTCGCCGCACTTCACCTCGAACGACACGTCTTCGTAATCGTGGCCGTGGAGCTTCAAGACTTCCAACGCGACCGGCGTATTAGCGGCCAGCGCCGCACGCGACGCCGCATCGGTGACGGCAAGCCCGCCGCGCTCGCCCGTCATCGCTTCGATCAGCTTGTCGCGCGGCATGGCGCTGACCGGCGCGCTGACGATGTGCCGCGCGTCGCGCAGCACCGTCACCGCCTGGCAGATGTCGTAGACCTCTTGCAGATGGTGCGAGATGAAAAGGAAAGTCACGCCCTCGGCCTGCAGCTCGCGAATGCGCGTGAAGAGGCGCTTGATTTCGTCGCCGTCGAGCTGCGCGGTGGGTTCGTCGAGGATGATGAAACGCGCGCCGTACGACAGCGCCCGAGCGATCTCGACAAGCTGCCGCGCCTCCACCGTGAGATCGCCCGCACGCGCATCCTCGCGCACGTCGATCTTCCAGTGCTCGAGCAGCGCACGCGCATCGCGGCGCATCCCTTTCCAATCGATGATGCCGCGCCGCGACGGCTGCCGGTTGACGAACAGATTCTCCGCGACGGTCAGATCGCGAATGATCGTCGAATGCTGATAGACGCACGCGACGCGCTCGCGCCACGCGTCGCGATCCGCGATCGGCGGCGCGGCGACGCCGCCGAACCGCACCTCGCCGACATCGGGCTTGCGCAGGCCGGTGAGGATCGACACCAGCGTCGACTTGCCCGCCCCGTTGCGCCCGACGAGCGCATGCGACTCGCCCGGCATCACGCGCAGGCTCACGTCCTGCAGCGCGGCCGTCGAGCCGAAGCGCTTCGTCACGTTCAGCGCTTCGACCACCGGCGGACGTTCCTGCGCGGCTGGTGTCGTCGGCACGCTCATTTGACCGTGTTGCCCCACAGGTTCTTGTCGTCGACGTTCGCCTTCGTCACGAGCGGCGCGGGCAATTGATCCTCGAGCAAGCCAGGCTGCAACTGAACGATGTTGCTGCCGTGATCGGTCGGGCCCGGCTTGAAGGTCTTGCCCGCGAGCGTCGCCTGGATGTAGTAGAGGCCGTACTTCGCGTAGAGGTCAGCCGGTTGCGAAACCGTCGCGTCGATCTCGCCCTTGCGGATCGCTTCGAACTCCTGCGGGATGCCGTCGTTGCTGACGATCACGATGTGCTTCGCGTGGCCCGCCGGGAACAGCAGCTGCTTGCGGCGCAGTGTCTGCAGCGTCGGCGAGAGATACACGCCGCCCGCCTGCATATAGATCGCTTTGACGTCGGGGTTCGCGGTGAGCAGGCTGTCGAGCGCGGTTGCGGCCACGTCGCCCTTCCAGCTCGCCGGGATTTCGAGCAGCGACAGGCTCGGGTACTGCTTCAGGCACGAGCGGAACGCTTCCGAGCGGTCGCGGCCGTTCACCGATGCGAGGTCGCCCATGATCTGCACGACCTTGCCCGCCTTCACGTGCTCACCGATGTACTTGCACGCCTGCTCGCCGTAGGCGCGGTTGTCGGCGCGCACGACCATCGCGACCTTGCCTTGCGTCGGCGCGACGTCGACGGCCACCACCGGCACGTTCTTCGCCGATGCGGCATCGAGCGCGCGGCTGATCGCCGCCGAATCGAGCGGCCCGACCACGATGCCTTTCGCACCGAGGTTGAGCAGGTTGTTCATGTCGGTGATCTGCTGGGCAGGATCGCCGTTCGAATTGACGGGCGCGAGCACGGGAATGCCCATCTGCTTCGCGTACTGCGTCAGGTAGTTGTTGTACGACTGCCAGAACGGCGACGTGAGAAGCGGCAAGCCCAGACCGACCTTGCCGGTTTCGGCGGCGCGCGCCGGACCGGTCACGGTCAGCGCCGCCACGCACGCTGCGCCGGCACTGAGCGCGAGCATGCCCCGGATAAACCGACGGGCCGCACGCGGCCCTTGGATGAACGTCATTCTTTGTCTCCTGATTGCGTTGTTGAACTGCCTGTAAGACTGTCCTGCGCTTTTTTGTTGTCGATCGTGCCGTCATTCATCAGTGAACGTATTATTCATATACGGACTTTTTGAAGTCAAGGAAGTGCAGCGCACAAAGGCGTCCGTGTTTTCCCTAGCGTCTTACGGGGCGGCATGCCCGTACCCTCATCCGTGCCTGCTACGGGAAGTGCCCGCCACGGAAAAATCAAAGTGAAAACTTCGAGAGAGACCCCGATCACGATGGAACCGGTCACCAAAGAGCAAGAAGAGAAGGACGATAGCGACCGCTACCGCGCCCCCGCGCTCGACAAAGGGCTCGACATCCTCGAATTGCTCGCCGAGCAGAAGGAGGGGCTGACGCGCGCCGAGATCACGAAGCGGCTCGGGCGCAATGCGAGCGAGATGTATCGGATGCTCGAGCGGCTCGTCGCGCGCCAATATGTGGTGCGCTCGGCGGCGGGCGATCGGTATTCGCTGAGCTTGAAGCTGTTTGCGCTCGCGCATCGTCATCCGCCGACGAACCGGCTGATCGCCGAAGCGCTGCCGTTGATGCAGCGCTTCGCGGATGAAGCCGAGCAGTCGTGCCACCTCGCCGTCTACGATCGCGGCAACCTGCTCGTGATCGCGCAGGTGGATGGGCCGGGAACCTGGGGGATGTCGGTGCGGCTAGGGTCGCGGGTCGGGTTGATCGATACGGGGTCGGGGCGCGTGATGCTCGCGTTTCAGACGCGCGAGCACCGCGCGCATATGCTCGCCGAGCATACGAAAGTGAAAGGCGAAGTGACGATCGATGTCGAGGAGTTGGAGAAGGTTTGCGAGCGCGTTCGCAGCGACGGGTATTCGCAGAAGGACAGTCAGCAGATCTTCGGCGTGACGGATGTGACGTTTCCGATCCTCGGGCCGTCGGGGCATGCGCTCGCGGCGATGACGTGCCCGTATTTAAGGCGGATCGATGAGTATGTGGCGCCGTCGATCGAGGCGGTGACGGGGATGTTGAGCGAGACGGTGAAAGGGCTTTCGATGTTGGGGGAGGAGGCGTGAAGATATTCCGGTCGCCATCCGGCCTAGGTTAGAATAGCGCCCCTCTCAAAATCCGCATTCGCCGCCTCCCACGCGGCGGATGCCCCAGCAAAAGCAATGGCGAAACTTCTGACCGATTCCGAATTCCAGCGTTTTTCCGAGCTCCAGCAGAAGCAGGCGAGCTTCACGATCACGACCGAAGAGGCCGACGAGTTGCGCGACATCGTCGCTCGCGCGCAGCAAAAGCGCGACGACCGCGCGGCCGCGATGCAGGCCATCGAAACCTACATCGCCCAGTTCGATATCTCCCCCGAAGAGCTTTTCTCGGCCGAGCAGATCGGCGACGCCGCGCGCACCTTCGGCCTGATTCCCGCTGCGAAGAAAGAGCGTGTGCTGCCGCCGTCGCTGACGTTCAACGGCAAGCCGTATCAGTGGACGTCGCGCGCGCTGCCCGACGAAATCCGCGTGCCGCTCTTCGACGCCTTCAAGGCAGGCCAATCCGTGAAAGACTTCATCGCGACGCCCAAGGACGCGACTCGCAATGCCGCGACGATCGCGCGTCTCGAGCGCGAAACGGGCGCCGTCTACGCGGATGCGTGGCTCGAGGAATTGTCGGTGTCGCGCGCGCAGGTCGACGAGGCCACGGCGAAGCTCGCCGCATAAGTCGCGCGCCGTATTTCAATTGCGCCGCGCATGAACGGCGGTGGCGCGCAGCTAAGGCAACTAGAGCAGCCAAAGCGGAGCGCAACCGCCGTCAGTCAAACCGAAGCGCTCTCCCCGAGCGCAAGGCGCAATCCCACCACGCTCGGATCCTCGGTTCGCGACACCGCGAACCCCAGCGCTTTCGCCAGCCCGATCATCGGCGCATTCTCGGCGAGCACCTCCCCGACGATCCATCGCGTGCCGCGCGAGCGCACGTATTCGATGATCCTCGTCATCAAGAGCCGTCCCAATCCGCGGCTCTTGAGCGCTGAGCGTATCGCGACCGCGAACTCGGCCGCTTCATTGTCCGGGTCCGCGATCGCGCGCACGACGCCGAGCGTGTATTCCGTCCCATTCTCGTCGAAGGCGGTCGCGATCAGCGCCATCTCGCGGTCGTAGTCGATCTGCGTCATGCGCGCGAGCTGCGAATGATCGAACCCGCGTACCGCCCCGAAAAAGCGCAGGCGCAGATCATCGGACGACATCGATTTGATGAACGCGCTGTGCATCGCTTCGTCTTCGGGGCGGATCGGTCGGATCATCATCTGCTCGCCGTGCCAGTAGATGCTCTCCTCGAGACGGCGCGGGTACGGAACGATGGCGAGCCGGCTGCGCTTCGCGGCGACCGTCACGCGCGGCGCGACCAGCACGGCGCGCGTGCGCGTCACGCGCAGCGTCACCTGCAGGCCGGCCACTTCCTTCACGTCGCAGACCGCGTGCGACAACCCCGTCAGCGCGGCCAGCACTGGCTCGATCGACGCCACCGCTCGCGCGTACGGCGAGCGCGACACGACCTCGCGCGACAAAATCGGATTCAGCGGCGGCAGGCTGTATAAGCAAAGCGGCGCCGACAAGCCATCCAAGGACGGCGCGGTGAAGCGGAACACCGGGCCGAAGTTCGCGTCGTCGCGCAATTCGACGGCGAGGTCGACGATCTTGGCGTCGTCGATGACGGCGGCGGTTTCGGGGCAACCGGGCGCGTCGCGCGCCTCGACGATGCCGCCTTCGGTCACGCCGCTTTGGTACGCATGCACGCTAGCGGTCTGCTCCGCGTGCTCGCGCAACACCGTCAAGCCGAAGCATTCGAAAAAGCGCGCCGCCTCCTCGCCCGACAGCTCCGCCTGCCCCTCCTCTACCGCCCGCTTGGCTTGCGCCTGCGCGCAGTCGATCGACTCGGGCACCTGCTCGGGCAAGCCCTCCGGCGTCTGCATCAGCAGCTCACGCGCGAGCCGGTAGTCGACGAGACGCGCGAACGCGCGCGCGAGCCGTTGCGGCGTCGTATGAACGGGGATGCCTTCCGCGTGCAGCGCGTCGCGCGTCGCGTTATCGACGCCGCCAAAGAAGCACGCCAGCAGCCCGCGGTAGGCGAGCTTGTGATTCTCGATCAGCACGCGCGCCACCTCGGCAACGGGCGCACTGTGCGTCGGCGCGTGCACGACGAACGTGGTGCCGGTGTCGCGGTGCGTCGCCAAGGCTTCAAGCGCGCGCCCGAAATGCTCGGGCTTCGCGTCGTCGCCGAGCAGCAGCGGATTGCCGGGCAAAGCGGATGGCGCGTCGCGCGACGACGTCAGATGCGGCAGCGCCTCGGCCACCGCGCGCGCCGCAGCCTCCGGCCATTGCGCAAGCGCGTCGCCGGCCGCGGCGAACGCGTCGGCGGCGAGCGTCGCCACGCCGCGGTCGCTCGTGATCAGCGTGGCCGTCGAGCTCGCCGCCACGCGTCCCACGCCGAGCGTTTCGATTTCGTCGAGCAGATCGTCGAGCGAATGGACGCGCACGATACCGGCACGCTGGAATGCGGAGCTGTAGAGCGCGTCGTCGGCATCCCCGCGCCCCGAGCGCAGCGCGAGCACCGGCTTGTTGCGCGCCGCCGCCCGCGCCGCCGACATGAACTTGCGCGCCGCGCGCACCGTCTCGAGTTCGAGCAGGATCGCGCGCGTGCTCGGGTCGCTCGCGAGGTAGTCGAGCGCGTCGCCGGCGTCGACGTCGGCTTCGTCGCCGAGCGCGATCGCGTGCGAGAAACCGAGCCCGCGCGCGTGCGCCCAGCCGAGCACGGCATTCGTGATCGCGTTCGACTGCGAAACCCAGGCGACGCCGCCCTCCTTCACCGGAAACGGCGAAGCGGCGAAGCGGGCGTTGAACGCCGGCGTGATGACGCCGACGCTGCCCGGCCCGACGATACGCAGCAGATACGGCCGCGCCGCCGCGAGCGTCTGATCGAGCGCGGTGCATTCACCGCGGCTCTTGACCTCGCCGAAGATGATCGCCGCGCGCGAGCCGAGTTTGCCGAGCTTGTGAACGATGGCGGGCCAGGTGGCGGGCGGCGTGCAGATCAGCGCGACGGTGGGCGGCTCCGGCAGATCGTGGACGTCGCCGAATGCGACCAGCCCGCTCAGCTCGGCGTATTTCGGATTGACCGGCCAGACGGGACCCGCGAAGCCGCCTTCGAGGACGCGCGCCCACACCATCGCGCCGAGGCTGCCCGGCCGCAATGAGGCGCCGATCACGGCAACCGATTTCGGCCGAAACAACGCGTCGAGATTGCGAACGGTCATGGATACTCCAAGGTAGAGCCGCGCAAGGCGGCGCGGGGGTCTCGAAAACATCGCTAGCATAGGCGATCGAGCCCCCGCGCGCGACAGGTCCGGAGCGGTCAGTGCGGCTCCGCGTCGCGGCGAAATGTGGGCATAATCGCGGAGTTCCACGCGCCCAACGCGCCATTACAAGTACGACGGAAGGACATAGACCATGCGGCGCTTGCCATCGCTGATTGCGTTGCGCTTTTTCGAAGAGACGGCTCGACATATGAGCTTCAACCGCGCAGCCGCCGCGCTGTGCGTCACGCAAGGCGCCGTGAGCCGCCAAATCAAGATTCTCGAGGATTCGCTCGGCACCAAGCTGTTCGAGCGCGACCACAAAGGCATCCGCCTCACGCCTGCGGGCGCGCAGTTGCTGCCGTGCGTCTCCAACGCCTTCGACACCATCGAAAGCGGCACGCGGCAGCTCGCGTCGATCACCGGACGCAAGCGCCTCGTGCTGTCGGTGCCGCCGACGTTCGCGACGCAGTGGTTCTCGCCGCGGCTCGGGTCGTTGGGGGTGGAACTGCCGGATGTCGAGTTGTCGGTTCGCACCGGCCCCAGCGACGATTGCCATTGCAACGTCCGCTTCGGCCGCGAAGCGTTGCCCGAGGGGCAATCGGAATTACTGATGATCGAACGGCACACGCTGGTGTGCGCGCCCAAGCTCGCGAGCGAATCGCTCGAAACCCTGCTAGAACGCGTACCGGCGCTCCACGTGCTCTACAACGACACGCGGCTCGGCCTGTGGCCGAACTGGCTCGCGCAGGCGCAATTGCCCGCGCGCTACGCGGAAAACGGGATCGAGTTTTCGAATCTGGAACAGGCAATTCACGCCGCGCGCAAGGGCGTCGGGCTTGCGGTCGTCGATCGCAACATGATTACCGAGGAGTTGGTGGACGGCTCGCTGGTCCAGATCTCCGATGTCGAAGTCGAGGGACCGTATGGCTACTGGCTCGATATCGGCGCGAACCATGCGACGCTTGAGCACGTGCAAGCGTTCGCCAGCTGGATGCGTGAGGAAGTGCTGAAAATGTCCGACGCGGACGACGGCACGCACTAGCAAAGCCCGAGGCCAAACACCTCGGGCTTTGCGCTGTGCACTATCGCGCCATCATGTTCATCGCGACGTTATGCATCACCCACACCGTCCCGATGACGAGGATGAGGATACAGAGCACCGAATAGGCAAACGACATCGAATCCCAGCGCTGCTGAGACGACGCCAAGCCCATGTGCAGGAAGTACACGAGATGCACGAGGATCTGCACGATCGCCAGCGCGGTAATCACGATCAGCGACGTGCTCGGCGACAGATAGCCGCCAATCACGAGCCCGAACGCCGCAACGGTCAAAATCACCGACAGCACGAACCCGACGACGTAGCCACGCGGGCTGCCGTGCCCCTCTTCCACTTGAGTTGTATGCGTTTGAGCCATTTAGATCACGCTCGCAAGGTAGACAAAGGAAAACACGCAGATCCACACGATGTCGAGAAAGTGCCAGAAGAGACTGAGGCACGTAAGCCGCGTGATTTCGCGTTGCGTCAGGTTGGGCTTCTTGATGACCTGCACCATGAGCACGGCCATCCAGATCAAGCCGATCGTGACGTGCAAACCGTGCGTGCCGACCAGCGTGAAGAACGCCGAGAAGAACGCGCTGCGCTGCGGACCCGCGCCTTCGTGAATCAGGTGCGCAAACTCTTGCATCTCGAGCACGAGGAACCCGACACCGAGCAGGAACGTGACCGCGAGCCACTTGAGCACGGTGCCGGTCTTGCGTTTGTAGGCGCCGATCATCGCGAAGCCATACGTGATGCTCGACAGCAGCAGCAACGCCGTTTCCAGCGCGACGCCTGGAATATCGAACAAGTCCTTCGCTGTCGGCCCGCCCGCAAACTGATGCCCCAAGACCGCGAACGTCACGAACAACGACGCGAACAGGAAGCAGTCGGTCATCAGGTACAGCCAGAATCCGAACACCGAATGCGACTCGTGGTGGTCGTGGCCGTGGCCCAATTCGCCATGTGCGGCGACAAGGGTTTTCGTCGACATCAGTTGACCTCCGCTTCTTCAAACGCATCGCTGCGTTCTTTTTCCTTTGCCTTGCCCGTGCGCGCACCCGGCAACGAGGCGCGGTACTTGTCCTCGGTCGCCTTGACGACCGCGGCGGGAATGTAATAGCCGTCGTTATCCTGGAAGCTGCGACCGATCACGATTGCGAAGATCGAGAAAAGCCCAACGGCCGCCAGCCACCAGATGTGCCAAACCAAGGCAAAACCGAGCACCAGCGAGGACATGCCGATAAAGAACCCCGCGCTCGTGTTCGACGGCATGTGAATGTCCTGGTAGACGACATCCTTGCCGAGACCACGGCCCGTTTCCTTCATGTGAGCAAACGCGTCGAGTTCGTGAACCGTCGGAATAACCGCGAAGTTGTAGACCGGCGGCGGCGACGACATCGCCCATTCGAGCGTGCGGCCGCCCCACGGGTCGCCCGTCACGTCGCGATATTCCGGCTTCTTGCGGTTGACCACGGCCACCCACACGCTCGCGATCTGGCACACGATGCCGGCCGCGATCAGCACCACGCCGAAAGCCGCAACCATCAGCCACGGATGCCATGCCGGGTTGTCGTAGTGGTTCAGACGCCGCGTCATGCCCATGAAGCCGAGCACGTAGAGCGGCGTGAACGCCACGACAAAGCCCCACAGCCAGAACCAGAACGACGCCTTGCAGAGCTTCTCGTTCAGCTTGAAACCGAACGCTTTCGGGAACCAGTACTGGACGCCCGCCAGATAGCCGAACACCACACCGCCGATGATCGTGTTATGGAAGTGCGCGATCAGGAACACGCTGTTGTGCAGCACGAAGTCCGCGCCCGGAATCGCGAGCATCACACCGGTCATCCCGCCGATCGTGAACGTGATCATGAAGCCGATCGTCCACAGCACGGGCGCCGTAAACTCGATACGCCCGCGGTACATCGTGAACAGCCAGTTGAAAATCTTCACGCCGGTTGGGATGGCGATGATCATCGTCGCGATGCCGAAGAACGCGTTGACGTTGGCGCCGGAACCCATCGTGAAGAAGTGGTGCAGCCACACGAGGAACGACATCACCATGATGGCGCACGTCGCGTACACCATCATCCGATAGCCGAACAGTGGCTTCTTGGCGAACGTCGCGATCACTTCCGAGTAAATGCCGAACGCCGGCAGAACCAGAATGTAGACCTCGGGGTGTCCCCAGGCCCAGATCAGGTTCAGGTACAGCATGACGTTGCCGCCGAGCTCGTTCGTGAAGAAGTGCATGCCTGCGTAGCGGTCGAGGCCGAGCAGCGCCAGCGTCACGGTCAGGATCGGGAACGTTGCCATGATCAGCACGTTCGAGCACAGCGCGGTCCACGTGAACACCGGCATCTTCATGAGCGTCATGCCCGGCGCGCGCATCTTGATGATGGTCACGAAGAAGTTGACCGCGGTAATCAGCGTGCCGACACCCGAGAGCTGCAAGCTCCATATGTAGTAGTCGACCCCGACGCCCGGACTGTACGCGAGCTCCGACAATGGCGGATACGCGAGCCAACCCGTCTTCGCGAATTCGCCGACCACCAGCGACACGTTGATCAGAATCGCGCTGATCGCCGTCATCCAAAACGACAGCGAGTTCAGGAACGGGAAGGCCACGTCGCGCGCGCCGACCTGCAGCGGCACGATCAGGTTGAACAGACCCACCATCAACGCCATCGCCATGAAGAAGATCATGATGACGCCGTGCGCCGTGAAGATCTGATCGTAGTGATGAGGCGGCAGATAGCCGGGGCCGTCGAAGGCCATCGCCTGCTGCAAGCGCATCATGACCGCGTCGGCGAAGCCGCGCACCAGCATCAGCGTGGCGACTACGATGTACATGACGCCGATCCGCTTGTGGTCGACGCTCGTCAGCCACTCGGTCCAAAGATATTTCCACTTGCCGAAATAGGTGATCGCGCCACCCACTGCCAGCACCAGGATCGCCATGAAGCCCGCCGCGCCCATGATGATGGGCTCGTGGTATGGGATCGCGTCGAGTGTCAGTTTTCCGAACATCTCGTTACCCCTACAGGATTCGGCACACGTTCCCCGACATGTCGAGGTAGTGGCCGTTGTTGTACTTCGCCATGATCTTGTGGAACAGCTCCGGATCGCTCGACGAGAAATAGCGCACCGGATTCTTCTCGCTCGGCTTCGCCACGGCGTAGTAGGTATCCATGTCGAGCCGCTCGCTCGACGCCTTGACCTTCTGCACCCACCCCTTGAACTCCTCGGGGGACACGGCAAGCGCACGGAATTTCATGTCCGAGAAGCCTTCGCCGCTGTAGTTCGCCGAGATGCCCGCGTAGTCGCCCGCGTGGTCGGCGATCAGATGCAGCTTCGTCTGCATGCCGGCCATCGCGTAAATCTGGCTGCCCAGCTGCGGGATGAAGAACGAGTTCATCACCGCATCCGACGTGATGCGGAAATTGACTGGCGTGCCGACCGGAAATGCGATCTGGTTGACCGTCGCGATGCCGTACTCCGGATACACGAAGAGCCATTTCCAGTCGAGCGCGACGACCTGAATTTCGATTGGCTTGACCTCCGATTCGATCGGCTTGTACGGATCGAGCTCGTGCGAGGTTTTCCAGGTCAGGACGGCGAGGAAAAGAATGATGAGCGTGGGGATGGTCCAGACCACGACTTCGATCGCCGTGGAGTGCGCCCACTTCGGCGCATAGGTTGCCTTCCGATTCGACGCGCGGTAGCGCCACGCGAACACCAGCGTCAGAATGATCACTGGTATGACGACGATCAGCATCGCAAACGTTGCCGTTCCGATCAGCGATTTCTCCGCCACGCCGATGCTGCCCTTCGGGTCGAGCACTTCGAGATTGCTGCAGCCGGCCAACAACATGACCAGTCCGATCTCGAAGGGCACTAACCACCTTCTAATGGTTTTTCTATCCATACCTTAGCCCGGTTTATTGAACCACCCTGGTTGCTCCTTGGCATTCCTCAACGCAATGACCCACCCTGGAATGCGACCGGGATTGTAGGTAGAGTCCTTTAGGGCGTCCGTGATCTTTCTCAAACAAAGCGCATAAAGCGCTTAAGTTTGCGGAACGGTCGCGGGGAATGCTGGATGGAAGCGGGTTTGACGGGACGGCGGCGATCGAAACGCGGCGGTATGTCGCAGCAAAAAGCTATGTTTTTTGCGTCGCTTGCGGCTTGGCCTAACGGGGCGGCCCGGACGCGATTGAACACGCGATCACAATCAGTGGCCGCGAAGTCTGAAGAAGATGACGATTAGGAAATATCTGAAGCGGAACTGCGGCAGCAATGGACCGGCGGCTTCAGACTCGTCCCAAACGAAACGAGCGGAGCCGAGCCGCCGGCCGGCGCATCACATGCTTTTTCTGAACGGCGCGCCCGAGTGCTCGCGCAACTCGTTGAAGACGATCTTCGGCCACGCCTTCTGCGCGACCTCGATCTCCGAAATGTGCGATGCGAGGTAAGTTGGCGCATTCGACGCGTCGAGCGCAATGCGCACCGCGTAGGCGTCCATGAAGCGGCGCAGTTCGCCCGCGTCGTCGCAGGTGACCCAGCGCGACATCCGGTAGCGCGCCGGCATGATCCGCACGTCGACCTTGTACTCGGCGGAAAGCCGGTGCGACACCACCTCGAATTGCAGCTGCCCCACCGCGCCGAGAATCGTCAGGCCGCCGTGCGCCGGGCGGAACACCTGAATCGCGCCCTCCTCGCCCAACTGCTTCAGCGCTTCGCCGAGTTGCTTCGCGCGCATCGGATCGACCACCTCGATGGTCTGGAAGATTTCCGGCGCGAAGAACGGCAGGCCGACGAATTGCAGCATCTCGCCTTCGGTCAGCGTATCGCCGAGGCTCAGCGTGCCGTGGTTGGGGATGCCGATGATGTCGCCGGGATAGGCTTCGCTCACGGTTTCGCGCCGCTGCGACAGGAACGTCACGACGTTGTTCGCGCGGAACGTCTTGCCCGAGCGCGACACCTTGAGCGCCATGCCGCGCTCGAAACGGCCCGAGCACACGCGAATGAACGCGACGCGATCGCGGTGCGCCAGATCCATGTTCGCCTGCACCTTGAACACGACGCCCGTGAATTTCGGCTCGTCCGGCTGCACCGGACGCTGGACCGCCATGCGCATCGACGGCGGCGGCGCAAGGTCGACGAGCGCGTCGAGAATTTCCTTCACGCCGAAGTTGTTGATCGCCGAGCCGAACAGCACGGGCGACTGGTCGCCGGCGAGGAACGCTTCGCGGTCGAACGTCGGCGTCGCGCCCGAGATCAGCTCGACCTCTTCCATCGCCTTCTTCCAGGGAAAGCCGAAGCGCTGCTCGCATTCCTCGTTGCCGCTGCCTTGCAGCGTCTCGACGGCGCCGCCCAGCGAATCCTGACCCGCGCGGAACACGCGCACCTGATCGCGCTGAACGTCATAGACGCCATGGAATTCCTTGCCCATGCCGATCGGCCAGGTGAACGGCACGGCCGAGACGCCCAGGTGCTGCTCGATCTCGTCGAGCAGGTCGAGCGGCTCGCGCACTTCTCGGTCGAGCTTGTTGATGAACGTGACGATCGGCGTGCGGCGGCTGCGGCAGACTTCGAGCAGCTTGAGCGTCTGCGCTTCGACGCCGTTCGCGCCGTCGATCACCATCACGGCGGCGTCGACCGCGGTCAGCACGCGGTAGGTGTCTTCCGAGAAGTCTTCGTGGCCGGGGGTGTCGAGCAGGTTGATGACGGCGTCGCCGTATTCGAACTGCATCACCGAGCTCGCGACCGAAATGCCGCGCTGCTTTTCGATCTCCATCCAGTCGGAGGTCGCGTAGCGGCCGCTCTTGCGGCCCTTGACGGTGCCCGCGATCTGAATCGCGCCCGAGAACAGCAGGAGCTTCTCGGTCAGCGTCGTTTTACCGGCGTCCGGGTGGGAGATGACCGCGAACGTGCGGCGGCGCTTGAGTTCAGATACGGGCATTTTGGTCGGCGAATCAGGGGGTTACGAGCAACCCGCAATGATACACGGAGTTGGTCGCGCCCCTATTCTCGACATCACCCCGCCGCAATCGCCTCCGAATAAACCTGCGCCACGCGCCGTGCAATCACCGCGTTGTCGAAGTTATCGCGCGCATAAGCATGGCACGTCTGCGCGTCGGGCAGCTTGATCGCGCCGTCCAGCACCGCTCCGACGCCTTCCGCGATCGCGTCGGACCCCGTCGAGCGCAGCACGAGGTCCTTCGACAACCCCGCCACCGCCTCCGGCAAGCCGCCTACCGGCGTCACCAGCACCGGCGTGCCCGCCGCGAGCGATTCGACCGTAATCAAGCCGAAGCCTTCCAACGCCACCGTCGGCACGACGCTGATCGTCGCGGCGCGGTACAGGGCCGCCAGATGCTCATCAGGTACGAAGCCGAGCAACTTCACGTTGTCCTGAAGCCCGCTCGCATCGATACGCGCCTGCAGCTCATCTTGCAGCCGCCCTTTTCCGGCAATCAACAGCAAGACGTCAGGGTGACGCGCTTTCACCACCTTGATCGCTTCGATCAAATCCTCGAGCCCCATGCGCTTCACGAGCCGCCGCACCGCCAGCACAATCGGCCGGTCCTGCGGCAGTTGCAAACGCCGGCGCGCCTCGCGCTTCGTGATATCCAAGTCGAACTGCGCGACGTTCACGCAGCCCGGCACCACCCGAATACGGTCCTGCGGAATGCCATAGCGCGAATGCAGAATCTGCCCGAACGCGTCCGACAGCACGATCAGCCGCGACGAGCGCGCGTACACCTTGCGCTCGAGAAAGTGCTTCGCGCGCTGCCCGAGCGAATCGGCGCCTTCAACGTGGCTCTCGTCCGCCCACGGCCCCTGGAAATGCGACACCTGCGGAATGCCGCGCAGCACGTCGAGGCCGGGGAACGTATAAAGCGCGAAGTGCGACGAGATCACATCCGGCCGCTCGGCACGCACGACGTTCGCCAGCATCTTGCGCGCCGCCATCAGGCGCAGCGGCAGCGAACGCGCGGCCGAGCCGAAGCCCTGGATCGCGCCGCCCGTATCGGCGGCCACGCGCGGCGAGCCCGCCACCATCCCGCGCACGGCGACGCCCGCCCCAGGCAGCGCGCCGACGAGCGAGTAATACATGCGGTCGAGGCCGCCCGCGCGCTCCGGAAACCAGTGCATGCCGATTTGCAGCGACTTGATCTGGCGCGGCGGGCGGCCTGCGGGGGCTGCATCCGATGCGCGAAAGGAAAGGACTTGTGCGGCAGCCGCTTTGTTCATGATTGTTTCGCTCCTTCGTTGGACACAAACGGCGCCGGTGCGAGTGTCGCATTCGTGCGCGCGGGCACCTCGCCCTTCGCGTCCGCCATCTGCCGATACAGCGCGATGTATTGCATCGCCATGCGCGACCAGCCGAAATCGCGCGCGAGGCGGCTCGCGGCGGCCCCCATGGCGCAGCGCGTGCGGTCGTCGGCGGCGAGGCCTGCGATGGCGTTCGCGAGTGCTGGCGCGTCGTCGGGATCGTCGAGCACGATGCCGCATTCGGTCGTGATGATCTCGGCGCCGCCCGCCGTGCGCGCGGTCACGACCGGCAAGCCCGCCGCCATCGCTTCGAGCAGCGACAAGCTCATCGCCTCGTAGCGCGACGGAAACACGAACGCATCGACCGAGTGCATCAACGCCGGCATCTCCTTCACGAGCCCGAGGAAATGCACGCGCGATTCGATCTTCAAGGCACGCGCCTGGTCCGGATACGGGCTGCCCGG
Organism: Trinickia camelliae; assembly: GCF_053525655.1. NCBI lineage: Bacteria > Pseudomonadati > Pseudomonadota > Betaproteobacteria > Burkholderiales > Burkholderiaceae > Trinickia > Trinickia camelliae. The sequence continues at coordinate 65,693 of NZ_JBCHAA010000002.1, forward strand.
CAGATAGCCCGCCACCGCAATATGAACGTGCTGGGGCAAGCGCGTGAGCGCCTGCAGCACCGTGCCGAGGTTCTTGCGCGGCGTGCGCAAATCGCCGACGAACAGCAGCAGAAACGCGTCCTGCGGCAAGCCGAACTTGCGGCGGTCGCCGAGCGCCGCGGCGAACGTCTCGGTATCGACGCCGTTGTAAATCACGCCGACCTTCTGCGCGGGCACGCCGGTATTGCGGATCTCGGCGGCGACCTTCTGCGAGACGGCGGTGACCATGCGCGAGCGGTTATAGGCCCAGCGTTCGAGCCGCGAGTTGATCGCCGTATAGACGAACTGATAAGCCGACCACGGCCCCTTCGCCAATCCGAACGGGTAGTACGGGCTCGCGAACCAGCCGCCGTGCACGAAGTGCGCGGTGTTCACGTCGGCATGCGCCCACGAGATGAAGCCGTTCACATGCAGCACGTCGTATTCGTCGCGATGCTTCTTGAGCCACAGCGCGCTCTTCAACGCGAACACCTGCTGGCGCAGCAGATTCGACGGCCAGCCGCGGCCGATGCGGATCGGCACCCAGCGCACGCGCGGATTCGCGAGCAATTCCGGCGCGACGTGCGAAGCGACCAGTGTCACCGAGATATTTTCTTCGAGCGCGGCGCGCGCGATTTCGTAGTTGACGCGGCCTTGTCCGTCGTTATGACGTACCACGTGCGTAACAATGGCGACTCTCAATTTGACAGACTCCCCCGTAAAAGCCGCCGGCGCTGGATCTTCTGCCAGTGCGCGGCGGACAGCAGCAAGAACACGCTCATGAACAACAGCAGGCCGCCGGTGCCGACGAGCGAATTGGTGAAGACGAGCATCGCGAACACCGCGAGCGCGAGGCTCAGGCATGCGCCGGCGAACTTGTCGTCGCCGAGCGCGAACGACGCGCGCACCGCGCGCGCCAGCAGCCAGACGATGCCCGAGAGATAGAGCAGCGTGCCGGGCCAGCCGAGCACGAACGGAATGTTCATCACGCCGCTGTCGAAGCTGCCGTATTTGCCGAGCTCGCCGCTGTCGCTCGATAGTTTCGTCGACGAGCCCGTGGCGCCCATGCCTTCGCCGGAGACGTCGGTGAAGGCCGTTTGCGCGAACGTCGCGTAGAACTGGTTGCGCGCTTCGTAGCTCTGGTCGTCGTGCAGGTTGCCGACGCTCTGCAGACGCGTCGCCAGGCGGTCCGCGACGGGTCCCACCGCGAGCAGCGGCACGCACAATCCGGCGAGCAGGATGGCGCTCATGATGATCCGCACGCGCACTCGGTTGCTCGATTTCGCGAGCTGGATCACCACCGCGATCACCCAGCCACCCCACGTCGAGCGCACGAGGCACAAGCAGAACGAGATGAAGCCCGCGGCCCCCGCGAGCCAGCGAATCCGCTGCGCGGCGGCGAGCATGAAGATGAGCGAGCCCATCATCGCGAACGCGAACGGCCCCGACGAATTCATCGTGCTGAACACGCGCACGCCGAACGGCACGGGGTCGCCTTGCGAGTTCATCTGCGAGCCGAGCATCCAGAGCGCGTCCCACGGCGGCATGATGAAGAACTGCACCATGCCGTAGAGGCCCATGATCAGCATCCCCCACACGAACGCCGAGAGAATCGCCTCGCGATACTGCGGATAGTTGCGCGAGTCGGCCATGATGTGAAAGCCGATCAGGATCGGATAGAGCCAGTTCGCCAAATCGTAGAGAGCCGCGAGCGGCCCGCTCGACACCACGCCGACGAGGAACGCATACGTGAGGCCGAGCAGGACCAGGAGCACCGGCAAGCCGCGCCGCTGCGCGAGGATGCGGTAGTGGCGCAGGAGCGTGAGGCCGGAGAGCATCGTCACGGCGAGCGGCGCGATCTGGATCAGGCTCGTCGGCGTGAAGGCGCCCTTCGCGAAGTCGGCGAGACGCCGCACTTCAGGGCTCAGGAACCACATCCACCACATGAAGCCGACATAGCGCGCGGGGCTCTTGAAGTAGAGCCAGATGCCCGCCATCGTCGCGAGCACCGGGAACGCGAGCGTGAGTACCGTGCCCTGGTGCGCGACGATCAAGAGGAGCGTGATGAACCACAGGATCGCCTGCGCCGCCCAATGCTTCGGTTCGGTGCTGAAGAGACCGCTCTTCGCGCGTTTCGCGCTTTTCGCTTCGTCGGGTGAGGCTCCGAAGTTGCGTGCGAGGTTGGGTGTACTCATGCGGTGCGGACCTTAGCGACGCTCGACCGGCACGGCACGCTCGGCGATCGCTAGATCGCTTGCGCTGTTACGCCGGCGCGCGGCCGAAGCGCCGCGCTCGCCCAACATCGCCCGCGTGATCTGCACGTGCTGCTGCGCGAAATGCTGCGTTGTCAGGCGGCGCGCGCTCAATTGCGCGCCGGCCGCCCACGCTCGGCGCAGCGTGGCCTCGGGATGCGCAGCGAGATCGTCAGCGGCGCGGCGCAATGCGATGGGGTCGTGCGGCGCAATGTAGGTGACCTGCTGCGCGGTGAAATAGTCGCGCAGGCCGCCCACGTCCGATGCGATCACCGGCTTGCCGAGCGCCGCCGCTTCCAGCACGACCGTGATGCCGGACGCGTGATAGTTCGGCCGCAGCGGCACCACGACGATATCGGCCCAGTCGTACAACTCGCGCTGCTTCGCCAGCCCGGAAGCAGGCGCGATCTGCACGTTCGATGCATGCAGCGCCTTCGGGATCTTGCGGCGCGTCGCAAGCCGCACTGTATAGCGCGAATCGTTGCCGAACGCTTTGACGAGCGTGGTCCAGTCGCGGTCGCGATCGTTGCCGATCGCCGCGATCCGCAGCGGCGTATGCGGCTGCCACGCGTGCGGCTCGGCAAGCGGAAAGTCCGTCGTGTTCAGGCCGTAGTAAACGTGGATCGCGTCGCGCTTCAAGAAGCGGCGGCACAGCTCGGCGTTGTCGCGCGCGAGCGTGGTCAGCACGTCGGCGCGCGCGAGCAGCTTGCGATAGAACCAGCGGCGCAGCGCGCCATAGTCGCGCCATTTGTCAAAGAGCCACACGCTTTGCGCGAGCAGCAAGGGCTTCCTGCCGCGCTCGCCGGCCAGCAGCAGCACGAGCGCGACGGCCAGATGCTCCGCTTCGGTGTGCGTCCAGATCACATCCGAGCGCAGAATTTCGTCGCGATTTCGCAGCGTGTGGATCAGATCGAAGCCGAGCATCAGCTTGAGCGCGCGGCGTGCGAGGCTCATGGGCTTGCTTTCCTTCGCGTCGCGCGAGTACGTCAGCGCGAACTCGTCCGACTCCGCGTGGTGATAGCCGTACAGACAGCCGAAGTCTTCACCCTTGCGGTAGACGCGCGGGTCGGCGCCGTAAAAGAGGTGCACGTGCACTTTGGTGGCTTGCATGCTTGAGCTCCGATCGGTCACGAGGTCGCCCGTCGCGCGTCTTGTGCGCCGAGGCGCACCGCGCGCCAGCGCGAGCGGACCGTCGCGCCATCCTTCGAGGTGGCCGACAGCACCGCGTGTACGAGCCCCGGATAGACGCGCGTGCCGACCAGCGTGTACCACCACCATGCGGTCTCGCGCTTGATCGGCGGCAGATGCTCGCGCAGCACGAGATGCAGGTTGTAGGCGGCATTGCGCACGGCGGCCATCGTCTGCACGTCGCGCTTGTTGTCGTCGAAACGTTCGGCCGGGTAGTGATCGACGGCCACGTGCGGGTCGTACACGAGCTTCCAGCCCGCGCGCTTCACGCCCATGCTGAACGCCATGTCGTTGTGAACCTGCGCGCCCGCGCCGCGCAGACGCTCGTCAAACCGCAAACCGGCGATCGCCGCGCGGCGGTAGCTCATGTTCGCGCCCTTGAGCATGTCGACTTCGCGCGCTGCACCCACGCCGAGATGGTGATTGCCGATGATCTTGCCCGACGGCAGGATCTTGCCGACCTGATCGCGCTCGCCGTCGAGCACGCGGCCTCGTTCATGCACCCAGTCGCGTCCGCCGAGCGCGCCGAGCTTCGGGTCCAGCTTGAACGCGGCGGCGATGCGCTGCAGCCAGTCGGGGCGCGGCGCGGCGTCGTCGTCGGTGATCGCGATCACGTCGCCCGACGCCGCGTCGAGGCCGCGATTGAGCGCCGCGACCTGCCCCGGCACTTCGATCAGCGCCACGCGCAGCGGAAGATTGCCGCGCACCGCGGGGTCGGCGAGCCGCTCATGCGTCGCGTCATCCTCGGGGCGCGCGACGACGATCACTTCATCCGGCTTCTTCATCTGCCGCTGCAGCGCGATCAGGCAGCGCGCGAGATCGGCGGGCCGGCGGTAGGTCGGTACCAGTACGGATACTTTCATGCGCTCCCCTCGTTCAGGCAGTCAGATATTCCTGCACGGCTGCATAGCCCGCGCGACCGTAGCCACGGTTGACTTGCGGCATCGCGTTGAAGATGCCGCCTTGCACTTGAATGCCCGCCGAGCGCAGACGCTTGAGCGAATCGGTGATCTCGACTTCGTTGTGCATGCCCGAGCGCAGCACGAGGAAGGTCGAGCCGGCCAGCTCCGCGATGATCGAGGCATCGGTGACGGCAAGCACCGGCGGCGTATCGATGAAGATCACGTCATAGCGCTTGCTCAAGCCGTCCAGATAGGTCTGCAGGCGCGGCGACATCAGCAGCTCTGACGGATTCGGCGGACGCGAGCCGCTCGCGACGAAATCGAGGCCTGTCACGACGGTCGGACGAATCGCTTCCTCCAGCGAGATCTGTCCGCTCAGCAATTCGGACAAACCGCTGTCGCGCTGACCGCCGATATAGCGCTCAAGCGAGCCGCGCCGCATGTCGCCGTCGATCAACAGCACACGCTTGCCGGAATTCGCGAGCAGCACCGCGAGATTCACGGTCAGGAAGCTCTTGCCGATGCCAGGCGAGGGACCCGTCAGCACCGTGACCTTGTTCTTCGCATCCATCAGCGTGAACTGCATCGAGGTGCGCAGACTGCGCAGGCTTTCGACACAGACATCCTTCGGCCGCAAGAGCGCGAGGATCGGCCGGTCGACGCGATTCATGCGCTCGTTCTGCAGTTCGAGCTTGACGAGTTCCTGGCTCAGCGGCACGAGACCATAGAGCGGCAGGCCGAAGTTGCGCTCGACGCGCTCCGGATCGTCGATACCCGCAAACAGGTTCTTGCGCAGGAACACGACGCCCGTACCGACGATGAGCCCCAGAAACACCGCCGCCGACAAGATCAGCACCTTCTTCGGCTTGACCGGCTCGCCGGGACGCAGCGCGGGGTCGACCAGATGCACGTTGCCGCCGGTGCCCGCCTTCTGCACGGAGAGCTCCTGCACGCGATTGAGCAGCAGCACGTAGATGTCTTCGGCGACCTTCGCATCGCGCTGCAGCGCCACCGCCTTCACTTCCGAAGCGGGCAAGTCGCGGAAGCGGTCGGAGAACTTCTGCTGCTCGCCTTGGAGTTGCGCAAGCTGCTGTTTCGCGGTCTGCATGACCGGGTTCTCATTGCCGTAGCGCTGCTCCATCGACGCGATCTGCAGCCGCAATGCCGCGATCTGCTGCTCGTACTGAATGCTGCCTTCGAGGTAGACCTTCGCTTCGTCGCTAGCGTTGATCGAGCCCGACTGTTGCTGATATTGCGTGAGCGCAGCCTCGGCGCGTTCGAGATCGGACTTCAGACGCGGCTCTTCGCTTTGCAGGAAGGTCAGCATCTTGCTCGCCTCTTCCTGCTTGCTCGCGATGTGCTGGCGCAGGTACGACTGCGCGAGCGCATTGGCGATTTCCGCGGCACGCGCCGGGTCTTTGTCTTCGAGCGAGATTTGGATGACGCCCGTCTGCTTGCCTTGCTCGGTCACCGTGATCGCGGATTGGAACGCCGTGATCGCATCCAGATCGTTCGCGCGCATCACCTTGAATTGCGTGCCGGGACGCGCGACGAGCTGATTGACCGTGATCGTCACGCCGTTGCCCTTCTCCTGCTCGCCGACGCGGCCGCGCAACAGCAACTCGCCGTCGGAGGCCTGCAGCGAGTATTGGCCGTCGCCGAGCGCGGTCATCGTGAGCTTTTGGTTTTCGAGCGACGGCGTCACTTCGATCGAATCGACGTCGGCGATTTCGCCGCCCCATGCATACGACGCGAGGCCGAGCCACGGCTTGCCCGGTTTGCCCGGTTCGGCCACATGCGCGGCGATGCTGCCCAGCAGCGGAATCGTCTTCGGCGTCACCGAGAAATTCAGCTTGCACTGCGTGACCACCGGCGCAACCACGCCGCGGCTCTTGATGATTTCGATTTCCGCGTCGGTGGGCAGCGTCTGCGAGCCGCTGTTGATGACCGCGCCCGTCTGCGTTTGCGTGAGCGCTTGCGAGTTATTGTCGCCCGTCTCCACGCGCACGTGCGCGTCGGCCGAGTAGATCGGCTTGGCGAGATAGCAGTACAGCGCAGCCATCACGACGATCGTGAGCGCGATGCCGATGAGCCACCACACGTCGTCGAGAATCACCTGCAGCAACTGACCGAGGACGAGGTCCTCCTCCTCGGTCTTGATCGCCGCGAGGGGGGCGTTATGGGTATGTGTGCTCAAACTTGTGCTCATGCTTCGTTCCCGTTTCTGGTCACGGCCGCAGCCAAACGGCTGCGGCCTAGGGGCCCTAAACTTATCGCGCTTACTACTGCGCTTACTTCGTCAGCTCTTTCAGATAGAACGCGGTCTCCAGCGCAGGCAGCACCTGCTGGATGACGCGGTTGAACTGAACCGCGCTCGCGGTGCCGACATAGACCACGTCCAACGGCTGCAACTGGAACTGCGCGGACAGCAGCAACGCGTCGGGCTGCGTCATGTCGAGTCGGTAGATGTCGGGCGTGCCTTGCTGTTTGCCTTGCAGACCGCGAATCACGTAGACCTGGCGCGGATTCGCGTCGGTATCGAGAATGCCGCCCGCGTTCGTCAGCGAATCGGCGATCGTCAGGCGGCCGCGGATCATCTGCACGGGCATCGGCGTTTTCACTTCGCCCATCACGAACACGCGGCTATCCGAGCGATCGGGGATATTGATGATGTCGCCGTCCTGCAGCATCACGTTGTTGCGCACGTCGCCGCGATCGAGCACGCCGTTCAGGTCGATCTGATAGAACTGGCTGTTGCGCGTGAGGCGCACGCGCTGCAGATCGGCGTCTGTATTCGCGCCGCCGGAACGCGTGATCGCATCGACGAGCGTGAGCGGCACATCGGTGACCGCGAGCGGCCCGGGCGTCTTCACGTCGCCTGTCACTTGAATCTTCTGGCCGCGATACGCAAGCACGCGCACGTCGAGCTGCGGGTTCTTGATATAGGGACCAAGCTGCGCCGAAAGCTGATCGCGCACTTCCTCGGTCGTCTTGCCCGCCACCTTGAAGCGGCCGATGAACGGAAAGAAGATCGTGCCGTCGGCGGACACCGTCTGCCCGAACGGATCGGCCTGACCCGGCAGCGCTGTGGTGTACGGCTGCGCGAGCGCGCCGGCGACCGATTGCGTGGTGTTGCCGCCGGTCGAGAACGACTGCCCTTGCTGCGTCGTCAGCTCCGGGTGGTCCCAGATCGTGATGCCGAGGATGTCTTGCGGCGAGATGCGATAGACGTACTTCGACGAGTCAACGAAACGCGATTGCGGCAACGGAGCCGGCGCCGCCTGCGCGGTCATTTCGTTCCTTAGCAGCGTGGGCGTGATCAAGTGGACCGGATAGGTCTCGGTCGGCGCCGCGTCTTTGTCCTCGAGGCGCGACCGGTCGAGGTTGTAGCCGGGAGCCCAGGCGCAGCCTGACAGAAAAGCCGTCAGCAAAAGAGAAGTCGCAGCGCAACGTTTCAGCATATTTTTTTCAGCCATCCGGTGACGAGATGTTCGATGAGGGCGAAGCTCTGGCGATAGGCGTCTTCGTGACCGCCGTGGGGATCGGCGACATCCGAGTTTTCCCATTTGCCGAGCAGATGGACCTTCCCGCGCGAGGTCGGCTCGATGGATTCCACGGCTTTAATTTGCTGCCGCTCGCTGACCAGGATCAGGTCCGCGTCGCGGATGTAGCGCAGGTTCAGGCGCTTCGCGCGGTGTTCTGTGCTGTCTATTCCATTGGCGGCTAAAAGGTTCCGCATCGTTGGGTCGATTGAAGCGCCGTCTTGGGCGCGCAGTCCCGCTGAGTGAAACTCGATGCTTTTATTTGGGCGCCGGGCCCTGAATAGCAGCTCCGCTGCGGGGCTTCGGCATACGTTTGCGTGGCACACCACTAAGATGTTTTTAAACATACGCTTTGGCCTTGGTCTTCAGTGCGCTCGCGCTGGGTCGTTCGCCAAGGTCTTTGTGAACACCTTGATTTCGCGTCGGTCCGTTTAGTCCGTCCCTCCCCGGGACCGGGGTCACTTTTGTCCTTGCCAAAAGTAACCAAAAGCGCGTCCTCGCCGGACGGCCCGCCCGGAGGCACTCAACCCTGTTAGTACGGGAAGCCCGGGGCAAGCTTGGGAAACCGCTATTGCGCGCCGTACGGCCCATTAGCACGTGGCACGGAATAAGGTCCGCTCGAATCAAATCGCGGCTGGAGGTCAGCAAAGATCTGAAGACGCTTGTCTTGCAGTGCGCCCACGCACATGGGCCCGCGTCCAATCGTAAGCAACGTGGGGCGCGGCCAAATCGATGACTTCGATTTATTTCGGTTCTGAGCCGTTCTGTGCCGCGTGCAAACGGGACGTGCGGCGCGCAATAACGGTTTCCCAAGTTTGCGCTTGGAACACCGGTACTAACAGGGTTGAGTGCCTCCGGGCCAGGCCGTCCGGCGAGGACGCGCTTTTGGTTACTTTTGGCAAGACAAAAGTAACCCCCGCCCCGGGGAGGGGCGACGCTTGTGCACCGACATGAAATCAAAGTTTTCATGAAAGCCTTGGCGAACGACACAGCGCCGCAGGAAAAAACGAATTCACCGCGCCGCGACGGCAACAGAACCTGCGCTTGCGCCGACGAGAGCACCACCGCGTCCGATAGCGTGATACTCGACCCCAATCTCCCGCATCGCATCCGGCTCATACAAATTGCGCCCATCAAAAATCAAAGGCGTTTTGAGCCCCTTCTTAAGACTGTCGAAATCCGGACTCTTGAAAGCCTTCCACTCGGTAAGAATCACAAGCGCATCAGCATTCTTAACAGCCTCCATCTGCTCATTAGCAAACGTCAGCCGCTCCAGCCACTCAGGCTCGTCCTGCAAATCAAGTTCAATAACGCGCTTAGCGTCCCGAATCGCAACCGGGTCATACGCCACCACATGCGCGCCCCGCGCAAGCAAAGCGGCGATCAAAGACCGGCTAGGCGCCTCGCGCATATCATCGGTATTAGGCTTGAATGCAAGCCCCCAAACCGCAAACGTGCGATCGGACAGGTCCTCGCCCAAGCGCGCAACGATCTTCTCCGCAAGCACTTGTTTCTGCGCATCGTTGACCGAAGAAACGGCCTTAAGAATCTTCAACTCATGCGAGTTCTCAGCCGCCGTACGAATCAGCGCCTCCACATCCTTGGGAAAACACGACCCGCCATACCCGCAGCCCGCATACAAAAAGTCGTAACCGATACGCGGATCCGACCCAATACCGCGCCGCACCGACTCAATATCAGCCCCAATACGATCCGCAAAATTCGCAAGCTCATTCATGAACGAGATCCGCGTCGCGAGCATCGCATTCGCCGCATATTTCGTGAATTCCGCCGAACGCACATCCATCCACAGCGTGCGTTCGTGATTGCGGTTGAAGGGCGCATAAAGACGCCGCATCACCTCACGCGCCTTCTCACCCGGCACGTCTTCATCGCAGCCAAGCACGATGCGATCCGGCCGCGTAAAGTCGTCAACCGCCGCCCCCTCCTTCAGGAACTCGGGATTCGACACGACCGAGAACATATGCTCTTCACCGCGTGCAGCCAGCTCCGCCGCCACGGTCTCACGCACGCGCAGCGCCGTCCCGACGGGCACCGTCGATTTATCGACGATCACCTTGAAGCCAGTCATATAGCGGCCGATGTTGCGCGCAGCCGCGAGCACGTATTGCAGATCGGCCGAACCGTCCTCATCCGGCGGCGTGCCAACCGCGATGAACTGCACGTCGCCATGCGCCACCGCGGCGCGCACATCGGTCGAAAACTTGAGACGGTTCGCGGCGAGATTGCGCGCGATGACTTCCCGCAAGCCCGGCTCGTGAATCGGAATGCCGCCGCTATTCAACACATCGATCTTCTTCTGATCGACGTCGAGGCAAAACACGTCGTGGCCGATGTCGGCAAGACATGCGCCCGTCACGAGACCCACGTAACCGCTGCCAATGATGGTCAGGTTCATCCGTTACTCCAAGAAACAGGAAACTGAGCAGGAAAGTGTCGCGAAGCCGGCACGCGATGCGCGCCGCCGGCTCGCATCCTCAATATGCGTTGCTGCCGGCAAAGCCCTTCCACAAGGTCAGAACGACGATCTTGATGTCGAGCCAGAAGGTCCAGTGCTGCATGTAGTACAGATCGAGCTTCACGCGCCCCATCATCTTTTCGACGCGGTCGGTTTCGCCGCGATAGCCGTTGATCTGCGCCCATCCCGTGATGCCGGGCTTGATCCGGTAGCGGTGCATGTAGCCGCGTACGAGATCCTTGTAGATGTCGTCGTGCTGGAGCGCGTGCGGGCGCGGCCCCACCACCGACATCTCGCCTTTGAGCACGTTGATGAACTGCGGCAGCTCGTCGAGGCTCGTGCGGCGCAGGAAGCGGCCGACCGTCGTCACGCGCGTATCGTTCTTGGTCGCCTGCGTCACCGTGCCGGCCTTCTCGGCATGCACTTTCATCGAGCGGAACTTGTAGATCTCGAACTCGTTGCCGTCGAGACCCTTGCGCTTCTGCCGGAAGAACACCGGGCCCGGCGACGTCAGCTTGACCATGGCCGCGATCACCACCATCAACGGCGAGAGCGCGGCCAGCGCGCACAGCGCAAAGAGTCGATCGAACACGAACTTCGGCAGAATGCGCACGTCGGTGATCGGCGAGGCCGCCAAATTGATCGCGGGCACGCCCAGCAGATCGACCACCGCGTGATTGAACAGCGACAGGCTGCGCACATCGGGGATGAAGCGGATGTTGACGAAGTCGTCCTTGAACTCCGTCACCATCTTGTGAATCGTGCGTTCCTGCGAGATCGGCAAGGCGAGCCACAATTCACGAATCGCGCGGCGCTTGACGAGATCCGTCAGCTTCGCGAAATCGTGCTCGATCGGCACGCCGGCCACCATCGCAGCCGCGCCGCCTTGGATGCCCGCTTCCTCGTCGAAGATGCACACGGGGCTGAATCCCGCATCGGGCCGCTTTTGCATCTGTTCGACCAGGAACTGCCCGTATTGCTTGCCGCCCACCACGGCAACCGCCTTCTGATTGAAGCCTTCGCGGCGCAGTTGGCGCAGGATCGCGTAGACGACGGTCTTCGTCACGAGCAACAGCGCGATCGTCGCCACGGCCCAATAGAAGAGCCACAAGCGCGACAGCTCCTCCGCGCGATGCGCGCTGAAGCTCATCAAAATGCCCGTGCCTTCGACGATCAGCCAACCGATCCCCACGCGCCACAGCAGTTCGCGCACCGGCTTGCCGCGCCACGACTGATAGATGCCGAGCGCCGGAAAGAACACGATCACCAGCACGCTGTTGAACGCGACCGCGATCGTTTCCATGTCGTTGAGCCACACGAAGCGCCCTTCGTGCAGCCCCGCCGCGATGAGCGCGCCCAAAGCGGCCATTGCGATGTCGATGATTCTCGATAGAACGCTCAGCATCCGATACACCCCAGTTCGTCAGTCACGTTCCGCGTATTGGTCCGGTGTCGCGAGGGCTCGAACGCATTGCCGCGATTCGTGGAAACCCTTGCTTGGCGTCAATGAAGCGGCATTAAAAAACTTGCTGCAAGTGCAGCAATATTTCGAAAATTATTCAGCAAGATTTGCCGATTTTTTTCCGATTTCGTGCGGAACGTTTTTCCGAAAGTGAGCGAGGAAAGCCGTGCAGACGGCCAAATCGGCGGGACATGGGCGCGATTTCGCATAGGCGTCGGCAGACGAGCTCGCAACCCGCCGCTCGACGCCGCTGTCATGCGCAATTCATTTTCCCAATTGTTTTCTATTTTTTTATTCGCAGCGATTCAAATTAACGAAACACGATCTTTTATTGTGAATTTACGTCGTGCTAAAACTTGAGGCATTCCTTTTTATGCCCAAGGAGTACCACCATGATTGCTCCGGTTGCCGTGGCCGACGCCGATCTCGACGTCAAACACGAACAGGAACGTCCGCGCGCAGCGGGCGTGCGGCTCGAAGTGCACCCCGTGATTCTCGCGGGCGGCTCAGGCACGCGCTTGTGGCCGATGTCGCGCCAGCACCATCCCAAGCAGCTCATCGGTTTGCTTGGCGACGAGTCGCTGCTTCAATCGACGACGCATCGCCTCGAAGGACTGATGAGCGGTTATGCGCTCGCGGACCGCGTCACCATCGTCTGCGGCGAAGAACACCGCTTCACCACCGCCGAACAATTGCGCGCGAGCGGCCACGCCTCGCGCATCGTGCTCGAGCCGCTCGGACGCGATACGGCGCCCGCGCTGACGGTCGCGGCGCTCGATATCGCCGCTAATGCCGGCGATGCGCTGATGGTCGTGATGCCCGCCGACCACGCGGTCGCCGATCTTGAAGGCTTCCAAGCCGCCGTGGCGGCCGGCGTTCACTACGCGTCGGAAGGGATGATCGCGACGATGGGCATCGTGCCCGATCGTCCGGAAACGGGCTACGGCTACATCCGCCTTGGACAGCCAATTGGCGAAGCGGGCGGGATCGCGGCGCGCAAGCTCGAACGCTTCGTCGAGAAACCGCACCTCGAACTCGCGCAGCAGTACGTCGCGTCGGGCGAGTATTGGTGGAACAGCGGCATCTTCATCGTGCGCGCATCGACCTGGCTCAAGGCCGTTCAGCACTTCCAGCCGGCCATTCACGAAGCCTGTGTGCGCGCGCACGCCAGCGGAAAAACCGACGGCGACTTTTTCCGCATCGATACCCAAGCGTTTGCCAGCTCACCGTCGAACTCGATCGACTACGCGGTGATGGAGCCGCTAAGCAACGATCAATCCGTGTGCGGCAGCGTGGTCGTGCCTCTGAACGCGGGGTGGTCCGACGTCGGCTCGTGGGACGCGATCTGGAAGATTCTGCCGAAGGACGACAACGGCAACGTCGGGCGCGGACGCATCATGTTCGAAGGCGCGCAATCGACGCTCGCCCACTCCGAGGGCCGCCTGATCGCTTGCGTCGGCACGCAGGACCTCGTCGTCGTCGAGACGGCCGATGCGATTCTCGTCGCCGAGAAATCGCACGTGCAGGAGGTCAAGAAGATCGTCGGCCGGCTGAAGGCGGAAAGCGGCCCCGAAGCAGCGAGCCACCGCAAAGTGCATCGCCCGTGGGGCCATTACGATTCGGTCGACAACGGCGAGCGCTTTCAGGTCAAGCGCATTGTCGTGAAGCCCGGCGCGCGGCTTTCGCTGCAGATGCACCACCACCGCGCCGAGCATTGGATCGTCGTGCGCGGCACCGCGCTCGTGACGCGCGGCGAGGAGTCGTTCATCCTGTCCGAGAACGAATCGACCTACATCCCGCTCGGCGTCACGCACCGGCTCGAAAACCCCGGGAAAATGCCGCTCGAAATCATCGAAGTGCAGTCCGGCGCCTATCTCGGCGAGGACGACATCGTGCGCTTCGACGACAAATACGGACGCGAATAAATCGCGTCCGCAGTCATCCGACCTGGTAAAGCAGTTCGGATGACTTAGCAGCATCCGAGCGGCCGTCCTTAGCGGCGCGCCGCTCGGGAACGTGGCGTTTGACCACGGGTTCGAGCGGCAGCGTGATGCTCGTTACCGTCGGCTTGATCGCGACCGGCGGCATGGCAGTGGAAGAGTCGGAAGAAACCGATGCGGATGTCGGCACGGGCAACACGAGCGATACCGCAGCGGCCTCAGCGGCGCTTTCGACTTCGTCCTCGATCGGCGCGACGCGGTCGACCGCTTCCGTGCGGCTTTCCCCTTCGATCCAGTCGCGGCCCCAGCCAAGCGCGAAATGCTGCGCGGCTTGCGGATCCGTGAAGCGCGGCCCGATCAGCCCGGAGCGCTCGATGCGCTTGCCGTCCTTCACGATTTCCGTCCACGCGCGATACATCAGCTTCGCGACCGGCTGCGCCGACGCGTAGATCGTATAGCCCTTGTAGTGGTCGACTTGCGCATCGCTCGACCCGAAATTCAGCCAGGGCGTGCCGCGCGGCAGATCGCGCTTCGCCGCCTTGCCCGGCGGACCGGCCAAGCTGGCGTCGGCCGGCGAAGCCACGCTTCGGACTGGCTCGGATGGCGCCGGTTGAGTCGCCGCCCAAGCGTCGGCTCGCAAGCGCAAGCCTTGCAGGGCGTTGACTTCAGGCTCGGACAGCGCCTCCCCGCCCGACAGCTGGCGCGTCATCGCGGCAATCGGGTCGCCCGGCGCGCAAACGTTTGCGGCGACCGGCGACGAATGCCACGAATCAGGATTTTTCCAGAACACGCCACGCAGACGGTCGATGTCGGCAGCCGGCTCCGGACGCGGCGCGGCGACCGGCACCGGGGGTTCGGGAATATAAGCGAACGTTCGGCCGAATTCCTTCAGCACACGGATCATTTCCATCATCGTGCCGTCGACCAGCCATTCTTCGAAACGGCGCCGGCAAGTGGGCCCGGACGGATAGCGTCCCGGCAGCTTCGACCAGGGGTTGCCCGTCGTCAGGATCCACAGCACCGCGTTCACCACCACCCGCGTTTCAGCGCGGGGTCTGCCGCGACGATTCAGGCGCACGGGTTCATCGGCCACCAGACGGGATAGTCGTTCCCATTCGTCGTCGTTCAACTCGTCGAAGAACATGCTTTTCTCCACGCGGCCAGGCCGGGCCGCGACTATCGGCGAATGTGCGCAGATCATGCGCATTCGCCATTAGGTTGCACAAATTGCTGGTTCACTGGGCGCGTCGGTCAATTTCGCACGTATGCAGTGCAGAATTTCCCTCGCTTGACGCACAAAACTCGGTCTCACTCGTGCATGGGAAAAATTGTGCACGAAGCATACCATCGCTAGGGTTTGTCTGAATATCCCGTACTCTTTATGTTACGTACAGAAACAAGTTGGCGGCAATTCGTTACAGAATTATGAATGGAATTATTTATTCGATCGTTATCGATCCAGACGGAAAGCAACCGTAAGGCAAGAGGCTTGAGACCTCAGCCGCTAGGGGCTAAGCCTGTAGAAGCGGGCTCACACCATACAACGAAAGGCATAAATCAATAGCAAATGACTGGTAAGAATTTGCAAAGACGTTGTAAAAGCGTATTGAATTTTGCTAAGCGCGCTTTTACGAGCGAATGGAATGGAGAGGCAATCGAGGGGAGAGAGGCGGCATGCGTCGAGCACGCCGCATCGAGAGAGGAAGCTCAGGCCGGGCGGCCAAAGCCGTATGCCTAAAGGCTCAAGCCAAGTCTTTAAGAAGCGAGGCGAGTACCCCAGGCTCGATCGGCGTGAGCGGCACCGGGTAGTTCGGATGATCGCATCCCGCCAACAACCGCGCGCCCTCTTTCAGCTTCACCTTCATGTGCGGCGTGAATTCGAAGCGCACGAAATGCACGGCCGAAGTCTTTTCATCGTTCTCGCGATCGAGGTCTTCGTCGGCGATCGCATAGACGGGCTCCTCGCCGTCCACCTGCATGAATACGCGGTCTTCAATGCCGATCAACCGACCCAGCGCCGCACGGCGCTCGATCAAGTTCTCGTATTCGATCTGCATCGTCGCGATGAGGTTGTTGCCGTTGGGCACGAGCGGCAAGTACGTGTTCAACTCGCCGAGAATGCCTTCTTCGTCGAAGATCTTTTCGATGTGGAGCATTTCCTGAATTTGATAGCGAATCGTCGTTTCATCTTCAAACAAGAACACGATGTGGTTGCCGAGATGCACGGCGCGCGTCTTCTTATGTTCGATCACCCTTGCGCGCATCTCCGGGCGCACCTTCGAATAAGCCTCGAGTGTCAGCAGCGAATTCCTGGAAATGGTCATTGCGCGTTCCTTGCATAAAAAGAATAGAAGCGGCCCGAATCGAGCCGCTAAGCGAGCCGTCGCTTGAACGTCATGCGAGCTTCATGCCGTCATACGCCATAGGCTTTGCGCAGCAACGTCAGCGGATGCGCCAGCGGCGCTTCCTTCAAGCCGTTTTCCTCAATGCCTTGGGCAATGTGGTGCCCGGCCAATTGGCAATCGGACGCAATGTAATCCGGCTGCGCCCCGGCCATCGCCTTGAATACCGGCGTGCCGATCTGCATCGCCATGCGATGAAACTCTTTCTTCACGCCGAAGGTGCCCGCATGTCCCGAGCAACGCTCGACCACGTTGATCTCGGTGCCCGGCACGAGCGATAGCGTCTCCGATGTTTTGCGCCCGATGTTTTGCACGCGCCCGTGGCAAGGCACGTGATACGAGATCTTGCCGAGTTCGCTTTTGAAGTCCGTCTTCAAGAGACCATCGCGATGGCGCGAGACAAAGTATTCGAACGGGTCCCAGAATGCGTCGCTCACTAGCTTGGCTTCTTCGTCATCGGGAAACATCAGCGGCAACTCGTGCTTGTACATCAGCACGCAGCTCGGAATCGCCGACATCAACGCATAGCCTTCGCGCGCGTACTTGGCGAGCACCGGCATGTTCTGCGCCTTCTTCGCCGCCACGCCATCGAGATTGCCTTGCTCCAGGAGCGGCATACCGCAGCACGCTTCGCTCGACACGAGCACGTACGGAATCTCGTTGTGCGCCAGCACGGCAAGCAGATCGTGCCCGATGCCCGGCTCGTTGAAGTTCACGTAGCACGTCGCGTAGATCGCGACCTTGCCGGGCGTGCGCTCGCCGTCGCGCACCGCATGCTCGGGGGATTTCTGCGCGGCGCTGCGGAATTTGCGCGGCGCGAAATCGGGCAGCCATGCATTCTTGTCGACGCCCAACGCCGATTCCATCATGCCGCGTGCGAACGCCGTGTGATTCACGGCGTTGACCGTCTGCGTGACGATCGGAATGCCGGCGAAGTTGCCGAGCGCATCGGTATTCGAAAGAAACTTGTCGCGCAGGCCCACCTCGCCGCGTTTATATCGCGCTGCCTTCGAGCGCAGCATCAGATGCGGAAAATCGACATTCCACGGATGCGGCGGGACGTACGGACATTTCGTCATGTAGCAGAGGTCGCACAGATAGCACTGGTCGACCACTTTGGGATATTCGCTCGGGCTGACATCGTGCGCCTCGCCGGAATCGGTTTCGTCGACGAGATCGAACAGCGCGGGAAACGCGCCGCATAGCGACACGCAGCGCCGGCAGCCGGCGCAAATGTCGAAGACGCGCGCGAGTTCCTTATCGATTGAAGCCTGATCGTAGAAATCTTCCGAGCGCCAATCTAGCGGGTGACGGGTGGGCGCCTCGAGACTGCCTTCTTTGTGCGGCATGACATCACGCTCCTTGACGGGATCGGCCCTGAAAGCGATGAGCCAGGCTTAGGTCTGTGCTTGGAGACAGCAGCCTTTAAGCGCGCAGCACCCTCCCGGGCGCCGCGCGCTCTTTGAAACGATGCCGGGCATGCCGGCGCGAGCCAGCATGCTTGCATCCGCGTCTCTATCAATCGACGAGCGCTTCGAGCGCCTTCGTATAGCGATTGGCGTGACTGCGTTCGGCTTTCGCCAGCGTTTCGAACCAGTTGGCGATTTCGTCGAAGCCTTCGTCACGCGCGACGCGCGCCATGCCCGGATACATGTCCGTGTATTCGTGCGTTTCGCCGGCTACAGCCGATTGCAGGTTAAGCCGCGACGAGCCGAACGGCAGGCCCGTTGCGGGGTCGCCCACTGCCTCCAGATATTCCAGATGACCGTGCGCATGGCCCGTTTCACCTTCAGCCGTCGAACGGAATAGCGCGGAGACGTCGTTCTGTCCCTCGACGTCCGCCTTGGCCGCGAAGTACAAGTACCGCCGGTTCGCCATCGATTCGCCTGCGAACGCGTCCTTCAAGTTCTGCTCCGTCTTCGTACCCTTGAGTTGTGTCATCTGGACCTCCTGTTGATCCGGCGTCGTGGGGACGCGCTGTTCGTGTATCTGGGATCTGCAAGGCTTGTAGGGAGAATGCACGTCGCGGCACCCGCCGGAGGGCGCCGTACTCTAAATCTAGGAGGTGAGACGCCGGTTCCCAATTGGCATTTTCAATGCCAGCGATAGCCGGGACCGGCGCTAAGGAGGAAGGGGTAAAAATCGAAGAAATTGCTGTCCTGCAGCACTTTATGCGGGACTACGCGGCCTTGACCGTATTCACCACATCGTCGAGCCGTGCTTTCGTGTGAAACAAGCGGCTTGCCGTCACACTGCCCTGGAACGATGCGAACAGCACGCGCGCCGCGCCTTCGGGCTTGCCGTTGATGCGCAGCGTGCCGTCGGCCTGCCCTTGTTCGAGCAATTTCGCGAGCCACGCCTCGTTCGTCTTGTAGAACGCCTGCACCGCGTGTCGGACGTCGTCGGGCAGCGACTCGATATCGGCCGCCAGCATGCCGCACAGACAGATTTGCGTGCCGTCGCCCATCACGCGGCCGAAGAGCTTCGCGTAGCGCTCGAGCTTCTTGTCGGCGGGCAGCGAGGCGTCGATCGTGGCAACCTGCTCCATCACGTCGCGGCTGTAGACGTTCACCGCTTCGAGCGCCAAGTCCTCTTTCTTCGGGAAGTAATAGTGAATGCTCGACGTTTTGACGCCGACGAGCGCGGAGAGATCGCGATAGCTGAAGCCGTTGTACCCGTGCGTCATCATCAGCGCCACGGCGTGCTCGATCAGTTGTTCGCGGACAGTTGAAGTTTCCATGGACTTGAATTTATCTACCACTAGGTAGTTAGTCAAGCGCGGTAATGAATGCATGCGCAAGATTCATCAAAAACCCCGTACGGTATGGCGAAAATGAAAGAATCGATGCGTATAGTGACCTGCGACCGCTTCACCATTGAACGCATTCCTCAAGTGGCAGCGCTTGCGCTTGGAGCCGCTGCCGCGCTCCGCACCTCACACATCCATGAAGCTTTCCCGTCGCGAACTACTCGGCCATAGCCTGGCCATTCCCCTGAGTCTCAGTCTGTCGCCCATTCTCGCGCTGCGCCCGCGTATCGCCAGCGCCGCGACATCCGCGGCCGCGCCGCAGCTCGCCATCGTGATGAACTCGGGCGAAGCGAGCGTCTCGGTCATCGACATGACGACGCACCAAGTCGTCCGCAATCTGCCGACGCTGCGCGAACCGAGCCACTGGGCGCTCTCGCCGGATCGCAGCAAGCTGTATATCGCCGACGCCAGCGGCAACGCGCTCTTCATCGTCGATCCGAAGACGGGCACCGCGCTCGGCCACAAGACCATCGCCGATCCTTATCAGCTTGGCTTCACGCCCGATCACCGCTATCTCGTCGTCAACGCGCTGCGTCTGAACTACGTCGATATCTACCGGGCCGACGATCTCTCGCTCGTCAAGCGCTTCTCGCCGGGCGGCATGCCGAGCCACCTCGATTTCTCGCCGGATTCGCGCTGGAGCTTCAACTCGATGCAGCAGTCGAGCACGCTCGTCTCGTTCGACCTGACCAACATGACGACGCGCTGGACCTCGAAAGTGGGCTCGACGCCCGCCGGCGTGCTCTGGCACAACGGCAAGGTGCTCGTCTGCGTGATGGGGGCCGACCATGTGGCGGAAGTCGATCCGGCCAACGGCAACGTTCTGCGCCGCATTAAAACCGGTGTGGGGCCGCACAATATTTTCCTCACGCCGGATGGCAAGACGCTCTACGTGAGCAATCGGATCGGCGGCTCGCTCGTCGCGCTCGATCCCGCGACCTACGCGATTCGCCGCACCTATCCGTTCCATGCGTGCGGTCCCGACGATATGAGCGTCGCGCCCGACGGCAAGCTCTGGGTGACGCTGCGCTTCCGCGAGCAGGTCGCGGTGCTGGACCCCGAGAGCGGCAGCTACCAGACGATCGACGTGGGCCGCTCGCCGCACGGCATCTTCCTCACGACCGAATTGAGCCGCCCGGGGCTCGTCACCGCCGAAATGCTTTAAAGAGGCTAACGCGCCATGCTGGTTTTCCTCGACCGATTCTTCAACATGCTCGCCGGCGAAATCGACCAGTACCTGGTCTTGCCGGTGCTTTATCACTTCGGCTGGATGGAGTGGGAAGAGCTCTCGTTCGATTGGGCGCTGATCTGCGTCTATGGATTCTTTGCCGTGATCGCGACGTACGCCATTTGCTGGCCGCTCGAAGCGATGTTCCCGATCGAGAAGTGGGAGGACCGCAAAGCGGTGCTGACCGACGCGTTCTATACGATCCTCAATCGCGTCGGCGTGCTGCCCGTGGTGGCCTTCCTCTTGTTCTATCAGGTGCAGGTGTGGGTGAACGGCTTCGTGGTCGCACAAGGCTACATTCCGCCGACGCTCGAAACGCTGATCCCGCCGCTGCTCGGCCACCCGATCATCACGTTCATCGGCTACGCGCTGATTCTCGATTGCGCCGATTACTGGCGTCATCGGCTCTCGCATTCGTTCCGCAGCTGGTACGCGCTGCATGCCTTGCATCACGCGCAGCGGCAAATGAGCTTCTGGTCCGACGACCGCAACCATCTGCTCGACGATCTCGTCGCCGGAGTTTGGTTCGGCGTCGTGGGGCTGGCGATCGGCATTCCGCCGCTGCAGTTTCCGCTGCTGTTCCTGTTCATGCGCTTCATCGAGAGCTTGAGCCACGCGAACATCAAGCTCTCGTTCGGCTGGCTCGGCGACCGGATTCTGGTGTCGCCTCGCTTTCATCGCCTGCATCACGGGTTGCGCGCGGCGGGCCGCAATTCGTGCAATTACGGCGCGGTGTTTCCGATCTGGGACATGGTGTTCGGTACGGCGGATTTTTCGGCGGAGTATCCGCCGACCGGCGACAAGCGCGCGCCTGAATCGATGGCGACGGGGGGCTATCTTGAGCAGCAGCTTGGCGGCTTGCAGTTCTTCGTGGATGAATTCAAGGCGGCCTCGAGAAGCAAGCGCAAGCGGCAGAGTGCGTGAGGCGCGACGGTCGCCCGCAAACCTCGCCGCGCCCGAAAAGTTAGCCCACAACTCACAACTAAAAAGTCAACGCCACGGGCCGCCACTCCTTACCCAGCCTATCTGTTAAATAGCGTGGAAATACCAAAGAAAAGCGCGTCTCGACCTAAAGTTTGTCTAAAATTGGTCGATATAAATGCCTCGCTTTTTGGTGCGGCGCACTGAAAAGCGCGCATTACGGGCTTTCAATAAGCTTTCCACTTAGCTTTCGCTGCATTGTCATAATTACTGATTGACCGGCACGATCCGGCCTATAAAAATCCTTCAAACCATAGACAAGCGAGACCACGCGAGCCGTTACTGGCGGCATTGCCTTTGACCGGAAGGCCCGCCGCCCAAGCCGAAGCATCGATCTGCCGGGCATTACGTGCACTTTTCGGCCAAATGGCTCGCGCCGAAGTCGTTTAGCTTTAGGTCATTGCCGGAATTGCGCCTGTCGCACTGGCGCCCGCACCTATTCACTTCAGAAAGAGGCATTGACGATGGCTACCGTGACGCCAGGCGCAAACCGCGCCCCCCTGCCCGGCGTTTCCGTCGGCGCGAGGTTTACTCTGAGCCGCCGCATTGTCGTGAGCTTCGGCGCGCTGTTCGTGTTGATGCTTGTGATGGCGGCGATTTCCTATACGCGCTTGCGAGCGATCGACGACGAAGCGGTCAGCCTGAACCGCGACTCGGTGCCCGGCCTCTACTACGCGGCCGCGCTGCGCATCACGTCGGTCGAAAGCTATGAAGCGCTCGAACGCGCCGTGTTCGCCAATACCGACGATCAAAGCGAGAAGCGCGATTTCGATCACTTGGCGAGCGTCATGAGCACGTTCGACAAGAACATCGCCGACTATGAAACCACCCTCTTCCGCGACGACGACAAAGCGCGATTCGCCCAGTTCAAGACCGCTTACGGCGCGTATCTGCCACTCGTGAACAATGTCGTGCAGCAGGCGCAGACCTCGCACGGCGCCGCGCAGGCCGCGTTTGCCCGCGTGTTCCCTGCCTGGGAAAACGTGATCCGCCAAGCGGATGTCCTCGTCGCGGAGAACCACGGCCAGGCCGACGATTCCGCCCACGCGATCCGCGATTCCGTGAGCGGCACCGAGTACACGCTTGCTACTGCGCTCGGCGTCGTGCTGCTGGTCGCGCTCGTGACCGGCTATGCGCTCTTGCGCGCGGTGACGGTGCCGATGGCGCGGCTCGTCGAAGTGCACGACGTGATGCGCACCGGCAACCTCACGCAGCGCCTGAACCTGCGCCGCAACGACGAGTTCGGCACGCTCGAGGACGGCTTCAACCGCATGGCCGAGGAGCTCACGAGCCTCGTTGCGCAGGCGCAAAAGTCGTCGCTGCAAGTGACGACGTCGGTCGGCGAGATCGCGGCCACCTCGAAGGAGCAGCAGGCCACCGCGAGCGAAACCGCCGCCACCACCACCGAGATCAACGCGACCTCGCGCGAAATCTCCGCCACGGCGCGCGATCTGCTGCGCACGATCAACGAGGTGTCGGCGGTCGCGGAGCAATCGGCGACGCTCGCCGGCGCGAGCCAGAGCGGCGTCGCGCGCATGGAGGAAACGATGCGCGGCGTGATGGAAGCCGCCGGCTCGGTCAACGCGAAGCTCTCGATCCTCAACGAGAAGGCCGTCAACATCAATCAGGTCGTCGCGACGATCACCAAGGTCGCGGATCAAACCAACCTGCTCTCGCTGAACGCCGCGATCGAAGCCGAAAAAGCCGGCGAGTACGGACGCGGCTTCGCGGTGGTCGCCACCGAAATCCGCCGCCTCGCGGATCAGACCGCCGTGGCGACCTACGACATCGAACAGACCGTCAAGGAGATCCAATCGGCGGTCTCGGCGGGCGTGATGGGCATGGACAAGTTCTCCGAGGAAGTGCGCCGCGGCATGCGCGACGTGCAGGACGTGGGCGTTCAGCTCTCGCAGATCATCAACGAAGTGCAGGCGCTCGCGCCGCGCTTCGCGCGCGTGAACGACGGCATGCAGACGCAGGCGAACGGCGCCGAGCAGATCACGCAGGCGCTCTCGCAGCTGTCCGAATCGGCGCAGCAGACCGCGGAGTCGCTGCGCCAGTCGTCGCAGGCGATCGACGACCTCACGCTCGTCGCGAACCAGCTTCGCACCGGCGTGTCGCGCTTCAAGATCGAAGCCTGATTCGAAGCTTGATTAACCGACGCAACGCTAAAGCGGCCTGACGCGATGCTTTTTCTTCTGTTTGAACTCGACGGCGACCGGTACGCGCTCGACGCGGCGCAGATCGTCGAAGTGCTGGCGCTGACGCCCGTCAAGGCGATCCCCGGTGCGCCCGCGTGGGTGGCCGGCGTGTTCGAGCGGCATGGCGAGCCGGTGCCGGTCATCGACGTGCCGCAGCTCGCGCTCGGCCGCCCCGCGCGAGCGCTGCGCTCGACGCGGCTCGTACTCGCGCACTATCGCGTGAGCGTCGATGGCACCGCGGTTGACCGCGCGCTCGGCCTGATCGTCGAGCACGCGACGCAAACGCGCCGCATCGCGCGCGAGCAATTCGCCGACAGCGGCGTGGCGACGCCGCACGCGCGCTGGCTCGGACCCGTGGCTAGCGATGCCGACGGTCTCGTGCAGTGGGTCGATGTGCGCGACATGCTCGACGACGAGGTGAAGGCGTTGCTGTTCGCCACGACGCACACCGAGCCGCAGACGGCGCCTGAAGCATGAGCGCAACCCAAAGCGCCACCCAAAGCGCAACCGATTTGCGCTTCGAAACATGGCTCGCCCGCGAGACCGGCATCGATGCATCGACGCTGGGCGTCAGCGCACTGTCGCGCGCGGTGCAGGAACGCGCTCGCTTGACGCAAGCGGCTGACGAAGCGCTCGACGCCTACTACCAGCTTCTGATCACCTCCCCCGAAGAACGCCAGGCGCTGATCGAAACGCTCGTCGTGCCGGAGACCTGGTTCTTCCGCGACAGCGAAGCGTTCGCCGCGCTCGCGCGCCTCGCCGCCGAGCGGCTCCTGCGCGAACCGGCGCGCGTGCTCCGAGTGCTGAGCGCCCCGTGCTCGACCGGTGAGGAACCGTATTCGATCGCGATGGCATTGCTCGACGCTGGCATCGCGGCCGAGCGCTTTACGGTCGATGCGGTCGATATCAGCGAACGAGCGCTCGCTCATGCGCGCACTGCGCTGTACGGACGCAATTCGTTTCGCGGCCGCGCGCTCGATTTCCGCGCGCGCCACTTCAGCGAAACACAGGACGGCTGGCTCTTGAATGAGCGCATCCGGCAAACGGTGCGCTTCACGCGAGTGAATCTGTTCGATGCGGCCTCCAGTGCGGATGCGTCATATGACTTCATCTTTTGCCGCAACATGCTGATCTACTTCGGCCGCGACTCGCAGGACCACGCGATTCGCCGCCTCGATGCGCAGCTCTCGCCAGGCGGCACGATCTTCGTCGGGCCTGCGGAGACCGGCTTGATGATGCGGCATCCGTTGAGCTCGGCGCGCATTCCGCTGGCGTTCGCGTTTCAGCGTGCGCGGCCGGAGGAAACGGCTGCGCGGGCGGCGTTTGCGTCGCCGCTTGTTACGCCGGTGTCGGCGCCAATGGTCGTGCCGCCTGCGCAAGCATTGCCCGCCAACAGGCCGCGCCAAACAGCGGCACCGGCCGCAGCGCCGCTTCATACGCCGCCAAAGCTGCTCTCCCCGCGTGTTCCCGTAGCGCCTCAAGCGAAAGCGACGGAGCAGTCCGCAGCGAATCAAACCGCCACGCTCGAAGACGCCCAACGCTGCGCCGATGCGGGCCGCCTCGACGAAGCCGAAAAACTTGCGCACGCGTACATGAAACAGCACGGCCCGCACGCGGACGCGTTCTACCTGCTAGGCCTGATCGCCGACGCGCAAAACCGCAGCGCGGACGCACGCGAGCACTACCGCAAAGCGCTCTATCTGGAGCCCGCCCACTACGAAGCGCTCACGCATCTGGCCGCGCTGCTCGACATGACCGGCGATGCGGCGGGCGCGCAGCAACTGATGCGGCGCGTCGAACGCGCGAAGCCGCGAGCGAATCCCGCCAACGGCTCCAGCAGCGCGCGTGAATCTTCCGTGAGGACGTCATGAACCGCGACGCCGCCGCCACTCCCATCGCCATCGCGCCCGTCGATGCCTGCTGGAATCGCATCGGCACGCGCGGCGACGGCTCGTGCGAGCAACTGTCGACCTATTCACGCTGCTTGAACTGCCCCGTCTTCGAGCACGCCGCGTCCACGCTGCTCGACCGCCCGCTCGACGACGCGGACCTCGCCGCCGCAGCGCAGATCGCGCGCACGACGAATACCGTGAGCGCACCCAGCGCGAGTTCAGCCGCAGCGGCCGCGCACTCCGCCCTCGTGTTCCGAGTCGCCGACGAATGGCTCGCGCTGCCGAGCACGGCCCTCAAGCAAATCGACGACATCCGCCCGATCCATTCGTTGCCTCACCGGCGCAACCGCATCGTGCTCGGGCTCGTCAACATACGCGGCGCGCTGACCGTCGCCGTATCGCTCGCCGAACTGCTGCATCTGGACCGCAGCGCGTCCTCCACGAACGCATCACGCAAGAGCTACCCGCGCATGCTGGTGGCCGCGCATCGCAGCGAGCCCGTTGCGTTTCCGGTGGACGAAGTCGAAGGCGTCATGCGCTTCGCCGCAAGCGAGCTGCAGCCCGTGCCGACGACGCTTGCGCACACAACCAGTTCGCACGCGAGCGGCGTGCTCGCGTGGCGCGACACCACCATCGGCCTGCTCGATCCCGACCGCGTGTTCGAATCGCTTGCCGGGAGCCTGCGATGAACACCGATGATGACCTGAGCCACGTATCGCTGCTCGATCTGTTCCGCGAGGATGCGCTGACGCAAACGCGCGTGCTCTCCGATGGCCTGCTCGCTTTGGAACATGCGCCCGCCGATGCCGCCGCGCTCGAAGCGTGCATGCGCGCCGCGCATTCGCTAAAGGGCGCCGCGCGCAT
The DNA here is from genome assembly GCF_053525655.1 of Trinickia camelliae. NCBI lineage: Bacteria > Pseudomonadati > Pseudomonadota > Betaproteobacteria > Burkholderiales > Burkholderiaceae > Trinickia > Trinickia camelliae. The sequence continues at coordinate 91,853 of NZ_JBCHAA010000002.1, forward strand.
CATCGGCTTGCAGGATGGCGTCGACATCTCGCATCTGATGGAGGAATGCTTCGTCGCGGCGCAACGCGGCGAGCTCAAGTTGAGCGCGTCGCATATCGATGCGCTGTTGCATGGCATCGATTTGATCGTGCGAGTCGGCGATGCGAATCCGGCTGCGGCTGTGACGCGCGCAGACGTCGACGCATTCGCGATGCGCCTCGCCTCGTCGCATGCCGCGCCGGGGCGCGGTTCGGCGGCAACGAGCAGCACAGGCCCATCGTCCAGCGCCGACGAAGATGCGACGATGCGCGCCGCGCTCGCGCTGCTCGGCGCGGAAGCTGCTGCGCTTAAGCCGTCAGGCCCTGGCCCTGCTACTACGGCTAAAGCTGACGTCGCCGCACAAACTTCTAGCAGCACTGCGGACGAGTCAAACGCTCAAGCATCCGAAGCGCCCGCCGCGTCGCTCACACAAGCCCCCGCTCGCGAAAGAACCACACGCGAACCCGACCGCATGCTGCGTGTGCGCGCCGACAGCCTCGACCGCTTGCTGAGCCTGTCGGGCGAATCGCTCGTCGAATCGCGCTGGCTCAAGCCGTTTGCCGAATCGATGCTGCGCGTCAAGCGCACGCAGCGCGAAGCAGCGCGCGCGCTCGATGCGTTCTACGACGCCCTCGCCGACCGCCTCGACCCGCTGATGCTCGCTACGCTCGGCGACGTGCGCGCGATGCTCTCCAACACGCAGCAACTGCTTGCCGCGCGCGTCGACGAACTCGACCGGTTCGACCGCCGCAGCACCAACCTCGCGCAACAGCTCTACGACGAAGCGCTGCAATGCCGGATGCGCCCGTTCGGCGACGCGACGCACGCGTATCCGCGCCTCGTGCGCGACCTCGCGCGCTCGCTCAACAAGCGCGTGCGCTTTTCGATCGTCGGTGCGGCAACGCAGGTCGATCGCGACATCCTCGACATGCTCGACGCGCCGCTCGGCCACCTGCTGCGCAACGCCATCGACCACGGCGTGGAAACACCCGAAGAGCGCGAAGCGAAAGGCAAGCCGGCCGAAGCGACGCTCACGCTCGACGCAAGACATAGCGCGGGCAAGCTGCTGATCAGCGTCAGCGACGACGGCGCGGGCATCGATCTCGACCGCTTGCGCGAAGCCGTCGTACGCCGGCAATTCGCCGACGAAGACACGGCCGCGCGCCTGACCGAACAAGAGCTGCTCGAATTCCTGCTGCTGCCGGGCTTCTCGATGCGAGAGCACGTGACCGACGTGTCGGGCCGCGGCGTAGGGCTCGACGCCGTGCGCGAAATGGTCACCGCCGTGCGCGGCACTGTGCGCATTCACAACGAGCCGGGCCAAGGCACGCGCTTCGTGCTGCAACTGCCGCTCACGCTCTCGGTCATTCGAAGCCTGCTCGTCGAAGTGGGCGGCGAAGCGTACGCCTTTCCGCTCGCCCACGTGCGCCGCACGCTCGAACTGCCGCGCGAACGCTTGGACATGCTCGAAGGCCAGCAGCATTTTCCGTTCGAAGGACGGCCCGTCGGGCTCGTCACCGCGCATCAATTGCTCGGTGCGGACGCACCCGAGGAAACGCGCGAGAACGTGGCGGTCGTCGTGATCGGCGATGAGCACGAGACCTTTGGCGTCGCCGTCGACCGCTTCCTCGGCGAACGCATGCTCGTCGTCCAGCCGCTCGATGCGCGCCTCGGCAAAGTCAAGGACATCGCCGCGGGCGCGCTGATGGAAAACGGCGACGTCGTACTGATCGTCGATATCGACGACCTCTTGCGCTCCGTCGACAAGCTCGTGCGCGGCGGCCAACTCGACAAAGTGCGGCGCGTCGAAGGCGTGGCGGCGCGCCAGCGCAAACACGTGCTCGTCGTCGAAGATTCGCTGACCGTGCGCGAACTCGAACGCAAGCTGCTGGAAAAACGCGGCTACGCGGTGACGATCGCGGTGGACGGCATGGACGGCTGGAACGCGCTGCACAGCACGAACTTCGATCTCGTCGTGACCGACATCGACATGCCGCGCATGGACGGCATCGAACTCGTCACGCTGATCAAGCGCGACGCGATGCTGAAGACGATGCCCGTGCTGATCGTGTCGTACAAGGATCGCGACGAAGACCGCCGCCGCGGCCTCGAAGCCGGCGCCGACTATTACCTCGCGAAAGGCAGCTTCCATGACGAAGCCCTGCTCGATGCGGTGCGAGATTTGATTGGAGAGGCACGGTGATGAACACCATGAGGATCGCATCGTGAACATCGGCATCGTCAACGATTTGCCGCTTGCCGTCGAAGCGATGCGCCGCGCGATTGCGAAGCGGGCGGACCATCGTGTGCTGTGGGTGGCGAGAGACGGCGCAGAGGCGGTCGACTTTTGCATCGCGCAACCTCCCGATATCGTGCTGATGGACCTCATCATGCCGAAGTTCGACGGCGTGGAGGCGACGCGGCGCATCATGGCGCGCGCGCCGTGCGCGATCCTCATCGTCACGCACAGCGTGGGCGCGAACACGCGGCGCGTGTATGAGGCGATGGGCGCGGGCGCGCTCGACGCGATCGATACGCCGACGCTCGCCGAAAGCAATCTCGCCGACGCCTCGCAGCCGCTGCTCGCGAAAATCGACCAGATTGGCCGCTTGCTCGACAAGCCGCTTGCGTACCGCGAGAACGTGCCCGTCATGGCGCATACCGGCAGCACGCCGCTCGTCGCGATCGGCGCATCGGCGGGCGGCCCGACGGCGCTGGCCGCCGTGCTCGGCGCGTTGCCCGAAGACTTTCGCGCGGCGCTCGTGATCGTGCAGCACGTCGACCGCGCGTTCGCCGACGGCATGGCGCAATGGCTCAACGACCAGACCCCGCTGACCGTGCGCATCGCGCAGGACGGCGACGCGCTGCAACCCGGCGTCGCGCTGCTCGCCGCGACTGACGACCACATACGCCTCACACGCAACGGCTCGCTCGACTACACGCGCGAGCCTGCGGAGATGCCCTACCGCCCCTCGGTCGATGTGTTTTTTCAGAGCGTGGTCGAGCATTGGCAGGGCGACGCCATCGGCGTGCTCTTGACCGGCATGGGGCGCGACGGCGCGATTGGATTGAAGGCGATGCGCGCGAAGGGCTACCACACGATTGCGCAGGACCAGGCGACGAGCGCCGTGTACGGCATGCCGAAGGCGGCCGCCGCGCTCGATGCCGCGCGCCAGATTTTGCCGCTAGAGAGCATCGCGCGCGAGCTGACGACGCTCGTCAAAACGTGACGGCGGCGCGGCGCTAAACGACAAGAACACACTTATTGGAATTCAGACAAGAGGCAACAGAATGACTGTCGATCACCTCGGCTCCCCTGACGACGCGGCGACCGCACGAACCCAAGGCGACGGCGCCGACGCCGCGCTCGAAGCGGCGCGCGTTGCGCTCACGACCCCGACGGCCGCGGACATGCCGGTGATGGTGCTGCTCGTCGACGACCAGACGATCGTCGCCGAAGCGGTGCGCCGCGCGCTCGCCGATGATCCCAACATCGATTTTCACTACTGCTCGCGGGCCGATGAGGCGATGGAGGCGGCGCATAAGACGCGGCCTACGGTAATCCTGCAGGACCTCGTGATGCCGGGGATCGATGGGCTGACGCTCGTTAAGGAATATCGCTCGGACCCGGCGATGCGCGATGTGCCGATCATCGTGCTTTCGACTAAGGAAGAGCCGGTTATCAAGAGCGCTGCGTTTGCCGCTGGGGCTAACGACTATTTAGTGAAGCTGCCGGATCGGATCGAGCTGGTGGCGCGCGTGAGATATCACTCGCGGTCGTATATCAATCTGCTGCAGCGTGACGAGGCGTATCGCGCGTTGAGGCAATCGCAGCAGCAGTTGATGGAAGCGAATCTGGAGTTGCGGCGGCTGACGCATTCGGATGGTTTGACGGGGCTCTCCAACCGGCGGTATCTCGACGAGTATCTCGCGGCGGAATGGCGGCGCGGGGCGCGGGAAGACTCGGAGTTGGCGATGCTCATGATCGATGTCGATAGCTTCAAGCCGTATAACGATACGTATGGGCATGTGGCCGGGGATGATGCGTTGAAGCGGATCGCTTCGACGGTGGCGAATTGCTTAGGGCGGCCGGGGGATTTGGCGGCGCGGTTTGGGGGTGAGGAATTTGCTGTGGTGTTGCCGGCTACGCCTACGGGTGGGGTTAGGCAGCTGGCGGAGAAGATTCGCGGTGAGGTCGAGGGTTTGCGGATACCGCATGCGGGGTCGACTACTGGCGAGTTTTTGACTGTCAGTATTGGTGGGGCCGCGCTTGTGCCTGCTGTGGAGATGCCGATTATGTCTCTAGTTGAATTGGCGGATTTCGCGCTTTATCAGGCTAAGCGGGAGGGGAAGAATCGGGTTGTGGTTGTGGAGGATTCGGTGGGGGTGGGGGAAAGGTCGGGGGTGTTGGGGGGGAGGGGTTAGGGGTTTATTGGCTTATCGGACGTCCGCTCGTTAGCGGAAGCATCTGACTAACGCATGAACGCAACCTCATTTGCGCCACAATGCGCTGGCGTTCAACAATACAACATACTAATATTTGCAGAATTAAAGCAAATTTAAATCATGTCCAATGAAAATCAAATTGCTCGACTTCGAAACGTATTGCAAAAACCAGATACGGTCCTTTTAATTGGCTCTGGAGTATCGCTCTGGAGCGGCCTACCAACCTGGGGTGGCCTGATTCACGAATTGGCCACATACGTTACATCCTTGGGGCGTGATGCAGGTGCAATTTCAAAGGAATTAAATGGCGGAGATCTTCTTCTCGCCGCTAGCTACGGAGTGTTTGAGTTATCTCAAAGTGAATTTTCGAGCTTTATACGAAAATTCTGTGGCAGTGAATCTTTCAAGCCGGCTGAGATACACCGCTTGCTCATTGAACTCGGCCCAACTTCCTTCGTTACGACCAATTATGACACCTTGATCGAGGACGCGGCTGATAATAATTTTGTTTCACGCGCGGGGCGTCGACTTCAAGTAGTGAATAACAGAAATTTTGTAGAAATCGGGCAGATAATACAAAGCTCTTCGCGTGATTTCATTTTTAAATATCACGGTGATATCCGCGATTCGGAAAGCATTATTTTGACGCGAGAACAATATCAGTCATTGAAATCAAAATTCAGAATAGTGAATGACGCGTTGACTGTGCTTCTGGCCACACGCCCGGTAGTTATGATAGGTTTCGGATTAAGGGACCCGGATTTTTTATCCATCAAAGACGATTTGATGGCTGCATTTAGCGGACCGGTTGGCGAGCATTTTGCGATAATGCCAGATTTTACAACCCAAGAAACGGACTATTGGCGTAAGCAATACGGAATCGAGGTTGTCAGTTACGCAACAAAGAAATTAGACGATGGTCGCTCGGACCATTCTGCGCTACTTTCTCTTCTCGGTTCATTGCAAACCCGAGAGCTGGCTGTCAAGCCTATATCTCCACCGATCGATTGGAAGACCCTACTCAGTCGGGTAGCAGGACGATATCTAGCTCGAAACCGAACAACCGATGAGAAAATCTTCCCGCTGCGCGCAACAGTTCGCAAAAATCAAACGACTGTTTGGGAAGGATCGGTTGAACAAATATTTTCGGAATATAATCGAAATATAATAATTGGTGGGCCCGGATCGGGGAAAAGCTTTTTATTAAAAAGAAGAGCCGCACAACTGGCCCGCGACTTGCTAGAAGCGTGTTGGAGCGCGGAGGCAATCGAACGACCAGTCCCTATTCTGGCAGATCTACGACAATATAACGGAGACTTACGGACGCTCCTTGAAGCGCAACTACCGGAGTCATTGTCGCTCGAACTTTTAGTTAAATCAAGAGAATGTATTTTCCTATTAGACGGTGCAAATGAGATGCCCGAATTCCTGGTCGAAAGTGGCGCATTTCAGGAGGATCTCGCAAAGCTTCTACACTTTGCTCCCAATGCACAGATCACGGTTACTGGACGTGACGGCGGATGGTGGACCAATATTGATTTTTCCATATCAGAGCTTCAGGCGGTCGATCAAAAATGGGTGCGGGAGTATTTGAATGGCGATGCAGGTAAGGACAATATTATCAATCGAGATATTCTCGAGATATTGGAAACTCCGCTGCTTCTCTCCTTGGTCACTGCGAAGAATATTTCTACCGACAACATCAAAACGCCGGCGGACATTCACGAACGAGTGTTTGCGCAGATAGATCGGTCATGGAATTTGGTCACGTCGTCTTCGGTCAATTTCTCGCGACTATTGGCTCCTTTGGCCTTCGCGTTACTTGATAACGGCGTTGAATATTTCTCACATGAAGATATCGATTTTCATCTGGCGAACAATTTGTGCACGACAGACGGATCAAGCCAGAAGGTTCTTGAATTTTTAATCTCTGAAAATATTCTCCACGTCCTACCACAACATAGAATCGCATTTTTCCACCAGACGGCGACCGAATATCTTGCGGCGATGGCACTAGCGACGCAACGGGAAGGAAATCTCGACCAAATTCTGTCACGTCTAACGTATCGGCGCTGGGATCAAGCCGTATTTGTCGCAATTCGGCTTCTTGCAGGGGACAGAGCGACAGAGCTATTTGACCGCCTCGCCAGTATCGATCTAGTCGCGGCGCTTCGAGCAGTTCAATATGTGACTGTTGAGCAGTCGGCCATCATCGGCTCACTACTGCAGCGACTTTTGGATACGAAACCAAGCGAATCGCTTGCGTCAGCGATAGGTTTCACTCACACGATCGCTCATCAATTGCAAAGTGTTCCTCTCGGATCAGAGCATGAAAAACTTCTCGTCGAATTAGCGAACAAACGCAATGATCTCGGTGCCGCGGCGGCGAAAGAGCTAATGCGTCTAAATCCTGGGCATCGGGGTTATTTTCTTGCTGAACTGGTGAACGGCATTGGTACTTATGGATATATGACCGGCCTCGGTCGCGCGTTAGCAGGAGACGCCACTCCAGAGGAAGTTGAAGCTGTTTTGGTTCGACTTCCTACTAAGACCACGTTGTCTGACGGGCATAGCTCGGCGATCGAGAAATTCGCTTCACAGCTGCCCTCGAACGACATATTTGTACTGACGCAGAGGTGCTTTCTTTTGAGCAGTAATGGGAAGGCAATTTTGGCTACGATCTGCGCGGAGCACTATGAACAATGGTCATACGATTTCGTTGTTGATTGCCTTATTGAAGGTACCAAAGATGTGACATACCCGCTTTATAGAATTATTCGGCGCCGGCCTGCTGAGAAGATGATTTTGCCGTCGAAACTGGATGCTTTGAGCTCGGCACTTTTTTCAATTCTCACTGATCAGGACTCTGGAAGGTGGGCGATAGAAGTGATAAATCTATTAGCGGGGCGAAATCCCGATTTTACGACTTTTCTATTGGATGCCGCCTCACGAGGGAGCGAAACGCTTTATTTGCTATGCCAGGCAGCTGTAAATTCTGATTCAATCAAGCGCTACGTTTTTTTACAGGAAGTGATGTCCGATCTGCCCACCTGGACTGAGGCAGAGTTGGAGTTGTTGAGCGCAAATTTCTTTTGGGAAGACGCGCCAGGAGATTTTTTGCGCAAAGTTTTTAGTTTCAAGAATTCCAAATTAATTGGAAGAATATTGACATCATTTTCAATTAATTCGAAAAGTCCGTCGGAAATAGCCACCGCGGCCTGGTGGTATGATTTTCTCGAGGAATACGTTCAATGTGACACTCCAGATAATTTCGTAATGCTGTCCAACCTAACCAATTGGATCGTAATGGATGAGGAATTTTGTGATCTCGCGCTTGCAAAATTCAACGAAGCCACGGACAAATCTTTTTCGTTTATGGCTCGAAATATAATCGATAAGATGACCGGTGTGAGCGTGGACATGCTTTCCAGTCCGGCCATCAATCGATTGTTGACAAGTGATTTCGGAATCCGCAATCGATTTGGACAATCTATTCTTGGATCGTTGGCTACGGAGGTGTTCGTACAAGAGGAATTGTTGCCGAGGTTCCTTGCTGCGAAAGAAGATAGTGTCGAGAGAATCGAATTGGCGCATGCATTGTATGCTGCGGGCCAAAAACACAATCGTCGCTACTTGCTGACAGCGGAGGATGTAGCTTTATTGTCTGCAGATAAGGATAAACGTACGCCGCACAGGCAAAACAAGGAGTGGTCATTGAAGTTAGGCGACTAGCAGTCTTTGGGTAATTTTTGTGGCGGTCGCGGACTACGTCGCCTTCTTATGGTAGTTCGCGAGGTCAAGGTCCGCACATTGACCGTCAAGGTGCTGACTTGGGGTGAACTAGATAATTGGCTTCAGTCGACAGCGGTCTGGAATGATCTCACCCACGTTCGGTGGGCATCTGCTTCTCGACTGCGGATTCAACCGGTGCGCATTGGCGTTTGCTGTGGCATTGATCGACGCATCCGAGTCCTAGCCGCCATCACCACCATATGAAACCGGAGCCCGACAAACCGGTGCCGTGCTCCGCCTTCTAATCAAGATGTTTGAGAAGACGGAGACGCTCCTCCACCGCCAAGTTTCGGAACCAACCGAACATAGACCAGTTCACTGAGCAACTCCACAAGCGTCTGAGTAACAATAACCGCAGGCAGCACAGGAATCGCCCCAGGTATCGCAAAGGCAAGAGCCAGAATCACAAGCGAGTTACGTGTCGAAGCGCTAAATGCAACTGCCCTTGCAGCGGCTGTATCAAGCTGAAAAGCGCGAGCAACACCCCACCCCAACAACGGCGCAGCAATCGAAAAAGCGACATAGATCGGCGCGACGCTCAGCGCCGACCCAACGACAGGTGCAAGCCGAGGCACCACTGCTGCGATAACCACGAACAACACCAATGCAGTTGACGGCACAGGCAGCACGCCAAGTGCACCGAAAATACGCTCTCCGGTCCAGTGCCGCGCAGCCCATAACTGCATCGCGACCGCAAGGACGAGCGGCACGGCAATGAGCCAGACGAACGCGTGCACAAAAGGACCGGCCTGGATCAGACCAGACGCGCTGTCACCAAGCAAGAAACGGAGATAAACAGGCAGCAACAACATTTGCGCGATCAACAGCGCAGGCGTCGCGGCCAGCAGCAAACGCGCATCCGCCCGGCCCAACTGAGAAAACGTGACCACATAGTCAATGCATGGCGTAAGCAGCACAAGCAACACGCCAAGACGGACCATCGGATCGCCCGGCAAGAACTGAACAAGTCCCGCCACGAGAACCGGTACGACGATGAAGTTAGCCGTGAACAGCGCCGCCAGAAAGCGGACTCGTGAGAAAGCCTGCGCTAAAGCCGCAAGCGGAACCTGCAAGAACGTCACGAACAGCATGAGCCCCAGCGCCGGGTTGATCCAGTCCTCAAGCGCGGTGGTGCCACGTACCAGCACGGCCAAGCCTGCTGCGATTACGACCGCGCTAAAGTAAATGGCGATCCGACGACCTTCGAGTGTTTCGCGCAAACCTTGAATGCTCACAAATTCTGCTTTGACTAATCGACACCACGAGCAATGCGCTGCATCGACCGGTTGAATTCGCAGGCCATAACCGCCTTCCCGACGGCCAGCGACCGAGTCGACAGGAGCGGCGGTGACTACAGCTCGGCTACCGTCCCAGACTGCTTTGCCGAGCCACGCCGCGCACCCATCAGGATGCGCTGCTCGGAGTCACCTCCTCGCGCATCCGGTATTCAGTGGGTGTCGTCGCCAGATATTTTCTAAACAGTTTAGCCAACTGCCCCCCACTACCGACCCCGCAGCGCCTAGCAATTTTGTCGACCGGCAAGCGTGATTCGACAAGCATTCGACAGCTTATGCTCAGGCGCGCGCGAAGCAGATAGTCGGAGGGTGTCATGCCGATTTCGCTCTTGAAGCGCCGCAGGAAATTGCGCTCGCTCATCGCTGCGACCTGCGCGGCGTCGTCGATAGAAACGGGACGATCGGCGTTCGCCTCCAGCCACCGCGCCGACGCCATAATCTTCTCGCTGACCTGAGGCGCCACGCCGTGCGTCATGGATGAGCTAAGGAGCGTCTCGCTTTGCGGCGCAATCGATTCTGCGACTTGCCGCGCCAGTTCGGGTCCAAGATCATCTTCGACGATGCGCAGTGCCGTGCGCACGGCAGCAGGCGCTTCGCCAAGCGGCGGTGCCGGATAAGGTTCGTGCGCTTCGTTGCTGCCATATAGAAGCGCGTGATAGCGGCTGGGAAGCCCTGCCGCGTCCAAAAGCAGTTTTCCTTCTGCGATGGGATGAACAATCTCGTTGAAGGGATGCCTACGGCGCAGCCAATTGCCAAGGCGTTCGTCGCGGCACGCCTGCTGCACGCCCGCGCCACCTGCAATGAACAGCAGGTGCCTGTCATTCGCACTTCGGTGCGACTCGACGCTCTCCGTCCAGACAAACACCGACGACGCGCTTGCGATGCGGCCACCCGCAGCCGAAAGCAGCGAGACGTCATAGTGTGCGCGACCCGATCGCTGCGATGCGATGAGTGAGTTTGCCTTCTGGAAAATCTCTATAAGCGCTGCAATCTTTGGCAGCGCAAAGCCATTGAACAGCACTATGTTGACACGTGTGATCTCGCTCGTTTGCGCGGCCACGGAACATTGCCGCGACCAGCGCGGCGGGGAATGTACTAACTCCATTTGCTTTTTTCCGGAATATTTTGGCCTGGAAAGGTCTTTTTGAAGACTCTGTCTTTTTCTTATAATTGATAAAGCAAAAGCAAATTAATTGATTGTTTGCCCCTCGGCTATCCGAAATTAGTCACGCACGGAAAATTACGCATGGATCTGCCGGACCAATCAGTGAATGGGGCTGCCCAAGGCGCGTCGGACGAGCGCGCGGCGGATATCGATGGCGGGCTCTCATGGCTGGACCTTACGACGACCGATGTAGAGGACGCCGCAGGCGTTCAGCGTCATTGGATGCCAACGGAGTACGACCAGGTTGATGGAGGCGCGTTTGCCGGTCGGTTTCAGCAACTGAGTTTCCACGACACACTCGTGGCTGCTGAAGTACAGAATCGCACCGTGCTGAAGCGGCTACATTTCCCGCCCGAGTACTGCTCGGTGAGCTTCGTTCGTTCGGTCTCAGGTCAGGCACGATGCGACCTCGATGCTATTTCCGAAGGGACTATCGCCTACCTGCCGGCAAACAACGAGTACGAAGTGCTTTTGCCGCCAAGCGACATCGCCTATTTTCGGATCCGCCAGGACCGATTATTGCAATCAGCCGACACCTTGGGTTACGACATGGCGGGAGACGGGTGCCAAGCGCTGATGTTCGATAGCATTGATTCGAGTGATCTAAACGACATGCTCGAGACTTTGATGTCGCTTCGACATTCGCCTGATTCAAGCCAGCTTGCGGCGTTGAATCACGAATACCTGGAAAAGGTCGTGCTGGAGCGCACTCTGCGCATCCTTTCCAACTCGACTGCCAGATCCTCTCAGATGCCGTTGGGCAGCGCGTATCGAATCACCCAAGCCGCGCAAGCATTGATTGAAAGCAGCCCCGACGATCCTTTGACGGTAATGACGTTGTGTGAGGCGCTGGGAGTCAGCCGTGCCTCGCTTCAGCGCTCCTTCTTGCAGATTCATGGTGTCGCGCCGCTTGCATACTTGAGGATGCGACGGCTCAATAGCGCGCGGCGCGCCCTGAAAGCGGCGCGCGGTACAAGCGCCACGGTGACGGCCATCGCCATGCACTGGGGGTTCTTTCATTTTGCTAGATTCGCGCAAGATTATTTGCGCCAATTTGGCGAACTCCCCTCCACGACACTCGGCAGGTCGGGCAGGACGAAGTCCGCGCCTGGCCGATCCCGTCTGCAACGTTAGCGCCGAATTATTGGCGAGGAGTCGAACAGACAGAGAGCGGGCCGCTTTGTATCACGGTTTCCGGTTCGCGAACGGAAGGGCGCCGTGCAACTCGCGGAACTCCGCCAGCAGCCGACGCGCGGTGTCGCGAGGTTCGGGCGGACTACCAGTGGGCATCGCGCGTAATAACAACGAGTCATACGCCGCGAATTGCCAAATGATCTCGCCGCCCTTGTGCGGTCCCTTTTTAGAGGTCTTTCCGGCGCAATGATCTAAGAGGTCCCCGAGGCGCTTGCGTAGCGAACGTGGGGAGCGATCTCCGGCGAGCCCAATGTAGACGACACGAGTACCGTAGATCCACTTCGTCCTCAACTGGTCGACATCGCGCGGGAATATGACATTGCCGGCTTCGCGAGTCTCTTCCGCGTCAAAGAAGGCGACCTTGTACTCCGGCGGGAGAATCAGAGCGTAGACACCGCAACGATCCAGCCAATCGTCCGGGGGCAACCCAGTCCTAAGGAGTGCGGCTATGACTCCCACGTCACGAAAGGCAAGGTCGGAGATCGGCGCCAAGCGCCTCGACTCGAGATTACTGAAGTGGTGCTCGCCGTGCATGGTCATATTGGGAACTTGGCGCCGAGGTCGCAATAGATTCAGAAGGCTGAAATGAAGTATAGCGGCATCGATCTGCACTCGAATAACGCCGACGTCGAGCAGGCCGGCTAGAATCAGGCGTCAGCGCCCTTCGAGTGCGCAATTTTTCCAAACCCCGAGTTTCACGCCATGGCCCGCATTCACCTGAAGTTTCCCGAGGACCAGTTTTACTACTCGACGCATCTCACGGTGCGCGTCACCGACATCAACGGCGCGAACCACCTCGCGAACGATTCGATGATCTCGATGATTTCCGAGGCCCGCGCACGCTTCCTGTTCGACGCTGGTATCGAGGACATGAAGGATGCGCACACGAGCATCATCGTGACCGATCTCGCCACAACCTATCGCGCTGAAGCTTACGCGCGCGACCAGTTGTGCTTCGAAGTCGGCATCATGGATTTCAACAGATATGGCGGCGACATCATCTTCCGCATCACGCGGCCTGCCGATGGCGCTCTCATCGCGATGGCGAAGTCGGGTTTCGTGTTCTTCAACTACGAGATGAAAAAGGTCGTACCGATGCCGCACGCGTTCCGTAGCAAGTTTCCGAACGTCAACGCCGTTGACTGAAGTTTCCGGGCCCCGCTCTTATGAACAAACAATACCTATCCACGTCGAAGGCGTCCAAATGATCGACCACGTTTACATCTCAGTCACCGACATCGACAAGTCACTGGCCTTCTACTCTGAAGCCTTGAAGCCACTCGGCTGGAGCGTTTTCGGCAACTACGACTCCGCTTCGGGCCCCGAGGGCGTCCCCGATCTTTACGGCATCGGTGACGACACGTACGGCAAGGGAAAGGCGGTCGGATCAAGCATCTGGCTACGTCAACGCAAGCCCGGCGAGACCGGGCTGTACCTCGGGATCGTCTGCGACACCAATGAACTGGTCGACGCCGCCTACGCGGCTGCAATCAAAGCCGGTGGCATCGACGAGGGAAAGCCTGCGGATCGTACCTACTTCGCCCCCGGCTACTACGCCGCCAACGTCGCCGACTTCGACGGCAACCGTCTTGAGTTCGTACACAAAGCGTGGAACCCCAAGCGACACTAATAACAATCCATTTGATACAACGGCATCGTCGCCATTCGTACAAGCTTTGGACAATCCTGCGCCTTGCCGTTCGGACGTTCAGACGTCGGTCGTGCCCGGCAGTCGGCCATTCGACTCAGCGAAATGTCCAGAAACGGTTGTTCATCAGTCAAACTTAATAAAGTCCTTGAAGATCAGTTGTCCCCAGCTATTTTCGCGCGCGTGCACAAGCAGTCCACCGTCCGAAAGCCCGCCAAGTTTGATCGGCGAGAAACCGAGATTTTCCGCAAGCGTACCAATCTCCGCTGCGGCGCCGTCATCGTCGCTCGCCAGGAACACGACTCTCCTGCCACCATGTACGGCCGGGTCCTGGCCGAGGACGGAAGCAGCCAAATGATTGAAGCCTTTCACCAGCTTGGCTCCGGTGAATGCGTTCGCGACGAAAGCTGAGGACGGGAGACCGTCCAGTTCCTCAGGCGGGGCGAACGTGTTCATCACGTCGATGATCGTCTTTCCCTTCCAACTGGGCAGCGCCTTCGCGACCTCCGGGTGCGACTCGAATCGGACAGCCAAAAAGATGGTGTCCGCCTTGACGGCTTCCCCCAGGGTTTTGGGAATGATTCCGGGTCCGATCGCGGCCGCATCGGATGCAAAGCTTGTCGGGTCGCGCGTGGTTGCAACGGATACTTCGATACCGCTGCGGGCAAACGCCTCGGCAAGCGCGTGGCCGATCTTGCCGAAGCCGATGATTGCGTAGCTCATATGTTCTCCTTCGTATTGTCGGCGCGGTCAGAGCTTGTAGCCGCCGCTCGCCTCAATCGTCTGGCCGGTCACCCAGTGGCCTTCATCGGAGCCGTGGATTTGCGCATGATCGGATCACTGGAGTGTCCGGCCGGGCGTGGTGCATCAGAGTTGCGCCAGGCCACCGTCGACGGCGACCTCGCTGGCTGTCATGAAGCTGCTGTCCGACGACGCGAGAAAGGCGGCCACCGCCCCGATCTCCGCCGGATCAGCCATGCGCTGGAGCGGAGTCATCGAGGCGAAGACCTTCTGGCCCTCCTCGCCCAGCGCTTCCTTCGCGAGTTCGGTCGCCGTCGCCCCGGGCGACAGCACGTTGACCCGGATGCCGGTGCCCTTTAGATCCTCCGCCCAGGTCCGCGCGAGGTTGCGCACTGCCGCCTTGCTCGCGCTGTAGGCGCTGAACGCCGGGGCGCCCGTGGTGCCGGCGCTCGATCCGGTCAGGATGATTGAACCGCCCTGGCCCATCAGCGGCAGCGCCTTCTGGACCGTGAAGATCGTGCCTTTCACATTGGTGTCGAAGGTTTCGTCAATGTGCCCGGCGGTGATCTTGCCGAGCGGAAGCGGGCTTCCCGTGCCGGCATTGGCAAAAACGATGTCGAGGGTTCCGCGCTCGGCCTTTACCACCGCGTAGAGCCGGTCGAGGTCGGCCAGATCGGAGACCGAGCCCTTCACCGCGCGGGCATTGGGCCCGAGGTCGGCCACAGCGGCGTCGAGCGCTTCCTGCCGGCGGCCAAAGATGAAGACGAAGGCGCCCTCCTCGATGAAGCGCTTTGCCGCGGCGCGGCCGATGCCGGTCGCGCCGCCGGTGATCACCGCGGTCTTTCCATTCAGTCTGGTCATGTCATGCATCCTTCGAAAAAAACGACAAACACCATTCTGGAGCGCTTGATTCATGAAGCCAATTGACTAAATATCTATCACTACCATCTACTTTTTAGATACCTATGCTCGACAACGTCACCATCAATCAGCTCCGGGCTTTCGTCGCCGTGTGTGACCAGGGAAGCTTTTCCGGGGCTGCACGGGAGCTGAGGCGTGCACAGTCGGCGATCAGTCACGCGATCAACGCCCTCGAGAGTGCCTTTGATGTGGTGCTGTTCGAGCGCAATACCCGCAAAGCGACACTGACGGCCGCGGGCCGCAGCCTCCTGCCTGACGCTCGTGCGGTGATCTCACGCACCGAGGAAATGAAGATGCGCGCGGCTGCGATTGCTGAGGCCGGGGTTCCAGAGGTCTCGATTGCCGTGGATACCTACTTTCCGCGTGCGCACTTGATCGAATGCCTGCGCACCCTGCAGGCAGACTTTCCAACGGTTGCAATCAATCTGCGCATGACGACCATGCAGGGCGGCGAGCGTTTGGTTCTCGAAGGCACGTGCGCATTGGCGGTGACGATCACGGACGTGCCGGAGTTGAGCCCCGGCACCATAGAAAGGCAGCATCTATGTGACGCGAAAATGGTGACCGTCTGTGCGCCATCGCATCCGCTGGCCGCAATCGCGGGGCCGATCCCGCGGGAGGAATTTGGCCGGCATATCCAGCTCGTCGTAACCGACAATCAGCCCGATGCGGAGAAGTCACAACAGGGGGTCGCCAGTGAACGCCAGTGGCGCGTGAATGACCTCGGCGCGAAGCACGATTTGCTCAGGGGAAGCTTGTGCTGGGGGCACATGCCGCATCATATGGTTGCGGAAGACCTTGTGAACGGAACACTTGTCGAACTCCAACGGCGCGCATGGCACATGCGCCCCCTCACGTTCATGATCTCGCAGCGGCGCGGGTACTCGTTTTCCGAATGCGAGACACGGCTGGTCGAGCTCCTTGGCAATCGTCATTCCTTCTCGAAAGGTGGGTCGATCAAGGCCAGCGTAAAGCGCGGTCGCTGATGCGTTTGCTCGGAGACGCTGCGATCCAAACCGTGACGTGAGCACCGGCGGAGTTCGGCCATCTGCCACCATTGCCTCGTGCGTTCTCAAGGACATTCGAACGTCGACTCCGCACCGAATAGCGGCCCTTCGTGCGCGAATCCAGTTGTTGGCTATCCGGAGAGTCATTCCGGCCCACAGCGAGACCACCGCCGAACTTGATATTGGGAGGCAGGTGCCGGCGGCGCGCGGCAATGCGCGCCGCCGGTGGCCGTCGCGTCGCGGCTTACGCCGGCAGCGCTTCGCCGGACTGCTCGCGGGCGAGGTACTGGGCGTACCACTCCGGCCAGTTGTCGTCGTGCTTGCCGCCATTGCGTTTCTCATGCTCGCCGTGCGCGACGGCGGCACGCCGCAGCGCGGCCGCGAGGTCGTTCGGCGACGTGAACTTCGTATCGCCGCTCACACGACCAGGCAGGCGCGTGGTGACTTCCTGCAGCAGCCAGCTGTTGCCGTCCGGGTCGCTGAACCTGGCGTATGAGGAGTAGGTGTTGCGCTGCGGATGCGGGCCGCTCTGTGCGGGTTCGCCGGGGGTCAGGTGGAACACTTCGCTCACGTCCACGCCCAGGTCGATGAGCTCGGCGCGAGCCGCCTCGATGTCGGACACGACGAGATAGAGCTGCGCCGAGCCCGGCGTGGCCGTCGTGACCCCCTTGCCGAAGTGGATCGAGCCCGGCGAGCCCGGAGGCGTGTACTGCAGGATCCGGAAGGCGTCCCCTTTGTTGATCTCGGCGTCAAGCTTCCAGCCCAGGTTACTGTAGAACCGCTTGGCGCGATCGACGTCCGAAACGGGGATGACGACCACTTCGAGCTTCAGGTCGTTCGTGGCAGTGATGTTCATAATCAAACTCCATTCAGAGAGATGGCTTGAAGGGATGCGGCCGACGTCTACACGCCGGCCGCCGTGCTTGCGCCCCGGCGGCACTGGGACCTTGAATCCCGAAGCGCCGAGCCCTCCTGGCTTTGGGACGTCACGAGTTGCGCAGCGGCCTGAAGGCTGCGCGTAGCTCTTCGGCGAAGAGCCGGGGCTGCTCCCACGCCGCAAAGTGGCCGCCCTTATCGAGCTTGTTGTAATGAATGAGCTTGGGATAGGCCCGCTCCGTCCAACTCCGCGGTGCCGCATAGATCTCATCAGGAAAGACGCTCACGGCAACCGGGATGGTGACGTGCTTCGGGGCGAAGAAGTCGAGCTTGTTTTCCCAATAGAGACGAGCCGAAGAGACCGCCGTGTTCGTCAGCCAGTAGAGCGTGATGTTGTCGAGGATGTCGTCTCGCGTCAGGCCTTCACTCTGACCGTCGAAGACGCGTGCAACGAGCGCGTAGCTGCGCGCGTCGTGATCGAGCATCCACGCGGCGAGACCAACAGGCGAATCCTCGATCCCGTACAGCGTCTGCGGGCGATTTGCCATCTCCTGAGCGTAGCCCAGGCCATGCTTGTAGAAGAAATCGAGCTGGTCGTAGGCATGCTTCTCGTCGGCTGAGAGGCCGGCTGGCGGCGGGCCGCCCGACTGAAGTGCCTTTGCAACATCGTCCGGCACAGTGGCAGGCATATTGGTGTGAATGCCGAGCAATTCTGGTGGCGCCTGCAGTGCCATCTGCTCCGATACCGCGTCACCCCAATCGCCGCCCTGCGCCACAAATTGTTCATATCCGAGGCGCTTCATCAGCACGGTCCACGCGCGTGCGATGTGAGCGGGGTCCCAACCGGGTGTGGTGGGTTGCCCCGAAAACCCGTAGCCTGGCAGCGACGGAATCACCACGTCGAAAGCGTCCGATGCACTCCCGCCATGGGCCGTTGGATTCGTCAGCGGATCGATGATCTTCAACTGCTCGACGATCGAGCCTGGCCATCCGTGCGTGATGATCACCGGCAACGCATTCTTGTTCTTCGAGCGAACATGGATGAAGTGAATGTCGACCCCGTCGATGGTCGTCACGAACTGCGGCAACGCATTCAGCCTCGCTTCGACCTTGCGCCAGTCATAATCCGACTGCCAATAGCTCGCGAGCTCGCGCATCGTTGCGAGTTGCACGCCTTGCGACGCATCCGTTACCGTTCCCTGCCTGGGCCACTTTGTGTCGGCGATCCGCCGACGCAAGTCCGCGAGAGCCTCGTCGGACACATGGATTTTCGGGAACGGACGGATCGACGTGTCGTCTGCAGTCGACGCCGCTGCGGCGACCCCGATCACGGAAGCCTGCGCAGTCGCCGCGCCGGAGTTCGAGGTGATGGGTGCCTGGGCAGCGACCTCTACGCCAGCGGACGCAGGAAGTGTCGTTTCGGCGTGCGCGGCGACCGCGGAAAGAGCAATGCCGATGGCTGCTGCGACCAATGCGGAAGCCGCAAAACCACGGCGTCTGCCAATTCGCGAATAAAGTCCGAACATGATCAATCTCCTGATCGGCGGAAGGCGCCCGAAGGCTGCCGACACGCCTTTGAAATTCGTGGGGCGAAGACGCGGACGGCGGGGAGGAAGACCGTCGGCGTCCACTAGCTCAGCGCAGCGGCCTGAACGCCGCCCTAAGTTCCTGAGCGAAGATCATCGGCTGCTCCCACGCGGCGAAGTGGCCGCCTTTCTCTGCCTGGTGGTAATAGATGAGGTTGGGGTAGGCCTTCTCTGTCCAGCTCAGCGGCGCCTGATATTGCTCGCCGGGGAACACGCTCACGGCCACCGGGATCTTCACGCCTTTGGCGTTAAAAAAGCCGCCCTTATATTCCCAGTAGAGACGAGACGCAGATACCCCGGTATTCGTTAGCCAGTACAGCGTGATGTTGTCGAGGATCTCGTCACGCGTCAGTTCACCGGTGGCGCTCGTGGTCCGGTTCAGAGCCGAGACGACCGCCGCGGCCGGCTGGCCATCGGCATCGTTGTGGTCGAGGAGCCACGCGGCGAGGCCGACGGGTGAATCGGCAATGCCGTAGAGCGTCTGCGGACGCGATCCCATCAACCGGGCGTAGTCCACTTCCTTGAACGTCAGGGCGAGCTGCTCGTAGGCGCGTTTCTCCTCCGCTGACAGGCCGGCTGGAGCCGGGGCGCCGATCTGGAGCGCCTTGTCGACGTCGGCTGGAACCGTTGCCGGCATGTTGGTGTGGATGCCGAGCAGTCCCGGAGGAGCCTGCAAACCCATCTGGTCGACGACAAACGCACCCCAGTCGCCGCCTTGGGCGACGTAGTGCGTATATCCGAGACGGCGCATCAGCTCCGCCCAGGCGCGGGCCATGTGCTCGGGCCCCCAGCCGGTGGTCGTCGGCTTACCGGAGAAACCGTAGCCCGGCATCGAGGGGATGACGACATCGAACGAGTCTTCGGCCTTCCCGCCATACGCTACCGGGTCCGTCAACAATCCGATGAGCTTGGTCTGCTCGAGCACGGAGCCGGGCCAGCCGTGGTTGATGATCAATGGAAGCGCATTGGGGTTCTTCGAGCGAACATGGATGAAGTGAATGTCCACCCCGTCGATGGTCGTCACGAACTGCGGAAGGGCATTCAGCTTCGCTTCAGCCTTGCGCCAGTCGTAGTCCGTCGCCCAATAGCGCGCGAGTGCCTGCATGGTCGCGAGCGGCACGCCCTGCGAAGAATCTGCGACGGTCTCCTTTTCGGGCCATTGCGTGGCGGCGATCCGGCGGCGAAGGTCATCAATGGCTTCCTGCGGCACATGGATTTTGGGGAACGGACGGATCGAGTCGTCTTCAGCCGTTGCACGCTGAGTCGCGGAAGGCTGATCCGCAACCGGAGCGGCGTGGGTGTAACTAAAGGCAGCGGTCAGGACAAGGCTGAGCGCAGCCGCCGCCGATGCAAATGAGCTGCGCCGGGTTGGCAGTGGCGATGCGATAAACATGATCATTTTCCAAATAAGAGCGCGCGAGTCTGCGGCGCGCGCCGGGTTATGCGCTCCGTTAGCGTTATCCGAGCGCTCATAGGGCTCTGCCGGAGGACGGAATGCGACCGGCGTCCTGTTGTCGCTCGGGCAACTGCCAGTCAGTGATGGTGGTACATCGCGCTCCAGTCAGCCTTCGAGATGGCCGGGCGACCCGCGTCGGACGAACCGCCCGCGACGCCGCCGGCGCCTGTCGCGGCATTCTGTGCAGCGACCTTTGCTTGAGCCGCCTGAATGTCGGCGGGGTAATAGGGGTCTTGGCCATGGGCCGGCTTATAGCCGGCCTTTTCGAGCTGGATCAACTCAGCACGCACCTGCGCACGGGTAACGAGCTGGTTCGTCTGGGCGAACACCACGACAGGAGCAGCGAGGGCAGCGGCAACAACAACGGTTTGAATCAGAGACTTCATGGGAACTACCTCCAAACGGGTGTGGTGCAAATTCGCTAGGCGAGCGAAAATAAATTAGGCATACGAAATAATTAACTTACTCGACGACATTCCGTGAATGAACCTCAGCGAAGGCTATATCGCGACGAGCGTCGCGCGCTTACTGCACATCGCGATAGCGTGCCGCCGCATGCTCCTGCGCGAAGTTCGGCGACATGGCCTGCCTCGCCGCCTGGTACGCGTCCCACTGGCCGGCGTCGGGAAGCGGTGGAATCGTGACTGCTTCACGGCGATCGAAGCCGACGAGCGCGGCATCGACGAGTTCATCCACTTCCATCACGCCTGGTATCGCGTCGACGTTCTTGCCTGCTCGCGCCCAGATTTCCGTGCGCGTCGCCGCAGGCAGCACCGCTTGCACGTACACGCCCTTTGACCCGAGTTCGAATTGCAGCCCCTGCGAAAGGTACAGCACGAACGCCTTCGTCGCGCCATAGACAGTCGCCCCAAACTCCGGCACGAGCGCGACCACCGACGCGATATTGACGATCGCACCCGTGCCCGCCTGCACAAAACGAGGCGCGACCGCGGCAGCGAGGCGCACGACTGCGGTCGTGTTCAGATTGACCAGCGCGGCGACAGTGTTCGGAGTCTGTTCGACGAAGGCGCCCGGCACACTCGTACCGGCGTTGTTGACCAGCACGCCAATGTGTGCGTCGTCGCGCAAGCGCGCTTCGACCTGGCCGAGTTCGGACGCATCGGTGAGGTCCGCCTTGATGATATCGACGCCGACGCTATTTTCCGCACGCAGTCGTGCGGCTAGCTGCTCCATGCGGCCGCGATCGCGCGCAACCAGTACGAGATCATGGCCGCGCTTCGCGAAACGATCGGCATATGCGGCGCCGATGCCGGTGGACGCGCCCGTAATGAGCACCGCGGGTTTCGTGGACATATCACTTCTCCTTTCAAGACCATTGCATTTATACATGACGATCATCATGTATAAATAATCATGACGATCGTCATGTATAATGTCAAGCACTATCTGTGGGGAAGGAAAATGAGAGTGAGCCGAGAGCAGGTTGCCGAGAACAGGCGGACGATTCTGGATGCTGCGAGCCGCCTGTTCCGCACGCGAGGCTTTGACACAGTGACCGTCGCCGACGTGATGAAGGCCGCCGGGCTTACGCACGGCGGTTTCTACGGCTATTTCAAATCCAAGGACGATTTGATTGCGCAAACGCTCACGCATGCGCTGGCGAAGAGCGCGAGCGCAGACGCGGACCTCGCACGTTATGCTGCGGCCTACCTGTCGCCGGCTCATCGTGACAACGTCGCGGCGGGCTGTCTGTTCGCAGCGCTTGGCGCAGAAGCGGTGCGGCAGACGCCCGAAGCGCGCGCAGCAATGGAAGCGGGGCTGCGGGAGCAGTTCGAGCGGGTCGCGGCGAACGCGCCGCACCTCGACGCCGCAGTTGCGCGACGGACTGCAATTGGCAGCCGGGTGGCGATGCTCGGCGCCGTGATCCTCGCGCGGCTCGTGCAGGATCCAAAGCTTTCCGACGAAGTGCTCGAGGAGACGAAGGCGTGGATTCTGGAGAACGCGCAGAGGCTGGAGGGATGAGAATCTGGCTGATGCCAGACCGGCAGATTGGCGGCCGGCAGCCGGCCAACGCCATGGCCGTGAGAATCAGACAGCACGGCGGTTGGCCTGCGCTGGGCGAGACCGCCCGGCGCGCTCAGGTGATCCGGGAGTCCAACGATAAACAATGATGCTGAAACTGTTGTAGTTGGCCTTGGTAATCACCTACTCCCCAATGGATCGCAGGCACGCTCTGAGGCGATACATCGAGTCCACGTCATTGCCGACGTACACGGTATCCGAACTGCTGTCGATCAGCGTGGTGTCAATCTTGCCTCTGGTGAACCATGGCACAGCACGCTTTGTAGATCTCAAGGTCCCGGCAGCAAGACCAATGACCGCTGTGCACTCAACTGCCGCCCCTGCCAGAATGACCGTTTGACGGACCGTTTCGGGTCGACTACGGTCCTCCACATCGAGCAACGATCAGCCATGCAGAGACGTCCGCAATACCGCCCTGCTGGCTTAAACACACTCCATATCGGTCAGCCGGTGCGCAGTAGTGTTTGCTCTGGCATTGACCGATGCATGCCGGCCTCTATCCGGAATCACCACCTTATCAAACCGCAGCGCGCCAAACCGGTGCCGTGCTCCGCCTTCTAATCAAGATGTTTGAGAAGACGAGGACGCCCCTCCACCGCCAAGTTTCGGAACCAACCGAACATAGACCAGCTCACTGAGCAACTCCACAAGCGTCTGAGTAACAATAACCGCAGGTAGAACAGGAATCGCGCCGGGTATCGCAAAGGCAAGAGCCAGAACCACAAGCGAGTTGCGAGTCGAAGCGCTAAAAGCAACCGCCCGCGCAGCGCCTATATCAAGCCGAAAAGCGCGAGCAACACCCCACCCCAATAACGGCGCAGCAATCGAAAAAACGACATAGATCGGCACAACTGTCAGCGCCGCCCCAACAGCAGGTGCAAGCCGAGGCACCACCGCTGCGATAACCACGAACAATACCAATGCAGTTGACGGTACAGGCAGCACGCCCAGTGCAGCGAAAATGCGCTCTCCGGTCCAGTGTCGCTTAGCCCATAACTGCATCGCGACCGCAAGAATGAGCGGCACGGCAATGAGCCAAACGAACGCGTGCACAAAAGGACCGGCCTGGATCAGACCAGACGCACTGTCACCAAGCAAGAAACGGAGATAAACAGGCAGCAACAACATTTGCGCGATCAACAGCGCAGGCGTCGCGGCCAGCAGCAAACGCGCATCCGCCCGGCCCAACTGAGAAAACGTGACCACATAGTCAATGCATGGCGTAAGCAGCACAAGCAACACGCCAAGACGGACCATCGGATCGCCCGGCAAGAACTGAACAAGTCCCGCCACGAGAACCGGTACGACGATGAAGTTAGCCGTGAACAGCGCCGCCAGAAAGCGGACTCGTGAGAAAGCCTGCGCTAAAGCCGCAAGCGGAACCTGCAAGAACGTCACGAACAGCATGAGCCCCAGCGCCGGGTTGATCCAGTCCTCAAGCGCGGTGGTGCCACGTACCAGCACGGCCACGCCTGCTGCGATTACGACCGCGCTAAAGTAAATGGCGATCTGACGACCTTCGAGTGTTTCGCGCAAACCTTGAATGCTCACAAATTTTCCATTGGCTAATCGACACCAACATCGTGTCACAAGCCGCAGTGTGCTGCATTCAATGCGCTTTTCCAGCCGCTAACTCGTTAACAGGTCGAAGTGCTACGACGGCGTACAAGTCCCAAACAGCACGAACACATCGTCGCGATTAACGAGCGTCGCGGACATACCACCCGACTTCGTATCAAGCGCGATGCTCCACCCATAGCCGAGTTCCGTACCTTGCATGAGCAACTGCCCTTCGCCGGCTTCCATATACCGGATCGCAGTCGAACGCTGCGACGACCCAACAATCGCCTTCTTCGCGAAGTTGATGCGAATGAAGTCCGGTGCGCCCAGGACCCCGGGCAGCGTCCGGAAGCACACCTCGCCGATGTCGCAGAAGTGCGCGTCGATGGTCGCGCACAGGAGCGGCTTGCTGCCGTCGAAGTCCGCTCCGAGAACCCATGTCGGCGCCGAGCCGACCAGGATCGCAAGGGCGGTGGCCCGCAAAGGCTTCAGCATGGTGTTACCTCCCCAGTGTCGCGGATCGGCTCGCGAACCCGCGCGCCGCGCAGCGCGGCCGGCGCCCTGTCTACTCGACGGTGTAGCCTCGGCCGGTCATGCACGCCTTGACGGCTCGGTTGTAGGTCGCGAGCTGGCCCGATGCCTGCTGGTGCATGCCCGTTTGCTGCATCTCCATTTGCTGCTGCTCGCGCCGCATTCGCATGCCCATGCCCATCGTGCCGACGAGCGCGCCTATGCCGGCGCCCTCGCCCCAGTGCCCACCGGCCGCGCCGCCGATCAGCGTGCCGAACAGCGCGCCGCCCCCGGCTCCGCGAAAGAGGCCGCCGCGACGCTCAGGCTGTGGCGCGCCACTCGCCATCTGCTCGGCCAGCGCGACGGGATCGACCCCTGTGGTCTGCTGCGCCCACGCATGACACTCGGCGGTGTCGGTCTGCTGCTGGGTAGGACTCTGCCCTCGGGCCGGATAGATGATCGGCTGCTGAGCCGCTGCCGCACAGGCAAGCGAGACGAACGTGAGGCCGATCGACAGGCGAGCGATTCTTTGCATGGTTCAGGTTTCCATGAAAGTCATCGAGCTTCGACGCAGGGGCGGCCTGCTCGGGCGCACCGGGTACCCCACGCCGCAGGCCCCGCTTCAGTGATGTTCGAAGAGCTTGATCTGGTCGCTCTTGTACAGCATGCGAACCTTGGTCTTGAACGCCATCTTCGGCGTCTTCTTGCACTCTTCGACGATGATGCCGACGGGCGTCGCCGTGTCGACCACCATCGTGTCGGTCTCGCGAATGCCGAGATGGTCGACGCCGGCGACCCAATAGACGAGAGTGGGACGGTAGGCGTCGTCCACCGCGACGAACTCCTCGCAGGTCATCTTTGCGGGGCTGATCGGCGAGGGGCTCTGAGCCAGGGCCGGCAGCGCGACGAAAAGGCCGGCGAGGATGAACGCGACCACGGTTCGATTCATGTTGCGCTCCTTGATCACTTCGAGCACGAACGGCGCATCACGAGGCCGGCGTGCCTGACCTGTATTCGGTTAGGCGCTTGGCCACCAGGTCCGCCCAATAGTCCATCGCTTTCTCTGCGTCGCCCCATTTTCCGTTGCCCACATTCTTGAGGCTCATTCCGCCGGCGCGGCCGTCCACCGCTTCGGCGAGAAGCTCCCCGGTCTCGCCGTCCGTGATCTCGCCTTCGCTTTGCGCCGAACCGGCGAAGGCATAGCTGTCCGTCGCGAGGCTCTGCGCCGCATTGAGCAAGCGGGCCTGCGGGATGATCACCGAGATCGTGCGCAATCCCGGCGTCCCGGTCGTAACGTTAGTCAGGGCGGCGCGGACGACCAAAACGTGTGGGCCCTGCAGGTCGACGATCGGCAGCACAGTCGCCAGGCGTGTCTTCAACGCGTTGTAGTAATAGCTCGTCAATATCTGCTGCTGCTCCGCCTCGACATGTGCGGTGGCGTCGTTGATGAACACAACGGGCTCGATGAAGATTCCCGTGTAGGATTTCCAGTCTACATTTGGATTGAGGTAGCGAAGCGCCGCCTGGCCTTTCTCTCCCGGTTTCAGCAGGGAATAATTGTTCAGGAACCCTGATTTCGATGCCTTGTCGACATCGGAAATCGGCTGTTCGGTTGTGACAGCGCAGGCGACCAATGCGATCGTCGCCAGCAGAGGACATATGCGCTTCAACATCGCCTTACCCTCCGTTCTACCCGCCCGCGCGGGCGTCATTTAGCGGTCACTTACCGCAGAAGAAATGGAAGAGACACATCCTGCGCCCAACGCCCGCACACGGACTCAAGGTTTGCCAATCCGCATCCACCTTGACACGGGTCAGTAGCCTGACTTTGCTGGCTTCAATATTGATAGTTGCGTTTCGATCGGAAGGCTATTGGACTTTGGTCTTATCCTGGTCCTTTATTCTTTTTGCGGGGCTCACGCGGCCAGACCGGATCTGTCCGACGAAATGAGCTCGCCGGCAACGGGAGGGTCTATGTTCGACAAGGCGCTGCGTATCGAAAGCGGGCCGGACTGGCATCACTTCCACGTCTACACCGACAGTGCGTTCGTCGCGGTACTGCTCGTCGCGATCCTGCTGTTTGCGATTCTTCTGGCGAGCGCGATCTGCTACTACGTCACGCGCTCGATCATGCTGGTGATCGTCGGCCGTCTCGCTCGCCAGGAGCGGCACAAGTGGCTGCGCGCCGCCGAGCGCCACCAGGTCTTCCATCGGCTCGCGCCGCTCGCGCCGGCCGCGATCATTTACTCGGCCGCTCCCCTGCTTTCCGGACTCGACTTCCCGCTGATGGCGACGCTCGGGCATCCGATCGCGATCCTCGCGGCCTGCTACATGGTGTACACGCTGCTACGCGCCGCGCTCGCGTTCCTCGAAAGCGTCGGCGAGCGCTACAGCCACTTCCCGTCCGCGAGCGAGCGGCCAATCAAAAGCTTTTTGCAGATCGCCACCATCGTGCTCTACGTGATCGCGCTGATCGCCGTGATTTCGGTGCTGCTGGAGCGCTCGCCCGCGTACTTCCTCACCGGCCTCAGTGCGATGACCGCGCTGCTCATCATCATCTTTCGCGATTCGCTACTGGGCTTCGTGGCCAGCATCCAGCTCGCCGCCTACGACATGCTCCGCGTGGGCGACTGGATCGAAGTGCCCGGCTTCATCGCCGACGGCACCGTGATCGACATCGCGCTGAACACGATCAAGGTGCGAAACTTCGACAACTCGATCGTCATGCTGCCAAGCTACGTCCTGCTGACGCACAGCGTGAAGAACTGGCGCGGCATGACGGAGTCGGGTTCAAGACGCCTTAAGCATGCAATCCATTTCGACGCCGACACCGTTCGCTTTCCCGACGAGGCGATGCTCGCCCGGCTGCACAGCGATATCGACGGGCCACTCGCGGCGCTCGCGCTCGACGATACACAGCGCCGTACGAACCTCGGCCTGTACCGTCTCTTTCTGAGCGCGCATCTCCGCGACCACCCTGCGGTCCGCCAGGACATGCCGGTCGTGATCCGCCAACTGCAATCGAGCCAGCCCGTGGTCGCGCTGGAGATCTTTCTTTACATCGACGAGACGCGCTGGGAACACTACGAAAAGCTGCAGTCGGACATGCTTGACCATGCTTACGGGCTCGTGCCGTTGTTCGGCTTACGCTGCTGGCAGGAGCCGATATCCCGGGGTTTGCCCTAACTGCGGTGTCCTCACTGCCTCTCTCTGTTCTCTGGCGAACAGACTCTTTTGGCACTTTGGCAAAAATCTTGTCCGCATAAAGAAGGAGATAAAAAACAACCGGGGGACAAACATGGCTAGCCAAATCGCGGTAAGGACCAGGTCTTCAGCGAGTCGTTTGTGTGCATCCGTTGTTCTAGTACTGCTGACTGGTGCAGTGTCGAGTTGCACGGTGCCCCATCAGGTTAGCGAACCGCAATCATCGATACGTCCCGCCTTGCCGGCGCCGATTGCTCCCGCACCCGCCGCTCCCGCGCCCATCGAGACCGCGAAGGACACGGGACTGTACGGCATCCTGATTGCCAAGCCGATCGGGGGCATTCCCGAGTGCCCGATTCAGGTCGCCATGCCCGGCGACACTAGCGCGCCTGACTATGCATGTTTCCAGCACGCCGACGCGCGGCGATACGGCCTTGCACCCTCCGGCACGGAGATGCTGTATGTCACATGGCCGGCGGGCAAGCAGCCTGACCTTGTCAACGGCGACAGCATGCGCGTCAGCATCATCGACGGCATCGTCGAGGGCATCCACATCAGCACCCGTGGGCTTGCATTCCAGCAACACAACTACAGGTGGCTGGAAGCCCGATTTGGCCGACCGGCATTCAAATGGAAGGTCACCATGAAGAGCCACACGGGCGCCAGATTCGAGGTGCTCAAAGCGGCCTGGAAGCGGCCAGGTCGAATCACAATCGTTTATGACGGCGCGGAGAATTCAACAGACTCCGGTGCGCTCTATATCGCTAGCGTCCGGGAACAGGCCCGTATGGACGCGGCGCCCGAGCAGAACTACACAGGGGCGCTCGCTTCGACTTCAAACTGACCTGGACTCCTGACGTTCAAGTCGAATGGCTGCTAGCGATGTGCTGACTGTGGTGAAGCTTCGCGCTTACCCGCGCATGCGAGTGTGAACGCGCGTGATCGGTGTGAGACGCATGAAGACTCTTATGGCTCGGTTCCGCCGCGGCACGGTCCGCCTGCGTGTCCGATCGATCCGCCGCGCGGGCAAGGCCGGCATCGCGGTCGCCTGAATTAAAGCCATTGGTATTGCCGAGTCCCTTACTGCTCATGTGCCCGGCGGACTCGCCACCCGCATTGCTGCCCAGACCACCGTGTCCGGCTCCCCCGCTGCTTCCCGCTCCGCCGCTTCCACCGCTTCCGCCATTTCCACCTCCATTGCCGCCCGCTGCCGCAAAGGCTGACACGGAGGCAAGCGCCACGAGGCCGGCGGCAATCCGTTGCACTGTTTTCATATTCGTTTTCCCAAAGTTCACTTGAATGCTTGGATTCTACGAACGGTGCGCGCCGGTAACTCCGAACACTTTGTAATTAACTGTAAGTCATCAGAACTGCCAGAAGAGGAAGTGTCGATGGCGTTTTGCATGGACCGTGCGAGAAGGCCGGCTCTCCTCGGGGCCCAACTGCGCACGCGGATCGATGACTCTCGCGCGCAGCGCCATGTCGTAAAACGCGCCCACCATCGGCAAGGCGCTGTGCGCACCCTCACCCCAATAGTCGTTGTCGAGTGTCACGCGTGCGTCATCAAAACCCACCCACGCGCCGGCGACCAACTGCGAATGCATCAGGATGAACCAGCTATCCGTGTTGTCCTGGGTCGTACCCGTCTTGCCGGCGACATCGGCGCGAATTCCGAAGCGCGTTCGGATGTCCGAGCCGGTGCCCCGAGTCACGACGTCGCGCATCACGTCGACAAGAGTTTGCGCTGCACCGGCGGGCAGCGCCTGTTGTGGCGCGGCGCTCGGGAATTCCGCGAGCACCTTGCCGTTGTGATCCTCGATGCGCGTGACCATGCGCGGTGCGATATAGGCGCCGTTGTTCACGATCGTGCAGTACGCCGAGACCATTTCCTTCAGCGTGACGGGGCTCGTGCCGAGAGCGAGCGACGGCACCGCTTCGAGCGGACTCTCGCGCACGCCCATCGCGTACGCGAGTCGTACGACCTTCTCGGGGCCCTCCTTTTGCATGAGCTGAGCGGTGACGCGGTTGCGCGAAAACGCGAGCGCGTCGCGCAGCGTCATCGGTTCGCCGGTGGGCGGCTCCGCGTCGGTCGGCCGCCAGATCGCATGGCCGGTCAGCGGAATGGCGACGTTCCGGTCGACGATCGTATTGCTCGGCCGCGCGCCATCCTCAAAGGCCGCGCCGTAGACGAACGGCTTGAATGTCGAACCCGGCTGACGCCGCGCCTGCTGCACGTGATCGAACGGCTCGGCGCCGAAATCGCGGCTGCCGACCCATGCCTTGATATCTCCGTTGTGCGGATCGATCGCGACAAAACCCGCCTGGATCTGCGCCTTGCTCCGGCATAGCGCGCCGACGAACGCGGGGTCCGTGCCGAGCTTCTCAAGCGCGGCCTGATCCGATTGACCCGCATCGCGCGCGGCGCGGTATTCGGGCGTCTGCCGGATGAACGCCTGGAACAGGCCGTTGCGCGGCGAGCAGCCCGTGCGTGCGTTCCATGCGTCGTTCGCGATCTCTTGCAACTGGTTCGTCTGCCACTCCATCGCCCGGGTCGCCATCGCCTGCAAACGGGAATCGATGGTCGTGTGCACGATCAACCCATCGGAATAGATGTTGTAGCCGTTGCGATCGGCCCATCCGATCAGCCACTTGCGCAATTGGGCCGTGAAATGCGGCGCGGCGCTCGATGGCGCGTTCTGAGGCTCGAAATCGACGTTGAGCGGTTGCCGCTTCAGCCAGTTATACGCGGCGGGCTGGAGCTTCCCGAACTTGTTCATCTGTCCGAGCACCGTGTTGCGCCGCTCCAATGCGCGCTCGGGATTGAGCACCGGGTTGTAGGCGCTGTTGGCCTTCAGCATGCCGACGAGCGTCGCGCTTTCGAGGATGTCGAGCTGAGCGGCCGATTTGTCGAAATAGGTGCGAGACGCCATTTCCACGCCGTAGGCGTTGTAAAGGAACGGCACCGTGTTGAGGTACGTCTCGAGGATCTGGTCCTTGCTGTACACGGCTTCGATCTTGAACGCCGTGATCGCTTCCTTGAGTTTGCGCGTGAGGGTCGGCGCGCGGCCGATTTCGTCCGGATAAAGGTTGCGCGCGAGTTGCTGCGTGATCGTCGAGCCGCCTTGCCGGTCGCCGGAGAACGTATGCAGCGCGGCCGACGCGGTGCGCTTCAAGTCGATGCCGTGATGCTCGTAAAAGCGCCGGTCTTCGGTCGCGATCAATGCGTCCACCATGTATGGCGAGATTTGCTTGAGCGACACCCACTCACGATTGACCGGCTTGAATTCCGCGAGCAGTTTGCCGTCGGCGGACACGATCAAGGCCGGCCGATCGACGCGGGCTTTGCGGATATCGCCGATGCTCGGCGTGAACGGTACGAGCGCGAGCACGTACACCAGGAACAGCGCCGGCAACGCGGCGAGCGTCAGCGCGATGCCGCGTCGCGTCGGGTGGCGAAGCGAGCGCAACGCGCTGTTGAAAACGAGTCCGGCTTTCGTGCTGCCGGCGGCGGCCAACGTTCGAATGCGGGCGAGCCACCGTGCGCAATATTCACGAAACAACGATACGTATCGGCGATTCACGCTGGAGGGGCGATGACGGAAAAGGCCGGATCGTATCAAAACGGAAAGGCGCTTCCGTCGTCAAACAGGGCTGCGCCAGGCGGCATTAACAGACGATTACATTTGTTTCGTGTGGACAAGGTTCGCGCCTTTGACCCCGTTTTTTACCGTCATCGTGGTCTAAGCCTTGGAGAGCTGCTTTTCACGTTGAATTCGGCCCACTCGCGAACTGCGGCCGCGAAGAGTTGCAGTGCAGCCGGAGGATGACGATTCGCGGGGTAATACAGGCAGAGCCCGGGAATCGTTGGACTCCAGTCCGCAAGCAACTGGACGAGGCGCCCCGACGCCACGTACTCGCCCGCCAGATAATCCGGAACCCACGCGACGCCAATCCCGTTGAGCGCGGCTTCAATCATGAGATTGAGGTTGCCAAGCGTCATCGGGCCATCGACGTCGATGCTCGCGCTCTTTCCGCGACGTTCAAGATCCCATCGGTACAGCGCACCGCTCTCGAAGCGAAATCGGATGCACCGATGGTGCAAAAGATCATGCGGCGCCTGTGGCGCGGGATGCTGCCGCAGATAGTCGGGCGAGGCTACGGCCATGAAGCGCATGTCGACTCCGAAGCGCACAGCGATCATGTCGCGTGGCACGTCTTGCAACACACGGATGCCCGCGTCGAACCCATCAGCGACGATATCGACCATGCGCGTGTCGACGACGATCTCGACATGAATGTCCGGGTATCGCGCGAGGAAGCTGGGCAAGATATTGCGCACGAGCAGCTTTCCCGCCGATTCCGACGCGCTGATCCGAATGACCCCCGATGGACGATCGCGTGAGGAGGCCGCTTCGCTGACTGCGTCTTGCAGGTCGGCGAGGGCGGGACCGGCACGCTGCAGCAAGCGCTCCCCCGCTTCGGTGAGCGCAACCGAGCGGGTCGTCCGGTTGAACAGCCGCACCCCGAGGCGCGCTTCGAATGCGCGCATGGCATGACTGAGCGCCGACGGCGACACC
Organism: Trinickia camelliae; assembly: GCF_053525655.1. Classification (NCBI taxonomy): domain Bacteria; kingdom Pseudomonadati; phylum Pseudomonadota; class Betaproteobacteria; order Burkholderiales; family Burkholderiaceae; genus Trinickia; species Trinickia camelliae. The sequence continues at coordinate 123,892 of NZ_JBCHAA010000002.1, forward strand.
CCCAGATTGCGCGCGGCCGCACTGAAGCTGCGCTGGCGGGCAATCTCCACGAATACGGTCAAATCCGATAGGCCAGCTTTTTGCATAGTTGAGGAATGTTCATAAGCCTATGCAATTGTAGGCATATTGTTGAACCCATCACAGCAGACTAAGCTTGATTCTCCCTGTGCCACAGGCAATCCGACGGAGATAGAGCAATGCAAAAGCGCAAGCTGGGAAATAGTGGACTCGAGGTTTCAGCCATCGGTCTGGGTTGCATGGGCCTCAGCTTCGGGTACGGCCCCGCTGTCGAAAGAGCCGAAGGCATCACCCTCATCCGGTCGGCGTTCGAAGCGGGCGTCACATTCTTCGACACGGCCGAGTGCTACGGCCCGTTCGCCAACGAGGAACTGGTGGGCGAGGCGGTCGCCCCGTTTCGCGATCAGATCGTGATCGCGACGAAGTTCGGGTTTCAGGACGGCGATTCGAAGAAGCCCGTCGATAGCCGTCCCGAACACATCCGAGCGGTCGCGGAAGCGTCGTTGAAGCGGCTCAAAACCGATCGCATCGATCTCTTCTATCAACATCGCGTCGATCCAAACGTTCCGATCGAAGAGGTAGCGGGAACCGTGAAAGACCTCATCCGCGAAGGCAAGGTCAAACACTTCGGTTTGTCGGAAGCCGGCGCTCAGACGATTCGGCGCGCTCATGCGGTACAGCCGGTCGCCGCCCTGCAAAGCGAGTACTCGTTGTGGTGGCGCGAACCGGAGCAGTCCGTTCTCCCGACGCTCGAAGAGCTCGGTATCGGCTTTGTGCCTTTCAGTCCATTGGGCAAGGGCTTCCTGACCGGCGCGATCAACGCCAACACCGAGTTCGCCTCGAACGACTTTCGTTCCATCGTGCCTCGCTTCTCCGAAGAGAACCGCAAGGCGAATGCGGCGCTCGTCGACGTGCTCGGACAGATTGCGGACGCACAAGGCGTAACGCGCGCGCAGATCGCACTCGCGTGGCTGCTCGCGCAAAAGCCGTGGATCGCGCCGATACCAGGCACCACGAAGCTGCACCGGTTGAAAGAAAACGTGGGGGCCGCAGCCGTGGAGCTGTCCGCGGACGATCTGAAATCTATCGAATCAGCCTTGCGCAACATCCAGATAGTCGGAGCGCGCTATCCGGCCCAAATGCAGCAACGCATTGACCGCTAACGCCGAGCCATCCAACAGACAGAGAATAGATATGCAACATGTGACTCTCAACAATGGCGTCGAAATGCCTATCCTCGGCTTCGGCGTCTTCCAGATACGCGACCTCGACGAATGCGAGCGGTGCGTCATCGACGCGATCGACGCCGGCTACCGCCACATCGACACCGCCGCGTCTTACATGAACGAAGCGGCGGTCGGCAAAGGCATCAAGAAGAGCGGCGTCGCGAGGGACGAGCTCTTCGTCACCACCAAGCTCTGGGTGCAAGACGCCGGCTACGAGCGCACTCAGCAAGCGATCGACAAGTCGCTTCGCCAGCTGCAGCTCGACTATGTCGACCTCTACCTGATCCATCAGCCCTACAACGATGTACACGGCGCTTGGCGAGCGATGGAAGATGCCCTTCGCCAAGGCAAGGTCCGTGCGATCGGCGTGAGCAACTTCTACCCTGATCGCTTAATGGACATCAAGGCGTTCAATGAAATCGCACCCGCCGTCAATCAGGTGGAAGTCAACCCGTTCCATCAACAGGCCGAAAGCAACGATTTCATGAAAGAGATCGGCGTTCAGTGCGTGGCGTGGGCGCCGTTTGCCGAGGGCAAGAACAATCTCTTCCAAAACGACGTCCTGCAGCAAATCGCCGGGAAGCACGGGAAATCAGTCGGCCAGGTTGTTCTGCGCTGGCTGGTTCAGCGCGGGATCGTGGCCCTGGCGAAGTCGGTGCGCAAGGAAAGAATGATTGAGAACCTCGACGTTTTCGACTTCCAGCTCGATGAGTCGGATTTCGCCCTGATTGCCGGAATGGATACTCGAGAAAGCAGCTTTTTCTCGCATCAAGATCCGAAAATCGTCAAATGGATGAGCGAGAGGAAATTGGAGGTGTGAGAGGTCAGCCGATGTGAAGTTGTCGAGCACAGCTTCCTCGCTCTCATGATATGGCCGGTCCGCAGTCCGACATGGGACGTTCACTCGTCACGCAGTGACGGTTGACTGGCCACCGATGAATGCGTCGCCGATTGAGCCGGCCGCCATCAGAATCACTAAAGTCCGGTTCCGTCGAAGGACAGCGAAGCTGTTGTCCTGGCTGTAGCGCACGAATCCGGTCAGCATCGTCGGCAAGCTCGCAACAAGCAGGATTAACGCAATCGCGACAAGCAGGCGGGCGATCCCCGGTACAGCAGTTGTGGACGCGTTCGCGCCGCCCAACTCGCCCCCCCCGCCATGCGCCGAGCAGACTACCGGCCAACAGACTGACAACAACCGGCCAGTGCGCGATCACGGCGCTCCATACAGGCTATTCCCCGAAAGACAAGGCAGCGTCTAACGCGATCGATGCCTTTCAATTGTCTTTCCGTCACGCCAATTGGTATACCCCTCCACCCTATCTGATATATACTCCCCCACGGTATATCGGAGGTCATCAATGAGCCACACCATTCGCGAGAAACAGAAGCTTCTCAACCGAGTCCGCCGCATCAAGGGGCAAGTGGAAGCCATCGAGCGGGCGCTCGAGGAAGAGCGGGGATGCATCGACGTACTGCAGCAGATAACCAGTTGTCGCGGCGCGATGAATGGCCTGCTGGCGGTCGTGCTCGAGGACCATATCCGCACGCATCTCGTCGATGCCGAAACCCATGACGAGCCGGCCGGCAGCGCGACTGATCAGCTCATCGAAGTCGTTCACAGCTATTTCAAGTAGAGCAAAACATGAGTGATTTTAAAAACGCCGCATTCGGCGCAGGTCACGACCACATCTTTCTGGGCGCGGCTCACGAGCAGAACGAGCGCAGGACCTGGGCGGTCATTGCGCTGTGTAGCGCGATGATGCTGATCGAAATCGTCGGCGGCAGTATGTTCGGGTCGCTGGCGCTTGTTGCTGACGGCCTGCACATGTCGACGCACGCCGGTGCAATGCTGATTGCGGCCCTCGCCTACACCTACGCGCGCAAGCACTCAGCGGACCCCCGCTTCGTGTTCGGTACCGGCAAGCTTGGCGACCTCGCGGGATTCACGAGTGCCATTGTGCTTGCCATGATTGCAGTGCTGATCGGGTACGAGGCTGTGTCACGTTTTCTGTCGCCGGTACCGATTCACTTCGGCGAAGCGATTCCCATCGCGGTGGTCGGCCTGCTGGTCAACCTGGCGAGCGTGTGGCTGCTGAGCGGCGACCATCACGGTCACAGTCACGGACATAGCCATGGTCATAGCCACGGGCACGGTCATGGTGATGACGAGCACGCTCACGAAGACGAGGTGCAGAAGATCTTTGCTCCGTCCGGTGTGTTCGCCGTTTCCATCTTCGAGGATGGTGTGCCACCCGTTTTCCGCATTACGCCAGCGACGGAAGGTTCGCGACTGGTCTCCCCGGCGGCAGTTTCCGTGACGACCGTACGGCCTGATGGGACGCAACAGGTATTCGCTTTCGCAGACCGTGGCGGCTATCTGGAATCGAGGGAGGACATTCCTGAACCCCACGCCTTCAAGGCCGTTGTGCGGATGCCGGACGGCGAACACGAAGTCGAATTCGAAGAGCACGAGCACGGCCATGACGCGCACGACGCAGCGACTCGGGACCACAATATCCGGTCGGCTTACATTCACGTCATGGCTGACGCGGCGGTCTCTGTGCTGGCAATCATTGGCCTTGTGCTTGCGCGCACATTCGAATGGATGTGGATGGACCCGTTAGCGGGTGTCATCGGCGCGCTGGTGATTGCAAACTGGTCGTACGGGCTAATGCGGGACACCGGTGCGATCCTGCTCGACATGAATCCGGACCGGCGCATGGCGGAGAACGTTCGCCATGCGATCGAGGACCGTGGCGACAAGGTGGTCGACCTGCATGTATGGCGGGTGGGTCCTGGTCACATGAGCGCGGTCGTATCGGTCGCGACCAGCGAGTCACAGCGGGATTCACGCTTCTATCATGCCGTGCTCCAGCGCTTCAAGGGACTGTCGCACGTCACGGTCGAGGTCCAGCCTGCTCAAGCGGTGGCGTGACCCATGGCAGTCAAGTCACCGTGCATCGATGTCTGCGCCTTCGACGGCAAGACCAAACTGTGCGTTGGGTGTTTTCGTACCCTCGATGAAATTCGAGGGTGGAAGAAGATGACCGACCACCGGCGCCATCAGGTGATTAACGACCGGGCGAGGCGACAGGCCAAGTTGCAGCGGGAGTCCCCAGAGTTGCCTCCGGGCCCTGCAACTTTGAATGATTGAATCTACGGAACCTCCCCCACCCGCACGCGGAGAACAGACGACCGACAACGCGAGCCACTTCACCCCGTGTCGGCCGCGAAGCGGCCTAACGCATGCGTTATGTTCGAAGCGGATACGTCGCGAACAGATCGAAGTAAGTGAATCGGCGAGGCTCTGCCCACATTGGCTGCGTAGCTTCGAGGTATGGCTGGTAGTAGGGCTTCTTCAACTGCGTCAGTTCGAAGTATTCACGACTTGGCCAGACTTCATAGAGCAAGAAGCGCGTCGGGTCCTCAGCGTCCTGAGCATAGTCGAGCGTCAAGCATTCTGGCTCCGCCACGACGGGCACAGCGACCTTCAGTAATTCCTCTTTGAACGCTTCGACGCACTCCGGCTTGATGCGAAACGTGACGAGTACGGCAATCATATGGGGTCTCCTTTCAGATCAGCGTCAGGCCGCCGTCGATGTTCAGCGTCTGGCCCGTAATGTGGCCCGCGCCCGGCGACAGCAGCCACAGGGCAGCCTGCGCGACATCGTCGGCCGTGGCGATCTTGCGCAGCGGATTGGCCGCGCGGATGCCGGCGACCGTTGCCTCATCGAACAGGCGCTCGGTCATCGGCGTTTCGACGTTGCCCGGATTCACGGCGTTGACACGAATGCCTTGCGGCCCGGCCTCCATGGCTGCGACTCGGGTCAGCGCATCGACTGCCGCCTTGCTGGCGGTATAGATGCCCGTGCCTGGAAGGCCCAGCGAGACGAGGTCCGTCGACGTATTGACGATCGCGCCTCCGCCGCGCCGCCTGAGCGCCGGCAATTGGTACTTCAAGGCCAGCCATACGCCTCTCAGATTGACGTTCATGACCTTGTCCCAGGCCGCTTCGCTCAATTCATCGAGCGGACCGAAATCGCCTTCGATACCCGCATTGTTGAACGCATAATCGACGCCGCCGTAGTGCGTTTCGGCGCGCTGGACTAGCCGACCGATTTGCCCAGCGTCACACACGTCTGCCGAGACGAAGATAGCGTCGCCGCCGATGGACTCGACCTCGGCGATGAGAGCCGCGCCCGCACTCTCGCGAGTGCCGGCTGCCACCACTTTGATTCCGCTTTCTGCAAACAGCAGGGCCGCGGCACAGCCGATGCCCGACGTTGCGCCGGTAATACCTGACGCCGCTTGGCGAGAAGGTCTATCAGCACGCCCGGAACATGGTGGTCGAAGCGGACAGCGCGCGGGTAGCGGTGAACGACTCGCTGGCGGAGCCATCGGGCGTGATACGCATCAACGCCTCGCTGCTGATGGGGGAAACTATTCTCAGTGGCCTGTTGGCGGAGTTCGCCCGGCAATATCCGAAGGTGCGAATTCACCTGACTTTGACGAACCGTTATATCGACCTGATCGCCGAGCGGATTGACCTGGCATTTCGCGCCGCCAGCTCGCCGCTCGAATCCGAAGAGGTCATCGCGCGCGAGATCGGGCTTGCGCCCAATGTGCTGGTCGGCCACCCGGAATTGATCGCTCGCTTCGGTGATCCGCCGGACCCTCGAGCCCTCGCAGGATTGCCTTGCCTCGCTTACGGCACGCCAGAAGCGGTGCGCAATTGGCGCTTCATCTCGCCCGGCGGCGAACCGATCGAGCACCGGGTGGAACCGATCTTCATCGCCGAGAATTTCGTCGCGCTGCGCGAAGCGGCGTTAGCTGGACTCGGTTTCGCGCAGTTGCCGCTCAACATCTGCGCGGCATCGATCACGCAAGGACGGTTGACCGAGGTCATGCGCACTTGGCCGTCTCAGCCGGCGCATTACTACGCGATTTATCCGACGAGGCGCGGGACCGTGCCGGCGATTCGATTGCTGATCGATTTTGTCAGAGACAAGTTGCAGATGCCGTTGCCCAGGCGTAATTCAGGCAAACGCGCGAGGCGTGTCGCATCAGGACAGACTCGAGGCTCGCGCGTCATCGGGCAAGGAAAGCTCAGTTAAGTTCTTCGGCGGGTCCGAAGAACTCGTATCGGCTTCTTTCCTCAGGTACGCCGAGTTCGTGCAGCGAGCGCTTGATGAAGGCCATGAACGGCTTCGGACCGAGAAAATACGCATCGAAGTTGCAGTCGGCTGGAAGCCAGTGCCGCAATTGCTCCAGGGTTGGCCGGCCTACCCCGTCCGGGATGGGTGCCTGCCCAGCTTCGGTCTCCTCATAGACGACATAGGATCGAAACCGCGGGAAGCGGGCATGCCATGCCTTGAGTACATCTGCGAAGGCATGCACCAGCGCGTTGCGCGCATAGTGGATGAATATGACACCCCGCTCGCTGCGGCTTAATGCTGCTTCGGCCATGGCCAGCGTTGGAGTGATACCCACGCCTCCACTGATGAGTACAAGCGGCTTGTCACTATCGCGGAGGGTGAACTCGCCAGCAGGTGGAAAGAGCTCCAGGATGCTTCCTTCGGCCACCGCGTCGTGGAGGAAGTTGGATGCGACGCCACCGGGCTCGCGCTTGACGCTGATCCGGTAGCTACGTCCGTTTGGTGCAGCCGACAGCGAATAGTTTCGGCGGATTTCCTCACCGTTCACGGTCAGGCGAAGCCCGATGTATTGGCCCGGAGTGAAGTCGAGCACCGCACCGCCATCGACCGGCTCCAAATAGAACGAGGAGATTTCGGCGCTTTCCGGGACTTTGCGGATCACGCGGAAGGCCCGTTCGCCTCGCCATCCCCCTGTCGCGCTGGCCAGCGCGTCGTAAGCTTGACGCTCGGCGCTCATCAGAATATTGGCAAGCTGCTGGTAGGCCACACCCCATGCCTCGATGACTGCGTCGGTCGCGACGTCCGCACCCAACACCTCCCGGATGGCACGCAGCAGACAGGCGCCTACGATCGGGTAGTGCTCGGGCTGGATTTGCAGTGCAACGTGCTTGCTCACGATCCTTGAGGCAAGCGGTCCGAGCGCCTCGAGGTGGTCGATATTGCGCGCGTACGTGAGCACCGCGTTGGCAAGCGCGCGTTGCTGGGCGCCACTGGCCTGGTGATGCTGGTTGAACAGCGGGCGCACCTGCGGATACTCGTCGAGCATCAGCTTATAGAAGTATTGTGTCAGTGCTTCGCCGCCCGTTTCCAGCAGCGGAACGGTGGCCTTGATGATGTCGCGTTGGCTGTCGGTCAACATAGGAATCTCGCTCGGAGGCATGGTGGATTCGGCAGGCGTCACGTCCAACATCAACGGTGACGCCGCCGGGATCCTGGCTGGTTTCGTGAGAGTGCAGGTCGAGCGCGGACTATTCGGCCGCCCCGTGCGTCGCGCTCTTCGTAAAATTGGGCGCTCGCTTCTCGAGGAAGGCCGAGAACGCTTCCTTGGCTTCCGCCGAGCTCACCCGCTCCATGAACATCTGGTTTTCACTCGTCACAGCCTCATTGAGCTGGTCGAGCGAAACCTCCTTGATGAGCCGCTTGCAAGCGAGCAACGCGCCGGCCGGTTTTGCGGCCAGCTTTTGTGCCGTTGCAGTGGCGGTTGCAAGCAAGTCGGCGTCGGGCACCAAGCGAGTCGCGAGGCCCAGCTCCACCGCCCGCTGGGCGGTGAAGGGCTCTCCCAGCAGGAACAATTCCGCCGCGCGGAGATAGCCCACGCGTGCCGGTATCGAAAAGCTCGATCCGAATTCCGGCACCACCCCCAGGTTGACGAAAGGCACCTGGAACTTCGCGCTCTCGCCTGCGTAGACGAAATCGCAGTGGGTGAGCATCGTGGTTCCGCCGCCGATCGCCGCGCCTTGCACGGCCACGACGATCGGCTTTTCAAACCGGATGAGTGCCGCGATCAGGCGGCCCTGCGGAAAGTCACCCGCTCTGGGCGGATGCTTGAGAAAATCCTCGACGTCGTTGCCCGCACAAAACGCTTGGCCGGCGCCATGCCAGAGCACGACGCGGATTGCTTCGTCTTCGGCGGCCTCATTGAAGATATCCGCGAGTTGCGTGTACATGCTTCCAGTCATGGCGTTCTTCTTTTCGGGGCGATTGAATGCGACCCGCAGGATGCCGTCGCTACGCTCGGTGATGATGTCGCTCATTGCTGTTCCTTTCTCTGTGTCAGGTCTCTGTGTCAGGCTGCGTGTTCATTGACGTTCCGCACGGCGCCGCTGGCGCGCAGCCCGTCGATGTCTTTCGCGTCGAATCCCAGCTCCCGAAGGATCGCTTCGGTATGCTCACCAAGATCTGGGGCACGCCGCGCGGAGACCTTGTCAACGCCATGCACCTGAATCGGATTGCTGATGGTTGAGGTCAGCTTGCCGCCCGCGCCTTCGAGCGGAACGATGACATCGTTTGCGCGCAACTGAGGATCGTCGATCACCTCTTGGGGTCCGCGCACGGCGCCGTACGTAACATGTACGCCGCTGAAAACGTCGTGCCAGTACGCCATCGGCTGCGCAGCGAAGACTTCGTCAAGAATGGCCGCGAGCTGCGGCATGTTCGCCGTCAGCGTCGCCGGATCGGAAAACCGTTCATCTGTCAGCAGATCCGGGCGGCCAATGGCGTTCGCGACGGCGGCCAGCTTGTCCGGCATGACAACGAGAACGAACCACGTGCCGTCGGATGCGCGGTACACGTTGAGCGCCGCATTCGCGGGATGCTTGCGATCGTGCGGCGCGGCAAATTTCGCGCCGGCCAAGGCGGCCTGGATCGCAACGCTTGCCGACCAGACCCCAGCGGCAAGCAGCGAAGTCGTGACATACGCCCCTTTGCCGGTGCGCTCGCGGCGATAGAGCGCCGTGACGATTGCCGAATAGATTCCAAGGGCCGTCGCGTTGTCGCCGCTTCCGGCCACCGGCCAGGTCGGCGGCACGCCCGCGTCGCGCGTCATCGAGAGCAGGCCGCTACGCGCCCAGAACGCGGTGATATCGAATCCGGGCAGATCGGCATCCGGACCGCTTTCGCCAAAGCCGGTGAGGTCCGCATAGATCAGCCGCGGGTTCCAGCGCGTCAGATCGTCGTATTCGAGCTTCAATTTTTTGCGCGCGGGATGTGGCGTATTGACGATGAACACGTCGGCCCACGTGACAAGCTGCTGGACGACCTGTTGGGCGCCAGGCGACTTCAGGTCGAGCGTCATGCTGCGCTTGTTGCGGTTGGCAAGATGCCACTGATAGGGTTCGTCTGACGCCGGCTGCGGCGCGATCTTGTGCGCATGTCTCCAGGGGTCGCCGCCCGGCGGTTCGACCTTGATGACGTCGGCGCCGAAGTCCGACAGGATGACCGCGGCGCCGGGCGCCGCGACGAAGCTGGAGAAGTCGACTACCTTGAGTCCAGCAAAAATGTTGTCGCTTGCCATTGAGTGTCTCCTGAGTCGTGGCGCTGGCTTCACCGCCCTACGAACTGCGGGGTGCGCTTTTCGAGGAACGCGGACGTGCCCTCCTTCTTGTCCTCCGTCCCGGCGCACAGCCCGAAGTAGGAGGCTTCGAGGGCGAGGCCCTCGCTCTGGCCCGCGTTCAATCCCTTGTTCACCGCTTCGAGCGATAGCTTCACAGCGATAGGCGCGTTCGAGGCGATCGTCTTCAAGATGGCTTGCGCACGCGGGATCAGATCGGCGGCCGGTACGACCTCGTTGACGAGCCCGATGCGCCAGGCCTCCTGCGCGCTAATGACCTCCGCGGACAGAATGAGCTGGAGCGCGCGGCCTTTTCCGACGAGGCGCGGCAGCCGCTGCGTGCCGCCACCGCCGGGCAGCAATCCCAGCTTGACTTCGGGCTGGCCGAGCTTCGCGTGCTCCACGGCGATGCGAAGGGTGCACGCCATTGCCGTCTCGCAACCGCCGCCGAGTGCAAAGCCGTTGATCGCCGCGACCACGGGTTTGCCAAGGTTCTCGATCAAGTCGAGCACGTCTTGCCCTGAACGGCTCGATTGCTCGGCTTCGATCGCGCTCGCGTGCGCAAGCTCGCTGATGTCTGCGCCGGCGATGAATGCCTTGTCGCCCGCGCCGGTGAGAATGACGCCGCGCACGGCAGCGTCCTCGCGCGCATCCTCGAAAGCCGTTCGCAGGTCCTTCCAGGTCTGCGTGTTCAGGGCGTTGAGCACCTTCGGGCGGTTCACGGTCACGTACGCGATCGCGTCGCGTTTTTCGTACAGGACGTTTTCGAGTGTCACTGGTTCTTCCTGTGAATTATTCCGTACTGCTACATGTGAAGATTCGGATGTCGTGATTGTCGATGACATGTTGCGATTCCTGTTGCTATGGCTTGAAAGCCTATAAAAGAGCCCGGCGGTTGCGCCTGGGCTCATACGATCGACGCTATCAATTTCGATCTGCTCGATTGACTAATTTTTTCTGCGCAACTCGAGCAACCCGAGCAAGACTTCATCCCGCTCCTTCTCCAGCTCCCCGATGGAGCGCGATCCGGCCTCCGCGTGGACGCTCGCGATCAGCTTCTGCTGCACCTCGGGCGTGAGCACCGGCTCGCCGAGGGTCTTCCACCAGGCCGACATCGGGCCGCTGAACTGCTGGAAGAAGTGCTCGATGCCGCCCGGACCGCCGCCAAGATGGTTGAGCATCATGTTGCCCATCACGCCCCAGCGCAGACCCGGGCCCCAGCACAGGGCGGTGTCGACGTCGGCGGCGCTCACCACGCCCTCGGCGACGAGGTAATACACCTCTCGGGCCAGTGCGGCTTGCAGGCGGTTTGCGACGTGGCCGGGCATCTCCTTGTTGACCCGCACCGTGCGCTGCCCGATCGACGTATAAAAATCCGCTGCGCGCTGGATCGTCGTTTCCGAGGTCTTGGCTCCGCCGACGATCTCGACCAGCGGGATCAGATGGGGCGGATTGAACGGATGGGCGATCACACAGCGCTCGGGATGGGCCGCGGCGCCCTTCTGGATTTCGCTCATGGTGAGCCCCGACGAGCTCGAAGCAATGATCACGTCGGCAGGCAGCAGCTCGTCGAGTTGCCCATAGAGCTTCTGCTTGAAATCAATCCGCTCGGGGCCGTTTTCCTGGACCAGATCCGCGCCCGCGAGCGCTTGCTCGAGCACGGGAGTGAACGTCAGGTTTGATTGCGACGCTCCGGGCGAGAGGCCCAACCGCGCAAGCGCCGGCCAGGCGGACTCCACGAATTGCCTCAACGAGGCTTCCGCGTTGGGTGCGATGTCCGTCGCAACGACGTGCAATCCCTTGGCAAGAAACAGCGCGGCCCAGCTCGCGCCGATCACGCCCGTGCCGATGATGGCGACGCGGCGAATTGGCTTGGTGTCGGTCATGTGAGTTCTCCAATGCGTTGATCAGACTTCGGCGTAGGCGATGCCCGCGAGATTGCCTTGGGCGTAGAGGAAGTTGCGCTCGTTCTTTCCGTCGAGATCCGCCGAATAGACGGAGCCACCCAGGTCCGTGAAGAACATCCGGTTACCGGCAACGTCGAGCGCAATGCCGATTCCCTCCAGCAGGTGCGTGATCTCTATCTCCGGCGCCGCCGGCTCGTCGATCGGGGCGCGATTGACAGTGTTGCCGCGCGGGGGATCGCCGCGGTCCGTCCAATAGAGGACGCGGTTCGCCAGATCAAGCTCGAGGTCGATCGGTTCCGGCAGGTGATCGAACAGCACTTCGATGTCGGAACGCGTCGCCGGACTCTCGCCATCGGGAATCTCCAGATTCGCACGGAAGATGCGGCCCTTGCCGCCCTTGTCCGGACCCTTTTGCGTCCAGTAGATTTTCTTGAGCTTCGGATCGAGGGTGATCCCGACGCACCACCGGGTCTGATCGCGCCGGTGCTCGTCGCCGCGCCCGGCCTCGATCAGTGTTTCGACGTGAGAGCCGTCGAGGTTGGCGCGCATCACGCGCATACCCTCGCGGTCGCACCAATAAAGCTTGCCCCCATCTTTGTCGAGGTGGATCTGCTTCGGCGTATGCGTGATCCCTTGCGGGACGATGAGCATGCGGTTCTTGCCGTCGAGGTCGGCACGCTCGATCGAGCCATTGTGAGCGCCCACCGAACCCATGTTCGTCCAATAGATGTGACCGGCATCCGTATCCACCACGATTCCGTCCGGGAGGTGGCATTCCGTGACGATCGTCTTGCGCTCAGAGCCGTCGGGGTTCATCGAATGAATGCGGCCGCCGCTCAATTCGAGGAGAAACAATCGTCCGGAGCGGCTCGCGCCATGAGATCCGTTGCTTGCACTGCTGTTAATCGTGGTCATTTGGCATCCTTACTTGATGGCTACGTTTGAGCTACGTCGGTGTTGGGACACGTTGCTCATGGACTGCAATTTATGCGGTCACGGTTCGCGACTCAATTGCACGATGGTGTAGCAACACCTTCGTATAGGTGCAGGGATACCTTCGTATAGGTTGGAAAGACTGTCGACTATTCCTGCACCCAAGGTGTAATTGCGACTGTTATCGACATTCCCTAATTTTCAAAAGTGCCGATGGGTCTCATTGGCGCAGCTGACATCGCAAAGCCGCGCTTTGCCTGTCGGCTCCGTTTATTGGAAGTCGTTCATCATTCATTGAGTGCTAGTCATGAAACAACCAACTCGTATCGTCATCGTAGGTGGAGGAATCGCCGGGATTCTGCTTGCAACCAGGCTCGGCGACAGCTTGGGCCAATCGGGTGAGGCAACCGTCACCTTGATCGACCGAAGCCCGACGCATATCTGGAAACCCATGCTGCACACGATTGCGGCGGGTACGCGCGATGTGAATCAGCAGCGCGTATTTTTTCTTTCACATGCGCGTCAACACGGCTTCACGTATCAACCGGGAGAGATGTGCGGATTGGACCGGCAACGGCGCGAGATCCAACTTGGGGCGATCAGCGCGCAAGAAGGCAGTTTGGTGCTCGAGCCGCGAACGGTTCCTTACGATGTGCTGTTGCTGTCCATAGGCAGCCGCGCGAACGATTTTGGCGTGCCTGGCGTCATGGAGCATTGCCATCTCATTGACGGCCAGCAGCAAGCAGAAACGTTCAACATCGCGTTGCGCGAACGTGCTCTTCGCTCTGTCGTCAAGGACGAAGCGCTCCGGGTTGCGATTGTGGGCGCCGGTGCGACCGGGGTCGAGTTGTCTGCCGAGCTGAGTCGTCTTTTCGAACTCGCTGCCAGCTATGGCGACCCCAAGATCAGAGAAAGGCTGAGTCTCACTCTTCTTGAAGCCGGACCGCGAGTGCTGCCGGCCTTCCCGCCGGAGATCTCGTCAGCCAGCCAGCAACGACTCGAGAAAATTGGCTTTCGCGTAGCGACTTCGACGGCAGTCTCATCGGTGGAACCGGGAGGCTTCCGGTACGGAGACGGGAAGCTCGTCGAAGCGGATTTGATGGTGTGGGCCGCGGGTGTCAAGGCACCTGATTTCATGAACTGGCTCGCTGGCCTGCAAACCAACCGGGCGAACCAGATCGTGGTGTCGGGCACGCTCCAGGCTCTGGACGATGCGAACATCTTTGCTCTCGGCGATTGCGCTTCCCTGACGCCAGAAGGTGCGAAGCGAGCGCTTCCTCCTACTGCGCAGGTAGCCACTCAACAGGCGGAGTACCTGGCGCGCCATCTGCCTGAATGGGTCCGCCACAACAAGCCTCTTCCGCGTTTTGCATTCCGGGATTTTGGATCGCTGGTGTCATTGAGCGACTACGACGCCTTCGGCACGCTTGGGCGCTTTGGCTTCTTTCCTGGAGGTCTCATTCGGGGCAGGCTCGCCCAACTCAGTCACGCGCTGTTGTACCGGCGTCATCAGCAGGCGCTGCACGGCTTTCGCAGAGCAACGCTGCTCTGGACGGCGGAGCAGATCAACGGGCTGGCTCAACCGGACATTCGGCTCGCTTGACGGAATTTCTCGCCAACGACGAACATCGTTCAAGGCGAGTATGCACATCTCTTTGGGATTTCGGCGGCGGTCTCCTAGTACCGCCGCCCTTCACATTCGCCGCTCTTTCGGGCGGCGTTTTACTTTCTTGAATAGCCAAACGCTTCCACAGAGATCATCGCTGATGCGTTCACTGGGGCAGGACGTTCGGCGGGGCAAAAGACGGCATCGCCGCGGCAGATTGCACGTCGCGACACAACGCATACGCCCGACGCTGTCGCATGACGACGACGCCAGAGCTGCTCGCCATAATGGCATCGTCCGGGTTCCACCCAGCGGATGGTGAGTGTGTTTTCAGACTGCTCGAGAATTTCGACCCGGACTCTTTCTGGGTCTACCACGGCGTACTCTCTCGTCTTCATTGGCTGCTCCTGGAATCGAGCTGTTTTGATGATTTCGCGTACCCTCACGCGCGGGTCGTGTCGATCACCTTGCCGCGGAAAATCGCGTATTGGTACAGGTTGTAGCCGATCATCACCGGGAACACGACGCCGATCCCGATCAACATGAACGCGAGAGTCAGAGTGTCCGAGGCGGCTTGCAAAACCGTGAGCCTGCCCGGAATGAAGTCGGGATAGAGGCTGATCACAAGACCCGCGAACGACACGATGAAGAGCGTAACCGCTGCCAGGAAGGGCTCGCGTTCGCTTCTCCAATAGTGCGACGCGATGAGCCAGACGTACGCCAGTACGGCAAGCGCCCCGAGTACCGCAAGCTGGGCAAACACGCCCGGCTGGGACCAGCGGACATGGACAGCCACGCCGTCAATCCAGGTTGCCGCGGTGAGCACGATCGCGGCGGCCACGGTGAGTTGCGCGCTCAGCAAGACCAGCCTGCGGGCCCAGCGTTCGAGCGCCCCGACCGTCTTCTTCACGAGCCAGGTCGCGCCTAGAAGTACATAGCCGGTCACCACGCCAATGGCAGTCACGGCGATAAATACCGTGCTGGACCCGCCGGGCGCGAAGCCCGTGATCACCTTGCCAAGTACGACGCCCTGCGATATTGCCGCGACGAGACTACCCAAGCCGAACACGGTGTCCCATAGCCGTCCATGCTGGGCGCTATGGCGAAACTCGATCGCCGCACCCCGCATGATCAGCCCGCCTATCATCGCCATGACGGGCAGATAGAGTTCCTGCATCAGGATCGCGTAGGCCGCGGGGAAGGCGCCGAAGAGGCCACCGCCGACCACGACGAGCCATGTCTCGTTCGCATCCCACACGTGACCGATCGTCTGAATCATCACGTCGTGGTCTTCGCGCTTTCTTCTCAGCAAGGTGAGCATGCCCACGCCAAGATCGAATCCGTCCGTCACAACGTAGAAGACCAGCATCAGGCCGATCAGGCCGAACCAGGTGACGGCAAGCAGGGAATGAGTGGTGCTATCCATTGAACGCGCTCCCTTCAGTTGGAGAAATAAAGCTTCACTACTCGCTCACCGCCGTCCGCGGCGGCGCTACCTGTGTAGTGGGCGGCATGGCCGTGAGATCGGGCCCGGTCTTCAGCCAACGCCGCGCGAGAAGGAAGAAGGTGACGAGCAACACGACGTCAAACGCGAAGAACATCGCCATGCTGGCCGTTACCGAGGTCGCGGGCACCGTAGACACAGCTTGACTCGTTCGCAGCAGTCCATAGACCACCCACGGCTGACGTCCCACCTCGCGTACGATCCACCCGGCCTCGACGGCCAGGTAAGGCAGCGGAATGCACAGCACCCATGCGAGCAGAAGTTTGCGTTGTGCGAGAAGGCACTCGAGACTGCCGCGCGCTTTACGTAGTGCATACGCAGTCCAGAACGCGAGCAGCATGAACGCAAAGCCGACGCCCGCCATCAGGCGGAATGCGTAGTAGAGAAGCGGCACCATAGGCGGCTGGTCGGCGCGCGGGAAGTCGGTGAGACCCAAGACCCGTCCGTGCAGCGAATGTGTGCCAAGGATGCTAAGGAATCCCGGCACTTCGATCGACCAGTCGTTGCGCTGCTTTTGCTGATCGGGCCAGGCAACGAGAGACCATGCTGCGCCCTCGCCAGGCTTGTTGGTCTGCCAGTGTCCTTCGATGGCGGCACCCTTCGCCGGTTGTGTCGCGAACACGCTGGCGCCGCTCGAGTCCCCAAGCCAGACCTGAACCGGCGCAACGAAGACGAGCACGACCAGTGCGATCTTGAACGAACGCGCGAAGAACTCGGGATGGCGCCGGCGGAACAGGTGGTAAGCGGAGATGCCCGTGATCACGAACATGCCCGTTTCGATCGCGGCCATCCACATGTGCGAGACGCCCCACACCATGTCGGGGTTGAAGATGGCGGCCACGTAGTCCGTCACCACGATCTTTCCGTCGACGACGGCGAAGCCGGCGGGCGTCTGCATCCACGAATTGGCGACCATGATCCAGAACGCGGAAATGCTGGATCCGAGCGCGACCATCGCCGTGGCGAAGAGATGGACACCACGTGGGACACGTCCCCAGCCGAGCGTCATCACGCCGACGAAGCCGGCTTCGAGCATGAACGCCATGGCGCCCTCGAAACCCAGGATGTTGCCGACGAACTGGCCGCTGAACCGCGCGAAGCCGGACCAGTTGGTGCCGAACTGAAACTCCAGCGGAATGCCGGTCACCACGCCCACCGTGAAGTTGAGCACGAGCAGCTTGCCCCAGAAGCGGGCATGGCGGTAGTACATCACGTCGCCGGTGCGGACCCACAGGGTTTCTAACAGCAGCAGGAACGCCGAGAGACTGATGGTCAGGATCGGCCACGCAATGTGGAAGATCGTGGTCATCGCGAACTGGGCGCGAGAGAGGTGGAGTACGTCAGTCAGCATGATGACCATCCCATTTACGTTTGAGCTACGACAGCGTCGGGAGACGTTGCTCATGGACAGTCACTTTAGGCGGCCAGCGGTGCGCGACTCAATTGCACGATGGTGTAACGACACCTTCGTATCGACGGGAAGGCATATCGCCGATTCCTGCATCCAAAGTGTAATTGCGGGATTCCTTGGTACTCCATAGATTGGTTCGTAGTGTGAAGCAAATGCTCAGCGGATAACGCAGCAAAAGCGGCACGAACCTTGGAATCAGACGACGACGCGAAGGAGGTCACCATGAGCCCGACCGGGAAGACACTGCACTGGGCCGTCGACAAATGGCTCGCGCCCACGCCTGCCAAGCCCGCGCGCGTGGTGCGCTTCTGCCGTTCGCGGGGGCGTCGCCGCTGCGTTTGCGTTCAGGCGATGGGTTCCGGCGGTCTGCTGTCGATCTTCTTCTTCCGCCACGATGACGGGTCGTGGAATGTGTTTCCACCCGCGCAAGCGCGGCCGGCCATGTCTGCATGGAGGACTGCGTGATGAACAACAGCGCGCCTTTGAAGCCAGCCGGTTACGCGATACTCGCGGTCAATTTCGCTGCCCTCCTGTTGGCCGCGATGCTGTCGACCTGCTGGGGCCGTGACGGACTCGACTGTGTGTTACGGGTGGGTTGGTGGTTTGGGTGAAACCTGGAATTAGAGCAAAGCCATGAACCGCAACCTCCAACCATCAGGCAGTGAACAAGGCGCAAGCCGCGCAGCCGCCTATGCCGCGGCAGACGTCGCGTTAGGCGACTCCAATACGGAACCCACCCTCGGCGCTCATCTGATCACGGAACGCCGCGGCTACGAACATCACGGCATTTATGTCGGTAGCGGCAAGGTCATTCACTACGCGGGTTTCGCCAAGTCGAAGCGTCGCGGCCCCGTCGAAGAAGTCCCGATCGAACAGTTCGCCGACGGTCACGCCGTCGCCGTGCGTCCGCATCCGTTCCCGAAGTACTCGGGCGAAGAAACCATGCGTCGCGCCCGCTCGCGCCTCGGTGAAAACAGCTATCGCCTGCTGACGAACAACTGCGAGCACTTCTGCGCGTGGTGCCTGCTTGGCGAAAGCCGCAGCGAACAGGTTCATGCGTGTCTCACACATCCGCGTGCGGGCGTCCATGCGCTGCTGTGCCTCGTGAGCACTTTCATCGGTGAACGGATGAAAACCCGCCTTACCGCTTGAGTACACGCGCTGCGTGGTTCTGCATCGTGAGCGCCGCTTTCACGCCGAGGAGCGGCCAGGATGAAGTCTTCCTGCGATGTTGACCAGTTCGGGGAGCGAGCGGACGTCCATCTTTTGCATGACGTGCCTGCGGTGCACCTTCACCGTGATCTCGCTGATGCCCAATTCGGCTCCCACCTGCTTGTTCAGCAGGCCGGAAACCACCAACGCCATGACCTCCCGCTCGCGTCGGCTGAGCGAGGCGTAGCGATCACGGATCGACTGCATCCCGGCTTCTTCGTTCAAAGCCACACGGCTGCGCTCGATGGCGTGCCGGATGGCATCGAGCAGGACCTGGTCGTCGAAGGGCTTGGTGAGAAATTCAGCGGCTCCCGCTTTCATGGCTCGCACCGTCATCGGCACGTCGCCGTAGCCGGTGATGAAGATGATCGGCATGTCGGTACGCTCGGATGCGATGAGATTCTGCAAGTCGAGGCCGCTGAGATCGGGAAGACTGACGTCCAGCACCAGGCAGTTCGGGACCATCGCGCGCGCTCGCCCCAGGAAGTCCCGGGCGCAAGCGTACGTCTCCGCCCTGAGACCGGCAAAGCGAATCATGGCTTCGAGCGACTCACGCACCGAGACATCATCGTCGACGACGAAGACGACCGGCGTGGCTTGCGCCGAAGACAATGCTGATTCGCGTTCAACTGCATGAGCGGGTGTCATTGCGAACTCCATACATAGGCGCCTGGATGCATCATTCGACCTGGAGCGCGGCCTGGATCGCCCCGAGCAAGGCGGTGTCGCTGAATGGCTTGAACAGACATTCGACGGCACCTTGTTCGAGCACGCGTGGCCGGAGCGCCTCGTCCCCATGCGCCGTGATAAAGACGATCGGAACGGTGTGCCGGCGCCGCTTGAGCTCGTGTTGCAGCTCTCGGCCGGACATGCCGGGCATGGCGATGTCGAGGATCAGGCATTGCGCTTCGTCGACACAGCCGGAGGCCAGGAACGCTTCCGCCGACGAAAACGCCCGTGCCGCAAAGCCGAACTCGCGCAGCAGGTCGGGCAGCGATTCGCGCACCGACTCGTCATCGTCGACTACCGCGATCAGCGAGCGCTCGGCCATCACCGGCTCCTCTCGGCCTGCTCGGCGTCCGCGTGCACGGGCTGTGCCGTGGGCGCGGACTGATCGGCAGCCGATAGGCTGTCCGCACTACGAGGGATGGAAAAGGTAAATGTGGCGCCATGGTCAGCGTTCGAGGAGGCCCACAGGTGGCCCCCGTGGCTCTCGATGATGCGGCGGCTCACGGACAGGCCGATGCCCATGCCTTCCCGCTTCGTCGTCGAAAACGGATCGAAGAGCAGGCTCGCATGCTGCGGGTCGAATCCCACGCCGGAATCGGTCACCGCGAGCCGCACGCCGTCGCCATCGTCGCGCTCGATGCTGACCAGCATCTGCCGTGGACGGTCATCGACGCCATTCATCGCATCCACAGCGTTGAGAAGCAGGTTCATCACGACCTGCTGGAGCTGGACCCGGTCCCCTGTGACAGTCGGCAGGTCATCGCCAGACTTCAGATGCAGCACGATTCGTTTATTGCGAATCTCGTCTCGCAGCAACTCGACAACCTCATGCGTGGCCTCAACCAGATCGACAGCATCCGTCGTCACGGCTCTCTTGCTGAACAACGCGCGCAGACGCGTCATCACCTCCGACGCGCGGTGCCCGTCACGAATCGTGCGTCGTACCGTCTCGAGCGCGCCTTCGATATTGGGCGGCTCCGCACTCAACATGCGAAGACCGGTGCTGGCGTTGGTCACGATGCCTGCCAGCGGCTGGTTGATTTCGTGTGCGATCGAGGCGGTCAACACGCCCTGACTGTTAATCCGGCTCAGGTGGGCTAATTCAGCGCGCAGCGCGAGGAGCGCATCTTCAGACTCACGGCGCTCCGTGATGTCCTGCGCGGCGCCGATATAGTCCAGCAGGCCTTGCGGGTCACGCGTGGCGTGAGCCTGAATGTGAATGCACCTGACCGAGCCATCGGACAGCAGCAGGCGGTGTTCGAACTCCAGATCGTTGCCTTGTTGCGCCAGCTCGATCATTTCATTCAGTAGATGGCGGTCGCCAGGGTGGCATCGGTCCGCGATCATATCCATCGTAATCGGCACCCCGGGTTCGATCCTGAAGATGCGATAGAGCTGCTCGGACCACGTGATTGAGCCGGTCTCCGGGCGCCAGCAAAAGCTTCCGCTCGAGCTGAGCTGCTCCACTTTCGCCATCAGCGCCGCGCTTTGGCGCAACCTCTCGTCCGCTTCCTGACGCGCCGCAATGCTATGCGCCCGTTCGATGGCGATGCTCGCGATGTGTGCGAACTGTCCGATCAGATCGCGCTGGAAAGCAGTGGGTTCGCCGGGATCAGCGCGGAATATGGTGAAGGTGCCCAGCAGCTCGTTGGTACGCGACAAGATCGGCGTCGCCCAGCAGGACCGTAGTCCGTGTGCAAGGCTGCGCTCCCGCCACGCCTTGGTCCAGCGTGCGTCTGACGCGACATCTCGCACGATCACCTGAGCCTTGAGGGACACCGCCATGCCGAGGGGGCCGGAGTCCCGGGAGGAAGCACGCACACCGGGAGGGGGGAGGAAGCTCTTTGGGAGGCCGGGAGACCCGAGGTGCCGGCACGCCGTGTCGTGGGCGTTCCGGAACGAGACTCTGCAAAGGCAGTCGCTCGCGATCTCTTCGACCAGCCGGCATAGGTCATCAATAACGGTTGGCAAAGGCAGACCCATGGCGACCATTTCGAGCAGGCGGTTCTCAGCCGCAAGCAGCGCCTCGGCACGCTTGCGGTCATCGATATCCGTCTGAAGGAAATACCAGAGAGCGATTCGGCCCTCGTTATCGCGCAGCGGAAAGCCCTGTACGCGGAACCATCGATAGATGCCGTCGGCACGGCGATGGCGCGACTCCCCTTCATAAGGTTCACCGGTGCTGAGCGACGCACGGAAGCGGGCAATCACCGCTTCCCGGTCATCCGGATGGGTCAGGCCATTGGTCTTCCATTTCTTCAACTCTTCGAGGGTCACGCCGGAGTATTCGAGCGTATGGCGGTTGGCGTGCAGAACGTCACCGTCGGGCCCAAAAAGGATGACCCGCGTAGGGAGGCTATCGACGATCAGCTCGAAGCGCTGCTCTTGCGCGCGCAGGGCAGCCTCGGTTTGCTTGCGGTCCTCGATGTCCGAGTTGATCCCGCACCACTTTACGATTTCACCGGCAACATCGGTAATCGGACTGGCCCGGCATACGAACCAGCGATACGTGCCATCGAAGCGACGCATTCGCGCTTCCGCCTCGCCTCTCTCACCGGAGGCGACGACAGTCTGCCAGGCTTCGAGCAGCGCGCGCCGGTCGTCGGGATGAAACGCCGTCTGCCAGCCTTCGCCCGCCGCTTGCTCAACGGAAAGCCCCGTGTATTCGCACCAGCGTCGATTGACGAACTCGATGCGGCCGTCAGGCAAGGCAGTCCATACCAGCCCGGGAAGCGCATCCACTGTATGGCTGAGTTCGTTGTCCATCGCTGTCCCTTTCTGCAGCGCTTCTTACGATACAACGATCGGCTTTTGCGAAAGGAGAGTCAATATACCTTGGTGTCGGTTTTGGGCCTTCGGTGGGCGCCCCACAGTCAGGCTAGGCCGTCTTACGATGAAACCGCTGTATGGACAGGCACCGTGAAATGAAAGATGGCGCCACGGGGCACGTTTGCGCTCGCCCACAATCGGCCGCCGTGTGCTTCGATGATCGAGCGGCAGATCGACAGTCCGATCCCCAAGCCGGTCGCCTTTGTCGTATAAAACGGCTCAAAAAGGCGCTCGATGTTCTCGGCGGCGATGCCCGGTCCGGAATCGCGCACCGCCACAACGACGGCACCCGGCTCATTCAGGGCGGTGCTGATCGTCAATTCTCGCGGTCCGTCGTCAACCGCGCTCATCGCATCAATGGCATTGATAATGAGGTTCAGCATCACCTGTTGGAGTTGCACCCGGTCGGCTTTGACGAGCGGCAAGTCCTCCGTAAGCTGCATCCGCACAGAGACACCGTTCCTGCTTGCTTCACTGGACGTGAGCGCATTGACCTCGCGAATCGCTTCGTTGATCTGCAGAATCTCATTGCTCGTCGGGGCCTTTTTTACGAGGCCATGAACGCGCTTTATCACCTCGCCCGCGCGCTTGGCGTCGCGGACAATCCGATCAAACGCTTGACGGGCCTCCGCCACTTCGGCGGGTTCGCGACCGAGCCAGCGCAGACCCGTCGACGCATTGAGTGTGATCCCCGCGATCGGCTGCTTCATTTCGTGGCTGATCGAGGCCGCGAGCTGCCCGAGCGCCGTGACGCGATTTGCATGCGCAAGCTGAAGCTGCATTTGGCGTGCATCCGCTTCCGCCCGCTTGCGCTCGCTCAGGTCGAGCACAAACGCGATACCGTGAGTCTCGCGCTCCTCCAGCATCGCAACGCCGACCAGCACCGGCACTCGGCTGCCGTCCTTCCTGAAATACTCTTTCTCGTAGGGCTGCAATATCCCCGTCTTCTTCAGCTTTTCCCACTCTCCTCCGCTGCGCTCGAGCCACTCGGGTGGCGTAATGTCCGACCAGCGCAGATGCCCCGCCAGGAGATCGTCACGGTCGTATCCGACGATGCGAAGAAACGCGTCATTGGCTTCGAGGATCCGGCCATCGAGATCCCCAATCAAGACCCCGACGATGTTGGCGTCGACGAGGCGCCGGATCTTCGCTTCACGTTCTGCGAGATCGCGGTACAGGCCAGCGTTTTCCAATGCGATCGCCGCCTGTGAGGCGAGCAGCTTCAACAGGGCGATGCGCTTCGGAGCAAAGACGCAGGGCGCGAGATTGTTCTCCAGGTAGAGCACGCCGATCAGCTTGGCCTGCTTGAGTAACGGCAAGCAAAGGACAGAACGTGCGCGTTTCTGGCGGATATAGGGATCGGCGGAAAAGCGGCTTTCGGCTGAGGCATCATCGACGATGACGGGTTCATGCGCGCTTGCGACATAGCGCAAGAGCGAGTCCGGCAGTGCCGCCGAGCTCGGCGACTGCTGCGGCAATTGCACGATGACTTCGCCGCCTTGAATGGTGGCTTCGGCCTCGATGCGCAGTTGGGCGCCCTGTGGAAGGATCAACAGTCCGCGTTCGGCGCCCGCGTGCTCGACCGCGGTCACCATCAAAGACTTGATCAGGTTTTCAAGCACCATTTCGCCTGATATTGCCTGAGCCGTCTTCACGATCGTCGCGACATCCAGGTGCTCGGGGCTTTCCTCGATAGTCGCGCGTGAGACTGGAGCCGCTTCGGGTTTGCCAAAGGGGTAGCGCCGGTCCAGTTGATCGACTTTGCCGTGTGCGCCCCATTGAAAATAGCCGTCCCGCGCCTCGCGCAAATAGGTCAGCGCGGCGCGCTCGAGGCCAGAGGCGAGGCAGCATTGCCCGGCCAGCTCGTTGGCCAATGCCCGATCCTGGACGAAGCCGCGCTCGCTTGCCAAGCGGGCGGTCTGCTCGTAAAGCCGCATGGCCTGCATTTCGTGTCCGTTCAGACGGGCTAGTTCCGCGCGCAGCAGCAGATGCTTGTGCGCAAACGTGACCGGGCAGCTTTGCGCCCACCTTTCGAACGCTTGAATGTTCGCGTCGATTTCGGCCTGGATCTCGGCTTGTCGGTCGGTCGATGCGGTGCTGTGAACCGCGGCGAGCGCGAGCGAATCATAGAAGCAATAGTTCGCGAACTGGATATGGCAGCGTCCGGACCAAAGAAGCGGCCTGGCTTTAGCGGCGCACGCGAGCGCTTTCTCGGGTTCACCCAACAGATAGTGGCGCTGGATCTGCAAAATCCAATGAAAGCAGTTGACCACGGCAATGCCGCCTTCCGTCATCTGCGCCTCGATCGTCGCGTCCTCGATGACCGCCTGGTCGCCGCTGCGCCCTTGTAGCCTTTGGATGAATTGCTGAATGCTGGAGAGAATATCGTGCACGTGACGGAAGTTGATCCGCTTGACGAACTCGATTGCCTTGATCGATTCGAGCCATGCCTCGTCGAGGCGATCGCCGCGTGCCAGTAGGTCCGTCAACCGATGTTCAAGGCTGAAGCAAGTATAGATGACCTCGCCAGTCTCTTGCGCATATCGCATGGCCGTATCGATGCACCCCAATGCGACCTCGATCGGTTGCGTCCAGAGAACCGCCATTTGCAGAAAGAACTGCGCGGCCACCTGTTGAGCCGCGAAGCGGTGCTTCTCCGCCACTGCGACCGCCAACCGGGCGAATGCCTCGCCGTCCCGGTGCCGGTGGAAGAACGGGCCTACAAGAATGGAAAGGAACGCGTAGGCGAGGACAGCCGAATCGGTAGTGCCATATTGCAGCGTCACGACGACCATTCGGCAAGCAATCGTCTGGGCGAGATTGATATCGGTGAAATAGGCTGTCTGCCCCAGCATGTGGAAGATGTACATGACCTCCCGCATCTCCGGGTCCGCCATCATCGGCAGGCCAACGAGGCTTTCGATCGGGCGCGCGCCGAGATGCGTCCAGACGGCATCGTATTCGGCTAATACTTCGTCATCCGTAGGATGCTCCGGCAATTCGATGTCGAACATGCTCAGACATTCGCGGGCGGTTCTGACGGCGGAGGCATTGTCGCCAGTCACCAACTGCAGGACCATCCTGAGCCGGTAGGCTTCGGCGCGGTGGATCTTCGATCGCGCTCGAAGCAATATCTCATCGATCCATCGGGTGGCTTCGCTGAAATGGGAGAGCAGAAACTCGCAGTCGGCCCGCTCGCACCAGACATTGAAGGTCAACTCGTAACAGTCATTCCATCCTTGCTCGGAAAGCAGCGACGCAGCTACCGCGAGATAGTTGCAGGCAGAACGGTAAGCGGTGGAGGCTTTCGCCTTTTTAGCAGCGTCGAGGTTGAGGGCGGCCGCGCGATATCGTTCGTGCCGCTCGACCATGAGTTCGCAACCAAGATTCAATTGATTCACGAGATCAAAGATCCTGGCTGCAATGTCCGCATCACCGAGCCGCGACAAGAGCAGACGGCCAATGCGCAAGTGATGTTCCGCGCGGGAAACGGCAGGGATCAGTGCATACGCGGCTTCTTGCACCCGGTCATGCAGGAACTTGAAGCTGCGGTCCATGGAGATGATTGCGCCGGCCCGGACGGCTTCAGCGAAATCCGCATGCACCTTTGCCTCGGAGTCGCCCGAGACGCTCGCGAGGATGCTGAATTCGGCCTGGCTGCCCAGGCAGGCAAGCAGCTTCAAGGTGTCCTGTGCGGTAGGCGAAAGCCTCTGCAGCCTGCGGATCATCAGATCCACGACGTTTTCAGTGAAGCCTTTGGCGTCGATGCACTCCAGATCCCATCGCCACGAGGACGAATTCGACTCGAACTCGAGAAGGCCTTCCTCAACGAGATTCGTCAAAAACTGGCCCGCAAAAAAGGGATTGCCGCCGGTTTTCTGGTGAACCAGCGTGGCCAGCGGCAAGGCTTGCTCGCGCACGCATCTGAACGCGTCGCAAAGCAATTCGCCGAGGTCGTTCGGCGAGAGTGGGCCGAGCACGATTTCGTGCACCGTCGTTCCGGCTTTGCGAATCGAAGCGAGCGTCCCCATCAGAGGATGCCCTGGCCCGACTTCGTTGTCGCGATACGCGCCGATCAATAGCAGATGGCGCGTGTCCAGATGCGTGATCAGGTATTCAACCACCGTCAAGGTAGCCGGATCGAGCCACTGCAGGTCGTCGACGAAAACGACGAGCGGATGCTCGGCGCGCGCAAACACGCCGACAAACTTTTGAAAGACCGATTGAAACCGCAATTGGGTTTCCAATGGCGAGAGTACGGGAACTGGGGGTTGCGGTCCGATCAAGCTTGCGAGTTCGGGAATTAGATCGGTCAGCAATCGCCCTTGCTGGCCGACGGCTTCCTCGATCGCGTCTCGCCAACGCGCAACGTCGGCATCTTGACCGTTCAGAATTTGTCGGATCAATTCCGCAAATGCCTGGGCCAATGTGGCGTAAGGGATGTCCCTCTGGCGCAGGTCGAACTTTCCCGAGATGAAGATACCCCGAGGCAGCACGATCACCTTGTGCAGCTCGTTGACGACGGAGGATTTTCCAACCCCCGAATAGCCGGACACGAGCACCAGTTCCGGTGTGCCTTGCGTTGCGACGCGCTCGAAGGCCTCCAGTAGCGTCGTGATTTCCGTGTCGCGCCCGTAGAGCTTCTCGGGGATCAAAAGCTGTCGCGTCGTATCGTGCGTTCCGAGCGGGAAAGGATCGATCTGATGAGCGGCTTCCCACTCGGCCAGGCATCTTCTGAGGTCCCACTCCAGGCCGCTCGCGGTTTGATAGCGATCCTCGGCGGGTTTCGACAGAAGTTTCATGACGATTGCCGAGAGCGGGGCCGGGATGCCTTTGGCGCGCTCACCCGGCTCAGCGGGTTGCCGCGCGATGTGGCAATGCACCCATTCCAGGGGATCCAGCGCCGTGAAAGGCAGGGTCCCAGTCAACATCTCGTACAGCGTCACCCCGAGCGCGTAAAGATCGCTGCGCGAATCGATCGACCGATTCATCCGCCCGGTCTGCTCCGGAGCCATATACGCGAGGGTGCCTGCGATCAACTCGGGATGTTCCGGCCTCTGGCGTTCGCGCGGCAGACGGGACGCGATGCCGAAGCCGGTGAGCCTGACTTCGCCCGTTGCGCCGTTCACCAGGATATGCGCGGGCTTGATGTCCTTATGGATGAGGCCGCGCTGATGGGCCTTGCCCACGGCAGCGACGATGCCGATGGCGAGCCGCAGGAAGCGTTCCAACTGAAGGGGGGTGCCGAGCAGCCGGTCGAGCGGCTCACCGCCCGGATCCTCCAGCACCAGCAGCGTCCCGCCGCCCTCACGCAGCAGTTCCAGCGGCCGCACCGCCCACGCGCCATCGAGTTCGTCCTTCAATTCGAATTCGTGAGCGAGCCGCTCGAGGCTGGCAGATGAAGGCTGCTCGACGGCGGGCCGCGCGATGAGTCGCGTCTCGCCGCCAGCGTCGACCGGCCGTCGTGCCCGGCTGAAGACGCGCTCGCCATCCTGCCATAAGGTTTGGAGGCCATTGCACATCTCGCCGTAATCATGGGTAGCCATTTTCCGCCCCCCGTCACCCGGTCAGAATACACCCGACGACTTGTCAAGACGGAGCCTGGTCTCCTTGTCTGTCAGGGACTCGCAGAGTGTTCCCGCAGAAACACCGGCAGATCCGTGGCTGGCGGATAAATGTCGAGCGTGTAAAGAATGGCCGCTGCATGGCCACGATGGTAGGTGGTGTGGTTGACGACGTGCAAAACCATGTCGCGACGAGTCATGCTTCCTGCACCACCGCCAATGAACTCAAATTGCACGACTTCTGCCAGCTCGTCTTCCGTGGCTGTATCGGCGTAGCTCACATACCACTCGTCAATGCTCCGTTGGTTAGCAACCAATTCCTCGAATGTCGGCCAGTTCTCGGGATTGCGTGTCGTTAAATTGTGAGGTCTGCCAAGCAGGTGACACTGCCAGACGTAATCCATTGCATACGAATGGTTGAGCGTCCCAATCAGACTGCGAAAGCTGATTGGCCGCGGTGCGGTCAGCTCCGCAGCGGGAACGGAAGCCACGACTGACAGAAATAGCTCGTCCGCCCAGGCTTTGTAGCGTGTAAGAGTTTGTGTGACTTTCATGAAACCTCCTTCGTGATGTTCGCGTCGATTCATTCTGCTCTTTTACCGCCGGATGAGGACACAACCCCCAATCAGGAGCGCGGTCCCGATGAGACGAGGAAGATCGATCGGATGTTCGGGGAGGCCCAGCCATCCGAAATGGTCGATCGTCATCGATGCGAGCATCTGACCGGTCACAAGCAAGACGATAAAGGTCGCCGTTCCGAGCTTGGGGATAAGGAAAATGGCCAGGGCGATGAAGATTGCGCCGAACAGTCCGCCGCTAAATGCCCACCAGTGGATGCGCCCCGCCACGGCCGCGGAAGGGATGGGATCGCGCAGAGCAAGCGCGAGCAGCGCCATACAGGCGACCCCGACGAAGTAGCTCACGAAGCCCGACCAGGCGGCCGAGTTCAGGGCGACGCGCAGGCTTGCGTTCAGTACCTGCTGAACAGCCACGCTGGCCCCAGCCAGAATGGTGAGGGTCGAAAAGAAGAGCACGTTGGGCATCGGCGATTACCTTTCCCGGATTCGTCACTGCGATTTGACGGTACGCCGGTCCATGCTGTCAAATGCCGTAATTCATCGTTTCCATGCAAACGAGGCATGATGAACCCGGCCCATATCGACCTGTTTCGTGCCGTGATGCGTCACGGCGGGATGACGAGAGCAGCGGAAGCGCTTGGCATCGGCCAGCCTCATGTCAGTCGTGCGATCGCGCAGCTCGAAGCGGACCTCGGCTTTGCACTGTTTGTACGAGGGCATGGAAGTGCATTGCCGACCAAGGAGGGGGAAGCTTTCTCGCGTGAAGTCGAGCGGACCTATGCCGGGCTCGATCAGCTTCGGCAGGCGGGGCGCCAGATACGGGAAATCGGAACCGGGTTGTTACGGGTGGCGTGCCAGCCATCGCTAGCCTCCCGGTTCGCGCCACGCGCCATCCGACAGCTAGGTTTGGCAAGTCCTGGCGTGCGTGTCTCGCTTCACGTGCCGGACCCCGACACGATCTGGTCATGGGCAACGACTGGGCAGTGCGATATTGGTCTCGTGCGGCCGCGCTCTGGCTATGCGGGAGTCGAGTGCGAATCCTTCCTCACGGTCGACGCGGTCTGTGCGCTGCCGCAGGGGCACAAGTTGGCTCGCAAACGGACCATCGACGTGTCCGATCTTGTAGGCGTCCCTTTGATCGCAGGCGCCCCCGGTGTATTTCAGCAGGCTATCGAGGAGTCATTTGCCTGCGCGGGCATTG
This sequence comes from Trinickia camelliae, assembly GCF_053525655.1. Lineage (NCBI taxonomy): Bacteria > Pseudomonadati > Pseudomonadota > Betaproteobacteria > Burkholderiales > Burkholderiaceae > Trinickia > Trinickia camelliae. The sequence goes on from NZ_JBCHAA010000002.1 coordinate 153,094, forward strand.
AGCCACGCTTTGTCCTGATGGCGCAGTACACGGCAGCGCGGTGCGGCCTGGTGGCTGAAGGGCTGGGACTCGCCATTGTCGACCCGCTGCCAGCCCGCGAATTGACCGGTTTGCCGATCACGCTGCGGCGCTTTCAGCCGCGTTTGCCCATCGAGACGATGCTGATCCGGCCGGGTGGAAAGCCGCCTGATAGCCTCACGGCACGCTTCATCGATCTGCTGAAGGTCGAACGCGATGCGGTGATGTCAAAACCTATCGACTATCGCTGAAGCGCTCGAGCGAATTGAGTCGTCCTGAGCCAGAGGTCGTCGGGCCCAGTGTGGCCAGAACCGGACGGTTGATAGCCTTCTGGGGATCGACAACAATCATCAACAGGGCGATAAATCTTTATCAGCGCCTTGAGTTTCAGGTAGTAAGCGCGACTGTTACATCACTGCAGTTGAGGCGTGCCTCTCCATCACCCTGATCTCCCCTATGCCACCTTCTGTTGACGAACTTCTCGCGCTCGATGTACTCACGCTACGTGAGCACACTGAGAGAGCTGGCGACACCTTCGACGTGGACGAGCACCGGGAAAAACTGTGCAAGTCCTTAGAGATCAATGAGGTCTGCGACGTGCGACGAGACGGCAAACTCGTGGCTTATGCAATGCTCCAACCGGAAGCAGGAGCGTGCTGGTTCGTCGGCGCATTTGGTACGCATCCCTCGCATCGGACGTACTCCGTAGTCAATGAACTCTTCGCGAAGATCGCGACTCTGGCGGCCGAACGAGGGATCGGTGAGCTACGAAGCCATGTCTATAAGACCAACCGATTGTCTATCGCCTTCCATCGCAAGCTTGGATTTCTGGTGACGCGTGAGAACGACAAGGGCTTCGAATTCTTCACCACAATGGATGAACTAGCCGCGAAGCCAGCGGTGCGGCGTGCCACTGCCCGGACAAGAGCCCGCTCGGACTAACGCCCAAGGCCAACTGTGGTCGCCACGCTCGGCAGCGATCGATTATTTCCTGTATGAGTGGATCGTCACGCGTTACCGTCAATCCAAGCTGCGACGTCGCCAAGACAAATGCGCATGCATTCAAGACTTTCAGGCATTCAAGGTCTGATCGAGCCACGCTATGCTCGCAATTGACCAGACTGCTTGCGTCCGAAATCCTGACGTAGCGAACTACACAAAGTCATCCGAAATATTCAAATAGCGCGAAACCGATCTTCAACCGGAACGACGCACTCACTCATTCAGGAGATAGCTATGGCACAACCATTCGGAGCAACATCAACCACAGATGACGTGCTCTCGGGCATGGATCTCCGCGGAAAGCGCGTGCTCGTCACTGGCGTATCCGCCGGACTCGGAGTCGAGACGGCCCGCACCCTTGTCGCGCACGGCGCCCAGGTTGTCGGCGCCGTGCGCGATCTCGCCAAGGCGGAGCGAGCCACCGCTGAAATTCAGGCGCAAGCATTGAACGGCGGCCGGTTCGAGCTGGTGGCATTGGACCTCGCCTCCCTCACGAGCGTGCGCACTTGCGCCGATGCAATGATCACCGATGGGCGGCCTTTCGATGTGGTCATCGCCAATGCCGGCGTGATGCGAACGCCGTTTGGACACACCGCCGACGGCTTCGAGACGCAGTTCGGCACCAATCATCTCGGCCATTTTGTCTTTGTGAATCGCGTTGCGTCGTTGATCGCGCCAGGCGGGCGACTCGTGATGCTGTCATCTGCCGGTCATCGCAACTCGGACGTGGATCTCGATGATCCCAATTTCGAGCACACGCCATACGATCCGGGAATCGCGTATGGCCGCTCCAAGACAGCCAACATCCTGTTTGCGGTGGAATTCGATCGCCGGCACCGCGCACGCGAAGTACGAGCGACGGCGGTGCACCCAGGTGCAATCAGAACCGAACTCAGCCGCCACATGAAGCCTGACGAACTCGATAAGCTCGTAGAACAGATCAATACTCAGTCGGCCGCTGAAGGGCGGCCGTCCTTGCAATTCAAAACGGTCCCCCAAGGGGCGGCGACTTCAGTTTGGGCTGCGTTCATTGCGCGCGCCGAAGAGATCGGGGGCCGGTACTGCGAGGACTGCCAGGTATCGCCGGCTATTCACGGAGAGATGGGCCGGATGAGTCCTGGCGTCCGGGCCTACGCTGTCGACCCGGAAAACGCCAAGGCACTCTGGGCGAAAAGCGAAGAGATGGTGGGCGAGCGCTTCTGATCCTCCGTCTGACGCAATCAACCCCAGCCGTTCCAGCCCCTCCCCCGCAACCCGCTATCATGTGCACTATTCCAAACCCCCAGCCCCCATAGCCGCCCACGGCCGGAGCACTTCATGGCATCCCCTCAAGACAGCGTCAGCATGGCGCTATTCTGCGACTTCGAAAACGTCGCACTCGGCGTTCGCGATGCGAAGTTCGAGCAGTTCGACATCAAGCCGGTACTCGAACGGCTCCTGCTGAAAGGCAGCATCGTCGTCAAGAAAGCCTATTGCGACTGGGACCGCTACAAAGGGTTTAAAGCATCGATGCACGAGGCCAGCTTCGAGCTGATCGAGATTCCGCACGTGCGCCAGTCGGGCAAGAACTCGGCCGATATCCGGCTCGTCGTCGATGCGCTCGACCTCTGCTACACGAAATCGCACGTCGATACCTTCGTCATCATCAGCGGGGACTCGGACTTCTCGCCCCTCGTTTCGAAGCTGCGCGAAAACGCCAAGAAGGTCATCGGCGTGGGCGTGAAGAATTCGACTTCCGATCTGCTCGTCGCCAACTGCGACGAATTCATCTTCTACGACGACCTCGTCCGCGAACAGCAACGCGCCATCGCGACACGCGAGGCACGTGAAGCACGTGAGGCGAGCGCGTCGGCAAAGCGTCCAGCCGATGGGGACAAGCAAGCGAAACAGAAGCTGGAAGCGCGCAAGGCGCAAGCCATCGCGATCGCCGTCGAAACCTTCGAGGCGCTTGCCTCGGAGCGCGGCGAGAGCGGCAAGATCTGGGCGTCGGTGCTGAAAAGCGCAATCAAGCGCCGCAAGCCTGATTTCAGCGAGTCCTATTACGGCTTTCGCGCCTTCGGCAATCTGCTCGATGAAGCGCAATCGCGTGGCTTGCTGGAGGTGGGACGCGACGATAAGTCCGGCGCGTTTGTCTACCGGACTGCTCAGGCCGTTACAGCGGAAGTCGCCAAGCAATCCGAATCATTTCCGGTTGTTAAGGACACGGCACCGGCACACGAGTCCGCGGGCAAGAAAGACCGTCGCTCGAACCGAAACACCCGGAAGCAGGCTTCTCATTCTCAGCAAGCGCCGGTAGCGACCGAAACGGCAGCGGTGGAAGATCCCGCCGCCGTGGTCGTAGAGAACGTGCTCGAACACGTAACGTCGATCGAAACAGAAGCGCATACGGAGCCGGTGAAAGCACCGGCTCCTCGCCGCGCACGCAAAACCGCCGCGAAGAAAAGTGCCCCGGCTGTCGCGCAAACGAAGAACGCGGAGCCCCCCGCAGCGGAACCCTCCGCCGACTCGGCGACCGCGCCCAAGCCCGCGAAAGCGCCGCGCAAATCGGCATCGCGGGCGGGCCGTTCGCGCAAGGCTGCGGCTGCTGAAGGGAATTGAAGCCTGACGCTGCTCATCGACGAGCAGCGTGCCACGAGCCGGTCCTTGGCGGAATGCCGGGAACCGGCTCGTTTTCTTAATGGGCCGGCAAAACTCGCAATCGCAAAGGCGTTTCAGGCCGCAGCGTGACATTCATCACCGGCCGCGGCGCCGCCATCCCCTCCGGCACCGACAAGTCGAATCGCTGCAACACCATCGCCGCGATTACCGTCATTTCAACCATGGCCAAATGCTGCCCCAAGCAGACGCGCGGACCAGCACCGAACGGCAAATAAGCCCCGCGTGGAATCTCCGGCGCATCAGGAGCGAACCGCTCAGGCCGAAACGCCAGCGGCTCGGCAAACCACCGCGGATCGTGATGCATCAACTGCACCGGCACCATGAACATCGTGCGCTCGGGCAGTTGCCATGAGCCCAACGTGATCGGCTTCGAGCATCGACGGCTAATGAGCACCGGCGCCGTCGGATAAAGCCGCAACGTCTCCTTGAGCGTCTGATTCAGATATCGCAGCGACGGCACCGTATCCGTCGTCGGCACGCGGCCTTGCAGCACCTGACGAACCTCCTCCCTCGCGGCCGTCTGCGCCGCCGGATTCGACGCCATGCACCACGCCCACCAAACCAGCGTCGCCGCCGCTGTCTCGTGTCCCGCCAGAAACGCCGTCATGCACTCGTCGCGCACCGCCTGAAGGGGCCACGTCGTCGCATCGTCGCGATGCAATTGCAAAAGACGCGACAACAAATCATCGGGCCACGCGTCATCAGGCAACCTCAAGCGCGCCTGCAAATGCCGCTCGATCAAATCTTTCAAAGCCGCAATCGCTCGGCGCTTGCCCCGCTTCCAAGGCACCCACTCCGGCGAACTCGCAGGCCAATAAAACTCGGCGTTTGCCGCCGCGCTGGCCACACGCACCGCCTCTTCGGCCACGCGAGCATCGTCACCGATCTCGCTGGAGAAGATCATCTGCATGATCACGTCCATGGTCAGCGACGTGAGCGCGCTTTCGATCGGCCATGGCTCGCGGCTCATCGGCCACTGCGCGAGCGCGTTGCCGGTCGCGGCTGCGATGGACGGGACAAAAGCCTGCACCGCCTTCGGCATGAAACTCGGATTCAAGGCGTGCCGCTTGTTGCGCCACGCCTCACCCTCGGCGATGAGCACACTGCTTCCATGCACGTGAGAAAAGACGCGTATGCCGCGCTCCCAGCGCACCAGTGCGTCGTGATTCGTCACCAGCAGTTCGCGTGCAAGCTGCGGATCGGCGACGACGACGTCATGTTCCGGCCAGAGGCGCAGGTGGACCACGTCGCCGAACTCCCGCTGCCACGCGGCGAGCGTGCCAAGCAAGTCGCGCGACATGCGGACCAGCAAGCCCCAGCCGGTTAGCCCGGCGGACGGGCCAGGAGGCCATACGCCAAGCGGATGCAGTGTCGGCGCCGGGGTCTTCGCCTCGGCGTGGAAGGGGCATTGGGAAGATGAGGTCGGGTTCATGCGGCTCATTGTTCGCCAGACCGCAGCGCCCTGTCTTGAACGCAAACGACATCGACACGCGCACGGCCCCTCCCTATACTGCGCGGTCATGTCCTCCGCTCCGACATCCGGCCTGCCGCCGTGCCCCGATCCGCTGGCACGCGCGCCCCTCGCTTCCGGCGAAGGAAGGAGCGCGCACGCGCGGCTTTATCTCGCGCCGCCGGTTCTGCAAGGCGCGGTGGTGGCGATCGTCTGCCGCGATACGCGTGGCCTCGACTTGAACTGCGCGCAACGCCTGACGCACTTTCCGGCCACCGAAATCGTCTCGCTGTCCTGGTTTCAGGGCCTCGACGCCGGGCTCGTCGAGCGCGCGGAGAGCGGCCCGCTGTGGCGGCCGTTCGGCTCGCCGGTCGCATTCGCGGGCAGCCAGTCGCTGCCGACCGTGAGTTGGGCGCCGACCACCGGGCGTGGCGGGATGGTTTGCTTCACGGCGGATGTCGCGCAAACGCTGTTCGGCATCAACGTGGCCGACGCGCATGATCGCATCGTCCCGGCTCACGAGTTGCTCGGCGCCGACTGGCGGCCATTCCTGGATGCGCTCGCCAACGCGCCCGACGATGCGGCGACGCTCGCCGCACTCGAACAGCATCTCGCGCCGCACTGGCAAACGCACCAGGGCCGCAGCGAGACAACGCCCTCGCTGAGCCAGATCGGCCGGCATTGGGTCGAACGCCTGGCGTGGCAAGCCCATGAATGGCGGCGCACGCATAGCACGCGACAGGTGGAGCGCCGCATCAAGGCGCACAGCGGGCGATCGCTGCGCGAATGGCAAGCGCTCGTCAAAACCGAGGGCGTGTTCTTCACCGCGCGCAAGCGCCACGAGGCGGGTTTGCCGTTCGACTGGGCAACGCTCGCGCAAGAAGAAGGCTTCGCCGATCAGGCTCACCTGAGCCGCGCGGTCAAACGGATCACGGGCTTTTCGCCGAGTGAGTTTGCTCAGCGCTTTGTGGAAGACGAATCGTTCTGGCTGTATCGGTTGTGGGTGTGATTTGCCGCGCTAGCGGCGCTTAGTAACGCGGCTCGCTACCCCGCTGTCACGCTCACCACGTCTCCGACACGCGCTCCAAGCTCTATAGCGGCGTTGCCGCCATTCACCGCGACCTCCAGCAACCCGATCGAGTTCTCATACCAGAACGCTTGCCCCACCGGCACGTCTGAAAACACGCGAGCATAGGCAACTTCTTTCCCCGCAATGCCAAGCTTGGCGCTCTTAGCCACACTACCCGCCCGCATTCCGGTCAGCACGTTGCCATAGTGATCGACATAGACCACTTCGGCTAAATCGTCGGCCCCAAGCTGCACTTGCAGTCCTGGAGACTCGCTGAGCTTGTCCGCGTCCAACTCGCCACGGCTCACCCACCCCGCCACCGGCGCGAACAGATCCCGCCCATGAAACGAAGCGGAGAGTCGCTCAGGCCGCCACGTAATGCGCCAAGTCTTGGTGTTCGCGGCACGCGCCGCCACCACGGATAGCAATCCGTTATCCGGTCCCACGAACCACTGTTCATCGGCCTGCAGCACGACGGCATCGCGCTCGCTGCCCACGCCGGGATCGACCACGCACAGAAAAACCGTATCGGCCGGATACCAGCCGCGAAGCGCAGCGAGCAAATGGGCCGCGGCACGCGCGTCGTAATTCGGCACGCTGTGCAGCATATCGATGAGCGTGGCGCCAGGCGCCGCGTGCTGCAGCAACGCAACCTTCATCTGGCCGACGTAGATGTCGTCGGCGCCAAAGTCGGTAAACAGCGCAATCATCACGGGGCCCCCTCCTTCGAACCAGCACTCAACCCATCAACTCCGAAATCTCGATCAGATTCAAATCCGGATCGCGCACATAAACCGAGCGAATCTTCTGTGTCGCGCCGGTGCGCTCCACCGGCCCCTCGACGATCGGGCAATCGCACGCCTTGAGATGCGCGATCACGTCATCCAAAGGCACCGATGCAATGAAGCACAAATCCAACGCCCCCGGCACCGGCAAATGCGCCTTCGGCTCGAACTCGCTGCCACGCACATGGACGTTGATCTTCTGGTTGCCGAAGCGGAATGCGATACGCCCGGCGCCAAACGTTTCCAGGCGCATTTGCATGACCTCGGTATAGAAGCGCTTCGTCGCCTCCACGTCGACACAGGTCACAACCAGATGGTCGAGATGATCGATCATAGACATTTCAGGCTCCTTGTTTGCGCGACTGAACTCGCGCGACGTAGATCGCAAACGCGCCGCACACGGCCAGCAGCGCAAACGCAAACCCGGCAACCGAAGGCCACGCGCCGTTTTGCCAGAACCATCCGCCCCACGACCCGAGCACGCTCGACCCGAGGTAGTACGCCAGCAGATACAGCGAGGTGGCGTGTCCTTTGGCGCCGTCGGCCAGTTGCCCCACCCAGCCGCTCGCAACCGAGTGCGCGACGAAGAAGCCGATCGTCAGCAGGACAATGCCGAGCACGATCGGTACGAGCGTGTGCATCATCGTCAACGCTATGCCGAGCACAGCAAGCACGATGCCGCTAATCATGATCGGCCCCCTTCCGCACCGGTCTGCAAGCGCGCCCGCCACGGATGACGCCACGATGCCGAAAAGATACGCGCAGAAGATCAGTCCCGTTTGCGTGGCGCTGAGATCGAACGGCGGCGCCATCAAGCGAAATCCCGCGTAGTTATAGACCGTGACGAACACACCCATCGCCAAGCAACCGATCGCGAAGACGAAAGGAAGCGTGGACGCGGTCAAATGCTTGCGCCAAAGCGCGAGGTGCTGTGCCGGGCTCAAGTCGCGGCGCGCCACGAAATTGCGCGATGCGGGCAACAGCAGCACGAACGCGATGGCCGCCACGATATCGATCACGCCGATCGTCGACATCGCGTGGCGCCATGAAAAGTGGTCGCTCAAATAACTCATGCCGACCCGGCCGATCATGCCGCCGAACGCCGTTCCGCCGACGTAGAGCCCCATCGAAAGCCCCAGCCCGCGCGGGTTGATTTCCTCGGCGAGATACGCCATCGCCACCGCAGGCACGCCGCCGAGCGCGAAGCCTTCCAGCGCGCGCGCCACCAGAATGCCGTGCCAGCTCGGTTCGACGGCGGCCCACAAGTTGCACACCGCCGCGAGCGTCATCGATGCAAAAATCAGGCCGCGCCGGCCAAGCCGCTCGGAAAGCGCGCCCGCGCAGAGAATCGAAAACGCCAGAAAGCCGGTGGACATCGATAGCGCGAGCGAACTTTGCGCGGCGCCGATATGAAATTCGTTCGCGAATTCGGGCAGCAGCGGCTGCACGCAATACAGCAGCGAAAACGTGGCGAAGCCTGCAAGGAAGAGCGCAATGCTGATGCGCCGATACGCAGGCGAGCCGGGGCTCACGCCGCCGGCGCTGTCCGCTCGTGGACGCACGGATGATGGCTGCATAGGGCTTCGTGTTACGGCGACAGAATCGGAGTTCATGATGAATCGCGTTGCCTTTGACGATCAACTTCAATGTCGTCAATTGTCCTGCGCCGTGGCTATACTGTCCAATATATAGAACCGTCTAACCCGATACGTTTTAGCACTGGCATGGAACTGCGTCATCTACGTTATTTCGTTGCGGTCGCAACCGAACGCAACTTCACGCGCGCCGCCGAAAAGCTCGGCATCGGCCAGCCGCCGCTTAGCCAGCAGATCAAGAGTCTCGAGCGCGAACTGGGCTGCGAGCTGTTCCGCCGCACGGCGCAAGGGGCGGACCTCACCATCGCGGGCGAGGCGTTTCTGATCGAGGCGCGGCGTGTCCTCGAAGGCGCCGAACGCGCTGCGCGCGCCGCGCAACGGGCCGCGCGTGGAGAAACCGGGCGCCTGCGCATCGGCTTCACGGGTTCGGCGGCATTCAATCCTGTCGTGCCCGCGCTGATCCAGCGCTTCAAGAGCCAGTACGCCGCCGTGGACCTTACGCTGGAGGAAGGCAATAGCACGAGCCTGCTACAGGGCTTGTTCGACGAGCGGCTCGACGCGGTGTTCTTCCGGCCGCGGCGCGTGCCGCCAGGCGGTGTGCAGGTGCATCGCTTTCCCGACGAGCCGATGAAGATCGTGCTGCCGACCACGCATCCATTGGCGGAGAAGAAACGCCTGCCCCTCAAGGCGCTCGCCAATGAAGCATTCGTGTTTGTGCCAGGCTCCGCCGGCGCCACGCTTTACGACGAGGTCATCCGCGCATGCGGCGAAGCGGGGTTCAGTCCGCAGCTCGCCCAGCCCGCGCCGCAGGTGTCGTCGGTCGTGAATCTGGTGGCCGCGGGCCTCGGGGTTTCGATCGTGCCGGTGTCGATCGCGCAGGTGCTGGTGAAAGGCGTGCGCTATCTCGACGTGCAGGGGTCCAAGTTGAGCGCCCATCTCGCGCTTGGCTGGCGAGAGGGCGACCGGTCCAACGCACTTGGCAATCTCGTCGCGCTGTTGTGAGCGCGTTGTTTTGAACGATCAGTGCTCCGCGTTGCTCGCGCCAATCGCATCGAGTTCCGCGAGTACCTCATCCGTCAGCACGCATTGCGCGGCCTTCATGTTTTCGCGCAAATGCGCAATCGAGGACGTGCCCGGAATCAGCAGGATATTCGGCGAGCGGTGCAGGAGCCACGCGAGCGCAACCTGCATCGGCGTCGCGTCGATCCGCTGCGCTACGTCCGACAGCGCTGACGATTGAATCGGCGTGAACCCGCCAAGCGGGAAGAACGGCACGTAGGCGATGCCCTTGCTCGCGAGTTCGTCGACGAGCGCGTCGTCCGCGCGATGCACGAGGTTGTAATGATTCTGTACGCAGACGATCTCCGCGATGCCTTGCGCCTCGGCGACTTGCTTCGACGTCGCGTTGCTCAAGCCGATATGGCGTACGAGCCCCTGCCTCTGCAACTCGGCCAACGCCGTTACCTGCTTTTCGATCGAGCCTTCAGAGGGCGCATGAACATCGCCCATGAGGCGCATGTTGACGACATCAAGTGCGTCGAGACCGAGGTTGCGCAGGTTGTCGTGAACGCCGCGCTCGATGTCCTGCGGCTCTTGCGCCGGCAGCCACGAGCCGTCGTTGCCGCGCACGGCGCCCAACTTGGTGACGATCACGAGGTCGTCCTTGTAAGGATGCAGCGCCTCGCGAATGATCTGATTCGTAACGTGCGGCCCGTAGAAATCGCTCGTATCGATGTGATCGACGCCCGATGCCACCGCTTCGCGCAGCACGGCGATGCAGGCGTCGCGATCTTTCGGCGGCCCGAATACGCCGGGCCCGGCAAGCTGCATCGCGCCGTACCCCATGCGGTGCACGGTCTGGCCGGCAAACGAAAACGTGCTTTCAGGTTTGAAATTCGACATGTCGCTCTTCTCCTTGACCAATGTTGAAAGCGAGTATGGTCGCGATTGCGTTGTTAGATAATCCGATCTAAACCGCACGGGTTGTGCAAAAAGGTGAACAGTGCCATGGAGATGAATGATCTTGCCGCGTTTGTTTCAGTCGCGCGTGCCGGCGGGTTTCGCGACGCGGCGCGAATCAGCGGCGTCTCCGCGTCGAGCCTCAGCGCCGCGGTTCGGCGCCTCGAAACGAAGCTCGGCCTGCGGCTGCTGAACCGCACCACGCGCAGCGTGGCCCCCACCGAAGCGGGGCTGCGCCTCATCGAAAAGCTCGCGCCGTTGTTCAGCGAAATGGAAGCGGCGCTCGACGTGCTGAACGTGTTCAGGGACAAGCCCAGCGGCACGCTCAAGCTCAACGTGCCCGCGAGCGTCGCGCGCACCATCTTGCCGTCCATCGTCGCGGCGTTCTTGAAGGCCTATCCCGACATTCGCGTCGAAGTCGTGGTGGAGGACGGTTTCGTCGACGTGCTTTCGATCGGCTGCGACGCGGGCATTCGCTACGACGAGCGTCTCGAGCAGGACATGATCGCGATCCCGATCGGGCCGCGCGTGCAGCGTTTCGCGACGGCAGCCGCGCCGGGTTATCTCGACGAGCACGGCAGGCCCGAGCATCCACGCGAGTTGCTCGCGCATCGTTGCCTGCGCGGCCAATTCGCCGGAGGCGCCAAGTGGAGTTGGATGTTCGAGCGCGATGGCGAGAGGGTGGAAGTCGATCCCACGGAAACGCTGCTCGTCAGGCCCGCCGCCGCGCTCGATCTGGTGATCAGCGCCGCCGTCGCGGGGATCGGCGTCATTCACTTGTTCGAGGACATGTTGCGCCCGCATCTCGACAGCGGCGCGCTGGAGCCGATCCTCGAGCCATGGTGGCAGAGCTTTTCCGGGCCGTTTCTCTACTATCCGGGACACCGCCACGTGCCCGCGCCGTTGCGTGCGTTCGTCGATTTTGTGAAGGCGAATCCGGGGTGAGCGTACGTGGCGCTTCCTCGTGTTCGATCAAGGGAGATGAAGATCGCCAACATCACGTCGGCGTGAAGACCGTCGCCGCGGTCTCTTCGAGTTGCGTGAAGGTCCGCATGAATCGATAGGTCTGGCCGCCTACGACCAACTGATTCCAGCCAGGGTTGGTCTGCTCGAAAATCCCGAGCGCTGTGGCAGCCGCAATTTTTCCTCGGGACCTCATATCGCTCAACGCGTTCATCACGTCGCCGATATAGACGGTAAAGGACTTCTCGCTGCTGCGCGTCAGAATCACCACCCCGCCTTCGTCGAGCGACAACTCGAGATACTCTGCGAGCGTGAGCAGGGGCTCGGTTTGGTTGTCCACATTGGCCATATATCCCCGCGCGTATCGTCGACTCAATTGAATCGACGATACGCGTGATACCAGGGAAAGTCGATACGTCAACTGCGCGTAGCCGCGCCCTCGAAAAGCACTATTGACAACGGAAATCAGGCGCTCCATTGCGCATGGGCTGAATGTCGAGCGTGGCTACGCGGCTTGTCGGCGCGGGTTTAATAACGCCCGTGGTCGCGGTCGCCACGGTCGTGCCACTCGCGCTCACGCCATTCGTGTTCCCGCCACTCTTGGCGGCGCCATTCGCGTTCACGCCACTCACGGGCACGCCAGTCATCGTAGCCGCCATAGCCATAGCCCACCGCGACGGGAGCTGGAGCAACGTACACCGGTTGCGGAGCATAGACAGCGCCGGGAACACCCAGACCGATGGCCACATCGACGTGGGCGGACGCTGCACTCGAAACCGCCAGGGCGGCGACGCCCAATACCGCAGCTAGAATCGTCTTGTTCATGTTGCGACTCCTCGCACGTTGTGTGCATTCGTGGTGAACATGGCTTGGAGTCTAGGCGGCGGATCCGGACACAGGTGAAACGGCCGTGCGAGATTGGTAACAGGGAATTACCTTTGAACTCGTCGACTTTCCACGATCATTCAGTTTCCGTTGATCGCAGGCTATCCACGTTGGATTCTTCGAGAACGCACATTCCTTAGCATTCCTCGATAAGCATCCGAATCTCTCTAAGCAGTCGCGCGATAGGGACTGGCTTCATCAATTCCACATCCCACAGCGGCTCATCCGGGTGTGGCGGCGACGCGGCGGAAAGCATGATCACAGGGATGTGAGACGTCCCGGTATCGGTCTTCAGCCGGTGACAGAGTCCAACCCCATCGACGCGGGGCATCATCCAGTCCGTCACCACGAGACTTGGGCGCTTGCTGGCCGCCAGGGCAATCGCCGCCTCCCCGTTTCCGGCCGTGAACACACGGTATCCCTCCGCTTCGAGCACCATCCGAAGCGGTTCCAGAATTTTTAGGTCGTCGTCGACGAGAAGGATGGTAGTCACGACAAAGCCCATCCATGTAGCGTGTTCTTTTCGCGGCGCAACATTCGTTCCCGGCACGTACCTCCGGGCAAGCGGCTCGTTAAAGCAGTAAATATTCCAGGGTCGGCCGTCCTGTCGCGATTTCGCGAACTAAAATAACAAACGAGCCGAGCAGTTGTTCACTGCTGCGGCCAATTCCTAAGAGGTCAACATGCCAGGGCCCACAGCGTCACCCACGCTGATCCGCGTCGAGCGAGCGCTGATTACCGCTGAACTGGATAGACGCCCCCGTCGGCCGCCCGACTTCGAGGCGGAAAACGACGCGCTGCATGGGCTGGCGCAAGCGCTCGTTTCGTCGGATGGCTCCGTTCTTCAGACACTTGCCGATATCGCGCTGAAGCTGTGCAACGCCAGCACCGCGGGCATCTACCTGCTCGAAACCGATAGCGACCAGCAACCCGTGTTGCGCTGGGCCGCGTTTGCAAACCACGGCACGGAAGACCCGACAGGAAACGTCATACCACTCGACAACAGCCCCGCCGGGGTCGCACTCGAACTGGGCTCGGCTCAGCTGTTTGCGTTTCCCGAGCGCTACTTCCCGGAGCTCGCCAGCGTCTTATCCGGGGTCGTGGAAGAGCTGGTCGTACCGATTCCCGGCGCACCCGAGTCGTGGGGCACGCTTTCGGTCATGTGTCGCGACGAACAGCGCCGGTTCGACGCCGAACATCTCCGAATCCTGACCAGTCTCGCCAACTTTACCTGTGCGGCGCTGACGATTTCGAAGGCGAAGCAAGATGCCGAAGCGCGCGCACATGAAGCGGAAGCGGCAAAGAATGCGCTGGCGGCGGCTGAAGCCCGCAAGGATGATTTCATTGCCCAACTCAGTCACGAACTGCGCAATCCAATCGGACCGATCGATAGCGCGCTGACCGCTGCGCGCAAGCTCGCTTCCGGCAACTCTCCCGTGCTTTCGGCACTTGCGATCGCCGAACGTCAGACGCGGCAATTGAAGCGTCTGGTGAGCGACCTGTTCGATGCATCCCGGATTCGGCACGGCAAGCTGTCGGTTCGCCCGACAGAAAGTCCGCTCGCCGACATCGTGAAAGACGCCATGGCTGCTGTGCGAGCAGAGGCCGACCGGCGCCAGCATCAGTTGCACGCGATACTTCCCGCTTATCCGGTGACGGTCTTTGCCGACTCCGCGCGCCTCACGCAGGTGCTCTCGAATGTCTTGTCGAACGCAGTGAAATACACGCCTGCCAATGGCGAGATTACGCTGACGGTGGACGCGCCCGACCCTGCCACGATTCCAGCCGACGACTCGACGCTTCATGAAACCGTGATCACCGTTCGGGACACCGGCGTCGGCATTGCGCCGGTTTTGCTCCCGACCGTCTTTGATCGGTTCACTCAGTCATCAACAGCCCAGTCGCGTGCGGAAGGCGGGTTGGGCATCGGCTTGTCCGTCGTGAAGTTTCTCGTGAATGCGCACAAAGGTCATGTCGAGATTTCAAGCCCAGGCCCGGGTAAAGGCACCGCGGTGACCATTCGCCTGCCCGTTGTTTGCCGAAGCAAAGCCGAGCCCGGCGGCGCGACTACGCGCGTAGCGTTGCCGGCCCGCATCCTCCTGGTGGACGACAACGCCGATGCGACTGAGGCGCTCACCGTACTGCTGGCTCTGGAAGGCCACGAAGTCAAACGCGCGCTGAGCGGGCCAGAAGCGCTGTCGATCGTCAATTCGTTTGCGCCGGACGTCGCCCTGATCGACATCAGCATGCCCGAAATGGATGGTCATGAGCTTGCGCGCCTGCTGCGCCAACAAACGACTTGCGCCGTGACGAAGCTGGTGGCCTTGACCGGCTACACCTTTGCCGCCTCGGAACACGACGGCGGCAAAGGCGAATTCGATTACCACCTTGTGAAGCCTCTGACCCTCGACGACCTCGCGGAAGTCTTACGGCAACAGTGACAGCCGGCGTGTAATCGCTTCAAACGTTTGTATCGTTTTCTAACGGAAGACGTTGACAACACAACCATCGCACTCTAGTTTACTGGAAAACAATTCCACCAAACTGGATACCGATGGATATCAACAACACGATCGCGCGCCGCGTGCGCGAACTTCGCGATGCCCAAGGGTGGTCGCTCGACGCGCTCGCCGAACGCAGCAAAGTCAGCCGCTCGAACATCTCGCTCATCGAGCGCGGACAAAGCAGCCCAACCGCCGTCGTGCTCGAAAAGCTCGCTACGGCGCTGGGCGTGGCGCTGGCAACGCTCTTCGAGGACTCGTCGAGCCATCCCTCCGAGGAACCGTCGCCGCTGGCGTCCGCACGCGAGCAAACGGTCTGGACCGATCCGGATTCGGGCTACGTGCGCCGCAATCTGTCGCCGGGCGTACGCTCGCCGCTGCAGTTGGTGGAAGTCAAATTCCCGGCGGGCCAGCGCGTCGCCTTCGACAACGGCATGCGCGACGCCGACATCCATCAGCAGATCTGGATCATGGAAGGCGCCATGGAAATCACCGTCGGCGACGAGCAATGGCGGCTCGAGGCCGGCGATTGCCTTGCGATGCAGCTCGACCGCCCCATCGTCTTTCGCAACCCGACGCGCAAGTCCGCGCGCTACCTCGTCGCGCTCAGCAAGTTCGCGCAAAGCGATTCCCGGAGCCACTGATGATCGACACCATCACCGTGCGGCGCGTCGGCATGAACGAGGCCGCGACTTGCGTCGATGCCCTCGCCGACGTGCTCATCGATTGCGTCGAAGGCGGCGCTTCCGTGAGCTTCATGCTGCCGATTTCGCGCAGCACGGCCGTCGATTTTTGGCGGCAGGTCGCCCATAGCGTCGCAAGAGACGAACGCATCTTGCTGATTGCCGAGGACGCGAGCGGCGAGATCGTCGGCACGGTGCAGCTGATCACGGCGCTGCCCGAGAATCAGCCGCATCGCGCCGACGTCGCGAAGATGCTCGTCAGCCCCAAGGCGCGGCGCCAAGGCATCGCGCAGCGTTTGATGGCTGCGGTCGATGAAGAAGCCAAGGCGGCCGGCAAGTCCGTCCTCGTGCTGGACACGGTCACGGGCGGGGACGCCGAGCGGCTCTATGAGCGAGCGGGATGGCAGCGCGTCGGCGTGGTGCCGAACTACGCGCTCATGCCGGACGGCGAGTTCTGCGCGACGACGTATTACTACAAACAGCTTTCATAGCGCACCCTTAACGCAACCTTAGCGCGCGCTAAGGTTTAACTAAGCCAGCGACTGCATAATAGGCACCCGTTTCAATGCGTGCCCCGCGGCCACTGCGCATGCACGCCGTTGCATGCCAGGAGCCTGAATTTGCGCGCATTTCCCATCACCTGCCACACGACGCTGCGCGTCCTCGCGCCTGCATGCGTGCTGCTGTTAGCAAGCTGCACGTGGTATCACCGCGAGCCATTGTCCCTTGAAGAGTCGTCGACGTCGGCGCGCTCCCTCGAGCGCATCACGATCGATCCGTCGACGATGCCGCTGCCCGAACTCGCCGCCCATCGTTTCGATCCGTCCAACGGGCTCGATATCGAAGACGTCGCGATGCTCGCGGTGGCGAACAATCCCGATCTGAAGCTCGCGCGCGACGATCTCGGCATCGCCCGCGCGCAGGCGTTTTCCGCTGGCCTGCTGCCCGATCCGCAACTGAGCGTGTCGAGCGACTATCCCGGCGCCGCGGGCTTCGAGCGCGCGTTCAGCTATGGATTGAGCATGGACGTGATGGCGATCGTCACGCGCGGCGCGAACAAGAAGTCGGCTGACGCGACCGTCGCCAAGACCGATCTCGGCCTGCTGTGGCAGGAATGGCAAGTCGTCGCGCAAGCGAAGCAACTGTTTCTGAAGGCGCGCTTGCAGGACGAAACGCTGCCGCTGCTGCAACAGCAACTCGACCTCACGCGCACACGCTATGAGCGAATGGCCGCGGCGCAACGCGAAGGCAATTTGACCGAAGACACGTTGACCGCCGCGCTCACGTCCTACAGCGACGCGCGCAAGCAATACACGGACGCGCAACGCGCAGCGGAACAGACGCATCACGATCTCAACGCCCTGCTCGGCCTCGCGCCCGATGTGCAACTCCAGCTAAAAGGCGGCGACGACGCGCCCCTGCTAGCCGATGCGACGATCGACGACGCCGTCGCCGCGCTGCCGAAACGGCGTCCCGATCTGATTGCGCTGCAAGCGGGCTACGAAGCGCAGGAGCAGAAATATCGCGCGGCGATCCTGAGCCAGTTTCCGAGCCTGTCGGTCGGCTTCGTTCGCTCGCGCGATACGTCCGAGATCTACTCGAGCGGCTTCCAGATCAACCTGAGCCTGCCGGTCTTCAACCGCAACCAGGGCAACGTCGCGATCGAAAACGCTACGCGTCAGCGTCTGCGCGACGAATATCAGAACCGCTTGAACCAGGCCTACGCCGACGTCGCGCATCTGCGCGCGGACACCGCGATCCTCGCGCACCAGCTCGATCAAGCCGAGACTGCGATGCCCGGCGTCGAAAGCGATGCGCAGCATGCCGGGCAAGCCTACGCCCAGCACAATCTCGCGCTCGGCGCGTACACCGATGCGCAAAGCGCTCTGCTGACCAAACGCGTCGATGTCGCGACGCTGCGCGAATCGCTCGCGGAACAGCGCGTCGGTTTGCAGGCGCTGCTCGGCAGCGCGATCCCCGACGCCCTCTCATCCGCTCAGACCGATACCGACAACCATGCGAAATAGCCGCTACTCCATGCATTCGCGAGGCGCGGCAGCGGGCTTTCTCGCTGCCGCCGTGATCGCCGCGACCGCCCTCTCGGCAGGCGTCAGCGACGCCGCTCACGCCGACGATGCGCCGGACAGCGCCGTCGTCGCCGTCCAAACCGTGCGCGTCGAGCGCAGCGCGATTGCCCAGCCGGTTCGCGCTTACGGCATCGTCGCTGCGTCCTCGTCGAGCGTGACCACCGTGAATCTGCCCTACGTGGCGCGCATTTCGCAGTTGCGCGTGCAGCCGGGGCAGGCCGTCACGCGCGGCACGCCGCTCGCGGTCGTCGAAGCCGATCCGTCCGCCGTACTGGCTGCCACGCAGGCGAAGAGCGCGCTGACGCTCGCGCAAGGCGAACTCGGCCGCACGCAATCGCTGTACGACAAGGGCCTCGCCACGCAATCGCAGCTCGCCGCCGCGAAGAAAGCGCTGCTCGACGCGCAGCAAGCGCTGCGCGCACAAGACCTGATGGGCGTCGCCGCGGGTAGCAAAACGATCGTCGCGCCGTTCGACGCGGTCGTGCTGCAAGTGTCGGTCGCGCCCGGCGATCAGGTTCAGGCGGGCGCCCCTCTCATGCAATTGAGCGCGTCGGCCAGCAGCAAGGACGCGCGCCCGAACGTGATGCTCGGCATCGAGCCGTCCGATGTGGCCGCCGTGCATGTCGGCGACACCATCACGCTGCACGGGCTCTCGACAGCGCTCGCGAAATCCTCGGTGACGGGCCGCGTGGTCATGGTCGGCGCGTCGGTCGATGCGCAGAGCCAGCTCGTCAACATCGGCGCCAGCGTGCCGGTCAACCAGACCGCGTTCATCCCCGGCACGCGCGTGGCCGCCGATATCGCAACGCTCGCCGGCACGCACTGGATCGTGCCGCGCTCGGCGGTGTTGAAGGATGACAAGGGCGAATACGTCTACCAAATCACGCCGAATCACAAAGCGCGCCGCGTCTCCGTTGCGACGAAGATTGAAGACGGCGACCACTACGGTGTCGACGGCACGCTCGACCCCTCGCAGCCGCTCGTCGTCAGCGGCAACTATGAATTGAAGGACGGTATGGCGGTACAGCTCGCAGGCAACGTTGCAGTTGGGGGCGCTGCACGATGAATTTCGGCCAATGGATGCAGATGCACCGGCGGTCGTTGCTGTTCGTGATCGCGCTCGCCGCGCTGGCCGGCGCGCTGACCGCCTTCCGTCTGCCGATCTCGCTGTTCCCGAACGTCGCGTTTCCGCGCGCGGTCGTTTCGCTCGATGCCGGCGACCGCCCCGCCGAACAAATGGCGACGCTCGTCACGATGCCCGTCGAGGAGGCGCTGCGCCGCGTGCCGAACGTGCTCGACGTGCAATCGACCACGAGCCGCGGCTCCGCTCAGATCTCGCTCAACTTCGCCTGGGGCACGGACATGGCGCAGGCCACGCTGCAGGCGCAATCGGCGATCAGCGAGATTCTCGCGTCGCTGCCGCAAGGCACGACCATGCAGGTGCGGCGCATGGACCCGACCGTGTTCCCGGTGCTCGCCTACAGCCTCACGTCGAAAGCGCAGTCGCTCTCCGCGCTGCACGATCTCGCGCAGTTTCAGATCCGGCCGTTGCTGTCGTCGGTGGCGGGCGTGGCGCGCGTCGACGTGATGGGCGGCGCGCAGGACGAGTTCGAAGTCGAGACCGATCCCGAGCGCCTCGCCGCGTACAAGCTCACGCTCGCCGATGTGTCGAAGGCCATCGGTGCGAGCAACGTGCTGTTGGCGACGGGCCGCATCGAGGATCACTACAAGCTCTACCTCGTCATCGCGAACACGACGATCACCCAGCTCGACGAGTTGAAGCACGTCGTCGTTGCCACGAACGGCGCGACGCAGATCCGCCTCGGCGATGTCGCGACGGTCCGCCAGGGCGTGATACCGCAATGGATGCGCGTGACCGCCGACGGTCAGGACGCCGTGCTCATCAACATCTACCAGCAGCCGGGCGCGAACAGCGTGGCGATGGCCAAGGCCATCCGCGCGAAGCTCGGCGGCTTCCAGAAGCAGATGCCGCCCGGCGTGCATCTCTCGAATTGGTACGACCAGAGCGAGCTCGTGGTCGCGTCGGCGAGCAGCGTGCGCGACGCGATCATGATCGGCGTCGTACTCGCCGCGTTCACGCTGTTCGCGTTCCTGCGCAACTGGAAGATCACCGCGATCGCGGTGGCGCTCGTGCCCATCGTGATGGCCGCGACCATCCTGCTGCTCGACGTGTTCGGCATGGGCTTCAACATCATGACGCTCGGGGGCATGGCGGCCGCCGTCGGCCTCGTGATCGACGATGCGATCGTGATGATCGAGCACATCGTGCGGCGCATGCGCGAAGCGGGCGCGCACGCCTTCCACGGCCGCGTGATGAGCGCGGCGCTCGAATTCACGCGGCCGCTCGCGGGCTCGTCGGCGGCGACGCTGATCATCTTCGTGCCGCTCGCGTTCCTGTCCGGCGTGACGGGCGCGTTCTTCAAGGCGCTTTCGGTGACGATGGCAAGCGCCCTCTTCATTTCGTTTCTCGTCACGTGGCTCGCGGTGCCGATCCTGTGCGACCACTGGCTGAAGGCGAAGGACGCCGAAGAGCACACCGAATCGCGCTTTGCGCTGTGGATGAACCGGCGCTACGCGTACCTGATCGAGCACGTGACCGCGAAGCCGTTGCTGGTGCTGATCGGACTCGTGCCGCTCGTCATCGTGGCGGCGCTGGCGTTCACGCGGGTCGGCAGCGGCTTCATGCCGACCATGGACGAAGGCGGCTTCGTGCTCGACTACCACACCGAGCCGGGCACCTCGATCACCGAGACCGACCGCCTGATGCAGCAGGTCGAAGCGATCATCCGCGCGAATCCGAATGTCGCCACCTACTCGCGCCGCACGGGGGCGGGACTCGGCGGCGACCTCAACGAGCCGAACAAGGGCGACTTCTTCGTGCGGCTGAAATCGGGCAAGCGCGAGCCGATCGAGACCGTGATGGAGGAAATCCGCACGAAGATCGAGACCCAGGTGCCGGGCGTCAACATCGAACTCGCGCAGTTGATGGAAGACCTGATCGGCGATTTGACCGCCGTGCCGCAGCCAGTGCAGATCAAGATCTATTCCGACGATCAGGACACGCTCGACACGACCGCGCAAAAGGTTGCGGCGCGCATCGGCAAGATCCCCGGCATCGTCGACGTCGACAACGGCATCAACCCCGCCGGCGACGCGCTCGAACTGCACATCCGCCCCGACGCCGCCGCGGCGGAAGGCATGGACCCGCAGTCGATCGCGCAAGCCGTGTCCGACATGGTCGAAGGCAACGTCGCGACGCAGTTCCAGACGGGGCCGAAGACAGTCGGCGTGCGCGTGCGCGTCGCGAATGCGATGAAGCTCACCGATACGCAACTGTCGCAGTTACAGATCCGCGCGCCGGACGGCCACCTGTTCGCGCTGCGCCGCGTCGCGGATCTTTTGAAGGTGACCGGCCAGCCCGAGATCAGCCGCGACAACCTGAAGCGAATGGTCGCGGTAACAGCGCGCATCGACGGCCGCGATCTCGGCTCGACGATCGCCGATGTACAAAAGGCGCTCGGCGAACCCGGCCTGCTGCCCGCGAGTCTCTACTACGAACTCGGCGGCCTCTATCAGCAGCAGCAGATCGCGTTCAAGGGCCTCTTGACGGTGTTCGGCGCGGCGGTCGCGCTCGTGTTCGGCTTGCTGCTGTTCCTGTACGAGCGCTTCCGCGTCGCGCTCGCAGTGATGGCGATGCCGTTGCTCGCGGCGGGCGCGGTCTTCGTCGGCCTGTGGGTGACGGGCATCGAACTGAACATCTCCGCGATGATGGGCATGACGATGATCATCGGGATCGTGACCGAGGTCGCGATCTTCTATGTGTCGGAGCTGCAGGGGCTCGTGCGCGACGAAGGCGTGCCGTTCAGGCAGGCGCTGATCGACGCGGGCCGCAACCGCCTGCGTCCGATCGCCATGACCACGATCGCCGCGATTCTCGCCTTGTTGCCGCTCGCGTTCGCGCTGGGACAGGGTTCCGCGATGCAACAGCCGCTCGCGGTCGCGATCATCTCCGGCCTGATCGTGCAGTTGCCGCTTGTGCTGCTGCTTCTGCCGGTGCTGCTGCTATTGCTGATGAAAAAGGTCGACTGACCGCTGAGCCGCCGGGGCGGAAGGCGCGCAGCGGGTGCGCAAGTATTCGACGAGCGCGCTTGCCGGCATCGGCGCGCCGAAAAGCCAGCCCTGGCCGTATTGAACGTCGCGCTGCGCGAGGTAATCGGCCTGCGAGGTGTGCTCGACGCCTTCCGCAACGATCGCGACACCGAGCGCATGCGCCATCGAAATGATGTGCGGCGCGACGATGCTGGTAGCCGCTTCTTGAGCGATCGTATCGATGAACGACTTGTCGATCTTGAGCACGTCGACTTTGAAGTTCTGCAGGTAGGCGAGGCTCGAATACCCGGTCCCGAAGTCGTCGATATAGACCGGGTGCCCTGCGTTTCTGAATGCCTCGATGGTTTTGCGGGTCGCGTCGGCATCGAGGAAACTGCGCTCGGTCGCTTCGATGCGAACCTGCTCGGGATGGATGCCGGTGTCCTTCAAGCGCGACGTCAACACGCGCAGGAAGCGATCGCTCTGAAGATCCGCGACGCCGACGTTGATGGACACGTAAAACGCGGAGTGCGAACGCAAGAGCGGCGTCAGCTCGGCGAGCATTTTCCGCAGGACGAGATCGGTTAGCGGCTGGATCAGGTCGCTCTCTTCGGCAACGGGAACGAACATCTCGGGGGAGATGTAGCGCCCGTCGACGAGCCACCTGACGAGCGCTTCCGCCCCGACGCATTCCCGGTCCGAGAGCCTGACGATGGGCTGGTAGTACACGTCGATGTCCCCGCGCTTGATGGCCCGTTCGAGCAACGCCGGAAACGACATCCGGCGCGACAGCAGCCGGAACACCCTCCACCCCACCAGCGCGCCCGCCAACACGCCCAGCGACAACCACGCCGCAAGCAGGTTGGCCGAGCCCGACAGCAAGCCGACGCGCGGCGACTTGACCACCACGCCCAACGATCTCGCCGGCGAACGCGCCACCGCGTACAGCCAATCGCGGCTCGACACCCTGCCCTGCCGCTTCCAAGCGTCCAGCATCTCGGCGCTGTCCGCGCCGGGCGAGAGCGCAAAGATCGCATTCGTCTCGACATTGACCGCCGCGACCGGCCGGTGAACCTGGTCGACGACATCGACGTACGACTGCGGATCGATCGACACGTACTCGCCGTTGCGGCCGATCATGAGATCTTCGCGCGCCACGCCGAGCGGGCTCTTTTGATGGAACCACACTTGGTAACCGTCTTCGCTCTGCCAATCGGGCGGGGGCAGCGTGAAGTGTTTGTCTCTGACATCGCCGAGCAGCGGGGAACATTGATATTCCCCGCCGCCGTAGACACCGGAATCCTGAACGTAGCGGTAAGTGAAGCTGACGCGGGCCAATTGCTGGAGAAAGGCCGGCGAGCATTTTTGCTCGGCTATCGCGGCGATGTCGGCGATCGCGGTAAACGCCTGACGCGTGACGAGTTCCGAACGCAGCACGGCTTTGTCCGCGTACTCCTGGAGCTCGCTTTGCTCCCTGCGCGCCGCATCGCGATTGGCGACGTAGAGGCTGGTGACAACGGGGGCGAGAGTCGCGACGCAAGCGACGAAGGCAACGGAGACGGAGATCAGCGAGAGACGGCGCATAAAGTTTGCCTCTGTCAAACCCGGATACGTGCCTGCGCGTGACGCGCGCGCTTCAGTGGGTCGCGGCTCGAACCGCACTCATATGATCATATATCCCGATGACGTTTTTGCGCGGTGATTTTGTCGTATCACGCATCCCTAACGGGCAAAATGCGCCCTCGCTCGCGGCGCTATACTTAGCGGCACCACCTCTAGCCGCCTTAAGTAAACCTTAAGGCGCCTCAAGCGCTCCCCCCCGAAATGGCCGATCACGTTCAGTACCAACACATCGCCGAAGTCCCCGGCCTCGTGCTTGGCGCTGCGCGATTTTCCGAGTTCAGCTTCGAGCGCCACTTCCATCTCGACTATCACATCGGCTTGGTCACCGAAGGCATCCAGCGCCAGAGGTTCGGGGGGAAGACCGTTTTGCTCGGTCCCGGCTGCGTATCGCTGATGCCGCCAGGCGTTATCCACGATGGCGTTGGCGAAGGCAGCGGCGCTTTCACGCTCAAGACGTTCCGGCTCTCCCCCGACCTTCTCGGCGACGTTGCCGAGGAGATCGGCGGCTCACCACGTGAGCCGGAACTGGCCGGAACCGTGCTCGAAGATCCGGTGCTGGCCGGGCATCTGCTGCGCTTGCACGACGCCATGCGGCGCAACAACGGCGCGATCACGCTGGACGTGCAGTCGCAATGGCTGACGCTGATGGAGTGCTTGTTCGAGCAGTCGCGCGCAGTGGTTCCGCAAGATGTCAAAGGCGCGCTTTTGCCGGTGCAATGGCAGCGGGTCAGAGACTACTGCTTTGCGCATCTCGACGAAAAGATCACGCTGGAGGAATTGGCCTCGGTGTGCGGCTTGGGGCGCTTTCACTTCCTGAGACAGTTCAAGCAAACCGTGGGCATGACGCCGCATGCGTGGCTCGTGCGGCTGCGTCTCGAACAGGCGTGCTCGCTCCTGGCGCAAAGCTCGCAAACGATCGCCGAAGTCGCGCAGGGCGTGGGCTTTTACGATCAAAGCCATTTCAATCGCGCTTTCCGGCAGGCGTTCGGCGTGCCGCCTTCGAATTACTAGGCTCGCTAAACTCGAAGCACGCCGCGCCTGCACTTCTTTCGTCCAGTCAATTTTTTACAATCGCGCCCGCTGCGATCCCACTACGATGCGCCCATCGTCGGGGAAACGGTTTCCTCGCAGAAAGGAAGGATGTTCGAACATGACGGAACGGCACTATCTGCACAGCGACAAACTGGAGATGCACGCCTCGGTGATCAGCTGCTCGCCGGCGGAAGACGGGACCTATCAAATCGTTTTGTCGGCGACGCTGTTTCATCCTCAAGGTGGCGGCCAGCCGTCCGATCTGGGAACGATCGCGGACGCCAAAGTCATGCGAGTGAGTCACGCAGACGACAACGTCATTCACTACTGTGATCGGAGCGTCGCGCTGGGCGACGCCTATCTCAAGGTAGCCGCCGAGCCTCGCGCCTTGCACGCCCGGCTGCATTCCGCCGGCCACTTGATCAGCTATTGCGGCGAGCCGCTCGGATGGCGCGCCGTGAAGGGCCATCACTGGCCGGGAGAAGCACGCGTCGTTTTTGAAAGCATGGACGACGCGCCGGCGTTCACCGCCGATGCGATCGAACAGCAGGCCAACGCTCAGATCGCGTCGGATCTGCCTCGCCACATGTCGCAAGAAGGCGAAACACGCAAAGTCGGTTTTGGCCACCTGCCCGCCTATCCCTGCGGCGGCACGCACGTTGCGTCATTAGGCGTCTTAGGAAAGGTCAGGATTCTCAAGGTCAAAGAGAAGAAAGGCCAACTGTGGGTGCACTACGATGTCGAAAGCTGAGCGCGGCTCCTATACTGAACACTTGGCCCCGCCAGATGTGACGCAAGTGGCGGCATGGATGCGTCGCGCTGCACGACGCGGCTCGATGCCTCCACTCAGGAGGCCCGATGATGTCTTCCGACGACGACCGCCCGGAGCCTGAACATCCCCACCCTGCCCATTACGCGGCAATCTCGTGGCTCGACCTGGGCGTGTCGATCGGCTTGACGCTGATCGTCGGCGCCGTCGCGATCTGGGTGGCCATCCGCGTGATCCAGCCGGCGCCGCCGAGCACGCTGACCATCACCGCCGGCCCCGAAGGCGGCTCGTTCTGGAACACCGCCCAGCGATACAAGGAGATCCTCGCGCGCAACGGCGTGACGCTGCACGTGCTGCCGTCGCTGGGCTCCCTGCAAAATCTGCAGCGTCTCGCGAGCCCCGGCTCGCATGTCGACCTCGGATTCGTGCAGAGCGGAGTCGGCAGCCTGCCGAGCGTGATCGCGCCCGATACGAAGTCGGCGGGC
Organism: Trinickia camelliae; assembly: GCF_053525655.1. Classification (NCBI taxonomy): domain Bacteria; kingdom Pseudomonadati; phylum Pseudomonadota; class Betaproteobacteria; order Burkholderiales; family Burkholderiaceae; genus Trinickia; species Trinickia camelliae. The sequence continues at coordinate 178,768 of NZ_JBCHAA010000002.1, forward strand.
TTGATGTCGCTCGGCAGCATCGGCTATTCGCCGCTTTTCATCTTCTATCGCGGCCCGGAACTGACGCGGCTCTCGGAATTCAAGGGCAAGCGCCTCGCGATCGGCCGCGAAGGCAGCGGCACCCGGCAGCTCGTGCTGTTGCTGCTGAAGGCAAACGGCGTGACGACCGCCGGGACGCAATTGCTGCCGCTTGCCAACGAGGACGCGGTACACGCGCTGATCGACGACAAGATCGACGTGGCATTCCTCACCGGCGATGCGGCGCAGCCGGAAGTCATGGGACAGCTGATCCGCACGCCCGACATCCGGCTTTTCAATTTCACGCAGGCCACGGCGTATACGCGGCGATTTCCGTTCTTGAGCCAAGTCGAGGTGCCGATGGGCGCGTTCGATCTCGGCGAGAACCTGCCTGCCGAAGAGACCCACACGGTCGTCACCGATGTCGAGCTGATCGCCCGCAATACGCTGCATCCCGCGCTATCCGACCTGCTGGTCGCGGCGGCGTACGAGGTTCATTCAGGCGCGGGATTGCTGGAGCAGGCGGGAGAATTTCCGTCGGCGGTGGCGCACGATTTCCCGTTGAGCCCGGACGCCGCGCGCTACTACAAGTCAGGCGAGCGCTTCCTGTATCGCACGCTGCCGTTTTGGCTCGCGAGCCTCGTGGACCGGCTGATCGTCTTGATCGTGCCGATCGTCGTGGTGCTGATCCCCGCGGTGCGCTTCGTGCCGCCGCTGTACGCATGGCGTGTCAAGTCGCGTATCTATCGCCGGTATGGCGAGCTGATGGAGCTCGAGCGCGACGCGCTCGAAGACCCGACGGGCGCAAAGCTCGGCGAGCTCGCCGAGAAACTCAACGCGATCGAAAAAGCGGTGAACACGATCAAGATGCCGCTCGCCTACGCCGATCAGTTCTACATACTGCGCGAACATATCAGCTACGTGCGCGAGCAGATCGGCGCGACGCGGTAGCCGGCCGCTACAACACGTTCATCACCGCCAGCGCCGTCTCCTGCAACGGCCCCAGCACACGCTTGAGCGCCGCCTCGACCGTCTCCCCGCCGAGCGGCATGTTCGTGCTGAGCGCGGCGACGACTTCGCCGCGCCGGTCCTTCAGCGGCACCGCGATGCCGCGCACGCCGAGTTGCAATTGCTGCTCGATGACCGCGTAACCATCGGCGCGCGCCTGGGCGATTTTTTCGAGCAAGCGCGCCTTGTTGGTCAGCGTGTGCGGCGTGAACGGCGCCAGCTCGGTGCCGTTCAACCATTCGCGCACGGCCTCCTGATCCGGCAGGCCCGCCAGCAGCACTACGCCGGGCGACGTCAGCGGCACCGGCACGCGCGCGCCGAGCACGAACCCCGTCGACATCACGCGCGACGTGCCGTTGCGCGCGATGAACACCAGTTCCCATTCGTCGAGCACGCTGACGTAGACCGATTCGCTGATCGTCGCGCTCAATTGCTGCAAATACGGTTGCAACATCCGAGGCAAACGCGCCGAATCGAAATACGACCAGCCGACTCGCAGCACGCGCGGCGTGAGGCCGAAGAGCTTGCCGTCGCTTTGCACGTAGCCGAGGTGTTCGAGCGTCAGCAAATAGCGCCGCGCCGCGGTGCGCGTCATGCCGGTGCGCGCGGCGGCCTCGCTCGGCGTCATGCGCGCGTGCTCGGCGTCGAACGCTTCGAGGATCGCCAGGCCTTTTTCGAGGCCGGCGATCCAGTCGCGCTTGTCCAATGGTGGCTTGGTCATGGGTGGATGCCTCTCTCCCGCTGTCTCCGGACTAACCCGCAAAGCGCGCGATAATCGCACACTTCGTTTCGATAATCGCACAACTTTGAGCCCGTGAGCATTGCCTCGCCGGGCGCGCCTCCCTATTCTCTAGTCACCGCGCAGCAAACTAACCGTTCCGGTCACGTCGAGCCAGCCCGCTCCAGAACGCCTCAACGCTCGCGCGCGCATTTTTCCAACATTTGAGACATCGTCATGACCTTCGCCATCCGCACTCCCCACATTCCAGCCGTGGCCGACCGCGACAAGAGCCGGGCTCGCAAGGCAGCCGTCGGCAGCTTCGTCGGTGCGGTCGTCGACTGGTACGACTTCCTGCTCTACGGCATCGTCGCAGCGCTCGTCTTCAACACCGAGTTCTTTCCAAAGGTCAGCCCCGCGATGGGCACGCTCGCCGCGTTCGGCACCTTCGGCGTCGGCTTTCTGTTCCGGCCGCTCGGCGGTTTCGTGTTCGGCCACTTCGGCGACCGGCTCGGGCGCAAGCGCATGCTCGTCTTGACCGTCATGATGATGGGCCTCTCGACCGCGCTGATCGGCTTGTTGCCGGCCTTCTCGTCGATCGGCTGGTGGGCGCCCGCGCTGCTCGTCGCGCTGCGCGCGATCCAGGGCTTCGCGGTGGGCGGCGAATGGGGCGGGGCCGCGTTGATGGCCGTAGAAAGCGCGCCCGAGAAAAAGCGCGCGTTCTACAGCAGCGGCGTGCAGGTCGGCTACGGCGTGGGCTTGATCCTCGCGACCGGCATCGTCTCGATCCTCGAAGCCAAGCTCGGCTCCGACACCTTCAAGAGCTGGGGATGGCGCATTCCGTTCGTGTTCAGCGTCGTGCTGGTGCTGATCGGCTTGTGGGTGCGGGCGAGCATGGAGGAATCGCAGGAGTTCATGCACGAGGTCGTCGAAAAGAAGCACCGCAGCAAGCTGCCGATTCTCGAAGCGCTGCGCCAGCATCCGAAGGCGTTCCTGCTGATCATCGCGCTGCGTTTGGCCGAGCTGTTCACGATGTACATCGTCACCGCGTTTGCGCTCAGCTATTCGACGACCAATCTGCACATGTCGTCGCAGTTCTTCCTGAACGTCGGGCTGCTCGTCGGCGCGATCAGCATCTTCACGATTCCGACCTTTGCGGCCCTCGCGGACCGCTACGGCCGCCGCCGCGTGTACATCATCGGCGCGGTGATCGGCTTGCTGAGCGCGGTGCCCTTCTTTGTCGCGCTCGAAGCACGCTCCACGCTCTGGATCGTGATCTTCGCCGTGATGCTCGCGAACGTCGCGCACGACATGGTGGTCAGCGTGCAGCAGCCGATGTTCACCGAGCTCTTCGGCACCGAGTACCGCTATAGCGGCGCGGGCGTCGGCTATCAGGTGGCGAGCGTGGTCGGCGGCGGCTTCACGCCGTTCATCGCGGTGGGGCTCGTGAGCCTCGCGGGCGGGTCGTGGCATCCGGTGGCCGCGTATCTCGCGATCGGCTGCCTGCTGTCGGTGCTCGTCGCGGCGCGGATGAAGAAGAGTTGAGCGGACGGCGCGCGTGGGCGTGCCGCCGCTAAAGTGCGTTGATGCCTTTTTCCCCGGTAAGCAAGATCAGGCGTTCAGGGCCCGCAGCGCTGCGGGCTCGATCGTTGTGGCCGCAACGATCTGGACGGCGCAGTAGGCAGGGGTCTCGGCTACGGCGCAGTAGGCGGGTTTGGTCGATGCGGATACTGCGCAATACGCGGGTTTGCTCGATGCGGATACTGCGCAATAAGCAGGCTTGCTCGACGCGGATACCGCGCAATAGGCCGCCTTGCTTGAAGCCGACACGGCACAATAAGCCGCCTCGCTCGACGCGGACACCGCGCAGTACGCGGGCTTGCCGGCCGCCGACACCGCGCAATACGCAGCCTTGTTCGATGCCGACACTGCGCAATACGCCGGCTGGCTAGCCGCAGATACCGCGCAGTAGGCCGCTTCACTCGATGCGGACACTGCGCAATAAGCAGGCTTGCTCGAAGCCGACACCGCACAATAAGCCGCCTTCCCCGACGCAGACACCGCACAATAAGCCGCTTTCCCCGCAGCCGACACCGCGCAATACGCTGCCGCCTCCACCACCGGCTTCGCGCAATACGCCCCCGCCTCTGCCTCCTCCGCCTGAAACTCCGACGCCATCAGCTTGTTGGTCTCCTCGGCCATGCTCAAGAGCCGCGCCTCGTCTTCCGGCCCATCGATGCCGACATACGGATCGTGATGCAGCACACCCCCGAAAATGCGCTCGCAATCGGCCGCATAGCGCTGCGTGTCGAGAATGTGCGCGTGCCAGAAATCGTCGACTGCCTCGCTCGGCACGACCGGCATCCGCGGATACTTCGCCGCGAGCTTCAAGAAGCGCCGATACCCCTCTTCCGCGTGCGCGAGCGTCTCGGTCGTCCACGTGCTGCGCTTGCCGTGCAGCATCTTTTGCTTCATGCGATCGAAATCCAGCTCGTCGATGGCCTGCCACAGCGCGGTAATGTCTTGCCCCCGTTGTTCCATGATTTTTGCCCCCTTCCTTTCAGGTGTGATACGCGCGTTCCAGGTTGTCGTCCTGGACGCGCAACGCAGCCGGCCTGCGCCTTTCGGCGAGACCGGTTTCCAGCCTTCGATTGACGAAACTGCCAACCTCGTCGGCGGGAATGGGTCGGCTGAAGAAGTACCCCTGTACTTCGTCGCAGCCTTCATTGCGCAGGAAATCGACCTGCGCCTCGGTTTCCGCGCCCTCGGCGATCACTCGGAGCCCGAGGCTGTGCCCGAGCGCGATCACGGCGCTCGTGATCTGCGCGTCGCCGCGGCTGTCGGGGATGTCGCGAATGAAGGAGCGATCGATCTTCACGACGTCGATCGGGAAACGCGTCAAATACGCGAGCGATGAATACCCGGTGCCGAAGTCGTCGATCGACAAGCGGACACCGGTTTGCTTCAAGCTCGACAACCAGCGCGCCGCCTGTTCCGGCTGGCGCATGACCATGCTTTCGGTCAGTTCCAGCTCGAGGAAATCGCCGGGCAAATGCGCTTCGTCGAGCGCTTCGAGAATGTGGTCGAGCAGATCCGGCGTCGCGAATTGCGCGGCGGACAGATTGACCGCCACGCGGATCTGCCCGACGCCGGCCGCGCGCCATTCGGCGCTTTGCCGGCACGCTTCACGCAGCACCCAAGCGCCGAGCGGCACGATCACGCCGGTCTCTTCCGCGAGCGGAATGAAATCCGACGGCATCACGAGACCCAGCGCGGGGCTCTGCCAGCGCAGCAGCGCTTCGACGCCCGTGCAGCGGTTCGTCGCGAGGCACACGCGCGGCTGGTAGCGCAGCGTGAACTCCTGGTTCTCGATGGCCTGCCGCAGATGCGCCTCCATCTCGACGCGCCGCTGCAGCGACATGCTCATCTGCCGCTGATAGAGCTGATAGGTGTTCTTGCCGCGCTGCTTCGCGCCGTACATCGCGATGTCGGCGTGCTTGAGGAGCGTTTGCGCGTCGTCGCCGTCGTCGGGGAACGAGCTGATGCCGATACTCGCGCTCACTTGCAGTTGCAAATCGCTGACCAGTACCGACCTCGCAAGCGCGGCCTGGATGGCGTCCACGGTGCGGATAATGCTGGCGTGATCGCTATGCTGCTTCACGAGCACCGTGAATTCATCGCCCCCTAAGCGCGCGATCATTTCCGCGTCCTTGACCTCTTCGACCAGACGGTCGGCTACCGCGCGCAGCAGCGCATCGCCGACGTTGTGTCCGAGCGAATCGTTGATGTCCTTGAAGCGGTCGAGATCGATGAACAACACGTGCAGCGTCGTGCCGTCCTCGCGTGCGTGCGAGAGCGCGTCGTCGAGGCGCTCCTTGAACATCAGGCGGTTGGGCAAGCCGGTCAGCGCGTCGTGATTCGCGATGAAGTGGAGATTGTCTTCGGCCTGCCGGCGCTGCAGGAAGTGGCTCATCTGGCTTGCAATCGAGCGCGCCATCGCGAGCGCATGCGGCTCCGCGTGGCCCCGCTCGCGCGAATAGAATTCCGCCGCCCCGAGCACCACCGAGCCCGTGCGAAGCGGAAACGCGAACACGGTGAGGATGCCCGCATCGGCAAGCCAACGCGCGTGCGCGAGCTGTGCCACCTGTTGTCCCGCGTACCAGGACGGCGCGGCAGGCAGGTCGTCGGTATCCGGCGCGATCGGCGAGCGCGACGCCAGCCACGGTTCGAGCTCGCGGCATGGCGCGACGTACGTCGGCCGCAGCGACTGCTTGAGACCCGCGCGCGACGGCCAGAACGCGCCGGCTTCCCAGCCCATTCCCTGCGCGAGCGAAGCAACCACTTGCTCGAAGATTTCGACTTCGTTCGTCGCCGTCGCAAGCTGCAGCGTGATCGCATGCTCGAGTTCGCGCACCCGTTCCGCCGATTTCTGCTTCGTGATTTCCAGCGCGGTGCCGCGCAGCATGCGCTGATCGTTCGAGCCGTACGCATAGCCGATCATGCGCAGCCACCCGCGCCGGCCGCGCTTCGAGCGATAGCGGCACTCGAATTCGAATGCGGCGCGAGTTTGCAGCGTGTGCTTCACACGCTCGATCAGCGCGAGCCGGTCCGCCGGTTCGATCGCGCGCATCAGCGCCGTCAGCGTCGGCTTACCGCTGTGCCAGCCGATGAGGCGCGCCATCTCGTTCGAAAGATGGATCACGCGGCGATCGAGGTCAACGCGCCAATCGCCCAGATGCGCGATGCGCTGCGCTTCGGCGCGCGCCTTTTCGCTTTCGCGCAGCGTGTGCGTGATCTGATTCGCGAGCTTCACGGCGCGCACGCGCGAAGTCGAGAGTGCGTAGGCGAGCCCCGAGAGCAGCATCGTGATGATCGCGCCCACCAGGAACGCGAGCCCTGGCAAGAAGCGCTGTGGACCGCTCAAGGCCATCGGGTCCGCGTCGAACACGATCAGCCAGCGGCGTCCGCCGAACGACTGCACGACGCGGCGCTCGAGACGCGGATTGTCGCGAGCGATCGCCGAGACCGCATCGGCCGATTTCGCGCGGGCAGGCGAGGACTGGACAATGCCGCTCGCGGCCGCCGCCGTCCGTTGCGCGCTCGTCGCGGTCGAGACGCCCGCGATGCTGTCGAAGAGCAGCGTCGACGGCGTGGGCGGCACAGCAGGCTTGCGAAACGAGCCCGCATCGTAGATGCGGAATTGAATCAGGCGCAGCGTTTCTTCGCTAAGCAGACCGGCCAGTAGATCGCTCACGCGAATGCCCGCACCGACTGAGCCGATATACGCGCGGCGCCGCTCGTCAACGGTCGTGAGCGGCAAGCCCCGTCGATACACCGGCATGCGCACCGCGAGCCCCACTTCTTGCCCGCCGCCATCGACGAAGATCAGCCGCCCGCTGCTGATCGCTTCGTTGTTGTCGCGCGAGCGCTCGAGCGCGGCGAGCCGGCGCGCGTCCGCACCCATGTCGATGCCGAGCGAGTGCAGATTCTTCGCAAGCGGCTCGACATAGCTCAACACGTAATACCCGGCGCGCGCACCCGGCGGGCGAATGGAGAAATCGATGCCGGCTTTCTGCAAAACCGGATCGCTCTTCTGGTGCGCGACGAATGCGGCCATGTCCTCGCTACGCACATAGGGCGCGTAATTCAAGGTCTGAAAACCCGGATAGCGGCCCGGCAAATCAAGGCCGTCGACAAAATCGCGAAACTCGACGCGCGCGACTTCGTCCTTCGCGCCAAACAGCGCCTGCATCGTCACGAGCACGTCGGAATAGAGCCGCACGCGCATGGCGATCTTCTGCTCGGCATCGCTCGTATCGTTGTCGAAGCGCAGCCTCGACTCGCGATAGACCAACTCGGAGCTCACGAGATACATCGTCACCGTTGCGCCCATGCCCAGCATGAGCACACCAAGTGCAAGACCGGTAGAGCACCGGTTTCGTATCAGCCGGCGCATGAGTCCGAGTGTTTTGCGCATACCTCCCCCGAGGCGGGTCCCTTTCTCGCGCTCATGCTGGTGCGCGCTGTCAATGCATGCCCCGATTCAGCGCGTAATACACGCACTAAATCGCAAAGGCTGAACTTATATCGCTTTCAGAAAGACGAATTGCGTGGTTTAGCCGGTGGCTTCGGCGATTTAAAGTAAAACTATTTCGCCAAAGTGAACCGAAAATGTGCAGCGCGGCCTCTCGCGGTCCTGGGTCTCAGGGAGGGAATCCGTTAATCGGTTTGTTTTCTTTAGTATGGTATCGACGTTCGATCGGATTCAATCCGGCGAATACCCTAACGAAAACCCCGCAAGTCGATGAATTGGCGTGCGCCCTGAGATCTCTGCATTGCAAACAACACGATCGTTCTTTTCAATTGCTCGAAAAAGCCGTTTTTTTGCTTGGTTTCGTGTAAGCGGCTAGAACAAATGACGTATGCCAAGCGAAACGACCGTCTGGGTGTTGGTGCTCGACGCCGGCAACAGGAATAACTGAGCTCGTGTACCGCTGTTTGCGTGTAAATACACCGCATTCAAATAGACGTCGGTACGCTTCGAAAATGAGTAATCGGTACCGATTGCCACCTGATTCCAATGGTTTTCCCCAAGCTTGGAATACGCATAACTGGCCGCCAGCGCCCACGCATAAGTCACGAGATATTTCGCGCCGCCTTCCGCGGTGCGCAACACGTCGGATTCGCCGTGCTGCTGTAAATCGACTAACGTAAATAGGCCATGAAGATTAACCGGCCCGAGCTGATATCCGGCGCCGAATCCCGCCACGGTGACTTTGTCGAACGTCGCCGGTTTCGCCAACAGGCCGAGCTGACCCGTGCCTACCAGCGATTCGCCGAGCACCGAAGTGCCCATGCCGAACGTCTGCACGTAGTTGTGCATCGCCACGTAGGCCGCCGCGAGACGTAACTGACCAAGCGCGTACTGCAGGCCGAATGCATTCGCGCTATCGGCCGAAAAGTTTCCTGCCTGCCCGCCGAACGAATACAGCGCACCGGCCCGCAGGCCATAGAACTCCGGCGTCTGATACTTGACCGCGTTATTGATCCGCTCGCCGCCCAGACGGTCGAGATCGCCCAAGTGAAATGCAAAGACCGAAGGCGTGATCGACCCCGCCGAAAACTCCGTCAGATACGGCGTCATGAAGTCGTATTGGCGGCCGAGCGTGAGGCTTCCGAAACGATCGCTCTCCACGCCGACGAACGCTTGCCGGCCCCACTCCAATCCGCCTTGGGCCAATTGACCGTTATTGAGGGTGAAACCGTTTTCGAGCCGGAATATCGCGCGATAGCCGCTGCCAAGATCTTCCACACCGCGCAACCCCCAGCGATCCGATTGGCCGACGCCGCTGAATTGCGCCCATGCGCGGCCGCCGCCTTCGTTGCTCACGTAAGTCAGCGCGTCGTCGACGATGCCGTAGAGTTGTACGCTGCTTTGCGCCTGCACCGTATTCGCGAGCGCAAAAAACAACGCGCCCAAAACGAGGCGTTTCATGTTTTCCCCCGGTCGACGGTAAGCCGTCTTGTTTAAGCGACGAATGGCTGCGGCAATGCAACTGGCTACAGAGAAATCGTTTTTGCGCGAAATTGTGCGCGGCTGGTTTTCGCGAGACGGGTACGAATGTTAGGTAACGACTATAGGAGACGATGAGATCGAGGCGGTCCGATGGAAAAGCATGAATCGTTCTTGATAGCAGTAATTCCAGCACTTATTGCGCCACGGCAATACCTGCTAGAGATGACAGGCCGGGTTGTTCCCGATCGTGTGTGTTCGTTCTGCTTTTTCTATCTGCTATCTATATAGCGAATGCGAATGCGAATGCGGCAAGGCGATGACGCTGCAGACGATCGGGGGCATGGACGGACTACTCGTTCTTCGTCGAAGGCACTGCCGGGCTAAGCGCCTCCTCCCGGCAAGCCGGGCGGCAATCCCGGCGGCGGCCCGGTATCGATCAGGCCGAACGTTGGCATCGCGCTCGGACATTTGAAGCTCGTCAACACGTCGCTCGTCAACGGATTGGCGACGCTGCCGGGGCTCGCGATATCGAGCACCGCGGTGCGCCCGTCGAAGTCGAAGGCGACACGGGTGCGTCCCGGCACGGTGGAATCGACAATGTGCCCTTTGCGCAGGAGCCGCATCAACGCCCAGGGGCCGTCCGCCTCGACGGCCGAGGTTTCCGGCCGGATGCGCGGACTCGCCGAGATCACCGCATGCACGCCGCCGCGCGGACCCGGCCAGCTCGCCATCAAGGGCACCACCGGGCCATGCTGATAAAGCAGCGTTTGCCCGTCGATGTCGATCACGAGGCTCGTCACGTTCGGATCGAGCTCGGGCACGCGGATCTCCGCCTTCCACGTCTGCTGCTTCTGGCCGGCGTCGGCGAAGAACACGTCGCGGATCGCCTTGGCGTGCTGGAACGGTTCGAGATCGGGCCCCTGCACCGGCTCGGTCGCGCCCGGCAGCGTCTTGTAGCGCCACGGCCGCGCCGAGGTATCGACGAACGGCGCAAGCGTCTTGGTAAAGAAGTCGTCGATCACGCCGCCTTGCGCGAAGAGACGCGTGAAATCGGCGTTGCCGATTTCACGCTTGCCGTCCGCTGCGAACGGGTAGTTGCCGTCGACCACCAGCCTGCACGTATCGCCGATCACCGCCTCCATCTGCCGCGACAGCAATTGGCCGATGCCGCGATTGACCTCGCGCGAGCCCTGCACCGCCAAGTCGAGCAGCACCGCGCGGAACGGCGTGGGCATCGCGTTGGCCGTCATCTTCAGCTTGGCTGCGGTGTCGCTCGCGGGCGGCATGCTGTTGTTGCCGAGCGCGTTGTCGGCGACGGTCAACGCGGTGTAGTAGTCGTTCAGCAGGTTTGAGATGCCGTCGAGGCCGGTTTTGTTGGCTTGTGATGCCGCGGATTGCGTGGCGTCCTGCGTGTCGGCGCTGCCGGTCACGACCTCGCGCAGCGCGGCGAAACGGTTATCGACGAGTTCGCGTTCGATTGGCTCGATCAGGCGGATGGAGGGCGGCTGGGGAGTGCCGGTTTTCTCGCTGAGCGGGTTGGCGGGTTTGTCGTCGGGTGCTGCGACGGAGCGGGTTAGCGTGGTTTCGTGAACTGCCGCGCGCGCCAAGCGTGTAAGCGGGGAATCGGGGGCGGCGAAGTCGCGCAGGACTTTGAGGCTGAATTCGAGGCTTGTGCCTTTGATTGTGCGAATGTCGGCTAGAAAGGCGTCCCAACGCTGGGCGTATTCGGTCAGGTATTGCTTGCGGATCGCTTCGGTCAGTGGATCGTTGGTAAGAAGCTCGTTGCTTCGTTTGCCTGTCGTTTTTTCCGGGCCGCCGTCGAGATATTGACGGCCCATGACCCACGCGTCGTCGGCGCGCGCTGCTTGCACGAATTCGGGCAAACGCTTGTCGAACAGATTGCGATAGCCGTCGAAGGTGAAGAGGCCTGGGACGCCGCGCGAGAGCGGTGAGCCGCTCGCGCGTGTGAAGACCGTGCCCGCTTGCGGGCTTACCGCGCGAAGTAGTGTGAACTCGTCGGGCGCTTCTTTTTGCATCGCGGCTTTTGCGCGTTCGTAGAGGCGCTCTGTTGCGTTGCTGGCGTCTAGAAAGGCGCGTGCTTGCTGGATCAGGGCGTCGTTGCGGATCAGCGGTGATTGGACGATGCGCGCGCCGGAGAAGAGTTGTTGGAGATGGTCGAGCATCGAGGCGCGTGCGCCGAATGCGGCTGCGCTGTCGGGTTTGGACCAATCGTTGAGTACCCATGCTTTGACGTCGTCGGCGTTGAATCTTTGCTTGTCGTAGAGCATCAGGTAGACGCGCAAGGTGTCGTAGGCGGTTTTTGCGTCCTGCTGGGCTATCGCTTGGGAAATGACGGATTCCTGGCGGTGGACGATTTGCGGCAGGAGGAGGTTGTCTTCGAGAGCATCGTAGAGGCCCTGACTTTCCGCTACGAAATCGGCGAGCGTGTAGAGGCCGAAGCGATAGCTCATTGGCGGAGCCGTTAGATCGAGGCCGGGATAGGCGGGTAACTTTTGCGCGTCGGTCAGAGTGTCGGGTATCGCGTCCGACTTGGGCTCTTTGTAAAACTGCTCGACGCGTGCGGCTAGCAGCCGGGCCTTGCGGGTGCTCGAATCGAGGTAGGCGCGGTTGTTATCAAAGCTGATCCAGAGTCCTGCTGCAAGGCCTGTAAAGAGCAGCGAGGCAACCAGGTGACCGGATGTGCGCAATAGGCGCTGGCGGTGCTCGAAGCGGCGGTTGGGACGGACCAGGTTGGCGTCGCGAAGAACCTGCTTGGTAAGCAAGTCGTGCAGGAAATAGCCCTTGTTGCCGACATAGTTCGAAGCGCGCGACGGCAATTGGGCTCCCCTTGCCGTTTCCAAATTGCTGATGATCGCCCGCGTTTCGGCTGGGTGTTCATCCCCGGTCTGCGCTGCACTTGTGAAATACACGCCACGTAGCGTCGTGTACTTCTGCGTGTCGTCATACGGCGAATCGGCGAATACGCGCCCTACCAACTCATTGACCCGAAGCGTCAATGCGGAGAATTCTTCGGGAAACACTTCGAGCTTGCGACGTGCGAGTACGTCGTACTCTTCTTGCAAGCGCGCGTTGACGCCATCAGAGATTCGGTCGGCAAGACGCCTGAACTCATCGCGGCAATAATCGCGAATGTTTGCCGCTATGAGCGTTTCCTTGCCGTACGGCAGCGCGAAACCCCATGTCTGGGCGCGACCTTCCAAAGTAAGAGGACTGAAGTATTCGGTGAATCCCGGCAACTGATCCATTTTGGTGATCAGCAGGTAGACGGGAAAACGAATGCTCAATTGAGTCCGCATCTCGCCAAGGCGCTCGCGCAGTGAGGCCGCACTGGCACTGCGCGCGTTTTCGTCCTCGCTCACCAGCTCCGCCATATCGACCAGCAAGAGCGCACCGTTGATCGGCGCACGCGGCCGGTGCTTGCGCAGAAGTGCTAGAACGTTTCTCCATTCTGCTGCGTCTGCATTGTTCGAAAGCTTTTCTGTATCTCTTGAGATGGAAGGCGTCTCAAGCGGCTCAGCCACCGTCCCCTGATCGCTGACGGGCTCGTCACCCGCTTCGTGTGCCCCACCGTATTCGCCAGAAGACGAATGCTCTGCTTGAGCGCCTAAGGGTCGAGCCAACGCTTCCGGTTTCGACGCTCCGGCATTACGCGTATATCGGCCCGCGGTATCGATCAGCACCGTGTCGTTTGTAAACCACCAATCAACTGACTTAGTGCCCTTCGCGCGACCGCTCACCATCTGTTGCATCTGCTGGGCAAGCGGAAAGGAAAGACCGGCATTCAGAAGGGCGCTAGTTTTGCCAGAAGCCTGTGCACCCAGCGCGATGTACCAGGGCATCTCATACAGATAGCGGTCACGTTGAAACAGTCGCCTAACCTCGCCAGCGCCCATGCGCATCTTTTTTAGCTGCCCCAACGCGCTGTCAAAGATATCGTCGACTTGCTCCAATTGACCGGCAGTGTGAGGTTGCTCCTTTTTTGCACCATATCCGAGAAGCTTCTTGACGAATCGCTCGTTGTTAAGCGCCTTTCTCCATAGCCGGAAAATGCTGTAGACCACGAATACCGTCAGCACGATCGCGACCGCGATAACCCGAACCGAAGTTGGCGCAAACGGCTCTGCGTGACGAAAGCTCAGCAAGGGGGCTGCGTACCAGATCAGCAGACACAGGAAGGCGATGAACACCACACCCGTAGACCAGCCTCTCAACCACAGACAGGCACCGGTAAATACCAAGGTGATCATCACGACGCGTGCCCCCACGCTCGCGAACGGTTCAACACCACCAAACGCGATGGACGGCCCATAAAACCAGATGAGGAGCGCAACAGCTGCCAGTGAGATGACCGCTAACGACTGGCGTGTCGCCAGTAACGACAAATACTTCTTCATACTCGAATCCTGAGTGACCTTATTTTTCTTGGGCGCGTCATGACCGTGCGACGGTGATCTCAACCCGCCGGTTCTTTGCCCGTCCTTGTGCAGTAGCGTTGTCGGCTATTGGATCGACATCGCCCATGCCGACTGCCACCATGCGACTCGCGGGAATACCGAGGGACTGCAGCATTTGCGTGACGTGGATGGCGCGCGCTTCGGAAAGCGTCTGATTCGACGTAAATTCGCTATGAGTCACAGGTACGCTATCGGTGTACCCTCGCACCGTGACGTTGCCCGGCACTTTGACCATCTCGCCGGCAACTTTGATGAGTAGAGGATGTATCGCTGGATTGATGGCGGCTTTACCGGGCAGGAACATCGCGTCGCCACGCAGCGTTACCGTGCTGTGTCGACCGCTTTCGTCCACGGTCACCATGCCGGCATCGATCTCTCGCTGCAGCAGGGCATCGAGGTGTAATGGCGGCGCGGCGGGGAGCGGCCTCATATGCTCGATTACCGTAAGTTGCTCCCGTGCGATCGCTTCATGTCTCGCCAGTTCGAACTTGTAGTATCCGAACATGACAAGCAAAACGATCGAAAGTACAACGACCGTGACCCAAACCGGAAACTGAAAGAACGACATACGCTGGCCTCGGATATCGGTCCCGATACCTACGGAGAGTGCAACCGGCACCGGCTCGCGACGCGACATGATTTCCTCATAAAGCCGTTTGCGCACGGTTTCGTGCTTTCTGTGGCCGTCAGGATCATGCCGATACTGCCCTTCAAAGCCATAGCTGAGTATTCGATAGACCACTTCGAGCAGGTTCACGTGATCGTCCGGATCGCTCATTAAACGGCCAATCAGAAGGTAGATCTTTTGGCCGCCATGAACGTCCTCGTGGAAAGCGGTAGCGAGCCCGTTGGCAATCCATGCGACGCCGCTGTCGCTCTTTCCCCAGGCGGTTTGCGCTGCGATCTCGTCGAGCGCAGTGCATAGGCAGTAGCGTGCGCCTAGCATGTGGTCCCGGCGAATGTTCGCTGCTTCGCATAGCACCTGAAATGCTTGTAGTTCCCGTTCAAGCAATGACCTCAACGTCACTATGTCATCGGGTTCGAGGTATTCAGGCATCTCGACCAACGCACGCAGCAGAGGGTGTGTTGCTTCGAGCAAAGGGTTCTTTGCGCGCTTGATGGCGATTAGACGGATGTCGAAATCGGTGGTTGGTCGCGGTGAACCGTTTGGCAACTTCGAGTGGGTTGCCCATAAGGCTCTCGGGTTCGGATGGGTTGTATTTTGGTTATTCATTTGGATCTTGCTATATCGATGCCCGTACGGAAAGCCCTACCGGCAACGCACCTTGGCGATCGGCCCCCCGTCTACTGCGATGCCTATGTCATTTCGGTTATCGTCAGTGCCGACACTCATTCTTGTATAGCCATATACGGGCAGGTATCGCTTACCGTCGTATCGATAGTAGGCGTACGAATGCTCGCCCATATTCATTCGCGCAGACGTGACGAGATCGGGCATGCCATTGCAGACGGTTTCCAGGACACTGAACGGGCCATCATCGATAGCCAAGAGTCGCTCAAGCCTGGCGTGGCGCATATGGAAAAGCCATTCGGACGTGTTGACCTGACTTCCTTCCATCGCACACCTCACGAACAGCAACCGGCCGCGCGGACCGTGGCAAGTTCGAGCAATCACGTCTGCTCCGCCGCAAGCAATGGAAAACTCCTTGCTCACTGCCGCGTCAAACGGCGTCAACGCCTTCGCAATGGAAGTATCAACCGGATCTGCATCGCATAGCCTACCGTCCCGCGATGTGGGGTTCGCTTCTACATACACCGGTGACAGCGTATCGATGACTGCATTCAGCTCACTATCCAAGCAGTGGGTGTTTCCGCAGCGGCCAATAACCCGGTTCTGCGCCTTGATCTTTGCATCGAGACTCCATGGGTCATTCACGACCGCGATCGATGCGTACTGGAGAAAGCGTGCCTTGAAAAGCTTTTCGACCAACGCCGGATTGTTGCATGTACCTGGCGGTAGTGCTTTCCGCGCCTCGGCCACATCATGCTTTATAGAGTTATCGTCTAGGTCAAAGCCAGACACACCAACATCCGAACAGGGCTTAAGCAACAGCTGCGTCGAAAGGTAAGCGCCATGAGCTTGTTCGCTGCGCGGAATCACAAACTTTCCCTGTGACCAGGTAGGGCATACGGCCATGATGCCCAATATCAAAAAAGCAAGTTTTGATATTTTTATATAGTTCATTGATTCAGTATTTCCATTAGTTTAGCTGATCAAATTTCGAAGACCACTTTACCGGGCACAGTAAAGACTTGATACTCAACAAGCGGTCTGAATCAGATTTTCTGCTTACTGCGACGCTCGGAGCCTTTGAAGCAATTCGAGAACGAATTAGTTCAGTTTCTTATCCAACGCAGGATGCGGCGTGCATACTCGATTCCTTTATCTCGGCTCTTTTCTCGATCGTGCGGGCCTACTATCGCAACGAATCCGAAAGACATTTGCCTTTACCAACAAGAGCTCTCTCCGTTCATACAAGAAGTTGCACGCCGAATCGACATAGTTCTCCGACGCTTCGTAACTGTCTCATTAGATGGCAATAGATCCATCATCACGGCAGTGACCGTTTTGTCGTCAACGTCACTAAATCCAACAGCTTTTGTCGGAATAAGTCTCCCACCCCTCAATTCATAAAAATATCGAGTGGCTCGATACGTCCCTGTACTCGACACAAGTGCCGAATATGCGCCACGCACGAACTTATCAGGTTGCAATTCTGGCGCTTCACCAAGATCAACGACGGACACTCTGGTGGAAGAGATTTTCCAATAGTGCATACCATTACCATCTCGCCCCTTCCCCGTTGAAACACCTAGTCCTTGACTATTGCCCTCTCCGAACTTAATCGCTGTATCGAGAACCAGAACATAAGCGGAACCGTCATAGCTCGCCCGAAGTTCTTCCCTCTCTTTTCCATTCACCACGATGCTTATCGATATAACCCCCGTGTTGTCTGAATCACCGCATGCTATTGCACGGGCTTGCCCATCGACAATATTAGGCAAATTCGCAGTGACCACTTGTCGTTCTGTACATTGCTCAACCGCATTACCTTGGTCGATGAAGCAAACTATCAACAACATACCTATTACCTGGCGTCGCATAACGCTCCTTACACGCACTCTATCCTCGATGATCACTTATTCTTTTTAGCTTCCGCTTTCTATTGATCTTCTCAGGTTTGCGCACGTATTCAGGGCCACAATTTCTCCCTGCTGCTTGCGATACTCAATGCAAATTGGCTTTCTTTGGCTAGCGAAAATCCGTTTCGCTGCGCACTGTTCTTTCCAAGCAACCGCACCAAATTTATCGGTGCAGATTGAGCCAGCCCTCATCAACCGCAGTTCTCGCACGGTGGCGAATTTATCACCGACTAACGAATCGGTTCGCTCCCAATAACTATCGGCGTCGGCACTGTACGATCGGTAGTCAGTATCTGAAATCCTATCTGCCCTTATGAGAATATTTCCGGCGAATGAAACAGTGCCTCCTCTTATGAGGAACGTCGTGAGCTGTGCATTCAATCCCATACGTCCCGGATTAAGCATGACTAGCGCGGAAGAACTATCGGAGTCGAATTTCTCTAACAGCCATGTGGCTTGGCCGCAGTCATCGACATCATCGAGTTGATATGTCAGTAAAGGATAGACTCCGATTGACGCTGAACGACTAACTATCACGTGAGGCAAGTCGGCCGTATCGTCGCAGCGAAATTCCAGAGCATCCTTTCCTAAAGTGACAACGAACGACCGCTCCGAATCTATCTGAGCATGCGCCGCCGAAGCGGAAATCGCCAATAATTGCATAGCAAGACGCAAATACCTCATTACTAAAACCCCTTAATTCAGCCTGAAAATTCTCCAATCTTTTCTGGTCCGCGTAAATTCTTCGGGTACTAAGGAAATTCAATCTTGTCCAAAGTATTCAGAAAACGCTCTCTATTCGCGTAGTCAAAACACTCGGATGCGGCCATAGGTTCTTTTTTCGACAACTGGTTTCGTATAGCCGTTCCACACTCCATTCCATACCCAGCCACCTGACCTTGGGCCACATACCGGACATCCTCAAATAAAACGACCCAATTTCTATACCTGACCCTTTCTTTCAATACACGCCGACTGAAAATCAGATCTGACTCTGGTGGAATAGCAAGTAACGTAGAAATTAGCGACACCCTTCCATTTACTACTCGCACTCCAACTCGCTTAAATAGGGCCTCCTTACTGCTCGATAGCGCCATAAAGAAGTACCGCTTGTCGAACTCTGTTGAATATAGCGACATCGGTTCGGCTTGCTGATACTTCAGCACGAGCACCCCACCTTCATTCGCACAATTTGATAGATTTAGCTCGTCCAACGTTCCAACTACGCTCTTACACAGGGGGGCCAATGCCTGCGCATTGACGTGCGAAAACAGGATGAATAATACGAGTGAAACTAAAAATCTACTTATCATTAAGCGCTCTCCAAATTGAATCAAAAGCATCTTGTCGCTCTTTACGATGCAGAGGAACCTTGTTCTGATTACCTCTGTTCACAAGACCTCCAACCCTAGTAACATTTTCTGCGCTATCCCCTCCATCCGCCACACGATTTCCGACTTCCCTGGCCCAAAAGAATCCTGACGCGTCGCAAACGTTGTAATCGTTCGTTGCGAGCAGCTCAGGGTGAGGGTCCATCAAGAAATCACACCCCCTATATTTGCTGTATCCGGCATAATTTCGGCGACCCGTAATTTGTAGAAAACCTCTCCCACGAAATCTAGCCCCGTCGCCCTCTTTTCCTCCTGCATTTGCGTTCGCAACTCCGTTATCCATCCCCTTGGCCTTTTGTGCGACCTCGGATGGACGCCGAATCGAATAACTCGACTCGGTGTCACCTTCTCGAACCAGCCCCCGTCTTTTAGCTATTCCCTTACGAAAATCGGACAAAGCTTCGGCAGGGGTAATGACCTCATACATGGTTCGAAAATAGTCCTCACTGCCAGACTCCTGACGAAATTGCCACCACTCTGTTTCGTGACCAATTTGCGCGAGAAAATGTGCCATACGCAACCGCTTGCGTGCGATCAAGTACTTCCGGTTCAGTTTGTTCATCTCGGTTCGAAACGCATTGGCGCGAACCTTGCCGGATGATGAGACAGTCCTCAGCGTTGTAAGAAGATCCGTCTCGCCTAGCCAACCGCACTTTCCGAAGTGCTCCACAAACGCCTTCGGCGGAAACCGCCAGCACTGCTCAGCAGACGGCAACTCTGCATCGCGAATGTCTTCCCAGAACGCCAGCGCCTGAATGTGTGCCTTGAGTGCCGAGAACTCGTTATCCGATAGTGACCTCGGCCAAGCGTCACTGGGACGCTTCAGCCACCCCATGCGTGTCTCGATCAAGTTGTCGTCCTTCGACCACTCGCTCGGAAACTTGCAGATCGCGCGCGACAGCCGCTCTTGCACCACCGCGCTGTACAGCGCCTCTTTCGCCTCCGCATGTGTGACGTGACCATCGCCGTTCAAATCGAGCCACCGCTTGATGGTCGGCGAATCGCACAGGCTATCCGGCGTCACATCGTCGCTGATCAAGCTCCAGCCAGCCCAATGCGGAAAATCCGCGTCGCTGTACACGCCGATTTCCGGACCGTTCAAGTTGAGCCAGCCCGTCGCCTCAGGCGTAACGATCCGGCGCCAGTGGCCGAACTTCGCGTTCGCCGGCAGCTTGTCCGGCCCGACGATGCGACCAAACCTCAGCATCTCGTAGATCGAGCTCGCCGAAGGCACCGCCGCATAGTTCGCGCGCAGCGCTTTGTTCAGCTCGACATACTTAGCGCTTATGGTTGTCGAACGTTTGTACAGGTTGTATTCCTGCTCCGGCTCCCGCTGCTGACCAACCTCGACATATCGCCCGCCCTGCTCACGAAACGTCGTCAGCACACAGTCGCCGCGCTCATAGCGCATACGTACCAGCAACTCGCAGCGGGTGCCTCCGGCGACCAGCGATGCTTGTGGAGATAGCGCCGGACCGGGCACCGATTCGCTGTCGTCTCGTCGATAGGGGTGCGGCTCTTGGGCGAAAAGCTTAGCGCCCGCGGGCACCTTGAACCACATGTCGCCGTATATGGCATCTGTGCGCCCAGCGCCCGCGCTAAGCGTCGTGCTCGTGCGCCCCACTAGCTTCTTCAGATTCGCTTCATCACAGACAATCTCGAAGTGCATCTGCCCCAGTTGACCGTAGATCGCGCCCGCCACGCCCAGCACGTCCTTGCGGTAGACCTTCTTGCCTACCGCAAGCGCGCCGACCACCGTCTGCAAGTGCATGTAGATCGAGAAGTACGTGACCTTTGCGTTCTCCCCTTCGCCGATCTCGGTGGTGTGCTTGAGCACGACGCAGCCATCGTCGGTACGTACACCGCGATAGGACAACGCCGCCTTCTCCGTGTCATCCGTCTCGCGCACGAACACCACGACGCCATCGGCAATCGCGCGTACACGCTCGGCATCGCCCCTCGCGTCACGTGGCACCATCAGATGCGCACCGCCATGCCAGCCAAGGCTGAAGCTGACCGGATACGCGCCGTTGCCCGGCGCGCATTGCTGCATGCCCGCTTCGCAAACGTTGTGTTCCGGAGGTATGGCATCTCCGGCCACGACAGAATCCATTTCATGCCCCGCCGATTTCGGCAGGAATGGTGGGCTGATGATCATCGATTGAACCCTCGTGCTATCAAATCGAATACGGAAATGACCGGTCCATCGCTTGGGACGAAGACAGCGGGAATTCAAGCGGCTTAGCCTGAGCCATGGCCGTGTTGTGATCGGACGCGTGAACCATGTGCTGCCCATCCGTGAAGCCCAAGATGCCGGCCGGGCTGATCTCGAGCTCGGAACCGCCTCCGTTGATTCGGATGCCTTTTTTTGCCTTGAGGACGATCCAGTCGCTTGTGCTCATGATTTCGACCGCACGCTTCGCAATCACCTCTACATCGTCGCTTTGCGCCTCGACGCGGACCTTGCCGGACGCCGCAATCAACTTGATGCCGAGCTTGTGCACGAACACCGAAAAACGCTCGGCCACACTTGCGAACCACGACCTGCCTACCGCCACACCGACATGGCCGCCTGTCGTGAGCCCCAAGTGCTCATCGCTTGCGAGGTGCGTGCTGCCCGCGGTGGTCGTCTGTATGCCAACGGGACTTGCAAGCGTCAAATGCGGGGTCGTGAACTCGGGGAAGGCGCCGGCTGTTTTTCCTTCACCACGGATAGCATCGTTCTGGACCTTGATCGCCTTGGTGATGTCGCTTTGATCGGTGTTCGAATCCTGAGCCGAATGCTGCTGAGCAAGGCGCGTCAGGTTCTCTTGCTTCGCAAGAGCCTGTGCAAGACGCTCCACCGTCTCGCCCATGTCCTTTGCATGTCCTTGAGCGCCGGTGCGCGCCTCCGTCGTCACCAACATCCCCTGAGCTGCTCTGATGACCCCGTGCGCATCGGTCCTCAGCTCATAGCCCTCTCCGCGAGCATCCTGCCGCCCGACATTCCCCGGCACCCGCGTAATGCTCCCGAGATTCAACTGCGACAGCGCGTGATCGCTCGACAACTGCGCCTGGATCTGGCCGTGCGTGTCGTCCATCAACAGATGGTTGGCCCGCTCGCCTTCGATCTCGTGGCTGCGAAACCCGGACAGTGCCCGATTCCCCGGCAATTGCCACGAAGGCATGTGCAACTCGTTCACCGCCAGATTCGTGATGATCGGCAAATCCGGATCGCCGTTCAGGTGATTGACGACGACCTCCTGCCCGATGCGCGGTACGTGCATCGCGCCGAATTGGTCGCCCTGCCACGTCGACGCGACGCGCACCCAGCAACTCGAACGCTCGTCATTGCGGCCTTGCCGGTCCCAAATGAACTGCACTTTCACGCGACCGTAGGCGTCGGTCCAAATCTCTTCACCCTGCGGCCCCACCACGCGCGCCGATTCCGGCCCACGCGTATACGGCTTTTCGATGGAGCGCAGCGAGCGAAACACCTCGCTCGACGGCTGGATCTCAAAGTCGCACTCGCATCGATACCGCTGGCCGGTACCGCTCTCTTCGGCCACCTCGTCGACTTTGAGCTTGCTCGATACGACGAGGTACTCGCGATTGGCCGCTTCTTGCGGGTAGTGCGTGAGGTTGAAAGTCCGGCCGCACGTCAAGCCGCGCAAGTTGCCCTTGCCGTACGCGCGCAATCCTTGGCAGCGCTCCGCCTGCACTTGTACGAGCGCCAGATACTCGCCTTCCGTCAGCGGCTCGTTCGGCGTGCCCGCGAGCCCTTGCGCGCCCGCCAGCGGCTGTGCGTAGTCGCCCCACGTGTAGCGCTCGCGCATCGCGAAGCCAGTCTCGCGCGGGTCCTCGCGCTTCGTCGTGAGGTCGGCGCGCGGATGCGTGTAGTCGTAGTCGACGGTCGACACCGCGCCTGTCGTCAGCGCGTTTGTCACCTTGAGCGCGTGGATATGCTCCTCGTCGATGCGCTTGCCATCGGGCACCATGTAGCGGATCGTCTCGTAGGCCGGTCCGTGCGCCTTGTGCGCGCCGATCGAATCGCACAGCACGAGGCGGTGCTTGCCGCCGCTGTGCTCGAACCAGAAGTAGATCCCCCATTCCTCCCATAAGCGGCGCAGGAACTTGTAATCGCTCTCCCAGTGCTGGCGCTGAAGGTCGCGCTTGGGCCAGGCATCGTTCGGGCGCGGCGTCGTGAGGCGCCATTCCACCGGGAACGGATAGGCGGCGAGCACGGCATCGGTGATCTCCACCACCGACTTGTCCTGGAACAGCTGGCAGTCCCGATTCTTCGTGGCGAGCCACAGCCAGGACTGCAGCTTCAGCGCGTAGACAATCGAGCGGCCTTCCTCACGCACGAGGCTCGCCTCGGTGACAAGGCCCGTGATCTCGCGCGTTCCTGCGCCGATGTTCGCGCGGCCCTCGTCGCCCGCGAGACCCGGTATCCACTGGCCTTTGCCCTCGAGCTGGATCGATACGGTGACCTCGGTGCCGATCAGTTTGTCGAGTTCGAGGTTCGCGGCGACGCTGGGTGAAAACGCGAGCGAATCGGGAGTTTTGAGCTCCAGCGTGTAATCGAAGAGCTCGCCGAGTGCTTCCTCGCCGCTGAAGCGCACGGGTGTCAGCAGAGGCTGTCCGGCATACGCGGGTAACGCCGCGCCCGACACCGACAGCGTGCGCGCGGCGTCGAATAGATCGTTCATCGAACCCATGTTGGTCTCCGTTTTGCGTCGTGCTTGTCGATTGCTTCGGACGCAATTGGCGAAACGTGTGATTAGGCGGAGATCGAATTAATCACGATAACGACATTAGAAGTCAATTGAATAAGTACTCTCTCAGATTTTTCTAATTAGAAAATGCTATTTGCATGATTTTTTAAGAATTAAACACTTCATTTCAGCATGCCTCCGTAACAGAGCACAAGCGAGCAAGCCAATAAGAGAAGGCTTAAATTTCTACTTATTCTCAAAGAAGCGAGAATTCCCCATACTCTTCGCATTGGCTAAAATCCCATCCTTTTAAAAAAATCCCTCAAGCACATCGCATGCGAATCGCCAACCTATTCAAACGCAAAAACACACCGTCGATGCGCGTCGAGCCAACAACGCCTTTAAGCGCCGATCCATCACCAAACGAGCGCTACCACGCCCGCAACACGATCGACGCATTGCTTGCAAACGAGAAATACGATGGTTGGGAAAAACCAGAGAACGACGATCTACTCTTTGGCCTGATCGACACGCGGTTAGGCGCCGACCGTCGCGCGCACATGCTGCTTGCCGACGATAACGCGTCAGACGCCAACGACCTCATCGAAGCATTGCACGAGCAGTACCGCCGAGCCCTGAGCGGCCTCGAGCCTTCACTGATGAGCGCGGAGCCAGCTCAACGCACCGCGTCAGATAATCCGTCGCCGCTAGTGCCGCACGAAGCACCAACATCCACCGAATCGGTCGAGACGCTGCTTTCCCGCGCCCGCGTCATGGAGGACGCATTCGGCCCGCTACGCCAACGCGATGTCGAAGATCTCGCCGAGCTCGACTCACCCCCCGAAATCCTGCGGCTTTTTGCCCCCGCCGGATATCACGCCACGCCAGCCCGCAAACGGCGCGCTTTACCGCCTGAACTAACGCGGCGCGACCATCAGGCCGCGGGCATCGACAGCCCGCTCTCCGCACCCGACGCCGAGTTCCAGCACGTCACTGTGCCTTCTGCAAATACGCCCCCAGAAAATCAACAAACGTCCTGAGCTTCACCGACAACTGATTCCGCTCCAGATAAATCGCGTGGATGTTCGCGTTCGGCAGCGACCATTCGCCCAACAGCGGCACGAGTTCTCCACGCTGCAGATGCTCATCGATCTCCCACTGTGAGCGCACAGCAATGCCACGCCCCTCAAGCGCCCAGTTCAACACCGCGCTGCCGTCATTGCTCGACAACGGCCCGTCGACCTTAACCGTCTCCGCACGCTTGCCGCGCGAAAAGTGCCACGTTCCATAAGCCGAATCGTTCTCACGCAGCACGATGCACGCATGCCGGGCCAAATCATGCGGCACCGATGGCTTCCCATGCCGCGCGACATACGCCGGCGACGCGCACACGATGCGCCGGTTCTTCAGCAGCAGACGCGCATTGATGCGCGCATCAGGCACCTCGCCAAAGCGAATGCCCACATCGAAGCCCTCTTCCTGCAAATTCATCGGCCGGTCGGTGAGATGCAACTGGATCTTCATCGCGGGAAAGCGCGCGACGTATTCGGACACCGCCGGGGCAATGCGCGCCCGCCCGAAACCGAACGACGCATTCACGCGCAACAAGCCCGTCGGCTCAGCGCGGCTGCGCGTGACGAGCTGTTCCAGTTCGGACAAGTCGTCGAGGATGCGCGAGCCGTTCGCGAGATAAAGCTCGCCCTCCGGTGTGAGCGTAAGACGCCGCGTCGTGCGGTTCGTCAGACGCACGCCAAGGCGCCGCTCCAGTTGCGCGAGCCGTTTGCTGACGGCCGGCGGCGTCACGCCGAGCTCGCGCGCCGCCGCCGCGAGATTGCGATGCCGCGCCACCAGCGCAAACAAATTCAGATCGGAGAAGCCATCCATCACGTCACTCCCACGCGCCACTCGACGCGCGCTTCGATTCGTTCCTAAAAGTTACGACCGGATTGCTTTTGTGGAAACCCAATCGTTCATGGCAGCAATTAGACTGCAAGCACCCTCGGGAGACAACCATGTTCGAAGGCTTCAAGGATGCGTCGATCCACGTCGACGGCATCAAGATTCACGCAATCAAAGGCGGCAGCGGCCCCGCGCTGTTGCTCTTGCACGGTCATCCGCAAACGCACGCGATCTGGCACAAGATCGCGCCCACACTGGCCGAGCGCTTCACGGTGATTGCCGCCGACCTGCGCGGCTATGGCGACAGCGGCAAGCCGCAAGGCGCCGCCGACCACGCGAACTATTCGAAGCGCCGCATGGCGCTCGATCTGATCGAACTCATGCGCAGCCATGGCTACGCATCGTTCGCGGTGATCGGTCACGACCGAGGCGGACGCGTCGCCGCGCGCATGGCGCTCGATCATCCGGACGCCGTCACGCGTCTCGTCACGCTCGACGTCGCGCCGACGCTCGCGATGTACGAAAAGACCTCGTTCGATTTCGCGCGCGCCTACTGGCACTGGTTCATGCTCGTGCGGCCGGCGCCGTTCCCCGAAACGCTGATCCGCGCGGACCCGGACCTCTACCTCCAGCAGACCATCGGCGCGCGCAGCGCGGGTCTTGCGCCGTTCACTGCCGCGGCCTACGCGGAATATCTGCGCTGCCTGTCCGATCCCGACACGGCGCACGGCATCTGCGAGGACTACCGCGCAAGCGCGACGATCGACCTCGATCACGACCGTGCGACGCTCGAAGCGAAACAACAGATTGCCTGCCCGTTCATGGCGCTGTGGGGCGCGCACGGCGTCATCGAGCAATGTTTCGATCCGCTCGCCGAATGGCAGGCGTATGCGCAGCACGTGCAAGGCGAAGCGCTGCCTTGCGGCCACTACATCGCCGAAGAAGCACCGCAGCTTTTGTTGGATCGCGTGTTGCCCTTTCTCGTGCGATGAGCTTGCGCAATGAGCAAGCCGTCCCTTCAAGTGAACGCCATGTCGAACCGAACCCTCTACCAAAAGCTCGTCGATTCGCACCTCGTGTCGCGCATCGATGAGCAGAACGTGCTGCTGTACGTCGATCTGCATCTCATGAACGAGTACACCAGCCCGCAAGCCTTCAGCGCGCTCGAAGCCCGCCATCGCGCAGTGCGCCGGCCGCATCAGCAACTGGCTGTCGTGAGCCACATCATTCCGACGCACGCCGAGTCGCCGCGCGTGATTCGCGACGCCGCGTCGTTTCTGCAAGCACAGAACCTCAAGCGCAATTGCGATCGCGCTGGCATCCGTCTCTTTGCGGCCGATGATCCGCTGCAGGGCATCGAGCACATCGTCGCGCCGGAACTCGGGCTGATTCGCCCGGGCATGGTCGTGCTGTGCGGCGACAGCCACACCACGACATACGGCGCGCTCGGCGCACTCGGCTTCGGCATCGGCACGTCGGAGGTCGAGCATGTGCTGGCGACGCAGACGCTCGTCTACCGGCTCGCGCAAACCATGCGCATCACGATCGACGGCGCGCTGCCGTACGGCACGTCTTCGAAGGATGTCGTCATCTGGCTCATCAGCCGCATCGGCGCGCAAGGCGCGCGGGGCTACGCGGTCGAATTCGGCGGCTCGACGATTGCGTCGCTTTCCGCCGAAGCGCGCATGACGTTGTGCAACATGACTGTCGAAGCCGGCGCGCGCGCCGCGCTGATCGCGCCTGACGCAACGACGTTCGACTACGTGCGCGCCCATACCCCCTCGCTCGACGAAGCCGCTTGGCAAACAGCGCTCGAAGACTGGCGCGGCCTCTACTCCGACGCCGATGCCAGCTTCGACGCCGAGTACCACTTCGATGCGCACGACATCGCACCGTTCGTCACCTGGGGCACGAGCCCCGACCAGGCCGTCGCGATCGATCAGCCGATCCCCGACGAAGCCACTCAATCGACACCGGAAGCCACGGCGTCGCTGCGCCGCGCGCTCGACTACATGGGTCTCACCGCGCGCCAACCGCTTGCGGGCACGCGCATCGATCGCGTGTTCATCGGTTCGTGCACCAACGGGCGCATCGAGGATTTACGCACGGTCGCCGCCATCGTGCGCGGCAAGCGCGTCGCGAACGGCGTGCGCGCGATGGTCGTGCCGGGTTCGGGCAGCGTGCTCCGCGCCGCCGAACAGGAAGGCATCGCGCAGACGCTGATCGATGCGGGCTTCGAATGGCGCGAGCCGGGCTGCTCGATGTGCCTCGCGATGAACGACGACGTGCTCGACGCCGGCGAACGC
Source organism: Trinickia camelliae (assembly GCF_053525655.1). Classification (NCBI taxonomy): domain Bacteria; kingdom Pseudomonadati; phylum Pseudomonadota; class Betaproteobacteria; order Burkholderiales; family Burkholderiaceae; genus Trinickia; species Trinickia camelliae. The sequence goes on from NZ_JBCHAA010000002.1 coordinate 205,961, forward strand.
TGTGCCTCGACGACGAACCGCAATTTCGAAGGCCGCCAGGGACGCGGCGGCCGCACGCACCTGATGAGCCCCGCGATGGCGGCCGCCGCCGCGTTGACGGGCTGCATCACCGATGTCCGCACTCTGGAGGCACACACGTCATGACGCGACTCACGATCATCGAAGGCAGCGCCGCGCCGCTGCCGATCGATAACCTCGACACCGACCAGATCATGCCGAAGCAGTTCCTGCGCATCATCGACAAGGCCGGTCTCGCCGATGGCCTGCTCTACGACCTGCGCTTCGACGAACACGGCGCGCCGCACGCCGAGTGCGTGCTCAACCAGTCGGCTTTCGCGAATGCACGCATCCTGATCGGCGGCGCCAATTTCGGCTGCGGATCGAGTCGCGAGCATGCGGTGTGGGGCTTGCAGCAATACGGCTTTCAGGCGGTGATCGCGCCGAGCTTCGCGGAGATCTTCTATTCGAACGCGATGAACAACCGCTTGCTGCTTGTGCAACTCGAACGCGCCGCCTTCGATGCGCTGTTGCGCGAATCGATCGAGGCGCCCGGCGCATCGCTTTCCATCGATCTCGAACGGCAAACGGTGACTAACGCGTCGGGACAGCAGTACGCGTATCCCATCGGCGCGCGTCACAAGCGCATGGTGATAGAAGGCATGGACACCGTCGATCTCACGTTGGCGTCAGTCACCGATATCGAAGCGTTCGAACGCGCGCACTTCGCACGGCATCCCTGGGCTCAGGTGATGTGACCGCCAGGCCGTCGCGTCATCACACGAAGCGACAAGGCCGCCCCTCATCGATCTGAACCGCCGATTCCCTTTCTCATGAAGAAGGGAACGGCCTCGCTTTGCCCGCAAAAACGGAGGAGACATGAAGCGCAGACCCTTTTACACGATTCTGTACGTGCAAGTGCTGTTCGCCATCGCCGCAGGCGTGCTGCTCGGCCACTTCGCACCGCACGCGGCCGTCGCATTCAAGCCGCTCGGCGATCTGTTCATCAAGCTCGTGCGCATGATCATCGGCCCCGTGATCTTCTGCACGGTCGTTACCGGCATCGCGGGCATGCAGGACATGAAGAAAGTGGGACGCGTCGGCGGCAAGGCGCTGCTCTATTTCGAGGCCGCGTCGACGTTCGCGCTGGCGATCGGCTTGCTCGCCGCGCACGTGCTCGCACCGGGCAAGGGCTTCAATGTCGATCCGGCGACGCTCGACGCCAGCGCCGTCTCCGGCTACGCCGCGCAGGCAACGCACGGCGACGGCATCGCCGGCTTCATCATGCACATGGTTCCCGAGACCTTCCTCGGCGCGCTCGTGCAAGGCGACATCCTGCCCGTGCTGCTCATCGCGATGCTGTTCGGCACGGCGCTCGCGCTAATGGGCGAGACCGCCGCACCCGTGACGAATCTGATCGAGACGCTCTCGAAGGCGTTCTTCCGCATCGTGCGCATGATCACGAGTCTCGCGCCCATCGGCGCATTCGGCGCGATGGCGTTCACGATCGGCCGCTACGGCATCGTCTCGCTGCTGCCGATGGTGAAGCTGATCGGCGCGTTCTATCTGACGTCGTTCCTGTTCGTCGCGATCGTGCTCGGCTTCGTCGCTCGGCTGTGCGGCTTCAGCCTGTGGCGTTTTCTCGGGTATATCCGCGACGAATTGCTGATCGTGCTCGGCACGTCGACATCGGAGGCTGCGCTGCCGCAGCTGATGGACAAGCTCGAGAAGCTCGGCTGCCCGCGCGGCATCGTCGGGCTCGTCGTGCCGACGGGCTACTCGTTCAACCTCGACGGCACCAACATCTACATGACGCTGGCCGTGCTGTTTCTCGCGCAGGCCACCAACACGCATCTCACGCTCACGCAGGAAATCACGCTGTTGCTCGTGACGATGTTGACGTCGAAGGGTTCGACCGGCGTCACGGGGGCGGGCTTCATCACGTTGGCCGCGAGTCTCTCCGCCGTTCCGACCGTGCCGGTCACCGCGATGGTGCTGATCCTCGGCATCGATCGGTTCATGTCCGAGTGCCGCGCGCTTACGAATATCGTCGGAAATGGCGTGGCGTCGATCGTCGTGTCGGCATGGGAAGGTGGTCTCGATCGCGAGAAGCTCGCTATGGCGTTGAATGACACGCCCTCAACCCGCCCCGCCCGACCACGTCAGCGCGGCGGCGCGCCTGCCCGCCTTGCGCCCGACGATCTCGCAGATTGACGCGGCTACTCAGTGCTTCACATCCGCATGCTCGCTGGATGTGTCCAGTGGTTTGTTGGTCGGCGCGAAAAGCGTGCTCCGCGGAATCCACACCTGGCGGAATTGCTCGAGTTCGCGCTCCTCGGTGAACACCGACAACGACGGCTTGACCAGATCATGCCGAGAAACGATGCCGAGCAATCGGTACGAACTCTTGTCTTCGACGACAGGAACGCGGTCGAGTCCCGTGATGGCCAGGCGAGCGGCCACATCTCGGCAGGTTTCGCCAGGCAGCGCGACTTCGGGCCGTGCGAGCGCGAAGATCGAGCCGATCGGGGTATCGCACTGGCCCGGCGGAATCCGATCGAGCAGCGTCCGGTCCATCATGCCCACCAGGAACCCCGAGGCGACGACGGGGTACGCACGAAACTTCTGCGTCGATCCGAAGTAATCGCGAAACACCTCGGCAACGGTTGTCTTGGCATCGATCGTCTTCGCCGCGCGGGTCATGACCTCGTCGACGTAGTGTCGTTCGAGCGGATCGATGCTGTACTCGCGATAGATGTGATAGCCGCGGCGCGCAATCTTCTCGGTCAGGATCGAGCGGCGCATGAGCAGGACCGTAAAGCCATAGGCGACCGCAGCCGCCGCCAAGAGGGGAAGCAAGGCATTGGCGTCGCCGGTCAACTCGAAGGCGAACACGGCGGCCATCACGGGCGCGCGCATCATGCCGCCGAGCGCGGCGGCCATGAAGATGAGCGGCCACACCGCCGGGTCGCCGCCGGGCATGTATGGCGCGGCAAGCGCGCCGACGCCCGCGCCCATCATCAGCAACGGAGCGAGGACGCCGCCCGAGGTGCCCGAGGCCAGCGCAATGACCCAAATGACGGCCTTGACGAGCACGATCGAAATCACGGCGTGCACAGCAAGATGGTTTTGCAGCAAGTCGCCGATGACGTCATATCCGACACCGAGCGTGCGCGGCTCAAAATATCCGCCGATGCCGACGGCGATGGCTCCCAACGCCGGCCACCACATCCAATGAATGGGCAGCTTGTTGAAGAGATCCTCCACTTTGTAGAGCGTTGTAGACAATCCCCACGACAACGCGCCGGCAATCACACCTGCGACGGCCGACGCGATAAAGCCGATCGGGCCGAGCGGCATCGTCTGCAGCGGGAACAGCGGACCGCTCCCCAACAGCAGCGGCCGCGTAAAGCCAGCCACGACACAGGCAATGGCGACCGGCAGGAGGCTGCGGGGCCGCAGCTCGAACAGCAGAAGCTCGATGGCGAGCAGCACGGCCGCGACCGGCGTGCCGAACACGGCGGTCATGCCAGCGACCGCCCCCGCCACGAGCAGCGCCTTGCGTTCGGCGCTCGACAGATGGAAGTGTTGCGCGACGAGCGAACCGATGGCGCCGCCCGTCATGATGATCGGGCCTTCCGCGCCGAACGGGCCGCCGCTGCCGATGGCAATGGCGGAGGCGAGCGGCTTCAAGACGGCCACTTTCGGCGACATCTTGCTCTTGCCGAACAGAATCGCTTCGATGGCCTCGGGTATGCCGTGGCCGCGAATCTGCTCCGAGCCGAAGCGCGCGATCAAACCCACGATCAGCCCGCCGATCACCGGCGCCGCGACGACGAACCACCCAAGCGTGTTCTGCGACGGAGAATGGTTCGCCGTCGATATCGTCTGGAAGAAGAACAGATTCGTGAAAAAGCGGATGAGGTGCAGCAGAAAATCGGCGGCGAGCGTGCTCAGCACGCCGCCGACGGCAGCGATGATGCTGATGCGCAGCAGTCGGACATCGGTTGCGAAATCGCCCTTGTGCTCGCCCATGATTTGCCTTGCCTGGTAGCCGAAGATCGGATGCGTCCGTGGCGTATATATATCACGTTGTGATGTAACACGCTCGAATGCGACCGCTGGCTGCCAGGCTGGCGCGCTTGCGTACCCTCACAAGCGCGCGGAACGTCAGGGCGACTGACTCAAGAGATCGTCCGCCGCGCCAGCGGCGTTTCCGGCGTCGGATAGCCGGCTTCGCGGAACGTCTCGATGATCGCGCGGTTCGTGTCGAAATAGACCTGCCAGTACGTGCCGTTGTGCGTAAAGGGACGCACGCAAAGCAGCGGACCTTCCGGCGTGAACGACAGCACTTCGATGTCGGGCGCGGGTTCTGTTGCAACGTTCGGAATGCGTGCGATAGCGGCGCGCAGCCGGTTGGCGGCATCGATCGGATCGACGCCGTTCGCGATCTTCGCCGTCAGCTCGACGCGCCGCACCGGCAGCGCGCTGAAGTTCGAGATCGTGTCGGAGAAGATCTTGTTGTTGCCGACGATCGTCGTCACGTTGTCGGGCGTGATGATCGTCGTGCCGAAGAGGCCCAGCTCCTTGACCGTGCCGGTCACCCCGCCTGCCGTCACGAAGTCGCCGACCTTGAATGGACGCAGTAGCTGCATGAAGATGCCCGCCGCGAAGTGCGCGAGCAGACCGCCCCAAGCGGTGCCGATCGCGAGGCCCAAGCCGGCGAGCAGCGCGGCGAACGAAGTTGTCTGGACACCGAACACCTGCAAGATCGCAAGGACCAGCAGCAGGGTCAGCACAGTGCTGAGAATCGAAGCGAGGTAGTGCGCAAGCGTGGCATCAACCTTGCCGTTCTTTGCGAGCAGCTTGCGCAGCAGGCCGGTGATCAGGCCGATGACCCATCGGCCGATGATCCACAACACAATCGCGCCGACGATTTTGGTCCCGAAGTCGATGCCCCGGGTCATGATGAATGCACGTACGCTTTCGAAGTCCAAGGTGCCCTCGCTGACGTTTTTAGTCTTCGCAAGTTATAGGCGAGGACTCGCGCGTTAGCAAGGGTCGTTCCTGTTTGGGACCATGGAAACCCGATGCAATTGACAATCCTTGTCGTTCGAAACGCTTCAGGCTAATGCGCCTCTCGCACGACGATGCGTTGCTGGTAACGAAGCTCGCCTTGCTGGCGAACTTCGAATTCCACCGCATCGCTTTGAATGGCGAACAGCGCCGTGGCAAGCGTGTTTTCGTCGTCGGGGTCGGCCGGGTCGTCGCGGTAGATCGGCAAGCCTGCGGGCGCTTTGTCGAACAGCACTTGCAGCAGGCTCAGTCCGCTCACGCCGTGGCCATCGGGCAGGATGCGTTCGAGGCGGGCTTGGCGGTCGCGTGACGAATCGGTGACGATCTGCACTTCGGTCTCGCAGCCGGCGTGAATCAGGTGGTTCGCGTGGCCGGAAATCTTCGCGACCTCTTGCACCGAACAGCGCGCCACGCTTGCCTCGACGCTCAGCAGCCGCTCGTCGCCCGCGCAGCCGAGCGTGTGATGAAACCCGCTTGCGCGCGGTGCGTCGGCGAGCACGCGCACGGCCGCATCGAGCGACGTTTCGTCGAGCACGGCGCGTGTGAGGATCATCCGCGGCACACCGGCAACCGGATGCTTGATGCGGATGTTGTTGATCGCCTGCACGAGACCGGCGCGATTCACGGCGAACGTGTGCCCCGGCAGCGAGCCCGGATAGTAGAAGCTCACGAAGCCCGGCTTGCCGTCGGGCCTGACGTCGACCAGCATGCACTTGTCGCGCAGATACGGGTCGCCGTCTTCGTTATGCGCGATGAAGCGCACGTCGCCGGTGCGTGCAGCCAGCGTGGTGCAGCCGTCCGGCGCGTTGTGGATCAACTCCCCTCGGCAGTTCCAGAGAAAGACGTCTTCGGCGGACCATCCGAGGCCCTCCGCCATCCCGTCGAGTTCGGCGACGATCGCCGGATACGAAGCCTCGGCGGCCTCACGCAACGCTCGCACGAATGCATGGCCGCGCCATCGGATCACGGCGCGCCACGCGCCGCTCTGCGCCATGTAGGCATCCATGACGGGCCGCGCAAGCGCGCCCAAACGCCGGCCGATTTCGTACGGCTCCCCGGAAATGACGGTGGGGTTCAGAACCTGCATGAACGGCACAACCTCGCTTAAGAAACGTGTTTGAGAAAGTCTTTGAGCCGCTGCGTCGGCGGTTGGTCGATCAATGCGGCGGGCTCGCCGTCCTCCGCGATGCCGCCTTGATCCATGAACAATAGACGCGTACCCACGCGTTTGGCAAAGCCGATTTCGTGCGTGACGACGACCATCGTCATGCCTTCGGTCGCCAAGTCCTGCATCACCTTGAGCACTTCGTGACGCAGTTCGGGGTCGAGCGCCGAGGTCGGCTCGTCGAACAACATCAGCTTGGGCCGGATCGCCAGCGCGCGCGCAATCGCGACGCGCTGCTGCTGCCCGCCCGACAATTCCGAAGGATAGTGATTGGCGCGCGATTCGAGCCCGACCTTGTCGAGCAGCGCCATCGCCTGATCACGCGCCTCGGCCCGCGACGCGCCGCGCACCTCGACGGGCCCGAACATGACGTTCTCGAGCGCCGTCATTTGCGGGAACAGGTTGAACTGCTGAAAGACCATGCCCGCTTCCAAACGAATGCTTCGGATCGTCGAGGCATGACCCTTCACGCTCTGACCATCGACGAGCAGCTCGCCGCTCGTGATCTTTTCGAGCGCGTTGATACAGCGAAGCATCGTGGACTTGCCCGAGCCCGACGGCCCGACCACCACGACCACTTCTCCCGCATCGATCCGCAGGCTGATGTCCTTCAGAACCGGCAAGTGCCCGAAGCTCTTCGAGACGTTATGAAACTCGATCATGCTCATAGGATGCGCATCCTTCTCTCGACGAGGCGAAGCATCAGCGTCATCACGCCGGTGAGAACCAGGTAGATCGCGGCGACGGCCGTCCAGATCTCGACGGCCTGAAAGTTGCCGGCGATGATCTCCTGGCCTTTGCGCGTCAACTCGCCGACGCCGATCACGATGAACAGCGACGTGTCCTTCAGGCTCACGATGCACTGATTGCCGAGCGGCGGAATGAGCCGGCGAAACGCAAGCGGGCCGACGATCTTCAGCAGCACGCGCGGCATCGAAAGACCCATCGAGAGCCCCGCTTCGGTGAGCCCCTTCGGAATCGAAAGCAATGCGCCGCGCACGACTTCGGCCAGATAGGCGCCGGAGTTGACCGTGATCGCGATGATGGCCGCCGTCAGACCGTTGATGCGGATATGCGCCAGCAGCGGCAAGGCGAAGTAGAGAAACATCACCTGCACGACGATAGGCGTGCCGCGTATCAGCTCGATGTAGACCTGAGCCAGCACGTTGAGCACCGAAGGCCCGTAGGCGCGAAACATCCCGGCGATCGCGCCGACGACGAAGCCGCCCACGAGGCCGAAGATGGCGATGAAAATCGTCAACCGGACTCCATCCAACAAGTCCGGCAACGCTGTCCAGATAGCAGACCAGTCGAATTGCACAACCCGCTCCTATTGAGTTCGACCTCGGCGAAGCACAAGCGCGCCGAGGTCATCCAACGATTACGACTTGGGCGGCTCGGCGCCGAACCACTTCTTGTACAGCTTCGCGTAGCGGCCATCCGCCTTGATCTTGACGAGCTCCTGGTTGACCGTGGCCACGAGCGGGCTGCCCTTCGGGAAGCCGATACCGTACTTGTCGCCGCTCACCGGATTACCCGCCACCTTCACCTTGCCCTTGCCTTCGTTGTTCACGAAATAGAGCACGTTCGGCGTATCGTGCATCGCCGCATCGACGCGGCCGGCTTCGAGTGCGAGATAAGCCTGGTCGATGTTCGGGAACTGGCGAATTTCCTTCGGCTTCAGGTGCGCCTTGATCCAATCGATGGTCGCCGTGCCCGTCTTGGCCGCGATGACCTTGCCGTTGAGGTCGTCGATCGATTTGATGCTCGTTTTGTCGGTCTGCACCATCGCGGCGAGACCGCTGTCGTAGTACGGGTCGGAGAAATCGATGGCCTTCTTGCGTTCCTCCTTGATCGTCATGCCCGACAGCGCGACGTCGATATTCTGCGTCTGCAACGCCGGAATCAGGCCGGCGAAGTCCATCGGCTGAATCGTGTATTTCCAGCCTTGGTCCTTGGCGATTTCGGTCCAAAGGTCGAGGTCGAAGCCGACGTATTTGTCGCCTTGCTTGAACTCGAACGGCATGAAGGACGTGTCGCATCCGACGATCAATTCTTTGCTTTCCGCGTGAGCGACGCTCGTACCGAGCATCGCAAGCGCGACGACAGACATCAGGAAGGAACGACGTCCCATGATTTTCTCCGCAGTGGTTGGCGATGCGCCCGGACAACGCCGGGGCAAACGACACACGTCAGGCCGCGCTTCAACATGCGATGTTTCATGCAGCGATCACGCAACAAGTGTTGTCAAGGCGGATACTACAACAACAAAAAGAACATCAACAAGAATTTGCGGAACGGAAAAACCCTGAGCACTGTCGGGCGCTCAGGGTTTCAAAGGGAGGGAACGGCTGGAGAAGGTGAGGCGGAGGCTCGTCTGACGAAAACACGCACCTGGGCGGTGCGATGCCGCTTTTCAGCGGTCGTCGTCGTGAATCGACGACGGATGCCGGCACAGCGCATCCACTTCGATTTCCATGAAACGGAACAGCGGCAGTTGGAACAGCAGATCGTTGAGCTGCGCCGCGCTCTCGACATCGAATACGCTGTAGTTCGCGTACTGTCCGGCGATTCGCCACAGATGCCGCCATACGCCTTCCCGCTGGAGCTTTTGCGCAAAAGCCTTTTCATCGGCGATGAGGCGCTGCGCCGTTTCGGGCGGCAGGTCGTGCGGCAGCTTAACGACCATCTTGACGTGAAATAGCATCGGATTCCCCGTTGGCAAGTTAGCAATCGCGTATCCGCCTTGTGGGCGGCCCGCTACGTATCAAAAGCGCTGCGGGCCTCGAGAAAGGCCCGCAACGCACTTCACCTGCTTCAAGCGACCTTTACGCGATCTCGGCGCGCACGCGCTCGACTTCGGTCGACGGCAAGCCTTGACGATCATGCACGAGCGTGAAGTCGAAGTCGATCAGCGAGAACTGACCTTTAACGTCGTACGGCTCGCCTGCCGCGCCTTCTTCCTTCTTCACCGCCGGCACGAGACCTTCGCGCGTCGCGAACGCGAAGTCGTCCCACAGGTACGGGTCGCCGTCGATGTTGATCTGCGTGGTCAGCTTCCGGTAGCCGGGCGCCGAGACGAAGAAGTGGATATGCGCCGGACGATGGCCGTGACGGCCCAGCAGATCGAGCAGTTGCTGCGTCTTGCCTTGGGGCGGCACGCTGTAGCCGATCGGCACCACGCTGCGGAAGCTGTACGTGCCGTCCGCGTTCGTGCGGATCGAGCGGCGCAGGTTGAACTCGGGCTGCGAGGCGTCGAAGTACGAGTAGTTGCCGAGATGGTTCGCGTGCCATACCTCGACGAGCGCGCCGCCGACCGGCGTGCCGTCTTCGGCCACCACGCGTCCGCGCATCACGAGCGTGTCGCCCGGCTCGTTGCCGTTGTCGAGACGCGCGTGTCCCAGCGATTCCGGCGCGCCGGCCACGTAGAGCGGGCCCTCGATGGTGCGCGGCGTGCCGCCCGTCAGGCCGGCTTTCTGCTCCGCTTCGTCGAGACGCACGTCCAGGAAGTGCTCGAAACCCAGGCCCGCGGCGATCAGCCCAAGCTCAGGAGCCGCCTCGCCGAGATAGTTGAGCGCGGCCCAGAATTCGCTCGGCGTCACGTCGAGGTCTTCGATCGTGTAGAAGAGGTCGCGCACGATACGATTGACGATCGCTTTGGCGCGCGCGTTGCCTTCTTGGGTGGCGCTTGCATCGAACGTGCTCAGCAATGCGTCAATAGCTTTCCTGTCCATCTGTGTCTCCTTGATAGGTTCAATGTGCTTGGCTGCAGTTTTAAGGCTTCGCGTCAACGGGTGACCGTCACGCTCGCACCACGTGTCGCGTCGCGGCGCAGCCGGCCGATCCGCTCCCAATCGAGTTCAATGCCGAGCCCCGGTCCATCGGGCAAGGCCAGCGAAAAATTCTCGTAACGCAACGGCTCCGTCAGAATCTCTTCGGTCAAGAGGAGCGGGCCGAACAGCTCGGTGCCCCATTTGAGCTCGTCGAACGTGCTGAAAAGCTGCGCCGACGCGATCGTGCCGACCGCTCCCTCCAGCATCGTGCCGCCGTACAGATCGATGCCCGAAGCGAGCGCGATGGCCGCCACGTCCGCGGCGCCGGTCAAGCCGCCCGATTGCGCGATCTTGACCGCGAAGACATCGGCGGACTTCGTGCTGGCGAGCGCAAACGCGTCGACCGGTCCATGCAGCGCCTCGTCCGCCATCACCGGCACGCGATCCAGCGCCGTGAGCCGCTTGAGCCCGCGCGGGTTGCCGGTATCGATCGGCTGCTCGACCAGATCCACGCCCGCGTCCGCCAGCCGTCCGATCGCCCAGACCGCTTCCGCTTCGCTCCACGCCTGATTCACGTCGACGCGCACTTCGGCGCGGCTGCCGAGCGCCGATTTGATCGCCGCGACGTGCGCCACGTCGTCGGCGACGGCGCGCGCGCCGATCTTCAGCTTGAACACGCGATGACGTTTCATCTCCAGCATCGCTTCCGCTTCGTCGATATCGCGCCGCGTGTCGCCGCTCGCGAGCGTCCAGGCGACGTCGACCGAATCGCGCACCCGTCCGCCGAACAACTCCGACAGCGGCACGCCGACCCGCCGCGCCTGTGCATCGTAGAGCGCGGTCTCGATCGCGCACTTCGCAAAGCGATTGCCCTGGAACAGCGCGCGCAGCTGCTTCATCGCCGCGCCGGGACGCGTCGGGTCCATGCCGGCGAGCATCGGCGCGAAATAGGTGTCGATGTTCGTCTTGATGCTTTCCGGGCTTTCCTCGCCGTAAGCGAGCCCGCCGATCGTCGTGCCCTCGCCCCAGCCCGTTATACCGTCCGAGCATCGAATTCCGACCAGCACCAAGGTCTGACAATTCATCGTCGCCACCGACAGCTTGTGCGGGCGAATCGTGGGCACGTCGACCAGAATCGTCTCGACGGCCTCTATTTTTAGGGGTTTTGCTATCATGCGGCTCTCTCCTCCTGTTGCAAATCATAGTAAGAGCAGCGGGCGGACGAGTCCAACACCGATTCGATCTACTTTCATACTCTGCGGGTATGCATGGAAATCCGTCTACTCCGGTACTTCGTGGCGGTCGCCGAGGAAATGAACATCACGCGCGCGGCCGAGCGTCTGCACATGACGCAGCCGCCGCTGTCCCGCCAGATTCAGCAGATCGAAGAAAGCGTGGGCCTGGCGCTGTTCGAGCGCGGCTCGCGGCCGCTGAAGCTCACCGAAGCGGGCCGCATCTTCTACGCGCAGGCGCAGCGCCTGATCGCCGAAAGCGATGAGCTGCTGCCGCTGACGCGCCGCCTCGCGCAGCTGGCCGATCGCATCATCATCGGGTTCGTGTCGTCGACGCTGTATGGGCCGCTGCCGGAGGTGATCCGCGCGTTTCGCGAGGCCGCGCCTCACATTCAGCTTTCACTCGTGGAGATGTTCACGATCGAGCAGTTGAGCGCGCTGAAAGGCGGACGCATCGACGTCGGCTTCGGCCGCCTGCGCTTCGACGACCCGCAGCTCGCGCGCGAAGTGCTGTTCGACGAGCCGCTGATCGCCGCGCTGCCGGAGGGGCATCCGCTGGCGGCGGGCGACACGCCGGTCACGCTCGAAGCGCTCGCGGCGGAAACGCTGATCGTGTATCCGTCGACGCCGCGGCCCAGCTTCGCCGATCAGCAGCTCTCCGCGTTTCGCGACCACGCGCTCGAGCCCGGCAGCACGCAGGAGGTGCGCGAGTTGCAAACGGCGCTGGGACTGGTGGCCGCGCAGGTCGGCGTGAGCCTCGTGCCTGCGGGTGTCGATGGGTTGCGAGCGCGCGGCGTCGTGTATCGCCCGCTCGCGGACGCGCATGTGAGTTCGCCGATCATCATGAGCCGGCGCGTGCAGGATCAGAGCGAAACGACGGCGCTGTTCTGTGAGATTGCGCGGAAGTTTTTTGCGCCGGCGTAGTCAGGATCAGCGGTGGGCTTAGCGATCCGGCGCGGCGTTCGGATCGCGATCGGCAGCCACGTAGGTGCCGTCGTAGAAAACATTGTGCCCGGCGCCGCACGTGGGGGCGTCGCCTTTCTGGTCCACCTCGAGATGGTTCAGCACGCGCTTGAAGATCAGCACGCAGCCTTCGGTGTCGCTGTCCGCGTCGCCGACGTAGCGCGCGGCGTCTTCATCCACGAGCGATGCCTTGCCCAGCAATTCGCCCGAATTCGAACCGGCCCACGCGCTGACTTCGAACTCGAACTCGCCCTTCTCGACGTCGCGAATCACCAATTCCGATGCCGCCATGCCGCTCGAATCCACCCGCCACCAATGCGCGTCCCACTCAAACGGCTGGCTGCCGGCGCGCAGCACCGTGAGGCGCTCCGAGTATTGCTGGCGCAGGCAGCCGTTGTCGCTCGCGCAGCGGTTGCGCTCGGCGAGCCACGCGAGCTGGTCGGCTTTCCAGTCGTCGGCGTCGTCGGAAGTTTTGAGCACGTGATCGTAAGCGTCGCCCAGTTCGCGGTCCATCTTGGTCAGCAGCGGGTCCGCGCAGACGCGCTGCTCGGTCGGCGACTTCGCCTTCGAGCAATCGAAGCCTGCCGCCGATGCCAGCATCGGCGGCAACAGCATCAGGAAGAGCAGTTTTTTCATCGAAATCCTTGGGGTCTCTCAGGCAAACACGTCCATTCCTTGCACGAGCCGCTTGGCCAGGCGCGGCTGCCGCAGTTGCTCCAGCCACCATTGCAACGCGCGCCCTTCGCGATCGCCGCGCCATCCTACATACAACACGTTGGGCTCGCGAGGATCGGCCGTGCGTTTTTCCACTAAATCGCCGCGCTTGAGCAGCGACGCCACGCGATGGCGCGGCACCCAGCCGACGCCAAGCCCGTCGCGCTGCGCGACGATCTTCGCATGCATCGACGGCACGGCGAGCGCCGCTTGGCCGCCGAGCACGCCATAGGCGCGCGCGCCGGAAACGCGCGCAGAATCGGCCACCGCGACAGAGCGATGCTGCGCGATCTGCTCGCGCGCAAGCGGCCCGTCGACGCCCGCCAGCGGATGACGCGGCGACACCGCGAACACCCACTCGACTTCGCCCAGTTCGAACCAGCGCAAGCCCGCAATGGCGGGGGGCTCGTTGGTCGCGCCGACGATCAAGTCGGCGCGACCGTCGCGCAGCGCCTCCCAGGTGCCGCCCAACACCTCGTGCGTGACACGCAGCTTGACGCCGGAATCGAGCGCATCGAACGTGCGGATCACCGGAATCAGCAGCTCGAACTCAAGAAGCTCGTCGGTCACGATCCATAGACGGTCTTCCCAGCCGCTCGCCACCTGCTTCACGCGCTGCGTGAGGCGCGCCACGTCCTGCATGAGCCGCCCCGCCTCGTCGACGAGCAGGTTCCCGGCCGGCGTCAGTTGCAGGCGGTAGCGCCGGCGGTCGAACAGTAGCGCGTCGAAGCGCGATTCGAGCTGGCGCGCCGCGTGCGAGATGGTGGACGGCGCCTTGCCGAGACGCGCCGCCGCGCGCGACAGGCTGCCGCTTTCACGGATCGCTTCGAGCAGCGCCAATTCGTCTTCGGACAACATATTCGATTCCTTCGAACGAGTTCATCGCGCCCATCGTATGGCAAACGCGTCCGGCGAGTCCACCATGTGCTCACCTCATTCGATTTTGTTCAAGGAGAACATCATGGCACGCTTCACTGGCAAAACTGTCCTCGTCACCGGCGGCAACAGCGGCATCGGCCTCGTCACCGCACAAGCCTTCGCGGCCGAAGGCGCACGCGTCGTCATCACCGGGCGCGATAGCGCCTCGCTCGCAGCGGCGCAAGCCACGCTGGGCGGCAACGCGCTCGCCGTGCAAAACACCACCGGCACGGTGGCCTCGGCACGCGAACTGGCGCGCGTGCTGACCGCGGAAAACATCAAGCTCGACGCCGTGTTCATCAATGCGGGCGTCGCGAAGTTCGCGCCGTTCACCGACGTCGACGAAGCCATGTGGGACTTGACCTTCGACAGCAACGTCAAAGGCGCGTACTTCCAGCTCCAAGCGCTCGTGCCGCTGCTCAATCGCGGCGCCTCGATCGTGCTCAACGGCTCGATCAACGCGCATATCGGCATGCCGGCGTCGTCGGTCTATGCGGCCAGCAAGGCGGCGCTGAACACGTTCGCCAAGACGCTGTCGGCCGAACTGCTGCCGCTCGGCGTGCGCGTCAACGTGGTCAGCCCCGGCCCGGTGACCACGCCGCTTCATGTGAAGCTCGGCCTCGATGAGAGCACGGCGGCAGCGATGAAAGGCCAGATTCCGCTCGGCCGCTTCGGCACGTCGGAGGAAATTGCCGCTACGGTGCTGCATCTCGCGTCCAGCGAATCGGCGTTCATCGTCGGCACGGAGATCATCGTCGACGGCGGGATGAGCCAGCTTTAAGCGGCGCGGGGGTAAATGGGGAAAGCCGTCGCTCCAGAGCGGCTTTCCCTCCCTTCATCGAATCAAAGAATGAACCCGGTGTTGATGAACTTCGATTGATGGTTGTTGACGATCGAATCGAGCAGCGCTTTGCTCGCGTCGGTTTCCTTCGCCGCGACCATCGAGCGGATCGAGAAACAGCGCAGCGCGTCAGTGACAGATAGCGTGCCTTCGGCCGAGTCCTTCCGCCCCGCGAACGGGAACGTATCAGGCCCGCGCTGACATTGGCAGTTCAGATTCACGCGGCACACCTGGTTCACCAACGGATCGACCAGCTCGCCGATCTGCTCCGGGTTCTGTCCGAAGATGCTGACCTGCTGGCCGTGATCGGACGTGATCACGTAGTCGAGCGCCGTTTCGAGGTCGTCGAACGGCGTCACGGGAATGAGCGGCCCGAACTGCTCCTCGCGGTAAAGCATCATGCCTTCGGTCACCGGATAGACCACCGCGGGATAGAAGAGCGTCTTGCAGAACACGCCGCCGCCAGCGCCTTCGTTCACCACCGTTGCGCCCTTGGCCTTCGCGTCGTCGATGGCCGCGGTCATGTAGGCGGTGCGGTGCATGCCGGGCAGCGGCGTGATGTTGACGCCCGCCTCCCACGGCATGCCGACCTTGAGCTTGCCAAGCTCCTCGACAAAGCGCTTCAAGAACGGCTCGACGATCGACCGATGGACGAGCAGCATCTTGAGCGCCGTGCAGCGCTGACCGTTGAACGACAGCGCGCCGAGCAGGCACTCCTTCACGGTCAGATCGAGATCGGCGTCGGGCAGCACGATCGCGGCGTTCTTCGCGTCGAGCCCGAGGATCGCGCGCAGCCGGTGCGACTTCGGATGCTGCTTCTTCAAGTGATCGGCGACCTTGCTCGAACCGATCAGCGCGAGCACGTCGATCTTGCCGGACGCGAGCATGTGCGGCACCACGACAGCGCCCGGCGCATAGATCGTATTGATCACGCCCTTCGGGAACGCGGTGCGGAACGCGTCGAGCAGTGGCTCGAACAGCAGCGTGCCATATTGCGGCGGCTTGAACACCACCGTGTTGCCCATCAGCAGCGCGGGGATCAGCGTCGCGAACGTCTCGTTGAGCGGATAGTTGTACGGCCCCATGCACAGCACGACGCCTAGCGGCGTGCGGCGGATCTGGCCGATCGTGTGCTCGTTGATGACGAAGCGCGAGTTGCTGTTGTCGAGATCCTTGAGGGCTTCGATCGTCTGCACCATGTAGGTGATGGTGCGGTCGAACTCCTTGGCCGAATCGGCCGCGCTCTTGCCGATTTCCCACATGATGAGGTTCACGATCTCCTTGCGCCGCGCGACCATTTGCCGGATGAAATCCTGCATGCAGGCAATGCGCTGCGCGACGGTCATCGTCGGCCATTCGCCGCGCCCGTGGTCGTAGGCGCGCACGGCGGCATCGAGCGCGGCGTCGCTCTCGGTCTCGCCCATGACCGGGTAGCTACCGATTTCGACCTGCTCGACTTCGCCGGATGCCGCGCGCACGCAGACCGGCGACAGCACCGTCTTGCACTGGCCGTCCCACGATTTGATCTCGCCGTCGACCAGCGACACGCGCTGATGAATCGGGGCCGGCATGCCGGCTGCCTCCGGCACGTGGCCCGCTTCGGGAAAGAGCTGCTTCAAGTCGTCAAACGTGATCATGGGTGTCGCTCCGCTTGAGGGTTGTCGGACTTCGGAGCCATGCTAACGCCAAACCCGCCGTTCACGGCCAGATCGCAAGGACGCAAAGTGAAAACGAACGAACAGCTGGCCGGAATCGGCTATGGATTGCTCGCCGCGCTAATTTGGGGCGGGTTCCCGGTCGTGACGCGGCTCGGCGTCACGCACTCGGGACTGGATTCCTACGATATCGCCTTCGTCCGTTACGTGGTCGCCGGGGTGCTCCTGTTCCCGTTTCTGCTTCGCCGCGGCCTGGGAGGCGTGAGTCTGCCGACCGCCGCGCTGATGGTCGTCGGGGTCGGCGCGCCTTACATCCTGGTGGTGGCCACGGCCTTGAGCCGCGTGCCGGTCGGATACTTCGCGCTGGCGCCAGGCAGCATGATCGCGTTCACCGCGATTCTCAGCCACTTCGTCGTGAAGGATCACCTCTCCGCGACGCAGAAAATCGGCATTCTGACCATCTTGATCGGCATGGGCCTGGCGGCAGACAGCGCGCTGTCAGGCGCCGGCGGCGGGCTTGCCATGTCGCTGTTCGTGTTGAGCGGGTTGTTGTGGTCGATCTATAACGTCACCGCGAAACAAAGCGGAGTCAGCGCGCTGCGGGCGACGGCCATCGTTTCGGTCGGCTCGGCGCTGCTCTATAGCCCGTTCTATATCTGGGACCGAGGCTTGGCGTTCCTCCATGCGCCGATCGGCGCCGTCGCCCTACAAGCGGTTTATCAAGGCGTGATGGTGTCGATATTGGGCCTCTACTTCTTCAGCAAAGCCGTCTCGATCCTCGGCCCGACGCTCGGCGCCACCTTTGCCGCGCTCGTGCCGCTCCTCGGGACGGTGGAAGCGGTCTGGCTGCTGAACGAGAAGCCACGTTGGCTGACGGTGATCGGTATCGTGGTCGTGACGATCGGCATGATCGCCAGCCTGATCACTTCCAATCGGGCACCTCGACTTTGAGCCCATGCAGCCCGCGATACTCGGCGATTTCCGGCGACTTCCATCCGGCGAGCAATTCGGGCGCGAGGCTGTACACCTCGATCCCCAGCGGCCGGCACACGTCGAGCGGGTCGCGCGCGTCGGCCCCCCACATCGGCACCGACAAATCGCCGCCCGGGCACGTCGACAGCGCGCACAACAAGTCGATTTCCGCGAAGAACTCCAGATAGTCGCCCTGCTGTGCCGGGCACGCCTTCATGAAGTACTGGTCGTCCAGATTGAGGCCCGTGCATTGAAAGACGTTGAGCACGTCGTGCACGTCGAACTCCGTCAAGCCGTACGGCAGGATCGCGCGCGTCAGGTTCGAATGGCAGTGGAAATGAAAGTCCTCGCCGGTCAGCATCCGGTTCACGTACGGGTCGCAGCGCGTGCCGAGCAGGTCGTGCACGCGCCCGCCGTGCTCGTCGACGCCGTAGTTCGCGAGCGTGTCGTCGGTGATGGTCACCATCGGGCGCAGGAACGGCAGCGTGGACCACAGCCGATCGAACGTGCTCACATGCGCCTGCTGCAACTGCCGCGTGCGCGACGCCCAAAAGCGCTCGCGCGGATCGTGCCGGTTCCACATATTGAGGTCGGCGACCTGCGGGCCTTCGATCGTGACGATCCGGAACACGTGACCGGCCGGCACCGTCCAGGCCTGGCCCGAGCGGATCGGCACCACGATCGATTCGACGAGCGTGCGCGTGTCGTGCCGCGACGCGATACGGCGGTAGAAGTCGCGGTCGACGTCGAGCGCGGAGCCCTTCGTGACCTGATACGCGGCGGGATAGTTGAGCATGGTCGATGTCCTCCTTGGCGCGGTTGCGCTCGGCGCGAAGATCCATCGCCTTCGGCCGCTACTGCGCGCGATCAAAATGTCCGTAGTTGGCCGTGAAGGCATGCGGCACCCTGCTGCCGTCAAAGCCGGTGGCGCGCGGATCGCCTTCCTTGAAAGCAAACGTGAGGAGGCCCGGCGGTATGTCGGGGTTCTCGAACGTCATCAGGAACGAATCGGCCGACCAATGCGTCAGCTTCCCAGGATAGTCGTGCGCGCCGATTTTCATAGCGAGGCTATCGCCGTCGCGTATCACGACAAGTTGTCCATACAGCGGGCTGACAAAGAGGCCGGTGTAGGCGTCGAGGTCGTGCGTGAGAGGCTTTGCGTCGGCCGGAGGCTTGGGCACATCGAGCAGCGCAATCCATCCTGGTTGCTCTTCGTGAATTTGCTTTTGCAAGTCCCGTCCAGACGGACCGAGTTCGCGCTCGAGAAACTCCGCACGAACGGCCTCGGGAAACACCGTCACTTGCTTGTTGGCGAAGATCGCAATGCCGATGTGACGCTCCGGAATCAGCGTGACGATGGTGCGCATGCCGTTCAGCGCACCGTTTTTCTCGATCACGCGCCAGCGAAGGAAGTGATAGCTTTCGCAGCCGAGCCCGGACGAGTCGTTTGGGTCGTTCAGCGGACCGCCGGCGCCCTGCACCATGCTCGCCGCGAAGATCTCCGTCACGGTTTCCTTGGTCAGAATCGATTTGCCTTCGAATGTGCCTTGCGCGAGCAGCATCGTCATCCAGTGCGCGATGTCGCGTCCCGTGGAAACGATCGCGCCCGCGCCGCTGAATTTGTCGACGTTCTCGTACGGCATGATCGAACCGTCGAGGTTGTGAGCCGTGGCTCGATTGTCGTCCTTGAAAAGCTCCGCCTGTACCGGACCGCTGCGCGTCATGCCGAGCGGCACGAGCATCGTGCTCGACAGCAATTGCGGGGGGCTCATTCCCGCAGCGCGTGCCGCGCTGTACTGCCCCAGGAAAATGCCGTAGTTCGAATAGGCCCAGTTCGACCGGAAGCTATGGTCGAATGGCTGGAAGCGCGCGCGGTGCAGGAGTTCGTCGGAGCTGAAGTCGAGCTGAGTGAGCAGGTCGTCGGTGTAGGCCGGCAGCCCGGTGCGGTGCGCGAAGAAATCCCGCAATGTGGCGCTCTGCGTGGCGTACGGTTCGGCGAGCGCGGTCTCGGGCGAAAAAGTCCTGACCGGGGCGTCCCAAGAAACCACGCCCCGATCGACCAATGCCCCGACCGCCGTCGCGGCGATGAACTTGCTCATGGACGCGATCTGGAATCGCGTATCCGCGTCGACGGGCGCCGCTTCGCCACGACGACGCACGCCGTACCCTTTCAGGAACGCCGTGCCCTCGTCGCTGGCCACGACGACAACCGCTCCGGGCACGCCATAGTCATCGAGCGTTTTCTTGATGAACTGGTCGAACGTCAGTCCGTTCATTTCGCGCTCAAGGGGATCTTGCGCACGCGCGGGCCGCAGCGGCGCCAGCGTCGAGGCCAGGAGCAGCAGCATCGCGATCCAGCGGGATCGTATTGCGATTGTCGCGGTCATCGCCGTCCTGAGCGGAACCCTTTGTCGTGCAACGATGCTGCGCCGCTCCGGTTGCAATTCAATGTAGGAACCCGTGTTGATCGAAGTAATTAGGGTATTCCGCGATGCAGCAGAGCCGACCGCCCGTTTCGAACATCCGTTTTTGGGCGCAAACTTCGCCCAGCCCCATCCACCGAAAGAGCCATCCCCATCATGCAAAGCGCACCGATGCATGTGCTGTTTCCCGACGGGCTCATCGTGCTCGCCATCGTGATCGGCTCCCGGACAGGCGACTTCTGGTCCGAAGCCACCAACCGGCGTCTGACTTACCTCATCGCACTGTGGTCTTCGACCGCCGCGGGCGTGGCGTTCGCGCTCCAATCGCTGGACCCGCACCAGTACTTTTTCTTCTCGCGCACGATCGTCGTCGATCCGTTCGCCAGCGTAATGAAGGCCGCCGTGTCGCTCGGCTTCGCTGTCACGCTCGTCTATTCGCGCCGGTACCTCGAAGATCGAGAGCTGTTCCGCGACCACGTGTTCCTGCTCGCCATGTTCTCGCTGCTCGGCCAGTTGATCATGATCTCGGGCAACCACTTCCTGATGCTGTACCTCGGCCTCGAGCTGATGTCATTGCCGCTGTACGCCATGGTCGCGCTGCGCCGCGACGTCGCGACATCGAACGAAGCCGCGATGAAGTACTACGTGCTTAGTGCATTGGCGACGGGTTTCCTGCTGTACGGCATCTCGATGCTCTACGGCGCGACGGGCTCTCTCTACTTGAACGAAGTCCTGAAGACGGTTGCGTCAGGCAGCGCCAACAATGCCGTGCTGCTGTTCGGCGTCGTGTTCCTCGTCGCGGGCGTGGCGTTCAAGATGGGCGCCGTGCCGTTTCATATGTGGGTGCCCGACGTCTATCAGGGCGCGCCGACCGCGATGACCCTGTTCGTCGGCGGCGGACCGAAGGTTGCGGCGTTCGCGTGGGGGCTGCGCTTCCTGGTGATGGGCTTGCTGCCGCTCGCCGTCGACTGGCAGCAAATGCTGGTGATTCTGGCGGCGCTGTCGCTGATCGTCGGCAACATCACGGGGATCGTTCAATTCAACGTCAAGCGCATGCTGGCGTATTCGGCCATTTCGAACATGGGCTTCGTGCTGCTCGGACTCTTGGCGGGAGTCGTCGACGGCAAGGCCAGTGGCGCGGCCGGCGCTTACGGTTCGGCGATGTTCTACAGCATCGTGTATTTGCTGACGACGACGGGCACGTTCGGCGTGATCATGCTGCTCGCGCGCCGCGATTTCGAAGCGGAGACGCTCGACGACTTCAAGGGCTTGAACAAGCGCAGCCCCGTGTTCGCGTTCGTGATGATGATCATGATGTTTTCGCTTACCGGCATTCCGCCCACGGTCGGCTTCTACTCGAAACTCGCCGTGCTCGAAGCGACGTTGAACGCCGGCCTGCTGTGGCTCGCGGTGCTGGCCGTGATCACCTCGCTGTTCGGCGCGTTCTACTACCTGCGCATCGTCAAGCTGATGTACTTCGACGCGCCGCCCGACACGGCGCCGATTCTGGAAGGCGCCGGCAGCCGCGCGATCCTTGCGCTGAACGGCGTGGCGGTGCTGGTGCTCGGCCTCGTTCCGGGCGGGCTGATGGGGGTTTGCTTGAAGGCGATCTCGGATACGTTGGCGTTTTGAACGGCGCGGCCCACCTAGCCGGCCACAGCTACGCGCCCCGCCCTAGGCGGGCCCAGCTACGCGCCCCGAGCTAGGCGCTCCCACCTAGCCGGCCGCCTCAAAACTCCAGCCGCCCGCTGAACCTGAACTCACGCTCCGCCCCGATCGTCACGAACGGCAGGCCCGTGCAGCAACTCGACGTGTAATACGTGGAGTTGAAGATGTTATTCACGTTGAACTGCCAGTCGATCGTGCGCCCGAAAATGCGCGAGTCCCACGCGACGAACGCATCGGCCACATGCCCCCACGGCAGGTGATACACCTTGCCCGTGCCGTCCCCGACCGCGAGACTGCTGAACACACGGCCGCCCGCGCCCGCGCGCAGACGCCCGCTCACCGGGCCCGAGCCGATCACGCCGAAGTCGCGCGTCAAGTACAGCGCGGCCTCGTGCTTCGGCGCGTTCGGCAGGGGGTTGCCCGCGATCTTCGGATCGTCCTGATAGCGCGCCTCGGTGTACGCGTAGCTGCCGATCACGCTCCACCGATCCGTGAGCTTGCCGTTCATCTCGAGCTCGACGCCGCGCGAATATGCGCGCCCCGCGTTGCGCGTGTAGTTGATCCCGCCGATGGTCTCCGTCGTCTGGATGTTTTTCTTGTGGATGTCGAACAGCGCGACGCTCGCGGTCAGGTTGCGCGACACGTACTTCGAGCCGACCTCGTACGCTTTCGCTTCCTCCGGCGGCAAGTCGCCGATCGGCTGCGCAATCGACGTGTTCGGCCGGAACGATTCGCTGTAGCTCGCATAGAGCGACCAGTCCGGATCGATCTTGTAGACGACGCCCGCGCGCGGCACGACTTTGCCCGCATTGACGTGCGAGCCGACGACAAACGGCCTGCCCTTGCCGGTCAGTTCGTCGAACGATTCGTAGCGCAAACCGCCGAGCACGATCCAGCGATCGCTCAAATGCAGCGAGTCCTGAATGAACGCGCCGCGCGAAATCAGCTTGTCGGTCTGGTCGCTGTCGGCGTTCGACAGCGTGCTCGTCTGCGGCAGCAGTCCGTACACCGGCGCGTACATATTGAACGTCGAGTTGTTCTTGCCGCGATAGAGGTCGCCGAGCAGGCGGTAGTTGTGCATGTAGTCGACACCGGCAAGCACGTCGTTATCGAAGCCGGCGATCCGCAGCTTGCCCTCGACGTTCAGCGTCACGTTGTGAACGGTTTGCGTCGCGTTCTGCGTCGAGTCCACGCGCCGCGTCAGCACGCCGGTATTGAAGTTCGCCGAGAGCACGCGCGCCTGCCAGTCGTTGTAGTACGTGCGGTTGTATCCGTAGCCGAAGTGCAGCGTCCAATCGTTCGCGATCTTGTGATCGATGCGCAGGTTGACCGCGTCCGAGCGGCCGGCCGAGATGTTGTAGGGCTCATCGAGCCGCTCCGTCGTCGGGATCGCCACCGGATTGCCGGTACGCGGATCGATGATCGTGCCTCGGTCGAACGGCACCGAGTAGCTCATGTGCTCATAGGCGACGAGCACCGTCGTATCGCGGCCGTACCAGGCGAGGGATGGCGCGATCACGTCCTGGCGCGTCTGGCCGTAGTTGCGCCAGTAGTCCTCGCGCTGGTGATCGGCGATGAAGCGATAAGCGAGCCCCGAGGCGCCGATGGGCCCGGTCAGGTCGACCTGCGCGCCGCCTCCGCCGTAGCTGCTTCCGAAGCCGGAGACGCTGCCCGCGAAGTCCAGTTGCGGCTTCTTCGTCACCACGTTGATGATGCCGCCGGGGTCCTGGATGCCGTACAGCATCGACGCCGGCCCCTTCAGCACCTCGATGCGCTCGGTCGTCGGCGTGAAATTGCGCGGCTGCACCGACTGCATGCCGTCGCGCAGGATCGAGTTGTCGCGGTTGTCGCCGAAGCCGCGCTTGACGATCGCGTCGAGCGTGCCGCCGAGCGTGTTGCCCATGCGCACGCCCGGCACGGCGTCGAGGGCATCGGCGAGACTCGCGGGCGCGCGGTCCTCGATCGATTGCTGCGCCACCACGTTGACGGCCTGGGGCACGTCGACGAGCGGCGTGTCCGTGCGCGTCGCGACCGATGCGCGCCGCGGCTGGTAGCCGACCTCGTCGACCGCCCTCGCGCCCTGCACCGTGACTTCGGTCAGCGTGTGACCGGTTTCGACCGCCGCTGTTGTTTGAGCGGCCCCGGCGGCGGTCGCCGTCACGGTTTCCTGTGCAAGCGCATGCCGCGCCGCCGCCAGAAGCAAACCTTGCGACACGATCAGCGACCCGAGACGCGCCACGCGCCGGCGCTGGCCACACCGTTGCCAACCCTTCATATCCCCGACTCCCGCATTGCAAATGTAATTTTCGAGGGGTCGGATATTATCCGTAATGGGAATTATTCTCAATAAATAAATTTCTGAACGCTTACAGCGAGCGGCTGGGTTTACCGGAATCGGGCGCTCAGGAGCAGAATGACGGGCCCGATTCGCCGCATTTCCTACCCCTGGAGACGACACATGAATGCAACAACCGCGATCGCCACCATCCTGGTCACGCTGCTGGTAGGCGCCATGAGCCCGGGACCGAGCTTCATCATGGTCGCGAGAAACGCGATCGGCCTGTCGCGGCGCGACGGACTGGCAACGGCGTTGGGGATGGGGATCGGTGGCGTCTGCTTCAGCAGCCTCGCGCTGGTCGGGCTGTATTCGCTGCTGCAGTCGGTCGAGTGGCTGTACGCAGGCCTCAAGGTGGCGGGCGGCGCCTACCTCGTCTACATGGCGATCAAAATCTGGCGCGGCGCGGCCACGCCGCTCGATTTCAAGAACGAACGCGCGGCAGGTCATGAAAATGCGCGCAAGTCGTTCTGGATCGGGCTCAGCACGCAGTTGAGCAACCCGAAGACGGCCATCTTCTACGGCAGCATCTTCGCGGCGCTGTTGCCGCAGCATCCGCCGCTGTGGGCTTACTTCATCCTTCCGCCCGCCGTGTTCACGATCGAAGCCGGCTGGTACACCGTGGTCGCGCTGTGCTTTTCGAGCCGGCGTCCACGTGAAATCTATCTGAGCTGGAAGACGGGGATCGACCGCCTCGCGGCGGGTGCGATCACCGCGTTGGGCTTGCGATTGATGTTCACGGCGTTCAAGCGGGGGATTTGACGGACTGAGGGCGCGATCCGAATGCTTCGCGACGCTTGACCTCCGCTTCGCACTCGCCCGCATCGCGTCATCGAAATCGGGTATGAAAGCGAGAAGGAATATTTCTCAGCTTCAAGCGTTTTCAAAGGTGAACCCACAGCCATGAAGTTTTCTTTGCCAGAGGCTACGTTCGGACGCTATTGTCTATCTATACAAAGCGGCCAGACCGGTATTGCCTCGCGCCGCGTCACGCAAGCGCTTCAAGGGACACACCAGGACCTCTGTCGATGACCGGCGTAGATTTACCGAGCATGCTTCCTGAGATGCTCCCGCGGCTGTGGGCATTTGCACTTCGTCTGTCAGGCGACAGGCACGACGCTGAAGATCTCGTGCAGCGCGCATGCGTGCGCGCGCTTGAGCGCACGCATCAGCTTCAGCCCGGCACGTCGCCTCTCAGTTGGATGTTTGCGATCGTCCACACCACGTGGATCAACGAGATTCGGGCCCGCTCCGTGCGCAGCCGCACGGGTGCGGAATGGGATGACAGCCTGCTCGAAACCGTCGCCGATCCTGCCGCGCGCACGCCGGAAAACAACGTGATGATGGCGCAGATCGTCAGCGCGGTTGAACGATTGCCGGAGGCGCAGCGCGTGGTCATGCTGCTCGTGGCGGTGGAAGGTCTGAGTTACAGCGAAGCGGCCGAAGCGCTCGACGTGCCTATCGGCACGATCATGAGCCGTCTTGCACGAGCGCGTCAGACCATCGGCCTGCAGTTCGGAGCGCGGGAAGTGAAGAAAGTGAAAAACGGGGAAAGAAGCGAGGGCTCGTTCTCATGAAAACGGACGACATCTTGCTGATGGCGTATGTCGACGGCGAGTTGCCGGCGGAAGAACGCGAGGAAGTCGAGAAGCAGATTGCCGCGTCGGCGGAGGTAGCTGAGCGCGTCGCGCTTTTCGAGGCATCGCGCCTGCCGTATGGCGATGCATTCGCCCAGCAAAAATTGCCGCCTGTACCCGAGAGCTTGAAAAAAGCGATCGAGGACATGACGCGTAATTACGCGGCCAATGCTACGGCGCAGGATAAAAGCGCCAACGACCCGGTGCTGAAGCACGACGCGCAATTGCCGCCGTCGGCGCCGGTCCGCTCGCGCTTGCGCGTCGCGCCGATGTGGCTCGCGGTTGCGTTCGTGGCGGGCGTCTTTTGCTGTGGCGCCGTGTTGCGCTTTACGCCCGGCGTGAATTCGACGGCGGATACGACGGTCGCGTCCGCGAACGCGTTGCCGTGGGTCAAGGCCGTCGTTGGTTATCAAGCGATGTATGGGCGGGAAACGCTCGCCAACGCCACCCTCGATGCCGATGGGCTCAAGCAAATCGCGAGCGTCGTGCGCAGCGACGACGGTATCGCGCTTAGCGTCCCCGATTTGCGCGACGCCGGACTCACGCTGAGGCGCGTGCAGCGGCTCAATTTCCACGATCGCCGCGTCATTCAGATCGAATACCTGCCCGAGCAAGGGCCGCCGATCGCACTGTGCATCATCAAGGATGCGAAACCGGATCAGACGGTGGCCGCGCAGCGCATCAGCGATATGAACGTCGTGACGTGGCGGCAAGCGAATCTCGGCTATGTGCTGCTCGCCAAAGACAGCAGCGTCGATCTCACTGAGTTAGGCAAGCGCATCGCCGGTCACGGCGTCAGCGAGCTCATCGGGCAGGCTGACGTTTTAGATTTGAGCTTCCTCGGTTAAGCGCACCAATCATGCTTAAAGCGCATTCTTAAAGCGCTTAACGAAGCACTCGCTTTTGTGCTGCTCACGATTCAGCGATCACGCGGCATCGGACATTCCCTAAGACGCACATTTTCCCCTTCAGAACTCAAGAACGCCGCCGATATCGCAGGGACGCGGTGGAATCGAAGGCCCGAAGCAAAAAGCTAAAGCCTGCACGGCATCCGGCGGCCGCCGGTCACCATTCCCGCGTCGTCGCATAGCGAATCGAGGTGAAATCATGGGAATGAAATTGGCGCTTGGGGTGTCGATGGCACTGGTGTCGTTGACGGGTGCGCTGCAATCGGCGAGTGCGCTGGCCGATGGTCCGAAATCAGCCTACGAGAATGGCGGCGTCACCAATGCATCGCTCGATCCGGGCGAAGAGCAAATGACCGCCGATGAAGAGAACACCGCGCGCCTCAAGGACTTGAGCGACGCCTATCACAACGGCTACAACGCACGCGCGAAAGAAGACGCCGAAACGTATTCATCGCTACGCGATCAATTGAAGCATCCGCCGCAGCAAACGTCGGCGCAACTCATGCCGCCGCTGCCCGAGGGGGTGCCGCCGGGAGAGGGCAACGCGCAAGTCAAGCCGGTGCAACGGACTCAGGTCGCGCAGCGTGCGTTGCCGCCGCAGCCTCAAGAGCAGGCTCAGTATCAGCAACCGCAGCCTCAGTATCAGCAAGCGTATCAACAGCCGCAGTACGCACCGCCGCCACAAGCGCCGCGATATCAACCCGCGCCGCAGTACGCCGCCCCGCCCGCTTATGAAGAAGTCACGCAGGAGTATCAGGAGCCTGCGTATCAAGAAGCCGCGTATGCACCGCCGCCCCCTCCGCCGCCGCAGACGTATCAATACGTGCCGGTGTACACGCAGGCCGCTTACGTGCCCCAGCCGCCGGTTCAAGTGGCAATGCAACCCGTGGTGACGATTGCGCGACCGGTTGCGTATCCGGTCTATCAATCCGCGTACTGGGCGCCCCGCTATCGGCGCGCGTACACGGTTCGCTATGCCTATCCGGCGCAGCAGATGGCGGGGTATGGCGGTTGGGAGTGAACGCTTCCCCCGAACGCTCAATGCTCGCTTGAGTAGTGTTCCATCAATTGCAGATGACGAGCCTCGGTCTCGTCGTCTGCAGGGAACATGCATTCGATACGCAGTTCCTGCGCGGCGACGCTGATCGGCGTCCCCACACTCGTGACCATTGAAAAGTAGTTGAGGACCTCGCCGTCCTTGACGAAACCGATCGGTATCACCGGCAGGCCGGACGCCGCGCTCTGCGCGCCCAACGCGCCCCGCGACTTCCACTCCGCTTGCACGTCCGGATAGGCGAGCAGCTCGGCCAGCAACTGCTGCGTCTCGCCGTCGATCACGCGCCCCACCGATTCACGATGCACGCGCTGGATCAGGCTCTTCGCCACCGCTTCCCAATCGGCAACGAACGGACGCATGCCGTCCGGATCGAACACGAGATGCAGCATGTTGCGCGGCCCTTTGCGCGCATTCATGTCGAAGAAGCAATTGAAGAAGCGCGGCGCGGATTCATTGGTCATCAATACATTCCAGTACCGGTCCATGACGATGGCTGGAAACGGCTCGTGCTGACGCAAGATGCGTCCAAGCGCTTTGGTGATGCCCTGCATCTCCTGCGCATTCCAGGGCGCTTCCGGATACATCGGCGCGTACCCCGCCGCCAATAGCAGCGTATTGCGCTCGCGCAGCGGGACGTCGAGCGTCTGGGCAATGTCGATCAGCATCTGACGGCTTGGCACGCTGCGTCCGCTTTCGATGAAACTGATATGCCGCTGCGAGACGCCCGCATCGAGCGACAAATCCAGTTGACTCGTGCCGCGCAAATCCCGCCAATGACGCAGCAGCGCGCCGAGATCGCTGGACAAGGCTTGTGTGCCGGACTCTGCGGTTTTCATTGGCCTTTGCGTTCAAGTGGTGAGGTTGAGGATCGTTGGTCGATCGGGTGATGCGGGTAAGCATACGCTTCGCCGTTACCGCGCCAATTACCTCTCATGTAATAGAAAGTGCGCCGGCGTCCATCTCATCGCGCTCTTGATGTACGTCGCCTGGGGCATGTACATCGTGCTGTCCCGTCAGGCTCGCAGAATCAAGCGATGAGCCAAATCGGGCGCATTGATCGTATAAGTTCTTCCAACCAAAAACAGAAAAAAATACATTAACAAGAACTGGCTGCGAACCAATACTATTGCGGAAATCACCAGCCACCATTGAATCGGCAGACTCCCCGAAACGGTCCGCAAAGGACCGTTTTCTTCAGCCAAGGTACGCCCATGCCACGCCCGATCATCGCCCGCATTCAGCCCGATGCCGTCCGTCACAATCTCCAGCTTGCTAAACAGTGCGCGCCAAACTCGCGCGTCTGGGCCGTCGTCAAAGCGAACGCCTATGGCCACGGCATCGAGCGGATCTACTCCGCACTGGCTGAAGCCGATGGCATCGCGCTGCTCGATCTCGATGAAGCGGTGCGCGTGCGAGAGCTCGGCTGGACGAAGCCGGTGCTGCTGCTCGAAGGCGTCTTCGAGCCCCGTGACGTCGAGATCGCCGACGCGCGTCGCCTGACCGTCGCCGTCCATTGCGACGAGCAACTCGAGCTGCTGTCGGCCGCGAAGCTGCACCGGCCGATCGACATCCAACTGAAAATGAACTCCGGCATGAACCGCTTGGGCTTTCGCCCCGGCGCCTACGTGCAAGCCTGGCAGCGCGCACGCGCAACGGCGGCGATCGGCGAAATCGGCCTGATGAGCCACTTCGCGAATGCCGACGACGGCGCCATCGATTGGCAAGTCGACGAGTTCGACGCGGCCACGAAAGACCTCCCCGGCACGCGCAGCCTCTCGAACTCGGCTGCCGTGCTTTGGCATCCGCACGCGCACCGCGACTGGGTGCGGCCCGGCACGATCTTGTACGGCGCGTCGCCGACGGGCTCGGTGCGGCATGTCACGGGCTTCCCGCTGCGCGCGGCGATGTCCCTGACGAGCAAGATCATCGGCGTCCAAACCTTGGCGCCCGGCGAGACCATCGGCTACGGACGAACCTTCCAGGCCGAACGCGAGATCCGCATCGGCGTGGTCGCGTGCGGCTATGCCGACGGTTATCCGCGCCATGCGCCGACCGGCACGCCGATCGCAGTCGACGGCATCCGCACGCGGATCGTCGGACGCGTATCGATGGACATGCTGACCGTCGACCTCACGCCGTGCCCGGCGGCCGGCATCGGCTCGCGCGTCGAGCTATGGGGCGATCAGGTGAAGGTCGATGAAGTGGCGGAGGCGTCCGGGACGATCGGCTACGAGCTGATGTGCGCGCTGGCTCGGCGCGTGCCGGTCGAGATCGACGACGCGAGCCCCACAGAAGTTACGGATTCGCTGCAGGACGACGCTCGCCGACCGCAGGCGGCATAAAGCACAAAAAGCACGAAGGCCGGGAAACCCGGCCTTCGTGTTACTGCGCGTCACACTTCTCGGCTCACACCCTCAAGCCTCGCTCTTCCCCACATACGGCAGCGCATGAATGCGCTTGCCCGTAGCGGCAAAAATCGCATTCGCCACGGCGGGCCCGACCGGCGCCACGCCCGGCTCGCCCACGCCGGTAGGCGCTTCGCCCGACGGCACGATCGCCACCTCGACCTTCGGCATGGCGTCCATGCGCAGCACTTGGTAGCCGTCGAAGTTGTTCTGTTCGACGTGGCCGTCCTTGAGCGTGATCGCACCGTAGAGCATCGCGCCGAGGCCGAACCCGATGCCGCCTTCCATCTGCGCCGCGATGATGTCGGGGTTGATCGGCGTGCCGCAATCCACCGCGCAGACCACGCGATCGACCTTGACCTTGCCGTCCTTGTCGACGGTCACTTCGGCGACCTGCGCGACGTACGTGTCGAACGCTTCGGCGACCGCGATGCCGCGGCCCTTGCCCGCCGGCAGCGGCGTGTTGCTCCACCCAGCCCGCTGAGCCGCCAGGTCGAGCACCGCCTTCATGCGCGGCTCGTGATCGAGCAGATTGCGCCGGAACGTGTAGGGGTCCTGTCCGGCCGCGTGCGCCGCTTCGTCCATGAACGCTTCGACGGCAAACGCGGTATGCGAGCTGCCGACGACCCGCCACCACAGCACCGGCACCGGCGACTTCGTCGTCGTCAATTCGACGTTGACGTTCGGAATCGCGTAGGCGATGTTCGCGGCGCCTTCGACGGAAGTCGAATCGATGCCGTCCTTGACCATCACGGCCTCGAACGGCGTGCCCCCGAGGATGGACTGCCCGACGATGTGGTGATGCCAGCCGATCAATTGACCCTTGGCGTCGAGGCCCGCTTCGAGCTTGTGGAAATACATCGGGCGATAGCGGCCGCCGTGGATGTCGTCCTCGCGCGTCCATTGCAGCTTGACCGGCGTGCCGTTCGCGCCGAGCGCCTTGGCGATCGACACCGCTTCGACGATGTAGTCCGACTCCGTATTCGCGCGCCGCCCGAAGCTGCCGCCCGCGTAGAGCGTGTGGATGCTCACCTTCTCGGGCGGCAGGCCCGCCGTGTGCGCGGCGTTGGCCTGGTCGACGGTCTGGAACTGGTCGCCGGCCCAAATCTCGCAGCTGTCGGCCGTGAGCTTCACGACCGCATCGAGCGGCTCCATCGGCGCATGCGCGAGGTACGGAAATTCATAGGTGGCGGAGATTTTCTTGGCCGCGCCCTGAATCGCTTGCGACGCGTCGCCCGTGACGTGCGCAGGCTTCCCCGGCTGCTCGGCGAGCTGGCGATACGAGGCCATGATGTCCGCCGAACTGCGCTTTTCGGCGTTGGTGTCGTCCCACTCGACCTTGAGCGCATCGCGCCCCTGCTTCGCGGCCCAGAAGCTCTTGCCGACGACGGCCACGCCGCGCGGCACCTGCACGACATCCACCACGCCGGGCACCGCCTTGGCGGCGGTCGCATCGAACGACTTCACCGTCGCGCCGAACTGCGGCGGGCGCTGCATCAGCGCGACGAGCATGCCGGGGAACGTGACGTCGATCGTGAACTGCGCCGTGCCGTTCGACTTCGCCGCCGCGTCCACGCGCGGGATCTTCGCGCCGATCAGCTTGAAATCCTTGGGGTCTTTGAGCGTGACGGTATCCGGCACGGGCAGCTTGGCCGCGGCGGAGACCAGCGAACCGTAGGTCGCGCGGCGGCCGCTCGCCGGGTCGACGACGCTGCCGTGTTCGGTACGCAGCCGATCGGCCGGCACCTTCCATTTCGCGGCCGCCGCCGAGACGAGCATCGCGCGTGCTTTCGCACCGGCTTGGCGAAGCTGCATCCACGAATTCGCCATGGCCGAGCTGCCGCCCGTGCCCTGCATCGTGCCGAACGCGAGATTCGCGTAGCGCTTCGCATCGGCCGGCGCGCTCTCGACGCGAACCTGCGACCAGTTGGCGTCGAGCTCTTCGGCGACGATCGTCGCGATGCCCGTGTAAGCGCCTTGGCCCATCTCGACGTGCTTCGCGATCACGGTCACGCTGTCGTCGGCGCCGATGCGCAGGAACGCGTTGGGCTCAAACGTGGCGCCGGCGTGGGCGGGCGCCGCCGCGAACGCGCGCCGCGACGGGCCGGCCCATTGGAAGCCGATGGTGAGCGCCACGGCCACCGTGCCCGCGCCTTTCAAAAACGTGCGCCGCGCCGGGCGCGCGACGTCATCAACGATATCGGTCGTATCGGTCGTCATGGCTTATCCCTTGATCGAGTCGGCGGCGCTGTGGATGGCCGCGCGAATGCGCGTGTAGGTCGCGCAGCGGCAGATGTTGCCGCTCATCGCGGCGTCGATGTCGGCATCGGTGGGCGCATGGTTTTGTTCCAGAAGCGCCGACGCCGACATGATCTGCCCGGATTGGCAGTAGCCGCATTGCGGCACCTGGTGCTTGACCCACGCCGCCTGCACGGCCTTCGCAGGCTTGCTCTCCAAGCCTTCGATGGTGGTCACGTGCCGGCCGGCGACAGCCGCGAGCGGCAGCACGCACGAGCGCGTGGCCTGCCCTTCGAGATGGACCGTGCACGCACCGCATTGCGCCATGCCGCAGCCGAACTTCGTGCCGTGCAGCCCCGCGACTTCGCGGATCGCCCACAGCAAGGGCATGTTGGGATCGGCATCCAGCGTGGTGGGCTTGCCGTTGAGAGTGAACGAGATGGACATCGACAGCTCCGTTGGTTGTACTCGACGCGCTCGCTTGCAAGGCGCAGTCAACCGGGCCGGAGTCTCATCGATCGGCGGGCCGCAAGCGGAGGCGATCACGTGGGGGGCGTCGGCGGCTCTCAGGCGCGGCATAGCGTGCGGGTCGGGCCGGGGACGAACTGCTGGAGTGTGCCGCGATCGCGCAAGATTGTGTTTGATCGATTCTCTGAATTCCTTGCCCAATTCTGTTGGGCGCATGCCCCATGAATGAGTGGCGAGTTTCGCAGCCATGCGGCATAAAGTTTTCTGGCCGCCGACCGTAAAGATGGAGACGGAATATTCCATTTAGCGCACCGCTCGTCACTCGCAGCCATGCAGTCGAGCTGCGCACCACCTCACTCATGCACAACGTAGCCGACAAGATCGCCGTCCCGACCCGAGCCGATTTCACGCGATACATCGTTGCGATCGTGATCGGCAACGGCTTCGTCACGTACGACTTCACTGTCTACAGCTTCTCCGCGGTCCTGATCGGCAAGCTGTACTTTCCATCGAGCAACCCCGCGTCATCCGTTCTGCTCTCGCTCGCCACCTTCGGCGCGGGCTTCGTGATGCGGCCGCTCGGCGCGATCCTGATCGGCCATATCGCCGACACGCGCGGCCGCAAAGCCGGCATGACCGTGTCCTTGCTGCTGATGACGATCGGCACGTGGACCATCGCGTGCCTGCCGACGGTTGCGTCGATCGGCGCCGCGGCCACCGTGCTCATGGTCGCCGCGCGATTGACGCAAGGGCTCGCGGCGGGGGGCGAGATCGGGCCTGCGTCGGCGACGCTGATGGAGTCGGCGCCCTACGAGCGACGCTGTTTCATGGTGAGCTGGCGCGGCGCGAGCCAAGGCGCGGCGGCGTTCGCGGCGGCGCTCGTCGGTGCGATGACCGCCGCGCTGCTGTCGCCTGCGGCGATAGAAGCGTGGGGATGGCGCATTCCGTTCGTGCTGGGCGGCCTGATCGGCCCGGTCGGCTGGTATCTGCGGCGCCACATGCCGACGGCGAACATGGATCGGCAGCCGCGCGGCCCCACGCCCGCACGCTTGCTGGCGGAGCATCCGCGCACGCTGGTCTACGGCATCTTGAACACGGCCGCGACAACGGTGAGCATCTATCTGACCGTGTTCTACATGCCGGCCTATCTGGTGCGCACGCTGCACCGGCCTGCCGCGTTCAGCATGCTGACCGCGTGCCTGTCGGGTCTCGTGATCATGGTGGCGACGCCGCTGGTCGCCCGCGCCGCCGACCGGCACGCGAGCCGCAAGACGCTTCAATATGCGTTGCTCCTGGCCTCGCTCGCTGCCGCCTACCCCGTGTTCTGGGCGCTGAACCACGGCGTCAGCGACATCGCCGCGCTCGTCATCATCACGGTCTACGTGGCGGTGGCGGTGAACAACGCCGGCGCGAGTTCGACGATGATGCTCGAAGCGTTTCCGAAACATCAGCGCGCGGCCGGCGTCGCCGTGATCTACGCGCTCGGCGTGGTGATATTCGGCGGATTCTCGCCGTTCCTCGTGACGTGGCTCATCGAGCTGACGCGCAACCCGATGGTCCCCGCGTGGTATCTGATGGCGGCGACCGTCGTCACGCTCGTCGGCTTGAATCGCTTTCCCGAGTCCGCTTAAGCCGCCGCTGCCGCGCCATGCTGCAGCGCGAGCGCACGTGCGCGCATTTCCTGCGGGCTCATCTCGAAGGCGCGGCGAAACGCGCGGGAAAAATCCGAGGTGCTGTTAAAGCCGAGCCCATAAGCGATTTCCGTCACGGGGAGATGCGGATAACGCACCAGTTCGTCCGCAGCCGCTCGTAGCCTGCTATTGCGGATATACGCACCAAGTCCGCCTTCGTGCTCGAACCAGCGATAGATCGTCGAGCGTTTCAACTGCAGCCCGTCGACGACGCTCGCCGGCGTCAGATCGCCCCGGTGCAAATTGGCCTCGACGTAGCGCCGAACCTTCCCGATGACCGCGGCTTGCAGCGAGGCACGGTCAGCACCCTTCAAGCTCGTGTCGTGCCGGAACGCGGCGATCAGAAGGTCGGCGCTGGTGTTCAAAGCATCGGCTGCGCTGCCGGAGTCGAGCTTGGCAATGTCCCCGACGATCCCGGCCGCGTGATCCAGGATCAGACGCACAAGCGGCGACTCCTGCGGGACGACCCGGCCATGAATCGAATCGACGTCCGGCACCCCCTCGGCCACGATCTCTCTCGGCACGAACATCGTCAGCACACGGCATGCGCCTCGTTCGACTTTGAACGGCTGGTTCAAATCCAGCGCGACGATGCCCTGCTGCGGATCGGCGGCACTGCGCTTCTTGTGCATGCCGGTGACGCTGCCGACGCCACCCTCCAGAAACATATGGAAGGCGATATTCCGGTTCCTATCGGTGGAAACGCGCGCGACCGAGCGCTCGAGGACCATCGCGTCGGTGCTGCAATCGGTAAAGGTCAGGCCGCCGGCGCCGTAAAAATCGATGTGTCCGTTGAATCCCTCTGAAAGCTGCTGCTTCGACGGCGGCACGTCCACCACGTGCCCCACGCGAGCGCGCCAAGCCAGCAATTGTTCGGTGGCGATGAGCGAGCGGGTGCTGAAAGTGTGCGTCACGATGCCGTCACCAAGTGCGGCGTCGCGGGTGGTGCCGTTCAGCTTCGAACGCTCGGTCATGGTGCCTTTCGACAAGGGAAGAAATGCGGTGCCGCTTATGGCGGCAACTTTAAATGGTTAACGGCTGCCGGCACCAAGAAGTGAGACGCACGGTCAAGCCTAGCAAAAAAACCGCGATATCGTTGCTGCGGTTAAGGCTTCCAAAGCCTTTGCACGGGAAGCGGGGGCTCCTGACATGAGATCGACATGACTCTCACCAGCGACCAACCAACAGCCAAGACTGGGGCACTGCTGCCAGCGCGGCTCGCGGACAGCCAGCTCGATCACTTCGAGCACATGGTCCAGCTCGTCACGCGCGCCGACGCCGACATCGCGGCGATCCGGTTCGATGCCGAGTACTGGGAAAAGCGCATTCGCGCGTTCGTCAAAACGTACGATCTCGTGCCCCTTCAACGATGCCGCGTGATCGCGATGCTCGACCTGCTCGAGCGACACGCGCTGCTCAAAGCACACCAGGGAACGTCAGCCTGAGAGAAGCGGTAGAAAATGCACGGCTTGCATTGCGCGCGACGACGCGCATGCGAATAGGGGCCGGCTAGTTAAAAAACAAAAACCTATGATGGGCCGAAGATTCACGCAATCTTCGGCCTTTTTTTCTGATGAGCACGACGGGCGTCATTTCGTGGCCTCGGCGCGAGCCGCAAGTTTCCCGACCAGCGCATCCGCGACGAGTTCATCCATGATCACGACGTTGGTTGCGCCGGCGCTTTCCAGCAAGGTCTTCCTCAACCCGTTCTCCCCCGGCACCGAGATCGCGAGCGAGCCGTTCAGCGTGTGCGACAGTAGCGTAACGGCGAGATTGTTATTGGAGTCGGGGGTCGTCACGACAAGCGACTTGGCGCTGTCCAGGCGCGCATTCTTGAGCACGTCGTCGAACACCCCGGGCAATCCGAGCACGACCATGTGGCCATGATCCGTGGCTCGGTCTGCCTGAGCCTGATCGCTGACGAGCACGAGCACGGTCTCGCCCGCTTCGCGCAGGCGCTTGGCGACCAGCTCGCCAAGCGAGTGGAAGCCGACGACCACGACATGGTTGGAGAGTTGCGCGAGCTTGCGTTCCATCACCCTGTTCTCCTTGTAGATCATCACGTCGTCGCCGGACAGCATGCCCGTGAGCCTCGACACGGCGTATCCACCGACCACCAGCGTGGCGAACATCGCCAGCACCATGAACAGCTTCTGAGGCTCGTTGAGTTCGGAAAAATCGCCGAGCGTCGTGATGAGATTCGCGCTGTCCCACAGGGCCGCGAAGATTTTGTTCGCGAATGGCGCATTCGATTGATCGAGCAGGACGAGCCCGACGGTCGCGCCGCCCAGGATCAGGAACAGCAGGCCGACCGTGCGGCGCGCGCGGCGCGTCCACTCGCGCACCCGGATGGCGCCAAGACGCGGCTCGTTAACACGAAAAATCCACATTGGCCCCTCGTATGGTCGAACTTGGAATAAGCGCGAACGCAAGGCTGCGGGTGCGCCGCAACAACGGCAGCGCGGCCTGACGCGGCATCATTGCACAGCGTCTTCGTGCTTGTCATGCGCCCCACGCCCATCGAGCGGCCGATTGCACGCTTGGCCGAGCACGACGGCATTTGCTATCATGCGTTCTGCATCCAGAGTCGGACGAGTCCGACGCCAACCTGCCTTCCCGGGCAAGGTGGAAGCCTTCGGGCGATGCGGCCGATTGTCGGCAACGAAGCGGGAGCGGCATAGCTTGCACCGGTTCGAATCACTCACTTTCCGGAGCTGCTATGCGTCAAACCCTCGCCTCACAACCCGCAGTGGACCACGTCGAAAACTGGTCAGCCTGTCTGCCGGGTTCTCAACTGACTCACATCCTCCATCTCGTCTCCGTTGCACGCCAGGACGTCGTGTCACGCGTCAAAGCGCATCTCAAAGCGCAACAAGCCTCTGTCAGCGATTTTGTGGTGTTACGAAGCGGCGACGTCCTCGATCAGAAGATCGTACTGGACGGCATCGGCGAGCGAGGGGCCAACGCACTGCGCGAGCAGCTTTTGATTCTCGACGGCGTATTGCGCATTCGCCTCGAGCATCGTTTTGTGCGCGGGCGCAGGGTAAACGGCAGGGCTTGAGTGGACGCCGGAGCGGCGCGTTATTGATTTGCGCGTTCGTTCGGTGTGCTCGCGCAACGTGAGCACACCGAGCTCAAGAATTCCGCCAATAACCGTTAGCATTTTGAATGACAAAGAAAGGCAAATGAATTAATTTGCATATTCAAATCCTTTCACCGTGAAAGAATAGCGATATCCGGGTCGAAATCAAAAGGCGCTTTTGGAATCATCCGGCGCAAATCCTACCTGCTATACTCCCGCAGCTTTAAAAAGTCGTCGAAATCCAATTAGGATAATCATGCCAATTCGCATTTCCGAATTGGCAAATCAATACTAATGGCGGAATTGGATAGTATTTCGAAATGCTATTTTTAAAGAGGGTCGAAAACTTAAGGCCCATTTTGACACGCACCAGGTCCGTTTCCGACGGGCAAATGTCTGCTAAATACAGGGACCTTCAGGGATATTGGCCCGCAATTCGGGTTTGATTAAAGCATTTATTTCCGAAGCAGCCCGGTCAATAACATCGATTCCCATTCGAGTCACGTCATTTTTTGAGGATTAATTGCCTTTTTCCAAATTTAGATTTCCATTAGCATGCGACGTGCCTAAATCCTCAGACTCAACCACGCAAAAAGGGTCACGTCGTGTCGAATCGAGAAGCCATAAATCTTCGTCTATCCGCCATTCCAATTTGGCGGATCAATACTAGAGTACGTTTTACCGAAGTCCTGTTCGGGTTGATGTTGAGCCTCGCGGCGCTCTGGACTACCAGCGCTCACGCTCAGAGCACCCTCAACGTCGGCGGGGTCACTTACACGCTTTGCGCGCAAGAGAACCAGTTCTGCTCGTTCTCCGGGTCCGCCAAAGTGATCTTCGGCACCAGCACCTCGTATGACGTCAACGGACCGTTCACGAACGGCGTGAGCTGCACCAACGGCGTCGTTTCCTCAACCGATCCGGCCTACGGCTATTCGAAGAGCTGCTGGTACGCCAGCGGGACGTCGAGCAGCACGGGCTCCAGCTCTGGCTCCGGCTCGACCACCAGCACGGGCACCGGAAGCTCCACGACGGGGACAACCTCGTGGACCAAATGCGCGTCTGAAAACGGCTACTGCTCCTTCACGGGGACGGTGAACGTGATCTTCGGCGCCAGCACGACCGCTAACAACGTGACGAAGAGCTTCACGAACGGCGTGGCGTGCACGAACACGGCGTTCGGCGGCGATCCCGCCTACGGCACGAACAAGAGCTGCTGGATTCCGTCGACCTCCACCGCCTCCACGGGCTCCGGTTCGACGTCGGGCACCAGCACGGGCAGCACTTCCGGCTCGACGTCCGGCTCGACGTCCGGCTCGACGTCCGGCTCGAAGACGGGCTCGAGCACCGGCTCGACCACGGGCACGGGTAGCACCACGGGTTCGGGTTCGAGCACCGGCACGAGCAGCGGCTCCGGATCGTCGTCGACTACGGGCAGCTCCTCGACGGGCACGTCGTCGAGCGGCGCCATCAGCTGCGCCGCGCCCGCGACGTCATCCGGCGGCAGCACCAACGGCGTGATCACCGCCGATACGCCGAGCTCGGATGGCACGCGCCTGTTCGCTGCGGGCAGCACGTTCCCGATGCAGTTCGTCACCAACGCGTCGTCGTCCGATACCGTCACGTGGTCCGTTCAAGATGCCCTCGGCAACATCAAGGGCAGCGGCACGTTCCCGGTCGCAAGCGGCGCGCAGACGAACACGCTCTCGTGCAAGTCCTCGCTCGGCGGCTACTTCGCCGTGACCGCGACACTCGCCAACGCAGGCGGCACCCTGCCTGAAGCCGGCACGCGTCCGTCCGGCATTGCCACGTTCGGCATCATGCCCAACGTCTCGAGCGCCATCCCGACCGTCTCGTACGCGCACCAGGATCAACACCGCTTCGGCATGCAGGGCTTCAACAGCAATGCCGCCGCGCTGTCGGATCTCGGCATCTCGCAGACGATCGACGACCGCGAGCTCTCCACGATGGAGCCGAGCGGCCCGAACACGTGGACGCCGTCGCTCTCGAGCCTCGACTCGGCCTACACGAGTGGCAAGGTCATGCGTCTCGTGCGCCTCGACGGCATTCCCGCGTGGGCCAGCCCCACCGGCGGCTATCAGGACGACACGAACGCGCCGACCAACATGAGCTACTACCAGAGCTACATGCAGCGCGTCGGCACGGATACGGAAGCGGACCGCAAGGCTTACTTCCCGAACCAGTCGAAGAACTACTACCAGGTGACGTGGGAGCCGCAGTGGGTGGATTCGCAGGCGAACTTCGTCTCGATGTACGCGGCGGTCTACAAGGGCCTGCATGCGACGGACCCGAACGCCGTCGTCATGGGCACGACCAACCCGCTGGTGGCGAACTGCTCGACCGAGTGCACGAGCGGCTATCTGCAAACCTACGCGGCACTGGGCTTGGGCCAGTACATCGACGGCGTCACGACGCACGGCTACTACAACGCCGGCACGTACCCGGCGCATCCGCCGGAGCTGTATGACACGGACTCGAACCCGGCGAACGTGGCCAACGCGCTCGACAAGCAGATGCAGCAACTGCGCTCGGAAATGCAGACGATCAAGCCGAACATGAAGCTCTGGTCGACCGAGCTCGGCATCAGCTACGACTCGAACGTGAACTACGGCCCGAACTCGCCGTCGGCCAACCAGCTCTACGCACAGGCTGCTGTCGCCGCGCGCGCACACCTGATCATCCTCGGCGAAGGCGCACAGGTGACGTACTTCTTCTACGGGCCGGATTACCCGGGTGAAGTCGGCTACGGTTCGTTCTTCGACATCGTCGATGCGCAGGGCAACTACGGTGCAACGAACCTGAGCCCGAAGCCGGAAGCGATGGCGTTCGCAGCCATGACGCGCATTGTCGACGGCACGCAGACGCTCGGACGCCTGAACGGCTTGCCGTCGATGGTGTACGGCTATGCGTTCCAGCAACTCTCGGGCAACACGGTCATCACCGCCTTGTGGACGCACAACAATGCGCAGTGGCCGACGTCGGCGGGCAGCTATAGCTCGACGTACAGCACGAGCTACTCGCTGACCGTCGATTCGAGCGGCGCGAGCGGCAACGTGACGGTGCTCGACATGATGGGCAACGCGAGCACCGTGCCTTACACGAACGGCGTGGTGAATCTGACGCTGACCGAGGCCCCGATCTACGTCGTGTCCTCGAATCCGAGCGCGATCAAGGCCAACGTCACCGTACCGACCGGCTACACCGGGCAATAACGGCTAAGGAAGACGCCGCGGCAATCACTGCCGCGGCTGAAACCCTGCCACTCCCATCTGCCACAACGCGAACGACCACGAGTCGGCCAGCTGGTTCGCGCGTTGCGCGGTGCTCGAACCCATGCCGTGACCGGCGTCGTAGTCGACGCGCAACAGCACCGGACGGCCGCTGCTCGTGGCTTCTTGCACGCGAGCGGCCATCTTCATCATGTGCCACGGCGACACGCGCGGATCGTTGGCTCCCGTTGTAAACAGCACTGCGGGATAAGGCGTGCCGTCATGGATGTGCGCATAGGCGCTCATCGCATACAGGCCATGAAAACCGGCTTCGGTTGAAGTCGAGCCCATCTCCGGCACATTCGGCGGACCGTTCGGTTCCGTCTCGAAGCGCAACGCATCCGACACGCCGACGTCGTCAAGCACGACGCGGAACAGCCCCGGATCGATCGTCAGCGCACCTCCCATCACAATCCCGCCCGCGCTCCGGCCATTGGCAGCCAGATACTTCGACTGCGTGTAGCGTTGCCCGATCATGTGGCGCGCGGAAGCGATGAAGTCGAGCATCGTGTTGATCTTCGTGAGCTTCTGTCCCGCGCGATGCCATGCGTCGCCGTATTCCCCGCCGCCGCGCATGTGCGAGACCGCGAGGATGCCGCCCTGGTCGAGCCACGCTTGCCACTCGGGCCGGTACGCCGGGTCCAGCGACAGGCCGTAGCTGCCGTAGCCCAACACGATCGTCGGGTGCGAGCCGTCGCGCGTTACGCCCTTCTTCGCGATGATCGACACCGGCACGCGCGTGCCGTCGTAGCTCGTGGCGAACTCGTCGTGCGCTTCGTATGCGTCGGATTCCGTCTTCGACGGCGGAACGAGGCCGGTGTCGGTAGCGGCAGCCGCGCCCGGCTGATACGCCATCTCGCGAGGCGCCTTGACCCAGCCTTGCAGGCCGAACATGACGCCAGGCGCGTGCGCGTCGGTGGCCAGGCCGCGGATGGTGCCGTCAAACGGAAGCGCGATCGACTTGCTGTCCTTGCCGTCGAACGACACGCGCTGAAGCTGGAAGCTCGCGCCGGCGCGTTCGGACACGTAAATGGCGTCGCTCGCGAGTTCGAACCCGTCGATCACGTTCGCGCCTTGCGGCACGACCGTATCGGCAAGCGCAAGATCCGGATGGGCGAGCGGCATCGACACAATCTGGAAGCGCGGTGCGCCTTTTTCCGTCAGCACGTAAAGACGATCGCCGCGCAACTGCACATCGGTCACGCCGTCTTCGGGCGTCGCGATCTTCTTCCACGGCGTCTTTGCACCATTGATCTTGTCGAGCGGCGCGACGTAGAAGGTGTTCGGGTTGTCGTCCATGTTGCGATTCGCGACAGCGACGGCATACCGCGAATCCGGCGACAGCAGCACATAGGTCGCCTGACCTTCCGGCACCTCGACATCCTTCGATACGCCTTTGCCGAAGACCGCTTCGTCGCCGTCGCCTTCGGGGTGCTGGCCGAGCACGTGCAGGAACGTCGCGGCGTTGTACTCGCTCAACGCGGGCGGCGTGTCGGGCCCGGCTTTCGGATAGCGCAGGTAGAAGAACGACTGGTTGTCGTTGCGCCACGACACGACGCAATCGCTCGTGCGGTCGATCGACTCCGCGAGCGCCTTGCCGGTCTTCAAATCCATCACGTGCAGCACGCTCTTTTCCGAGCCGCCTTCGGAAATGCCGTATGCGACATAGCGGCCGTCCCACGACGGCGAATACCAGTCGAGCGCGAAGTGGTGTGCGCTGTCCGTGGAGAGCTTCGCCGGATCGACGAGCACATGCTCCTCGCCGTTGATGCCGTCGCGATACGCGAGCTTCGGCACGCTGGCGCCGGGCTCGAACAGGTCGTAGAAGAGCCGGTCGCCGCGACGCGTGAAGTTGTCGCGCCGCAAGTCGTTGCCCATCAAGCTCTGGATGCGCTGGGCCATCGTGGCGCGCCCCGGAATGCTGTCGAGCACCTTTCGGGTGTAGTCAGCTTGCCCTTTCATCCAGTGCTGGACTTCCGGGTCTTTCAGATTTTCCATGTAGCGGTAGTCGTCGACGACCGGCGTGCCGTAGTAGGTATCGGTAACGGGACGGATCGGGGCGACTGGGGGACCATCAGCGGACCATGATGCGCTGGAGGCGGCGAAGAGGGAGGAAGCGAGCGTTACGGCAAGTAGAGGCTTTGTTGATTTCATTCGGGCTCTCGAAGTAACAATGCGCGAGACGGTTGTCGCGCGTGCTTGATCGGCCTTGTGGGCCGAAGCGTCGGCGTCTTTATATACCGACAAAATTCGGCAATCTTCAGAACGCGGATGGGTGAGGCGTCAACTAGAGCGTCACGCCTAGCCAGCTTTGTCTACTTTCTTCGCGCGACTTGCCGCGGGCGCGGTCTTCTTCGGCGCGTTCTTCTTCAGATGGGTGTGGTTGTATTCGATGGCGGCGCGCACGAGAGTCTTCAGCGCGCGCTCGTTGATCTTGTCGCCCTCGAAGAAATCGATGGCTCGCCTGGCATTGCCTTCGAGGCCGGCGTTGAAAAGATTGTCAGGATCGGGCAGGCTCGCCCCATACATAAAGGTCAGCTTCACCTTCCCTTTGTGAGCGTCGGCGACCGCGATGATGCCGTCGCGCTCCCACACCGGGCTTCCCATCCACTTCCACTCCTCGATGATGTCCGGGTCGGCGGCCAGGATGGTCTTGCGAACGCTGGCGAAGGTTTTACCGCGCCAGTCCGTGATGCCGGCGATCAACTCGTCGATACGTTCCGATGGATTCATAGGGTCTCCGTGCCTCGAATTCGGGTCCCCTTTTTGGGTGACCGCGGTGGACCGAATATAAGCACGGAGATCGTAGAGGAGTAAAGCGTAAGCGTGAAACGGCGCGGGGCTCCCGATCTAGTCGCGGGAACCACCGGCCATGTCGAGTGAGAAGGACGCTCTCAGTACTGAACCAGGATCGTCACGCGTCGATTGGCTGCGCGCGCCGCTTCATCGTCACCGATGACGAGCGGGATATTGTCGGCTCGGCCGATCGCCGCGAGCCTATGAGGCTCGATGCCCTTGTCGACGAGAAACCGCACCACGGCCCCCGCGCGCGCCGACGAAAGCTCCCAGTTGGACTCGTATTTTTCGGTGGCGATGGGCACGCTATCGGAATGGCCTTCGACGAGGATATTGCTCGACGAATAGTTCTTGAGCACCGTCGCCACCTGGCTCAGCACATCCATCGAATCCGGCAGCAAGCGCGCATCGCCCGAATGAAACAGGACCTTCGCGTTGATGCCGATTTCGACGCCCTGCGAGTTCTCGCTCAGCGTCAATTGGTTTTGGTCGCGAAGCGCACCAAGCAGCGATATCAGCTCCTTCTTCGCCGCTTCTTTCTTGCCGCTTGCAGCGTCCGTAGTCTCGACGCTCTTTGCCGCCTTGACGATGCGCTGCGTCTCGACCGTCGTCTCCAACTGACGATACTTGGCCAGCTCCAGCGCATAAAGCGCGAGGAACAGCACCATCAGCGTCGTGATCAGATCCGAATACGAAATGAGCCAGCGCTCGGTGCTGCCTCCGGCGTCCTCGTCTTTATGCAACTCGTTCATCACGCGAGCACTTCCTTCGACCGTTGACGCACATCGCCGGTCAGACGCGTCTCGATGGTTTGCGGAGACTCCCTGCGGGAAATGGCGAGAAAGCCATCGAGGTAGAGCTTTTGCAAACGCAACTCGCTATCCACCTGCGCCTTGATCTTCCCGTACAGCGGCAGGAACATCAGGTTCGCAAAGCCGAGCCCGTAGAGCGTCGTGACGAATGCCACCGCGATCCCTTGCCCGAGTTGCGAGGGCTCGAGAATGTGGCCCGTCACCTGGATCAGACCCAGCACCGAGCCCAGGATGCCGAACGTCGGCGCATAGCCGCCCGCTTGCATCCAAATCCGCGCGGCCGCCATGTGATTGCGCTCGTAGGCCTCGACTTCGCGCTGCAGCGCGTCTTCGAGCACCGCCGTCGATACGCCGTTTGCCAGCAGCTCCAAGCCTCTTCTCGCGAACGGATCGATGCCTTTGACGTCCATGCCTTCGAACGCGAGCATGCCGTTCAGCTTCGCGTGATCGCCCCATTCGAGCAGCCTGGACAAGCTGTCCTGATCGACCGCCTTCGCCTTCGTGAACGCGAGGCCGATCTGCTTGACGCCGTCGAAGAAACGCGCCCAGGTGTTCTGAATCATGACCGCGCCGATCGTGCCGCCAAGCACGATCACGAACGCTTCAAGCTGAAA
Organism: Trinickia camelliae; assembly: GCF_053525655.1. Classification (NCBI taxonomy): domain Bacteria; kingdom Pseudomonadati; phylum Pseudomonadota; class Betaproteobacteria; order Burkholderiales; family Burkholderiaceae; genus Trinickia; species Trinickia camelliae. Next base: position 250,688 of record NZ_JBCHAA010000002.1, read on the forward strand.
GAGCGTAGCGAACCGGCCGCCTTCGAGCGAAAAGCCGAAGACGATCGCCGTCACGCCCAGCAGCGCGCCGCATAGCGTCAGGATGTCCATGTCATTCCTTGAAGGCGGGCATTGCCGACGACGACGAATTGAGCGCAGGAGACTTGATCGCCTTCACCGTCTCCATGAACCGCTGCTCGATATCCTGCACTTCGATCGGATCGACCTTGATGTCGCGCCGCATGATCCACGAGACTTCTTTCTTGCGCGCTTCGGTCATGACACCGAGCAGCCGCTCGGAGATCGACTCTTCCGCGATCGACGCAAGCAGCTTCGCGAGATCGTAGGTATCGAACGAGCTGACCGCATCGAACAGCGCGCGCTCGTCGACGAACTCGAGATCGCTGAGCGACTCCAGCTCCGTGACCGCACGGCGGCTGCGCCGCGAAAAGTACGAGACGCCCTTCTCTTCGACGTAGTTCAGCACGCTCGATTTGCGGAACGCGAAGATGTCCTCGGCGATTTCGCCATGAGACAGCTTGTTCAGAATGACCTTCTTTTCCACGCCGATCAGCGCTTCGAGATCGGACAGCTCGATCAGTTCGAGCTCGCTGGAGATGGCGAGATCGAGATCCTGATCGGCCACTTGCTGCGCGCGATCGGTGATCCGCACGGGATCGAACGTGACCATCTGGCGGTTGAGCGCGCTCGTGCTTTCGTCGGCCGACTGCGACGTCGCCGCTTTGCCCAGGTACTCCGAGCGCCCGTGCTCCATGGAGATCAGATTGAGCTTCTCCATGCGCCTGAGCATCGCCATCACGTGCAGGCGCGAATGACCGGCAATCGCGCGGCACTTCTTGACGACTTCGCCCAGCGGCACCGACGCCTCATCCTGGCGTGCGCGTCCGAGACGCTCCTCACGGTACTCGGCGCCCGCCATCAAGGACAGCACGTGCGCATACGACAGCACGCCCGGCAGGAACTCGGCATGCGTGTAAGTCGCGAGCAGATCGTCCTTCTTCTTGATGCGTCGAATCATCGTTCGCATCATGTGGCGCAAGAGCGGCGACACCCTTTCCAATTCTTCCTCGATCACGCTCACGTCGATGACGCTCAACTGGCAGAACGACAGCGCCTTGGCGGTGGACGTGCGCGGCTCCTGCGGCAGCAGCGCCGCCTCGCCGAAGAACTCGCCCTTGCCGAGCGTCGCCAGCACCACCTTCTTTTCGTCGCAACGCGTGGAGATTTCGACTTTGCCGTCCGCGATCACGTAGATCACCGGCTTGCCTGCGTACCCTTCGGAATAGATGACTTCGCCCGGAGCCGCCGTGCGCGACCATGACGAGTTTTGCTGCTTCACGATGTTCCCCTGCGGATATTGTTATGTGCCGTTCGGCACCGTGCGGACACGCTCACCGTCGCTACCGGTCCCCAGTCGCGGTGTCCTCAGTCACTACTTGGGATATCGACCTGACCCTCGCAGACTTTAGCGTTTTGGCCGTCGTTCAAAGGGATGAAATCGCGCGCAAACGTTTGTCTTTTCAAACGCGAGCAATAGTCTTACGAAAAATCTGCTTAATAACGCGTCAACTTTGTTGTGGCTGCGCCTCGAGAAAGCCCACTTTCACGGGCGGCACGAACCACGCGAGGCACAGCCCGATCAACGCCGCCGCGGCGGCGACCGTCAGGCCCACGTGTATCGAATCCACCAGCGCGCCACGCGCGGAACTCATCATCGCGTCGCCGGCGTGGCCCGCGCTCACGAGGCGGTTGATCAGCGCGGCCTGCTCCGCGCGATCGACGAGCAACTCGGGGCTCGCGAACGACTTGAACCACTGCGTCGCCTGATAGGAGTCGAGCGAACGATGCACGCCCATCGCGTAGAGATGGCCCAGGAGCGCCCCCGTCATCACCGTGCCCAGCATGCCGCCGAACGTGCGCAGCGATTGCAGCAATGCCGTGGCCGCGCCCAGGTGATCGCGCGAGACGATCTGCTGCGAACACACGGTCAGGCTCGTCCCCACCAGCCCGAGGCCCAGGCCGCTCGCGCCCATGCACGCCATCCACACGAGATGCGGCTCGTTGCCCTTCAACGCGACCACCGACAGGCTCGCGAACGCGGCGAGCGCAAAGCCGATGTACATGAGCGCGTTCGCGCGGCGGATGCGCGTGACCACGCGATTGTTCACGACGCTGCCGAGCGTCGTGCCGAGCAGGAGCGGCGTGATCAGCGTGCCCGAATCGTGCGGCGACATCGCATACCCGCCTTGGAACAGGAGCGGCACGTAGAACACCAGCGAGAACAGCGCAAAGCCGCCGAGCACCGACATCGCGAAGAGCGCGAAGAGCTTGCGGTCGAGCAGCATGTCGACCGGAATGATCGGGTAGCCCATGCGCTTTTCCCAGAAGAACAGCGTGAGCGCGCAGACCGTGACGAGCGTGCCGAGCATCATCGTCACATTGTTCCAGCCTTGCTTGGGCAACAGCTCGATCGTGAGCTGCAGCGCGCCGAACGTGACGGCCACGACGATCGCGCCGACCCAGTCTAAGCGCATTCGCGCGCCTTCACGCGAATGGCGAAGATGCGGTAAGAAACGGCGGACGAAGAAGAGCGCGACGATGCCAATCGGCACGTTGACGAAGAACACGAGGCGCCAGCCGCCGTATTGCGTCAGCATGCCGCCGAGCATCGGCCCGACCATGTTGGCCACCGCGAACGCCGACGTGACGAACACCAGCCAGCGCAGGCGCAGCTTTGGATCGGGAAAGAGATCGGCGACCGTTGCGAACACGGTGCCGATCATGATGCCGCCGCCGATCCCCTGCAGGCCGCGCGCGAGCACGAGCTCGAGCATGTTGGTGGCTATCCCGCACAGCACCGAGGCGACCGTGAAGACGATGATCGCGGCCAGCATGAACGGCTTGCGGCCGTACAGGTCGCCCAGGCGCCCGAAAATCGGAATCGTGATGACGGACGCGAGCATGTAGGCGGTCGCGACCCACGCGTAGAGATCGAAGCCCCTCAGCTCGGCGACGATGCGCGGCAGCGCGGTGCCGACGATGGTTTGATCGAGCGCGATCAGCATCGATACCGAGGCCACGCCGAGCATGGCCAATACCGATTCGCGAAACGGCAGCAGTTGCCGGCCTTCTTCGTGAACATCGATGCCCGTAGACATGACACGCTCCCAAGCGGTTCAATTCGAAGCCGTATACGAACCATCCCCCGCGAACGGATGCGCTAATGGATTCGCATTGCGCGCCACCAATTCGTTAACTGTTCACTCAAAAACGCGCAATACGCTAGACCGCTTCGGTCGTGGACACGCGCCGCGCGTGCTGCCCGAGGCGCACCGGCGGCACGAACAGCAAGGACACGACCGCCGCCACGACGATCACGAGCAAAGCCACAAACGTCTGATGAAGCGATTGATGCAGCACGAGCCGGATCGCCTGGTTCTCGACACGCGCCGCCGCCCCCGCGTCGAGCAGCTGGCGCAATTGATCGTTCGTGACCGCCGCCATGCCCTTCGCGTGGCCCAGCCCATAGTTGAGCACCGCACCGAAGATCGTAGCACCGAGCGTGCTGCCCAGATTGCGCGAGAAGAGGTTCGACGCCGTCGCGCTGCCGCGCTGCGACGGGCCGACGATTTCCTGAATCAGCACCAGACAGCAGACGCTCGACGTGCCCATGCCGAGCCCCATCACGAGCGAACCCACGCCCGCAAGGACCGGCGAGCTGGCCGGGTTCAGCACGACGAACGGCAGCGCGCCGATCGGCAGGAACAGACTGCCGCCAATCAAGATGCGCCGCAGCCCGTAGCGATGGAACGTGCGCGCGGCGAGCGTCGATCCCGCGGGCCAGCCGAGCATCATCATCGTCAGCGCGAGGCCCGCGACGACCGGCGAACGGTGCAGCACGCCTTGCACGTACATCGGCAGAAACGTCGTCAACCCCATCAGCGCCATGCCGCAAAAGAGCGTCGCCGCGTTGGCGGCCGCGATCGGCCGGTGCGCCCACAGCGAGAACGAGATCATCGGCTCGGCCGCGCGCCGCTCCTGCCAGACGAACAGCACCGAGCACACGAAGAACAGCGCGAACTCGAACCACTCGCGCTCGGCGCCTGTGCTGATGTCGGTGAGCCCCATCATCAGCGCGCCGATCGCGATCGTGAAGAGCGCGGCGCCCGCGAGGTCGAGCGAACGCCGCTCGTGCCGCTCCTCTTCGTGCAGGTACGCCATGAATCCGAACATGGACGCGAGACCGATCGGCACGTTGATCCAGAAGATCCACGCCCACGACAGATCCTTGATGATGAGCCCGCCCGCCATCGGCCCGAGCACCGCCGAGATCGCCCATACGCTCGCGAGCCAGCCCTGCACTTTGCCGCGCTCGTGCGCGGGATAGAGATCGCCGATGATCGTGAGCGTGACCGGCTGGATGCAGCCCGCGCCGACGCCCTGGATGAGCCGGAACACGATCATCGCCGGCATCGACCATGCGAAGCCTGCCAGCACCGAGCCGATCAGGAAGATCACGAGCCCCGCGAGCATGATGGGCTTGCGCCCGTACAAATCGGCGAGCTTGCCGAACATGACCGTCGTGGCGGTCTGCGCGAGCAGGAACGAAGCGAAAACCCAGCTATAGAGACTGAGGCCGCCTAAATCGGCCACGATTTGCGGCATGGCGGTGGAGACGATCGTCGCTTCGATGGCGACCATCGCGCTCGCGGCCATCACGGAAGCCACGACGAGCGGCCGGGAAGTTTGCGGTTTACCTGACATGGGGCTCGCTCGATTGGCGAATAGTTGGAGTAGTAATTCGACGGCTGAAACACGAATTATGAGCGCTTCGCGAAAGGCGTGCTGAAGGTGCCCCAAGCGAGTAACGGGTTCGTAAAGTGGCAAAACTCGGCGGCAAAACTCGATAAGTGCAACAATCGACATCGTCAGCGCGGTTGCAAACTCTTTCGTCAACACGGAGGCGGACATGGCTGAGATCGAGAAGGAACCGGTCGTGGCAGTGCTGAACAAGATCCTCGAATCCGAACTGGCCGGCGTGGTGCGGTACACGCACTACTCGTTCCTGGTGTTCGGATTCGGCCGCATTCCCATCGTGTCCTGGTTGCGGCAGCAAGCGGACGAATCGCTCGTGCATGCCCAACAGGCCGGCGAATGGATCACGACGCTCGGCGCCTATCCGTCGCTTGCCATCGGTCCGCTCCTCGATTCCCATACGTTCGATATCGGCTCGATCTTGCGCGAGTCGCTCGAGGCCGAGCAGGTCGCGCTCGGCCTTTATCGCGAGCTGCTCGCGCTCGTTGAAGACCGCTCCGTTGCGCTCGAAGAGTTCGCGCGCCAGATGATCCAGGTCGAAGAGCTGCACGCGGGCGAAGTCGACAAGATGCTGCGCCGCCCCGGCTCGACGACGACTTCGCCGCAGCATGGCATGGGGCTCGCCGAATAGGCGTTGCCTCACGCGAGATCACGTCATGAAGATCGGATGGATTGGCGCGGTGCTTGTCGCGCTCGTTTGTGGAAGCGCGCTCGTTAGCGGAACCTCGGGAACCGCGTACGCGCAGCAGCCGCCCCCGTTCGACAGCTTCGCGGTGCCGGAAGGCAGCGCGCCGCATGACGTGGCGCCCTCGCCCGACGGCACCGTCTGGTACACCGCGCAAGCGCAAGGCGTGCTCGGCAGGCTCGACCCGACGAGCGGCAAGATCGTGCAGGTGCCGCTCGGCAGCGGATCGGCGCCACACGGCGTGATCGTCGGCCCCGATGGTGCGGCATGGGTCACCGATGGCGGCTTGAACGCGATCGTGCGCGTCGATGCGAAAACGCTTGCCGTTACACGCTTTCCGCTGCCGCCGAACCGGCCTGACGCCAACCTGAACACCGCCGTGTTCGACAAGCACGGGCATCTGTGGTTTACCGGGCAAAGCGGCATCTATGGCGAACTCGATCCGCAGCGCGGCAACCTGCGCGTCTTCGATGCGCCACGCGGCCGCGGCCCCTACGGCATCTGCGTCACGCCGGACGGCAGCCTCTATTTCGCGTCGCTCGCGGGCAGCTATCTCGGCCACATCGATCCGGTTAGCGGTGCGGCGCAAGTCATCGAGCCGCCGACGCCGAATCAAGGCGCGCGCCGCGCGTGGGCCGATTCGAAGGGACGCGTGTGGATCAGCGAGTGGAACGCGGGCAAGGTCGGCGTATTCGATCCGCAGACGCGTCAATGGCGCGAATGGAAGTTGCCGGGCAGCGACCCGCACGCGTACGCGATCTTCGTCGATGCGCACGACATCGTCTGGTTGAGCGAATGGAGCGCGAACGCGCTCGTGCGCTTCGATCCGCAACGCGAGCATTTCGATGTGTTGGTATTGCCGCGCCAGCATGCGAACGTGCGCCAGATGATGGGACGCACGGGCGAAGTCTGGCTCTCGGAATCGGGCACCGATCATCTGCTGCGCTACCGGTCCGGCGCGGCGACTTCAAACAGCAATTAGCGGCAACTAAGGGAATTCATCGACCCATGATGCTGACGCTCGCCAACGTCTCGAAGCACTACGACGGCAAAACACCGCGCAACGTGCTGCGCGGCGTGAATCTCGAACTGCGCGCCGGGGAGTGCGTGGCGATCATGGGCGAATCGGGCGTCGGCAAGTCGACGCTGCTCAATCTCGCGGCCGGACTCGACCGGCCCGACGCGGGCCAAATCGTCTTCGACGGACACGATCTCGCCACGCTCGACGACGACGCCGCCACCCTGCAGCGCCGCCAAAAAATGGGCTTCGTGTTCCAGGCCTTCCACGTGCTGCCGAATCTCTCGGCGGCCCAGAACATCGCGTTGCCGCTGCTCTTGAACGGCATGCGCCCGAAAGAGGTGCCGGTGCGCGTGTCCTTCGCGCTGCTCGCGGTGGGGCTCGGCGGACGTGAGCATGCGCTGCCGCGCGAGCTGTCGGGCGGCGAGCTGCAGCGCGTGGCGATTGCGCGTGCGCTCGTGCATCAGCCGCGGCTCGTCTTGGCCGACGAGCCCACGGGCAATCTCGATCACGACACCGCAATGCGGATTCTCGAGCTGCTGCGCGAGCTCGCGCAAAAGAACGGCGCAGGCGTGCTGCTCGCCACGCACTCGGCGGCCGTGGCCGCTGCCGCCGACCGCGTGCTGCGGCTCACGCCCGACGGGCTCGAGCCGCTCGGGCCTGTTAAGCCGCTTGAGCACTGACATGCCTGCGGGCGGACTGAGCGCCGCGTTCCTCATCGGCGAAATGCGCGGTCATCCGCTGCGCACGTTGATCGGCATCCTCGCCATCGCCGCCGGCGTCGCGATGGGCTACGCCGTGCAGTTGATCAACCGCGCGGCGCTCACCGAACTGTCGGCGACCGTCAATGCGCTGATGGGCAACGCCGATATCGAACTGCGCGGCCCGCGCGCGGGCTTCGATGAAGCGCTGTACCCGCGCATCGCGAGCTTGCCCGAAGTCGCGGCAGCAAGCCCGGTGGTCGAAGTCGATGCGCGTGTCGCGGGCCGCGATGAATCGCTGAAACTGCTTGGCGTCGACGTGTTTCGCGCGCAATACGTCACGCCGAATCTCATCGGGCGGGTCGATCGCGAGGAACAAGCCAAGCACGGCAGTCTCGATCTGCTCGACCCCGACACCGTGTTTCTCTCCCCCGCCGCGCTGACCTGGCTCGCGCTCAAGCCCGGCGATTCGCTGACGGTGCAGGTCGGGCTCGCGCCCGTTGCGCTGCGCGTCGCGGGCGTACTGCCCGCATCGGGAGAAGCGGTGCGGGTCGGCGTAATGGATATCGGAGCTGCGCAATGGCGCTTGCAGCGGCTCGGCACGCTGCAGCGCATCGATATCAAGCTCAAGGCCGGTGTCGATGCCGACGCGTTCGCCCATTCGCTCGCGCCGGTCTTGCCCGCGGGCGTCGCCGCCGTCACGCCGCGCGAGAGCACGCACCGCACGTCGATGCTCTCGCGCGCGTATCGCGCGAATCTGAACGTGCTCGCGCTCGTCGCGCTGTTCACGGGCGCGTTTCTCGTCTTCACGATGCAGGCGCTCGCCGCACTGCGGCGCCGCGCGCAATTCGCGCTGCTGCGCGCGATCGGCGTGACGCGGGGCGGCGTGCTGCGGCTCGTCGTCTCCGAAGGCGCCGTGCTCGGCGTGCTCGGCGGCGCCGCGGGTCTCGCGGTCGGGTTCGCGCTCGCGGCCGCCGTGCTTCGCTATGCGGGCGGCGATCTCGGCGGCGGCTATTTCGAAGGCGTCCAGCCGCGCGTGCATTTCGATGCGATGCCTGCCGCGATATTTTTTGCGCTGGGCGTGGTCGCATCGATGCTCGGCAGCCTGGCGCCCGCGCTCGAAGCAGCGCGGGCGCGCCCCGCGCAGGCGCTGAAGGCGGGCGACGAGGAAGTCTCCACGGCGCGGCTACGCACGAAGCGAATCCTGACCGGTGCGCTTGCGGCCTTGTGCGCGGGGCTCGTGTCGACGTTCTTGCCGCCGGTGGCCGGTTTGCCCGTGTTCGGCTACCTCGCGATCGCGCTGCTGCTCCTGGGCGGCGTGCTCGCCATGCCCGCCGTCGCACGCTTGGTGTTCGCCACGCTGCCCCGCTCGCGCCACGCGCTGCCGCAACTCGTGCTGTCGCAGCTCGCCAACGCGCCCGGCCGCGCCACGATCGGCCTCGCGGGCATCGTCGCGAGCTTCAGCCTGATGACCGCCATGGCCATCATGGTGTCGAGCTTTCGGGTGGCGGTCGACGACTGGCTGCAATTGCTGCTGCCCGCGCCGCTCTACCTGCGCGCGTCGCCGGGCGGCGACAGCGCATTCCTGTCGCCGGGCGACCAGGCGGCCATCGCCGCCACGCCCGGCGTCGCGCGCGCCGAATTCCTGCGCGCGACGCAAATCTCGCTCGACCCGAGCCTGCCGCCCGTCAGCCTGCTCGCGCGGCCGATCGATCCGCGCAATCCCGCCGCGCGTCTGCCGCTCACCTCGGCGCCGCTCGTGCCGCGCGATGGCGACCCGCCGCCCGTGTGGATCAGCGAAGCGGTCGCCGATCTCTACGGCATGCGGCCAGGGCAACGCATCACGCTGCCGATTGCGGGAGAACGCTTGCCGTTCACAGTGGCGGGCGTCTGGCGCGACTACGCGCGTCAGTTCGGCGCGATCGCGATCAACGCCAGCGACTATCGCCGGCTCACTCACGACACGCGCGAGACCGACGCCGCCCTGTGGCTCGCCTCGGGCGTCGCGCCCGCGCAAGCCGCTGCGCGCTTGCGCACAAGCGTGTCCGGCGGCGAGCGCCTCGAATTCGCTCAGCCAGGCGAGATCCGCGCTGCGAGCTTGCGCATTTTCGACCGCAGCTTCGCCGTCACGTATCTGCTGGAGGCGGTCGCCGTGATCATCGGACTGTTCGGCGTCGGCGCGAGCTTCGGCGCGCAAGCGCTCGCACGCACGCGCGAGTTCGGCATGCTGCGGCACCTCGGCGTGATGCGCCGGCAGATCGGCATCATGCTCGCGATGGAAGGCGCGCTCGTCGCGCTGCTTGGCGTGATGGCCGGTTTGACGCTCGGCTTGAGTCTGGCGATTGTGCTCGTGCACGTGGTCAATCCACAGTCGTTTCATTGGACGATGAGCCTGCATATGCCGTGGGGGTTGCTTGCGGCGCTCGCGTCCGCGGTTGTGGCGGCCGCCGCGCTGACGGCGCTCATGAGTTCGCGCGCGGCGATGTCGGTGGATGCGGTGCGCGCGGTACGGGATGATTGGTGACGCGATGAAACGGCGCTTGTTCCTGTTATCGGCGTTGACGATGTTGTTAGCCCGGCGTCCCGCGTGGGCGCGCATGCCGGACTTTCCAGCCGTTTCGGCCGGACAGCCGCTTGTGTTCCCGCGCGACTACGGCGCGCATTCGAGCTATCGCACCGAGTGGTGGTATGTGACGGGCTGGTTGCAAAGCGACGCGGATGCCGCGCTTGGCTTCGAGGCGACGTTCTTCCGCTCGCGCCCCGCGCTCGACGATGCGAACCCCAGCCGCTTCGCGCCGAATCAATTGCTGTTCGCCAACGTGGCGTTGAGCGATCCGCGCACGGGCAGCTTGCAGCATGAGCAGCGCGCAGCGCGGCGGGGTTTCGGCTTGGCCGACGCGAGCGAAGCGGACACCGCCGTCCATATCGAGGACTGGTCGCTCGAACGCGATGTGGACGGCCGCTATCGACTGAACGTGGCCACGCCCCGCTTCGGTTTCGCGTTCACGCTGCAACCGACTCAGCCGGTGCTCGTCAACGGCGCCGGCGGCTACAGCCGCAAAGGCCCGCTGCCCAGCGAAGCGAGCTACTACTACAGCCAGCCTGGGCTGCAAGTCGATGGCGTACTCACGCGCGGCGGCCATTCGAGCGGCAACCAAGTGCACGTGCGCGGGCAGGCGTGGCTCGATCACGAATGGTCGTCGGCGCCGCTCGCGGATGAAGCCGTAGGCTGGGACTGGATCGGCATCGATCTCGACAACGGCGGCGCGCTGATGGCGCTTCAGATCCGCGACAAGGCCGGCCGCAAGTTCTGGGCTGGCGGCACGCTGCGCGCGGCCGACGGCAGTACGCATGCGCTGTCGCCAGACAGCGTGAGCTTCACGCCGCTGCGCTGGTGGCGCTCGCCGCATACGGGGACGCGCTATCCGGTGGCGATGCGCGTCGATGCGGAGGACGTGCATCTGACGCTCGTGCCGTTGATGGACGATCAGGAGTTCGATAGCCGAGCGAGCACGGGGGCGGTGTATTGGGAGGGGGCGGTGACGGCGTTTCGGGCGGGGGCTGAAACGGTCTCTCCGGCTGACGCAGGCGTCAGCGCGACCGCCAGTGGCGCCGCTCAAGCCGTCGGCGCGGCAAAACCGTTGGGGCGCGGGTATCTCGAACTGACAGGGTATTTTCAGCGACTTGATCTTTAAGATCTGGCTCGCCGCTAATGCTAAAGCCCCCTCACCCCAGCTCAAACGACGTCACCCCAAACACACGATCGATCGCAATCGAAGGCACATCCTTCGTGTACATCCGCGCCGTTTCGAAAACGCTCGTCATCCCATGCCGTTCCGCGAGCGCGACCGCAGCAGGATTCGTCTCCGGCACATCGAGCACGATGACCTCGCCCGGCATGCTCGCCGCCAGCGCACGAAAGAGCCCGGTCGCCACGTCTACGTCGTCGGCAAACAGCGGCCCGATCTTGCAGCCGGCCTGACAGCGTCGCACAACGCCGTATCCGGCGACGCGTCCCTCCTCGACCGTCGCCATCGCCACTGCGTCCGGCTGCGCAATCCACGCCCTGATGAAACGCTCGCGCTCAGCAGGAAAGCACTGTCGGTCGTAAGCAAGCAGCTGCTCGAACGGCGCATCGGCCGCCGCAATCACCTGCGCGCACCCGATGCCCCGCACAAGCCCTTGATATCGGACATTCCGATAAGCCAGCTGAAAACCCGATTTCTTGTAATTCTCCTGCTGCGCGACGACACCATCGAGACCGACGTTGCGACCTCCGAGGTAACGCATGCCATGCTGCCAAACTCGCATGCCGAAGCCCTTGCCGCGAAACTCCGGCTTCACGATGTAAAGCCCGATGAAGCCAAAGCGCTCGTCATACGCAACAGCCGCGATGCACGCGATGGGCTCGCCGCGCCATTCGCCGACAAAAAAACCGCCCGGGTCGGCTTCCCTGAAACACTGCGGGTCGTGCCACCCCGGATTCCATCCCTCCGCTGCCGCCCATTCGACCGACATTTCCACCTCGCCGGCCGAGGCCCCGCGCACGATAAAGTCGCCGCTCTCATCCATGGCTCGCCCCGTCGTTTCGGTTCAGTGCTTTTGATAAGTGCCGACCAGCTCGCCATGCGCGAGGACGTGCCCCTTCATCGCGGTTTCAAGCGCGGCCTTATCAGGCTTGCCGAGATCGGGCAGCACGGTATCGAGCGCATAGAGCTTCACGAAATAGCGGTGGCGGCCAACCGGCGGACACGGTCCGTTGTATTGAGCGTGCTGAAAATCATTCACGCCCCGCCGCGCGCCCGCCGGCAACGTCGCGCCGCCCGCGCTCCCGGCGTTTTCCTGCAGCGAGCTCGCACTCGGCGGAATGTTGTAGAGCACCCAGTGCACCCAGACCATCTGGGGCGCGGACGGGTCCGGAGCATCGGGGTCGTCGATGATCAGCGCGAGGCTCTTCGCATGGGACGGCACGCCAGCCCATGCGAGCGGCGGCGATACGTCGGCGCCCTGGCAGGTGTGGCGCGTGGGGATTGAGCCACTCGGTTCGAAGGAAGAAGTCAAGGTCAAGGACATTGCAGACTCCTCGCCGGAAGCGTTGAACGCCGGCGCTGCAAGGCAGGCCAGCGTAGACAGCAGGACGGCTTTGTGAAGGCGCATAGAGTTGGGCAGATCGCTGAAATCGATGAGGGTCAAAACTCGATCAAAAAGCGAACGCATCGCCAGCGCTTGCAAGCGTCGACGATGCGGACATGCCCAGAAATTAGATCACGTTCGCGCCAATTTCAATGGCGTCCTTCGGATCAGCGCCCCGCGCCCTGCGGCGCCCGGCGGATGACTCGCGCCGGAGCGGGCTCGTTTTCGAGCCGCCGGAACACCAGCGCCGAAAGCAGCGTGATCACGCCGACGCAAACGAAGCTGAGTCGAAACCCCATCGCGGCCGAGTCCAACTGCGCGGAGAACACGTTGACGAGGCCGCCGCCGATCGATACGCCCAGCCCCATCGCGAGCATCTGCACCATCGAGAACAGGCTGTTGCCGCTACCCGCGTCCGCACGCGACAAGCCCTTCAACGTCACGCTGTTCATCGCGGCGAACTGCATCGAGTTCGCGGCGCCGAACACGGCGAGCACGGCGATCTCGACGGCTAGCGGCGTGCCCTTCGAGATCAGCGCAAACGCGACGATGGCCCCGCCGACGATGAGCGTATTGACGAGCAAGAACGTGTCGTACCCATAGCGCTTGATGAGCGGCGCGATCCAGCGCTTGGCGACGGTGCCCGCGAGCGCGGCAGGCAACATCATCAGACCCGAATGCAACGGCGTGAAGCCGAGCTGCAGCTGCATCAAGAGCGGCAGCAGGAACGGCACCGCGCTCGAACCGATGCGGCACACGAGATTGCCGATCAGGCCCACGCTGAAATTCGGTTCGCTAAAGAGCGCAAGCCGAAAGAGCGGATTCTGGCGGCGCTTCGCATAGGGGATGTACGCGAGCGCCGCGCTGAGGCCAACCGCGAAGAGCCCGGCGGACCACGCGGCGCGATGCGTGTGCACAGGGGCGTCGGTGGCGAGCGAAAACGCGATCATCGCGAGCGACAGCAACGCGCAGCCGACGATGTCGAACGGCGGCGCCGTGCCCGACGTGTCGCGCGGCAGATAGCGATGCACGGCCGCGAGCCCGATCGCGCCGATCGGCACATTGATGAGGAAGATCCAGTGCCACGAGATCGCCTCGGCGAACCAGCCGCCAAGCGTCGGCCCGACGATCGGCCCCACCTGCCCCGCAACCGAAACGAACGCGAGCGCCGACACGTACTGCTCGCTCGTCACGCTGCGCAGCACCGCGAGCCGCCCGATCGGCAGCAGCATCGAGCCGCCGATGCCCTGCAGCACGCGCGCAATCACGAGCTGGTTCAGCGAATGCGCGCTCGAGCAGCAGATCGAACCGAGCACGAAGATCAGGATGGCGGCGAAGTAGACGCGGCGCGTGCCGAAGCGGTCGGCGAGCCAGCCCGAGGCCGGCGTGAGGAGCGCCATCGTGAGCGTGTAGGCAACGACGATCGGCTGCATCGCCAGCGGCGATTCGTGCAGGCTCTGCGCGATGGAAGGAAGCGCGGTGTTGACGATCGTCGTGTCGAGGGCTTGCATGAAGAAGCCGGTGGCGACGATCCACAGTAGCGCGGTTTGTGAGGAATCCTTGTTCATGACGGGCGTTTCTTTCAACAGCCTTAATGATATTAACTACCTGGTCAATCGGGAACCCCACTAACGGCGTTGACTGTCATCGGATTTGCCGATGACAATGGCGCATGCTCAATCCCATCTGGCTCAAGACTTTCGCGACCGTCGCGGCCTGTCACAGCTTCACCGAGGCCGGGCGGCAGCTCGGCCTCACGCAGTCGAGCGTGAGCGAACATATTCGGCGGCTCGAAGACAGCGTCGGCCGGCGGCTCTTCGTGCGCGACACCCATTCGATCGCGATGACGCCCGACGGCGAAGCGATGCTCGCGCATGCGAGCGTGATCCTGCAGGCGATGGCGCGCGCGGAATCGCAGTTTCGCGGGCCGCGGCTGAAGGGCCGCGTGCGGCTCGGCTCGTCGGACGACGTCGCGCTCGGTCCCCTGCCCGCCGTGCTGGCCGCGTTTCGCAACGCGCATCCCGATGTCGAGCTCGAAATCACGATCGCGATGACGGGCAAGCTCTACGAGCTGCTCGATGCGGGCTCGATCGATCTGATGGTGGGCAAGCGGCGCATGGGCGGCCGGCGCGGCGTACCGCTCTTCACATCGCGGCTGGACTGGCTGGCGAAAGCGGGCACGCTCGTCGATCTCACTCAGCCGCTGCCGCTCATTCTCGTTGCCGAGCCGAGCGTCACGCGCGCCGTGGTGCTCGATGCGCTCGCGGAAAAAGGCGTGCGCTGGCAAGTGGTGTGCACGAGCAGCAGCTATGCGGGGTGTGTCGCTGCCGCGCGCGGCGGGCTCGGCGTGACGGTGCGTTCCCAATACCTTGCGGCGCGCGGTTTGACGCCGCCGGTGAACATATCGAGCCTGCCTTCGCTGCCCGATGTCGAATTCATCTGCCTGGCGGCCAAGCGGCTCAGCCGTCCGGCGGGGACGTTGCTGGAGTTGCTGCAGGAGAGCGATCTGCGGGGAGATTGGGTGGGGGAGTAGCCGCAGCAAGCCGAGGCTCTATTGCGTGAGCCGGGCTCGCGGCTGTTCTATCAATCAGGATGAAACTCTTGGGAGAGCACGTCATCCCCGGCCCAGGGCAAGACCTCCGGGAACACGTCCAAGTCGAGCCCGGTTTCATTGCTCGCCAAACTGCGCGCTTTCGACCAAACGATATCGAGCCAAGCGGCATCGCCGAACTTGCCACGAAGGCTCGGTGCTTCGTTCAGCACGTAGGCCACTTCCTTGCGTTGAGTGCGGATCGTGAACTGCCAGCTCTTGCTGCGACGCGAGGGTTGAAACTGCCATTTCAGCAGATGAGCCAATAGAACCGACATCCGGCTCGCCAATTCGCGCTGCTCGCTCTTGCCCACGTCCTCGATCTCCTCGGCGATATGCTCGACGTCGATGGCCGACAACTTGCCGGCGCGCAGCAGGGCGGCTTGCTCGCTCGCCCACGCCACTACGTCCTGCTCGTATCTCGTTCCCATGATCGTTCCGTCAGTAAACACGTGCGCAAAGAATAGCATGCAGGTACGCGCCAAAGCTCGCGCGAGGCCCGTTGGGCGGGCCTGCCTTATACGGTGATAACCAGATCGGTGTATTTCGACAGGTGCCCGTCCGACGTCATCAAACGTAGCGGCTCCGATAGCGCCTGCGCGACGAGAATCCGGTCGAACGGGTCGCGGTGAATGTCGGGCAGATCGCGGACCAGCGCGGCGTGAACCGCCCGCACCGGCAATTCCGAATAGCCGCTGGCTTCGATCTCGGACACGAGAAGATTCACGTCGACCTCGAGCTTGCCAAGACCCGCCTTGATCGATGCTTCCCATATGCTCGCGCTACTGATGAAAACTTCGTCGGCATCGAGTATCAGCTTGCGTGCGGCTTTGGTCAGCTTGCGGTCATCGGTGACCGACCAAAGGAAGACGTGTGTATCGAGTAGCAAGCGCATCAACGGCCCTCGAATGCAGCGATCACGTCATCGGGCAGCGGCGCATCGAAGTCATCCGCAATGCGAACCTTGCCTTTCAGACCGCCGAAGCGGCGCACAACCTTGGGCCGTTCCATCGGCACCAGTCGCGCGGCCGGTTTGCCGGCCTTGGCAATCACAATTTCCTCGCCGTTAGCCGCCGCATCGACCAAGCGCGAAAACTGGGTCTTCGCTTCATGAATATTGACCGTTTGCATAACTGCTCCTAGTGGACTTAGTCCATGTTAGTCCACATCGATGCGTGAGTCAACGCTCCCGGCAGATCGCCGCACCATTCACCAACCGCGAAATCCGGATACGCTATGGAAGTCGGCGGTCAACCGGATCGCTGGTTGACCTGCCGCAGTATCCAGCCCACCCCACCCGAGCGCCCCCCACCCGCCGGAGACCCAGATGGAGCATGCGTACGCCCAACTCTTGCACGCGCTCGCGGAGCACGCAGGCTGGGCGCTGACCGTCGTCTTCCTCGCGGCGTTTCTCGAAGCGCTCGCCGTCGTCGGCACGTTCGTCCCCGGCAGCACGATCCTGTTCATCGCTGGCGCGCTCGTGGGCACGGGCGCGCTGAATCTCGGCTGGCTCTTCCTCAGCGCGATCGCCGGCGCCGTCTGTGGCGACGGCATCAGCTATTGGATCGGCCATCGCTACCGGGACTCCATCGCGGGCCGTTGGCCGTTCAGCACGCATCCGGCCATCCTCGAAGGCGGCCGTCAATACTTCGCCAAGCACGGCGCCTTGAGCGTCGTCACCGCGCGCTTTTTCGCTCCGCTGCGGGCCATCGTGCCGGTCGTCGCGGGCATGCTCGGCATGACCCCCGCGCGCTTTTACACGATGAATGTGGTGTCGGCGCTGCTGTGGGCGCTCGCGCATATCCTGCCGGGCGTCGTGTTCGGCGCATCGATCGAACTCGCGGGCGCGGTGTCGTTCCGTCTCGTGACCGTCATTGCGATTCTCGCGGCCGCGCTGTGGGTCAGCGTGCAGGTGGTGCGCGTCGTGCTCGACCACGCGCGAAACTGGGCGAATGCATCGCGCGCAGCGCTGACGCAGTGGGCGCGTCGACACGAAGGCAAGCTCGGCTGCAATGTGATGCGGCTGTTCGACCCGGCCCGCCCCGTCATGGGATCGCTGTTCGCGCTCACCGTGCTCGTCGTGCTGGCCGCCGCGATTTTCTTCACCGTGTTCGCGGGCGTGATGAGCGGCGCGCCGCTCGTGCAAGTCGATCTGTCCGCGTACCGCTATTTGCAGTCGATCCGCTCGCCGTGGGCCGATGCGGTCTTCTCCGTTCTCGCCACGCTCGGCGCCGTGCCGACGCTCGCGACGCTCGTCGCGACCACCACGCTCTTGATGGCCTATGAGCGCCGCTGGCGCACCATCGCATACTGGCTGACTGCGGTCGTGTTCTCGCAGATGCTGATCATCGTGATCCAGTTGAGCGTGCTGCGCGTGGCGCCCGGACACGCCGGCTCCGACGTCTACACGTTCCCGAGCAATCACGTCGCCGCGACGGTCACGATCTACGGCTTTCTGGCCTTTTTGCTCACGCGCCGCGTCGGCCGCATCCAGGGCGTCGCGGTGAACGTCGTCTCGACGGGCATCATCGTCGCCGTCGCGTTCGCGGGTCTCTATCTGGGCCGCTTCGCCCTGTCGGACGCGCTCGGCGGCGCGGCGTTCGCGGTCATCTGGGTGGCGATCGCGGGAGTATTCGCCGTCTGGAGACATCCCGATTCGCCACCGAGCCGGCCGCACATGCCCGCCGTATTCCTCGCGATGATTGGCTTGAGCGTCGCGTGGCAGGCGAGCGGCAGCGTGTCGGGCAACGCCGCGTCCGAAACGCCGCCGAGCGTGCCGATCGCCGTCACCGAAGCGAAATGGGCCGACTCGGTCTGGAAGACCTTTCCGTGTTATCGCTCCGACATGGTCGGCGACCGGCGCGAACCCATCACCGTGCAATGGGCGAGCGATCCCTCGCAGCTCGCGGCGCAATTGGAGAGCCGCGGTTGGATCGAAGGCACGCGCCTGACGACGCGCAGCCTGCTCTCGCTCGTCTCGCCCGATGTCTCGGCGATGTCTCTGCCGGTGCTGCCGAAGCTCAACAACGGCATACCGTCGACGCTCGTCTTCACCCGTTCGCACGCCACGCGCGACGAGCGCGACGTGCTGCGCTTCTGGCCGACCGACTATGCAGTCGAACGGCACGACGGCAATCCGCCGGCGCCGATCTGGCTCGGCTCGCTCGTGCACGAGCGCTTGCTGCGGCCGTCGTGGCCGTTCAACATCTTGCGTCCCGACAAGCGCATGGAGCCGCTCATCGCCGAGTCCGGCCAGCCGGCGGCATGGCGCGCGCTCGAAGTCTCGAAAGATACGGGCTGCAACGGCGTGCCCGTCAATTTGTTATCGTCGGACCTGCGGCAGTAGCTTGCCATGGCGAACATGAAGTAACGGGAATCGAAGCACATGCATCCAATTCCTCCTGAGATGATTGCAAGCTGGGGCGCCGGGGTCGTCTTCCTGAACGTTCTGTTGGCCCGGCTCGGCGTTCCGATCCCGGCCGTGCCGATACTCGTGCTGGCGGGCACGGCGATCGCGAGCCACACGCTGTCGTTCTGGCCCGTGCTGCTTTGCGCGGTACTCGGCGCGCTCATCGGCGACGGCGTGTGGTTCGCCGCGGGCCGCCGCTACGGTGAGCGCGTGTTCGAGGCCATCGCGCGGCTGTCTCCGTACATTGGCGTCACCGTGCGCGCGGCGCGCTCGTTGTTCGAGCGCTTCGGCGTGTCGATCACGGCCGTGTCGAAATTCGTCCCCGGTCTCGCGTTCATTACCCCGCCGCTGATGGGCACGACGCGCGTCGATACGCGCATCTTCGTGGCCTGGGACGTGGTGAGCGCCACGACGTGGGCGGCGTGCTGGCTGCTCGGCGGCGTGGTCGTGCAAAAGGAATTGCACCTGTTGCTGAGCGTCGTCAGAGGCCATGGCGCCACGCTCATCGACGTGGTCGCCGCCATCCTCGGGAGCTACTTCGTGCTGCGCCTGATGCAACGCTGGCGCATGCGCCGGATGCTCGTGCGGTTGCGGCGCGCCGCGCATGCGATGGAGGCGCAGTGGGCGCACGCCGCGCCGTCGCCATCGCCATCGCCTGTCGTGCTCGATGCGCGTCCCGAGCCGATTCGAAGCCACGCGGCGCATCGCATTCCGCGCGCGACGCCGCTCGATCCGGCTTGCGCGGACAACGTGGACGAGGCGCTCGCCGCCGACGACGCCGTGGTCTACTGCGTCTGCCCGGATCACGCCACCGCCGACGAGATCGGCCGCAAGATGCGCGAGAAAGGGTTCACGCGCATCCGCACCGTCAAGGGCGATCTCGATGCGTGGCGGCGGCGCGGCTATCCGATCAGCACGTCGTCACGCGTCGAGGCGGGCGGCATCGAAACATCCGCTGCGCCCGATCTGCCGACTGAACACACGCCGCTCACCGTGCGATGCATCGCGCCCAAGCGGCCGCGCACTTAAGCCGCGAGGCGGTCCAAACTTTCGCGCAACGCCTGATCGAGAATCGAAATCCCGCGATCGATTTCGTCGTGCGATACCGTAAGCGGCGGCGCGATGCGCCAGACCGATCCGCGCTCGGGCCGCCGCCGAATATTCATGCTCAGGCCCAATTCGAAGCACCGCTGCGTGGTGAGCGCGCCCAACGCGTGATGAGGAAGCCGCGATTCGCGGTCCTTCACGAGTTCGACGCCAAGCAGCATGCCTTCGCCGCGCACGTCGCCGATCACTTCATAGCGCGCTTGTAATTCAAGCAAGCGGTTGCGCAGATAAGCGCCCGTCGAGCGTGCGCGAGCGATCAGATCCTCTTTCACGATCGTATCGAGCACGGCGAGCCCGACACGCGCCGGCAGCGGATCGGATACGTGGCTCGTGTAGTACGTGAAGCCCTTTTCGTGGACGTCCGCTTCGATCTTCTCGGTGGTGATCGTGGCGGCAAGCGGCAAGCCGCCGCCCATCGTCTTCGACACGCTCATGATGTCCGGCACGACGCCGAAAAAATCCGAAGCCGTCCGATGGCCGATGCGTCCGAACGCGGTTTGCGCCTCGTCGAAGATGAGCAGCATGCCGCGCTCGTCGGCCGCGCGGCGTAGCGCCTGCATGTACGATTTCGGCGGCACCAGCACGCCGCCCGCGCTGATGATCGGCTCGACGATGATCGCGGCGCCGCGCCCGGTCGACGCCATGTCGAACATCTTGAGGCCCAGTTCCAGGCACGCAAGCGCCGATGCTTCGCCCGAAAGCCCCTTGATATACGGACGATATTCGTTCGGCTCCGGCATCACGAACACGCCCGGCGGCGGCACGCCATAGCCCTTGCGGTCGCTCGCGAACGAGACGCTGCTCGCGCCGCCCGTCACGCCATGCCACGAGCCGCCCACCGCGAGCACCTCGTAGCCGCCGGTGAACATCTTCGCCATGCGCAGCGCGACCTCGTTGCTTTCGGCCCCCGTGTTGACGAAGATCGATTTCTTCAACGGACTGTTCATCCACTCCCGAGCAAGGCGCTCGGCCAGCTCGGCCACGACTTCGGGAATCATCCCGCTGAACAGGTGGAACGCTTCCTGCCCCGCGCGATTGACGGCCGCCACGATCGCCGGATGGTTGTGGCCGATCGTGGCGCACATCTGGCCCGATGTGAAGTCGAGAATCTCGCGGCCGGTGTCGTCGACCACGATCGCGCCCCTGGCCGAACGGAACAGATTCGGAAACGTGTCGCCGCCGTAGCGGACCAGGAATTCCTTTGCAGCGGCGCGAAGATCGTGTTTCATGGGCCCATGTCCTGTTGGAAAATGCATCGTCGATGCGGGTGCAACGACGTTATCAATCTCTGCGCCGCAGCGTCCAATGTTGAATTCGCATCCGCGGCTCATGCGCCAAACGCATCGCGTGCTGCGTTTCTTGCATGACGCCCTACGCCAAACACCTTTCGCTCACGGAGCCTCAGATGGACACCCGGTGGTTTCAGGACTTCCTCACGCTCGCCGAGGTGCGCAACTTCACCAAAGCCGCCGAGATCCGCAATCTGTCGCAAGCCGCGTTCAGCCGGCGCATCCAGGGTCTCGAACAATGGCTCGGCGCGAAGCTCGTCGAGCGCAACGCGTTCCCCACCACGCTGACCGATGCCGGCGAGCGATTCCGCCAAACCGCCGCCGAGGTGACGGCCAAGCTCGCGGACGCCAAAGCGGAACTCGGCGCGGCCCACACGCGCAATCACGTCCGCATCGCGTTGCCCTATGCGCTGGCGACGACGCGGCTTCCCGCGTGGTGGAAGCGCTGGTCGAGCGGTCAACCGCTGACCTGCAGCCTCGAACTCGGCAACGTGCACGACACGGTGTCGGCATTGATGTCGGGCACGGTCGATCTCTTGATCTGCTTTCAGCAGGCGCAGCATCCGATCCGTATCGACGAGGCCCGCTACGAACAGGTGAAGCTGGGCACCGAGGTCGTGCGGCCCTATGCGGCGCGCGCGGAAGTCGAAAGCGGCCGCCTGCGCATGCCCGGCACGCAGGCGCAGCCGCTGCCGCTGCTCATGTACTCGCCGACCGTGTATTTCGCGCGCGTCGTCGATATCGCCATGGAGCAAGCGTCGGAAAAGATCGCGGGGGTCCGCGTGTTCGAAGCGGAAATGTCGGACGTGCTCGGCGATTTGGCGTCGAGCGGTCTCGGCGTCGCCTGGCTCGCCGACAGCTCGTTCGAATCGGACCGAGGATGGGACCTCGTCGCGCTCGGCGACGGGAAATGGGATGTCGAGGTTTCGGTCTGCGCGTATAAGGCGGCGGGCAACCGACAGGCGGGGGTCGATGGGCTTTGGCAGGCGATCTGCAGCCAAAGCGATCGGCGATAAAAAAAGCGGGCACCGCAGTGCCCGCTTCATCGATTGCTTTCCGCTTGCCCGGCTCGCTCGGCCTACCGCGCAAACCTCAACCCGCCAGCAACCCCCGCTTCCTCAACATCGGCGCCGCTTGCGGATCGCGTCCGCGGAACGCGCGAAACGCCGCGCGCTCTTCGCGGCTGTCGCCCGCGCTGTAGATGTAGCGATGCAGCTTCTCGGCCAACGCCGGATCGAACGCGTTGCCGGCTTCCTCGAACGCATCGAACGCCTCGGCCTCCAGCACTTCCGCCCACATGTAGACGTAGTAGCCCGCCGCATACTGCGAGCCGCTGAACACATGCCCGAAATGCGGCAGGCGGTGGCGCATGCCGACTTCGCGCGGCACGCCGAGGCGCTCGCGCTCTTCCGCTTCGAACACGGCGATATCGATACCGGCGGGGTTTTCCTGCAAGTGCAGCGCCATATCGATCAGCGCAGACGACGTGTACGCGACCGTATTGAAACCCTGATTGAAGGTCTGCGCCGCGCGGATGCGCTCGATCAGCGCAGCAGGAATCGGCTCGCCCGTCTTCACGTGACGCGCGTGCTTGGCGAGCACTTCCGGCACCGTCGCCCAGTTTTCCATCAATTGCGATGGCAGCTCGACGTAATCCCACGGCACTTGCGTGCCCGACAAACGCCCGTAACTCACGTCCGACAACAAGCCGTGCAAGCCATGGCCGAATTCATGGAACAGCGTGCGGACGTCCTCGAAACTCAGGAGTGTCGGGCCATCGCCGCCGCGCGAGAAATTGTTGTTGTTCACCACGATCGGAATCGACTGGCGGCCGTTCTTCGACTGATGGCGATAGACACTCATCCACGCGCCGCCCTGCTTGTTGGGCCGCGCATAGTTGTCGCCGAGGAAGATGCCCGCCAGTTCGCCGTCGCGGCGCACTTCCCACACTCTCACATCCGGGTGATAGAGCGGCACGCCGGTCTGCTCGACGAACTGCAGGCCGAACAAGCGGCCCGCGCAATCGAACATAGCGCCGATCATCGCGTCGAGGCTGAAATACGGCTTCACCTGCGCATCGTCGAGGGCATAGCGTTCGGCGCGGACTTTTTCGGCGAGGTAGTACCAATCCCACGGTTCGATATCGGTGGGTTCGCCAAGCGTGGCGGCTTGCTCGGCCAGCGCCTTGCGCTCCTCGCGCACGCTGGCCTTGGCGGGCTCCCATACCTGCCGGAACAAGTCATAGACGGCAGACGGCTTGCCCGCCATCCGGTTCACGAGCGCGTAGTCGGCGTAGCTGACGTAGCCGAGTAATTGGGCCTGCTCGTGACGCAGCGCCAGGATTTCGCGCGCGAGCGGACGGTTGTCGCGCTCCGGCGTTTCGCCGCGGCCGGTCCACGCGCGCCACGCGGCCTCGCGCAGATCGCGGCGCGTGGACCACGTGAGAAACGGCAGCACCAGCGAGCGCGACAGCGTGATCACGTGGCCGTCGACGCCGCGCTCCTGCGCGGCGCTCTTCGCAGCCTCGCGCAGGAATTCGGGCAGGCCCGCGAGGTCGGCCTCGGTTTTCAGGGGCAACTGGTAGCTCGATTCGTCGGCGAGCACGTTTTGCGCGAACTGCGTTTGCAGATTCGCGAGACGCTCCGCGATCGCTGCAAAGCGCTCGCGCGCGGCGCCTTTCAGCGTCGCGCCCGTACGCACGAAATCGGTATGCAGACGATCGACCAAGCGCTGCTGCTCTTCGCTCAACGATAACGCGGCGGCTTGCCGGTGAACGGTATCGAGCCTTGCAAAGAAGCCCGCGTGCATCGATACCTGGCTCGCGTGCGCGGCCAGCAGCGGCGCCATTTCGCGCTCGACCGCCTGCAGTTCGGGCGGCGACTCCGACGAGCACAGGTTTTCGAAGACCAGTTGCACACGTTGGAGGCGCGCGCCGGCGGCATCGAACGCGGCGACCGTGTTGTCGAACGTGGGCGGCGCGGAATTGGTTGCCAACGCATCGATTTCGTCGAGATGCTCGGCGAACAGCGTCGTGAAGGCGGGGATGAAGTGTTCGGGTTGGATTTGCGCAAACGGCGGCAACTGGTAGGGGGTTTGCCAATCTTGCAGCAGCGGGTTGCTGGACTCGGTCATGTCGATTGCCTTGTGGGCGGTCAGCTTGAGGAAGCGGACATGATATGCCAGCGCGCGCGCCGCCGCAGGCGCCCCTTCGCGAAGGAGGGCTCTAGCAACGGACGGGCGGGCGCTCAGTCCGCACTCGAACCACTAGACAAAGCGTACGCGCTTATACAGTACAAACCACAATCAATTGCGGTTCGATATGTAGGACAATAAGCAGTCTGTAGGCGCAAATAACAAACTCGGGAATGACCGCAACAAAAGCCTCATTGCTCGCCGACAGCAAAGGCAGCACGACTACAACCGGGACACGTGGGATGGAAGACTTGCTGATACAGCGCGCCACGCGCAAACAGGCCGCGGTGGCCGGCGTCTTCGCGCTCATCATCCTGCTCACGCTGGCGATCGCCGCGCCGCGCGCACACGTTGCGCTGCCGCCCGTCGCCCCGTTCCTGCCGATGTGCGCGCTCACGGTGTTCACCACCGCATGCATCGCCGCCTATCTCCTCAACGCCCGTTTTGCGGCGACGCGTCAATTGATGCTCTGCGCGCTCGGCGGGGCCTACGCTTACACGGCGGTGGCCGTGGCCTTGCAGCTGCTGACGTTTCCCGGCGTCATCACGCCTGCCGGCCTCTTCGGAGCGGGGCCGCACAGTTCCGGGTGGATCTGGGTGTTCTGGCACGGCGGCTTTCCGCTGCTCGTGATGGTGGCGGCCTTGATCCGCGAGCGCGTCAAACAGCGGCCCGTCAATCCCGCGCACGTCAATTCGTGGGCCTGGGCGCTGATCGGCGGCCCGGTGGCGATTGCCGTCGCGCTCGGGGCACTCGCGATCCATCTGCAACTGCCGCAAGCACTGAACCCCGCGGCCGACGCCGGCAGCCTCTCCAGCGATCACACGGCGCTCGTCATCCTGCTGCTCAATATCGTCGCGATCGTCGTCGTGCTGTCGACGGGCCGGCTGCGCTCGCTGCTCGACCTATGGCTCGCGATCGCGGTGCTCACGTGCTTCATCGACACCTGCCTCAATCTGCTCAGTGCAGACCGCTTCACGGTCGGCTGGTACATCGGGCGCGTGTTCAGCATGCTGGCTCCGGGCATCCTGGTTTGCGTGCTGGTATGGGAAGTGACGGTGCTGTACCGGCGGATGTCCGATGCGTACGCGTCGCTGCTGCAAAGCTCGGTGCTCGATGCGCTGACTCGCATTTACAACCGTACTTACTTCAACGACCAATTACGCAAGGAGTTCGAGCGCGCGAAACGCAATGTGGCGCCGCTATCGCTCGTCATGTTCGACGTCGACAACTTCAAGCCCTACAACGATGAATTCGGACATCTTCAAGGCGATGCCTGCCTGAAAGCAGTGGCGAACGCACTGGCCGGCGCCGTGCGCCGCCCGTCCGATTTCGTGGCGCGCTATGGCGGCGAGGAATTTGCGCTCGTGTTGCCCGATACGGACGCACAGGCCGCCTTGACCATCGCCGAGCGGGCGCGGCAAGCGGTGGTGCTGCTGGGCCTGGGCGCGCCGACGCAGCTTGGCTGCGTGACCGTCAGCGCGGGTTGCGCCACTCACGAACATGGCACGCTGACGAGCCCCGACGAACTGGTCAGCGCGGCGGACGCCGCGCTTTACGCCGCCAAGCGCGCGGGACGCAACCGGGTTCAGCGCGCCGGAGCGGAGTGACATAAAAAAGGCGCCGTGCAAGCACGGCGCCAGAAGATTCCGGCCCAGGAAACCGGAATCCGAGAGAAAGAGGTTCATCCACGGAAAGCGATGGATCGCTACGCGGCACCCGCCGTTTCGAGGGCTGTCAGCAGGACATTCGTTTGTTCCAGCAACGTCGCGTAATAGGCGGCAGGTAAAGCGGCATTGCCGGTGAATGAAAGGACCGCTTCGACGGCAGTGGAAGAAGCGATGATTAACGCATGGATCATCCTTCAAGCCGCTTTCGCGCACAACGGCTAACGGCTTAACGCGAATTCAGGAAGGACGGAATTTTTTGTAGGGATTTTCTTAGGCGGCGTAAACGCGCTCACCGATATCCACCGATATCGCCACCATCCTCGTGCGGGCGCGCATGCGCTGCCGTTGCCCCGCCATGGTGATGCTTCAGCTTGTGCGTGGGCTCTTCGAGCTTGTCACCGAGCAGCCGCCGCACCGTCACGTAGAACACCGGAATCAGCAACAGCCCGAAGAACGTCGCGAAGAGCATCCCGCCGATCACGCCAGTGCCGATCTCGTGCCGCGACGAAGAACCGGCCCCTGTCGAGATCACGAGCGGGAACACACCCAGAATAAAGGCCATCGAAGTCATCAGGATCGGACGCAAGCGCAGGCGTGCCGCAGTCGTGACCGCATCGTAGAGCGTCATCCCGTTCGCCTGCCCTTCGACCGCGAATTCGACGATCAGAATCGCGTTCTTCGCGGCCAGGCCGATGACCGTGACGAGCCCGATCTTGAAGTAGATATCGTTGGGCACATCGCGCCACAGACAGAACGCCAGCATGCCGAGCATCCCGAGCGGGACCACGAGCAGCACCGCCGCCGGAATGGACCAGCTCTCATAGAGCGCGGCCAGACACAGAAAGACCACGAGGATCGAAAGCGCCATGAGCGTCGTCGCCGAGCTTCCCGCCAGGATTTCCTGATAGGACTGCCCGGTCCAGTCCGCGTCGAATCCCCGCGGCAGTTTTTCATTGACGAGGCCCTGCAGCGTCTGCATCGCCTGGCCCGTCGAATAGCCGGGTGCCGAGTTGCCGACGATTTCGATGGCGGAATAGCCGTTGAAGCGCGGCAGCACGGTCGGGCCGTTGTACCAGCTGGTCTTGACGACGCTCGAAAGCGGCACCATGTCGTACGGGCTGATCGACGGATTGGCCACCGACGGGTCGACCGGCGTCAGATACCCGCTCGTGTTGGTCACCAGCCCGGCCGTGCTCGTTGTCCCCGACGCGGCGTTGGTGATGCCGGCCGGCGTGTAGAGGTGCTGAAACGCGTCGAGGCCCATCCGGTAAGGCGCATCCGCCTGGATGAACACCTTCTTCACGCGGCCGCCGTAGGTGAACTGGTTCACGAAGAACGGCGCCAGTTCCATTTTGATGGTGTCGTAGACGTCCGTCAGCGACAGCCCCATCGACTGCGCCTGCGGGCGATCCACCGCGATCTGCAGTTGCGGCGCGTTCGGCAGCGAATTCGGCCGGATGCCGAACAGCACGTTGCTCTTGCCGGCGTCCGCGAGCAGCGTCGCCTCGGCTTGGCCGAGCTCCGCGCGCGACTGGCCGGCGCGCGCCTGCAGGTACATATCGACGCCGCCGAACTGACTCAGCCCGCGGATCGTCGGCAGATTGACGACGAACAATTGCGCGTCGGGAATGCTGTGCAGAATCTGGTTGGCCTGGGGAATCAGCTGCATCGCCGTTCGCCCGCGCTTGCTCCAATCGACCAGCTTGATGAACGACATGCCGACGTTCTCGCTCGTGCCGACGAAGCTGAAGCCTTCCGGCTGGAATATGCCGTAGATATCCTTGCCGATATCGCTATGCAGCAGCTTCTCACGCACTTCGGACATCACGCGGTTCGTGCTCTGCAGCGTCGAGCCCGGCGGCAGGTTCACGAGCGCCAGCATGAAGCCCTGGTCTTCGTCGGGCACGAAGCCCGTCGGCAGTTTCGTGTAGAGGAAGCCGGTCAGCACGACCACGAGCACGAAGGCCATCATCCAGCGGGGCGCATGGCGCACCGCCCGTCCGACGTGTCCAAAATAGCTGTGCGACATCCGGTCGAAGCCGCGGTCGAACCAGCGAAAAATCACACCCTTCTCGTGCGCGTGAACCGGCCTCAGGAACGCCGCGCAGAGCGACGGCGTGAACGACATCGCGAGAAACGCGGAGAACACCATCGAGACGGCGATGGTCAGCGCGAACTGCGCGTAGATGATGCCGGTTGCGCCAGGCTGCAGCGCGGACGGCACGAACACGGCGGACAGCACGACCGTAATCGCGATGATGGCGCCTGTGATCTGCGCCATGGCCTTGCGCGTGGCCGCTCTCGGCTCCGTATGCTCCTCGCTCATGATCCGCTCGACGTTCTCGATCACCACGATCGCGTCGTCCACGACGATCCCGATCGCGAGCACCATCCCGAAGAGCGTCAGCTGGTTCAGCGTGAAATTCAGCGCCGCAAGCCCGATGAACGTGCCGAGCAGCGCAACCGGAATCACGAGGGTCGGGATGATCGTGGCCCGGATGTTCTGCAGGAAGATCAGCATCACGAAGAACACCAGTATGACGGCTTCAACCAGTGTCTTGACCACGTCGGTGATGGAAGCCGTGATGAACGGCGTGGTGTCATACGGAATGTCCCACGTCACGCCATATGGCAGGTCATGCGCGAGGTCCGCCATCGCGGACTTGACGGCATTGGCCACCTTGAGCGCGTTGGCGCCAGGCAGCAGGTAAACCGCCATACCACCGGCGGCCTTGCCGTCGTAGACCGGCGCCAGGCCATTGGTCTGCGCGCCGAAACTGATGCGCGCGACGTCCGAGAGCCGGACCGTCGTGCCGTTGCTGTTCGACAGCAGGATGATGTCGCGGAACTGCTGCAGCGAAGAGAACAGCGAGTCGCCGGAAACCGTCGCCGTGAAGACCTGCCCCTTCACCGCCGGATCCGCGCCGAGCGAACCGGCCGCGAACTGCGCATTCTGCGCATTCACCGCGTTGAGCACCTGGGTCGTCGAGAGTCCGTAACCCTGCAGCTTGTCAGGGTCGATCCAGATGCGCACCGCGTATTCGGAACCGAGCAGCGTGGTGTTGCCGACGCCGGTGATACGCCCGATCACCGGCTGGATCTGGGACGCGAGGATGTCCGAAAGCCGTGCCGCGTCGACGCCCGGTCTATTCGAGCGCAGCGCGATGAACAACAGGATGTCGGGGCTCGACTTCGCGACCACCACGCCCAGTTGCTGCACCTGCGAGGGCAGCAACGGCTGGGCGATCTGAACCTTGTTCTGCACTTGCACCTGCGCAATGTCAGGGTTGGTGCCGGTCGCAAAGGTGAGCGTAATGACGCTCTGGCCGTTGGAGCTCGAATTCGAGCTGAAGTACAGCAGGTTGTCGATGCCGGTGAGCTGCTGCTCGATGACCTGGGTCACCGTCGATTCCATCGTTGGAGCGCTCGCACCCGGGAAGGTCGAGGTGATCGTCACCTGCGGCGGCGCGATGTCGGGGTACGAATCGATCCCCATGCTGCGCATGGAGATGATGCCGAACAGCGAGATCAAAATGGCGACCACCCAGGCAAATATCGGCCGTTCAATGAAGAAACTCGGCATGGAATGCTCCTATTGCGCCGCGCTGGCCGGCTGGCTGCCGGATGCCGCCGCCAAGGGTTGACCGGCCGGCTGCCATGGGGTCGCGGAGACCTCGCTCCCCTCATGCACGCTCTGCACGCCCGTGACGACCACGCGGTCGCCCTCGGCAAGGCCCTTCGTGACGATCCAGTCAGTGCCGAGGCTGGCGTTCGTCTCGACGTCCTTGCGCGCCACCTTGTTGTCCGGCCCGACCGCCAGCACATACGGCCCCTCGGTATCGCGCAGCAGAGCCTGTTGCGGGATCAGGATGACGTTGTTTTGCTGGCCTAGGCGGGCAATCAACGTCACATACATGCCGGGCAGCAGCAGGTGCTGCGGATTGGCTACTAGCGCGCGCAGGTTGACGGTGCCCGTCGTCGCGTTCACAGCCGGATCCGAGAAGTCGAGCTTGCCGGTGTGGTCGTAGGGCGTGCCGTTGGGCAGGCTCACCTGGACGGTCATCGAGCTTTGCTGCGCGAGATCGACCCCGTTGCCCTGGGATTGCCGCAACGTGATCAGGTCGGCGGCGCTGATCGTGAAGTTGACATAGACCGGGTCGACCTGCTGGACAGTGGTCAGCAGCGTGCTGCTCGACCCGGTGTCGGTCGTGCTGTTGCCGACCAGCGCGCCCGCCGTCACGAGCTGCTGCCCGGCAATGCCGCTGATCGGGGCGGTCACGCGGGTGTAGCCAAGGTTGATGCGCGCGCTCTCGATCAGCGCCTGATCCGCCTTCAGCTTGGCGGCCGCGCTGCGCTCGGCCGCGTCGGAATTGTCGACCGTCTGCTGCGACACCGAGCCGATCGGCAGCAGCTTGCGGTTACGCACCGCGGTGGCGTGGTTGTTGACGTAGGTAGCCTGGTCCTGCGCCAGCTGGGCGATGTCGTTATCGAGCTGGGCCTTGTAGTACACCGGATCGATCTCGAACAGCACCTGGCCTTGCTTGACTTCGCTGCCCTCGGCATAGACGCGTTTCACCAGCACGCCCGACACGCGCGCGGTCACGTTGGCGCTGTAATAGGGCGAAAGACGTCCGACGAACTGCCGCGTCAACGGTACGTTTTGCACGTGAGCCGTCGTCACGGCCACCTTTGGCGGGGGCGGCGCAGCCGGCTTGTTTTTCGAGCAAGCTGCGAGAGCGATGAGGCTCAGACACAGCACCGACACGCGATTTGAAAGTGACTTCATGAAGTGGAGACTCCAGTCAGAAGCGCCTTCAGTTGGGAGGCGATCCAGCGTCCTGTTGGCGCGCCTGCGAATCAATCGTCGAATACGCCGTCGACGACAGCGGATGGCCTGCTGCCGCTGCGGCCTTGTTCTCGTCCCATTGCCAACCGCCGCCGAGGTTCTTGACGAGCGTGACGCTGCTCTGGGCCAACACCGACTGCGTGTCGCGCAGGCTCTGCTGCGCCTCGACCAGCGTGAGTTCCTGCGTGAGGAGGTCTTGTTCGCTCGCTGCGCCAAAGTCGCGCTGCGCCTGCATGCTCGAAAAGAGCTGCTGGTTGCGGCGAAGGATGTTGGCGAATGACGCTTCCTGGACGCGCAGATGGTTGACCGACGACAGGCTGTCCTCCACGCTGCTGAAGGCGGTGAGCACGGTGTTGCGATAGGTCGCCACGTCCTCGTCATAGGTCGCGCGGGCCTGCCTCACCGCGGCGGTGCGCGCGCCGGCATCGAAAATGGTCTCGGCGATATCGGGGCCGAGCGTCCAGAACCGGTTCGGCAGCGAGAAGAGATGCGCCAGCGTGTTGTGCTGGAAACCGCCTTCCGCCGACAGCGTCACGCTCGGAAAGAACGCCGCCTCGGCCACGCCAATCCTGGCATTCGCGGACGCGGCCGTGCGTTCGGCGCTCACCACGTCATAGCGCCGCTCGAGCAGTTCCGAGGGCAGCCCGAGCGGCACATCCGGAATCACGAAGGCGTGATCCGGGTCCGGCGCGATTTCAAAGTTCGCCGGCGGCACGCCGGCCAGCACGGCCAACGCGTGCT
The DNA here is from genome assembly GCF_053525655.1 of Trinickia camelliae. Lineage (NCBI taxonomy): Bacteria > Pseudomonadati > Pseudomonadota > Betaproteobacteria > Burkholderiales > Burkholderiaceae > Trinickia > Trinickia camelliae. Next base: position 281,881 of record NZ_JBCHAA010000002.1, read on the forward strand.
CGTCCTGCTCGCGGGCTATCTTGGTGGTCTGCAGCGCGGCCACCACGGCTTCGAGATTATCCTGGGCCACGAGCACCTGATCGCTCGATGCCGCGCCTTCACGATACGAGGCCTGGGTCATGTCGAAGATCCGGCTGTCGATCTCCTGCTGCCTCGTCAGCGACTGGATGTCGTAATCGCCCTGCCGAAGCGCGAAATAGTCGAGGACCACGCTCGCTTCGATCGAGAGCCGCTCGCCCGCCAGCTGCGCATCGCTTGCCTGCGCACTCTCCTTCGCGGATTCGATCTCGCGGCGAATCGAGCCCCACAGGTCGAGCTCCCAGCTCGCCGAGACCAGCGCGCTCGTGCTGTTGACCACGCGCCCACCCGACCCCGCCACGGACGACGAACCGCCGGGCACCTGGGTCACGCCCGGGCCGACGCCGGTGCGCGAGCCCGAAAGGCTGCCCGTCACGACCGGAAAGAGGCTCGCGGTGTTGGCCTCAACCGTCGCGAGCGCGACGCGGTAGGCGGCCTCGGCGGCCACAATCGACTGATTGGCTTTCAACGAGCGGTCGACGAGGTCATCGAGCGTCGCGTCCTGATACATCTGCCACCAGGTGCTGGATAGCGACGCCGCCGGATTGACCTCGGCGCGCTGCCAGTCGACGCCTTCCTTGAAGCCTTGAGGGATCTGCACCTCGGGCTTGCGATAGTCGGGGCCTGCCGTGCAGCCCGCGACCGAGACGGCGATCGCAACCGCCACGCCACCGCAGAAGCGCCGCCATCCCGGCCGCGGGATGCCGCTCGCTGCAAAACCGGCGGTCTGCGAATCTGTCTTCATGCGCATTTCTCCATGGACGCATGGCAAAACTGGCAAACGATCTACATTTATTCTGATTCCTACACAATCAATAGACGAAAACAAAAAAAACGGTGCTTTACGCGGCGTATCCCGACATGAAAATGCTGACCGCCTGATGCGCGATGCGCCGCCGGCTCGCCGCGTTCGGGCGGCGCGCACAGCCGAGCAGCATCCGCGCACGCACACCGCCGAGCACGAGATGGACGAACTGCTCCACGGCAAGATCGACATTCTCGATCGTGAGCTCGCCCTGCTCCACGCTGCGCCGCAGATAGTCCGTCAGCGGCTCCATGCCCATAAACTTGCCGCAGCGGTCGCGATACGGGTGGACTAGCGCCGGAAATCGGCGCGATTCGACCAGCAGCAGCCGATACAACTCGATCATGTCACTCCGCGTGCCGATATCGAGAAGATGCAGCGCCGCTGCTTCGAGCACGGCAGCGTGCCCGTTGTCGATCGCAACGATTTTCCGGAGTTCCTGCACCCACACATCGGTCAGCGTCCGCACGATGGCATCGAACAGGCCAGCCTTGCTGCCGAAGTGGCAATACAGCGTCTTCTTTGCCACCCCGGAGTCGCGGGCGATCGCATCGAGGCTCGTTTCCCGATAGCCGGCCGAAAGGAATTTTCCCTTCGCCACTTCGAGCACCACTTGCACACGAACCTCCGCATCGTGCCGCGAAGGCCGACCGCCTCTGCCCGACTTCCATGCCACATCGTGATCCATGACGCTCCCCGTTCATGGCGCATGTGCCGGAAACTCCACCGGTGCGTTTCGTCCAGACTAGTCTTTCGGAAGCCCGAATTCAATGTCGGTTTTGTAGCGACCGAGCGACTTTTGTCGGGAGAATGTCACCCGTGCAAGCGGCGAGCCACATCCGCCACGCGAGCCCCATAGAGCTTCGCGGTTTCCAAATCGCCCGCCGCCATTTCCTCGACCGCCGCGTCTGCCGGCGATTGCACGAGCAGCCCGACCGAGCCGCCGAGGTTGTTCACGTCATGGCGCGTGGCCGCCTTCGTGTTCGACGGCGGCAGCCCCAAGCTCACCCACACGCCGCCGTGTTGCGACGCGAGTGTCTGCAGGTAGATCAGCGTCACTTGCTTGTCGCCATTGAAGCTCGCGCTGTTGGTGAAGCCGCCGAATACCTTGTCCTGCCATTCGCGCGTGAACCACTTCTTCGACGTCGCGTCAGCGAACTTCTTGAACTGCCACGGCACCGAGCCCATGTAGGTCGGCGCGCCGAGGATGATGGCGTCGGCATTCGACAGCAAGGTCCAGGCGTGGTCATCGACGTTGCCGTCCGAATCCACTGTGATCAAATCGGCGCCGGCGCCAGCGGCAACCGCCTCGGCAACCCGCTTGGTGTGTCCATAGCCCGAGAAATACACAACGGCGGCTTTCGCCATAAAACCTCCTTGTTCTGAGAATGAATTGAGTTCGAGGGAATGCGCGACGTGGTTGACGTCGCGCGGCCCTGGTGCCCGCTTCCGATGTCGGCCATCGAAGCGCGCACATTAATGTTACTACATCAGTTACAGTTATGCATGCACGCACTGTCTCCGATGACGGGCAATTACATTAGCCGCACAGACAGGAGCGTTGCGTTGTTAGAGACGAACCAGTTCGACAGGGCCGAACCACGTCACGGCGAAGTACCCCGAGCGGGTCGAGAATGTGCCTTCGGTCCAGCCTTCCGGCACCTTGAAAACGGCGGCGACACCCGACTTCAGCCCGGTCACGTCGCCATGCACCGGATGGCGGACGATCTGTTCGAGATCGGTCTTCGACGCCAACATCACATAGTCGGTCGTGCGAATCCAGCGTCCGTCGGCGGTCGTGAAAAGCACGTAATGCCCTTTGGACTTCTCGATCTTGAGCAACGGAACCGTCTGCCCCTGAACGGATTCGCCCCAGGTGCCGACGAGACTGTCGGGATCGTTGCGTGAGCACGCGGCGAGCGCGACGGCCAAGGTAAAGAGGAAAAGCAGTCGTTTCATTACAGCGTGCAAGAGAACTGGCTGTATAGCGTGAGGAAGCGGGTTGACGCGGGTACCCTTGCAGGTAAACGGCCTGCACGAGAATTTCTTGAGGCCGGGAGGATACCCGATTTGGCGGGCTAGATTCGCTGCAGCGTCTCTCGATCGGGTTCGCTGTCGAAGTACTTGCGCAGCGCTTCGACAAATACGGCGTTGTCCTCGGTCGCGCGGGCAAAGAGCGTGATCGACGAGCGAAACTTGAGGTAGTCCGGGTAGCCGAAGATCTCCTTGATCGAACGGCCTTCGACGAGATTCACGAGCCTCGTCGATTCGCGCAAGCGCTCGCCGAGCAGAGGGTGGTTCAAATAAGCCTGAGCCTCGGCCAGCGATGAGATCGCATACCGCTGCGCCATCGCGCTTTCCCCGAGCCCCTCTATCTGCGGAAACACGAACCACATCCAGTGGCTTCGTTTGTGGCCGGCGCGCAGTTCGTCCGCTGCCTGCGCGTAGATCCGGTCCTGTGCATCGACGAAGCGCTGTAGGTCATGGGGATCGTCCATCTCGCCCTCCCTGCCGGCTGATGCGGCGTGCCGCTCGCGAGCCTTCATTCTCGCGCCCGCCAGCGACGCATGCAATTGCATCGCAAGAACCGGAGTGCCACCCTCATGCGCGCGGGTCAACATGAAGACTCGAACGGGCCAAGGAAGCGCAGCGGGTCGGCGCGCTTTAGTTGGCCCTTCAGTTGGCGGGATTCGCGGCACGGCGGGCGGCCTGGGGCCGCCGCCACAGCCGTATCGCCAGCCCAGCGGACGACGTCGCGACCGCCAGCGCCGTCACCGCCATCCAGCCCCATTGCGCAAGCAGCATGGCGCCAAGCGCGGCGCCCGCCGACATGCCGATGAACATGCCGACGAACAGCACGGCGTTCAACCGGCTGCGCGAATGCGGATCGATGCCGTAGATGATGGTCTGGTGCGCGACCAGCGTGACCTGAAAGCCCAGATCGAAGCCGACCGCGCAAATCGCCAGCAAGACCAATTGCGCACGCGGCGGCAGCAGCGGCGCGAGCGCCATCGCCGCGAACGACACAATGGCGAGGCTCGCGCCGAGCCGCGTGACGAGCTCCGGTCCACGGCGATCGGCGAGGCGTCCCGCGAGCGGCGCGGCCAGCGCGCCGGCTGCGCCCGCGAGGCCGAATGCACCCGCCGCCTCGCTGCCGAGGTGGAACGGCGCGCCGTGCAGCATCATCGCGAGCGTCGACCAGAACGCGCTGAAGCCCACCGCGATCATGCCTTGCGCAAACGCGGCGCGCCGCAGCGCGGCATGGTGCTGCCACAAATGCCCAAGCGAGCCGAGCAGCTTGCGGTACGAGAGATGCGTGGTGGGCGCGAAGCGCGGCAGGCCGCGCGCGGAGGCCACGCCGATGGCCGCGACGCTCGCCGCCGCGATCAGGAACATCGCACGCCAGCCGAAGTGCGCGGCGACGAAGCCGCTCAGCACGCGCGACAGCAAAATGCCGAGCAAGAGCCCGGTCATCACGGTTCCGACGGTCTTCCCGCGATGGGCCTCGGGCGCGAGCGTCGCGGCGGCGGGGACGATGTCCTGGGCCATCGTGGCCGCCACGCCCATCGCGAGACTGGCGGCCAGCAGCAAGCCGATCGACGGCGCGGCGGCGGCGAGCAGCAGCGCGAGAACGAGCGCCGCCGCCTTGTAGAGAATCACGCGGCGGCGGTCGAACCGGTCGCCGAGCGGCGCGAGCAACAGGATGCCGAGCGCGTAGCCGAGTTGCGTGAGCGTCGGCACCAGGCCCACGACGCGCGCCGAGGCGCCTGTGTCCGCGCTCAGCACGCCGAGCATCGGCTGACTGTAATAGAGGGGGGCGACGGAGAAAGCCGCGCCGGCGGCCAGCAGCAGCACCAGTTGCGGGGGAAGCGCCGGGGTTTCGGCGGGTATCGCGACTTCCGCGGCGACCGTTGCATCCGTATCGTGCATGGTAGACATCGAACGTATTCCTTTGATTTACTGACTGGTCAAGAGTGTGCTTGTTGACGCCACATAACGGTAGTAGCACGCTCCGAACATTTGCTATACGCTCGACGTATGACCAAACCACGCCCCTCCCCGCCGCTCGGCGGCGGCTTCGCAACGTCCGCGGCCGGCGATCGTCTCCAATTGATGGAGACCTTCGTGCGTATCGTGGAGGCCGGCAGTCTGTCGGCGGCTGCCGCCCAATTGAACGCGACACAGCCGACCATCAGCCGCCGTCTCCAGGCGCTCGAGCAATCGCTCGGCGTGCGGCTCTTGCAACGCACCACGCACGTGATGCGTCTCACCGTGGACGGCGAGCGCTGCTTCGAACGCGCCAAGGAGCTGCTCGCGAACTGGGCGTCGTTCGAAGCGGATGTGCGCGGCGCGCAGGAGGAACCGGAAGGCACGCTGCGCATCACGGCGCCGCATGCGTTCGGCCAGGAGCAGTTCGTCGTGCCGTTGGCCGACTTTCTGCACCGGTATCCGCGCGTCTCGGTGGAGTGGCTGCTGCGCGACGACATCCGCGACTTCATCGCCTCCGGGATCGATTGCGCGATCCTGGCAGGCGAACCGGCCGACCCGGGCGTCGTCGCGATCAAAATCGCGGCGGTGCCGCGCATCGTCATCGCCTCGCCGTTGCTCTTCGAGGGCACGGGCGTGCCGCAACACGCCGCCGAGCTCGCCGACTTCCCATGGCTCGCCTTGCGCACGTACTACCGCAACGAAGTGAAGCTGACGCATGAAGCGACGGGGGAAGTCGTGCGCTTCCCGATCCGTCCGCGCGTCAGCACCGACAATCTCTACGCGCTGCGAAGCTCCGCGCGTCTTGGGCTCGGTATCGGCATCGGCTCATCGTGGCTGCTGCACGACGATCTCGCGCAAGGCAAGCTGCTGCATCTCGTGCCGGATTGGCGGGCTCCGCCGCTGCCGCTTTACCTGACCTATCCTCACGCGCAGTTCTATCCGTCGCGGCTGGTGCGCTTCGTCGAGATGATGCGCGAGGTCGTGCCGGGCATCGTCGAGGGATGACGAAGGGACGCTTGCCGCGAGGATTGGGTCGCGGCAATCGGAGGGTCTACTCGGCGAGTTCGACGCCCTTCAGCTCGGGGATCAGGAACAGCGTCGCGATCATATCGAGCCCATAGAGGCCCGCGAGCAGCGCGATGGCGAATGGGAACGAATAGCGGCTTGCCAGCGAGCCGACCACGACCGGCCCGAAACCGCCGACCGCCCGCCCCAGATTCCACAGCACGTTCTGCGCGGTGGCGCGCGCGGCGGTCGGATAGCCTTCGGACATCAGCGTGCCATAGCCGCCCACCATGCCGTTGACGAACACGCCCATCAGCGCGCCGGCCCACAGCATGGCGGCTGGCGACGACAGATGCGCGTACGCCACCACCATCACGACCGCGCCGACTTGATAGAGCAAGAAGGTCGGCTTGCGGCCGATGCGATCGGCGAGCTGCCCGAACACCCAGATGCCGGCCATCATCCCGACGACAGTCGCCGCCGTCCACAAGCCTGACTTCGTGAGCGAAAAGCCCATCTGCTTCGAGAGAAACGTCGGCAGCCAGATCATGATCCCGTAGTAGCCGAAGTTCTGGACCGAGCACAGGATCACGATGCCGAGGCTCGTGCGCGCCGTGCGAGCATCGGCGACCAGCAGCTTGAACGCGTTGGCGCGCTTTTCCGGGGACTTCGCGCGACGCACGAACGCCTCGGGCTCATGCAGCCGGTTGCGCATCACCCAGGCGACCAGCGCCGGCAGCACGCCGACGAGGAACATGCCGCGCCAGCCGATATGGAGCAGTAGCAGCGGCGTCAGCAGCGCCGCCAGCAGCACGCCGCCCTGCCAGCCGAGCGCGACATAGGACGACACGCGCGCGCGCTTGCTCGCGGGCCACGCTTCCGCCGCGAGCGCCATGCCGATGCCGAACTCGCCGCCAAGCCCGATGCCGGCGATCGTGCGGTAGGCGAGCAGGTCCCAGAATCCGCGCGCAAATGCGCACATCCCCGTGAAGATCGCGAACAGCAGGATGGTCCAAGTCAGCACGCGCACGCGGCCGAAGCGGTCGGCGAGCGCGCCGAAGATGAGGCCGCCCGCGACCGCACCGATCAGCGTCCAGGTGACGAGCGCGCCGCCCTGCCCACTCGTCAGCTGCAAGCCGGCCGTAATGGCCGGCAACATGAATCCGAGGATGAGCAGGTCGAAGCCGTCCATCGCGTAGCCGATGGCGGAACCGGCGAGCGCTTTCCAGGCGTAGCCGCTGACCTGCTCGGAGCGCGGCGAGCCTGCCGTGCCGACTGTCGAAGAATCCATGTCCGCTTCCGTGCCGTTGGTTTTGAAGACTGGCGGCATTCTACGGAAATCAATATAGACCGACAGAAGCGGTGTCTTAGGGCACGGCAATTCCCGGTCGCGAATAATGCGCTCGATATAAAGCGCCCGATCAGGGCGTCCAGCGATAAACGGTGATGCTGGTGCCCTTGACGTTGTTCTTCGTCACGACGTACTCGCCATTCGATTGAAGGTAGGCCCGGAGGCCGTACATCGAATCCATGGCGCTGCTGGCGTCCACGACGCTGCTGTTGGTGTTGGTCAGCGTGGCGTCGAGGTGGCCTGTGGCGAGGTTGAAGGCGTCGACGTCCGGCAGGGCTTGCCCGCCGCTGCTGAACCAGTAGCTGACGAAGAGGTAGTTGCCGGCTGCGTCGATCGACTTGGCGTTGGCGTGGGGAAGCGTGATCACCGGATTGGGCGCGGTGGTGTTGCCCGCGCTCCAGCCGTGATACACCTCGATCCGCGTGCCGATCGACGTCCAGTCCGTGCTCCCGGCGATGCCCTGCGCGAGAATCATCGTGTCGCTGTCCGCGAGGTAGACGATGCGCGTCAGCGGCTGGATGCTCGCGGGAACGCGGATCGGGATGCCAGGTCCCCATGACGGCTTGCCGCTCGCGTCGAAGCCGGTCAGCGGGTAGTGGTAGATGTAACCGGTCCTGTCCAGGCCGGCCCACACGCCGCCTTTGCTATCGATGCTGAATCCGCTCGTGACCCGCAGGGTCGTATTGAACGCGGCGCCCGGAATCGATCCATCCGGAATGGCGATGTAGCCGTTCGCTGCGTTGAAGTGGAAGAAGTAGAAGACCGGCGGGTTCTGGCCGGACGCCACGAGGATCCGGTTCGCGCCAACGGAGACAAGTTGTCCGAAGTGCTCGTCGCGCTGGGTATCGCTCATGTCGATGCGCGGGTCCGACGGGTAGGTGAACGGATCGACGGTGTTCGCGACGAAGGTGCCTCCCGCGCTGCCGGTATAGAGGTTGGTGCCGCCATAGAACAACGCGCCATCGGTGACCGGGTCCGGAGCGGCGACGCCCTCGAAGTTGAGGGACTGAAGCGTCCAGCTCAGTTTGCCGTTGTGGTCGTACTTGTGAATGTCGGTGCCGCCGTTGCGGCCGAGGTCCCAACTGCCGCCCCACGGGTTGTTGAGCACGTAGAGATTGCCGGCGGTGTCCTTGCCGATGCCGGCGACGCGCGTGAAGCGCTTCGCGCCGACCTGACCTTTGATTCCCGTCGTGGTGTCGAGATAACCGCCCGGAATGCCGAATGTACCGGCCAGCGCCGGCGTGCCCGAGAGCTTGTAGAGCTTGATGTTCATGTCGGGGCCTTCGTCCCCGGCCATCAGTTGCCCCGACGACGCATCGAAATAGAGCGCCGAAGGTTGCGAGCCGCTGGGCATCTGGATGGTGTTCAGCAGCGCGCCGGTTGGACTGAACTCGTCGATCGCGCCCGCGCTCTTGCGTGCGACCCAAACGTTGCCTGCGCTATCCACGGCGAGGGCCCCCGGCCCTGCGACGTTTATGTCCCGCTGCCAGACACCGTCGGTGGTGTAGATCCGGACGCGATTGCCGTAGAAGTCGCTCGCATAGAGGAGCGAGCCCGCGGTGGCGAGTCCGGTGATGACGTCGACCAGCGGCTGGTTGGTCGACGCGCTGACCTGAATGAAAAGATCGCGCGCCTTGGTGGTGCGGTTGTATCGTCCCACCGCGCCGCTTCCGTTCGCGTTGTTGGATTGCAGCGCCACGAAAATCGAAGTGGCGTTGCCGGTAATCGCGCTGCCCTGAAACTCGTTGTGAATGCCGATGGAGCCGACGCTGTGGTGGTTCTGATAGATCGCGACGCCGCCCTCGTACTCGTCCCAGTTGGAGGCCGTATAGATGACGCCTTCGGGCGCGACCCACATGGAACGCGCGACGTTGCCCACGTGAGCGGCGAGCGTGCCGTAGGTGTTCGCCAGCCAGTCGGTGGTGTTTTGCGCATGGCAAGCCGGTGCAATCGTGGCGAGCGCTGCGATCGCAACGACGGGGAGTGCGGCGTGAAATCGTTTTTTTACGGCCATGACGAATGCTCTCCTGATGGTAGGGATTCATTCGTCCGACCTTATGCGGCCCGTTGCGCCTTTGCAAGCTCGCCGCGACGTTGCAGGCGGAATGCTTCGGGTGCGTTGCCGCGGGTTCGGTCGAGTCAAAACCGACTCCTGAAATCGGATTAAATCCGTACCGGAAACCATCAAGCAATCCGTACCGGTACTGTACCGGCATCGATCGATACACTAGCTCAACTGTGTAATCGACCGGACTTCCCGCCATGCCACTCGACCTCCTGAGCGCCCTGCCCGCCGGCATCCTGTTCGCGCTCGTCACGACGATCACGCCCGGCCCCAACAACACGATGCTGCTCGCCTCGGGCGTCAACTTCGGCTTTCGCCGCACGCTGCCGCATATCTGCGGAATCAGCGCGGGGGTGGCGGTGTTGATGCTGTCGGTCGGCTATGGCCTCGGCGAAGCGTTTCGTCTGTTCCCGGCGCTGTACACGGTGATGGAAACCGCGAGCGTGCTCTATCTGCTGTACCTCGCTTGGAAAATCGGCTCATCGGATCAAGTGCAAGTGAAGAAGGGCGATCCGCGTCCGATGACGTTCTTTCAAGCCGTCGCATTCCAATGGATCAACCCGAAAGCCTGGATGATGGTGCTCACCGCCGGGACCACGCTGCACCTCTCGAGCGACTTCGGCTTCAACGCGATCTTGATGGCGGCCGTGTTCATCGTGATCGGCTTTCCGAGCATCAGCCTGTGGGCAGCCGGCGGCCAAGCGCTGCGGCGTTTCCTGTCGAACCGGAAGCGGCTGCGCACGTTCAACATCACGATGGCGGTCCTGTTGGTGCTGTCGCTGTATCCGGTCGTCGCGCATTTCATCGCTTAACCGGGTAGCGAGCGGGGTGCTCCATAATCGTGGCATCGCCACGTTCGGAGGAGCCCCCGGACATGAATCTCCATCGCCTCGACCTGGTTTCGCTTTCGCTCTTCACGCTCGTCGTCCGCAGCGGAAGCATCAGCAAAGGCGCCGAGCTTGCGCATCTCGCGGTCGGGGCCGCGAGCAAGCGCATCGCCGATCTCGAAGCCGCCGTCGGCACCGAACTGTTCGAGCGCCATTCCCGAGGCATCACGCTGACCGCAGCCGGCGACGCCCTGCAGCGTCACGCCCAGCGCATCCTGAACGACGTCGACCAGCTCTCCGCCGATCTTTCCGATTACGCGGCGGGCGTCGTCGGCGTGGTGCGGCTGTGGGCGAACACGTCGGCGATCACGCAATTCCTGCCGGCCGAGATTGCCGCTTTCACGGCGGCGAATCCTGAAATCCGCATCGAGCTCGAAGAACAGAACAGCGAACAGGTCGCGCTGGCCGTCGTCGACGGGCAGGCCGATTTCGGCATCCTCGCCGACCAGATGCCGACGCTCGGCTTACAGACCACGTTCTACCGCCGCGATCAGCTCGTGCTGGTCGTGCCGAACTCCCATCCTTTGGCCCGCCGCAAGTCGATTTCCTTCGATGAAGCGCTGGACTTCGATTTCGTCAGCCTCTCGCGCGATACGTCGCTCGCCAAGCGTCTGCAACTGGCGACCGATGCTTCCGGCAAGCGCCTGAAATTGCGCATCCAGGTGCGCAGCTTCGACGCGATGTGCCTGATGGTCGCCGCGGGTCTCGGCATCGCGGTGCTGCCGGATGCGGCCGTGCGTCCGCATGTGCGCTCGATGGGCTTGCACAAGATCGCTTTGTCAGATGATTGGGCCGAGCGCCAGTTGCTCATTTGCGCGCGCGATCTCGGCGCGCTGCCCAAACCCGCGCGCTTGCTCGTCAACCATCTGATCGGCGCGGCGCCGGATACCACGAAGGCGGCCTGAGCCGCGTCTCCATCGTCTGGATCGCCGCACAGCAGCTTTCGCGTTTTGCGAAAGCTGGTTCTCCCACTGCCGCATTCCGCGCGCACGGGCTCGCGCGCAGAATCGTTTCCATGACATCGCGCCTCGCTCATTTCACTGACGCAGGCGCCTATGGAGACACCACCATGAGCGGCCAATCCCCCTTCCCCGCGTCGCCTGCCGCGCTCAAAGGCGTGCGCGTGATCGAAATGGGCCAGCTGATCGCGGGCCCCTTCGCCGGCAAGACGCTCGGCGATTTCGGCGCCGACGTCATCAAGATCGAGCCGCCCGGCTCCGGCGATCCGCTGCGCAACTGGCGCTTGATGAAGGAAGGCACCTCGGTCTGGTGGCAAGTCCAGTCGCGCAACAAGCGCTCGGTCGCGCTCGATCTTCGCAGCGCGGAAGGGCAAGACATCGCCCGCCAGCTGATCGCCGAGGCCGACGTCCTCATCGAAAACTTCCGCCCCGGCACGCTCGAAAGCTGGGGCATGAGCTACGAGCAACTGTCGGCGCTGAACCCGCGGCTCATCATGCTGCGCATCTCCGGCTACGGTCAGACCGGCCCCTATCGCGACCTGCCGGGCTTCGGCTCGATCGGCGAAGCGATGGGCGGGCTGCGGCACCTCACGGGCGAGCCCGGCCGCGTGCCCGTGCGTTGCGGCATCTCGATCGGCGACACGCTCGCCGCGCTGCACGGCGTGATCGGCGTGCTCACCGCGCTCTATCACCGCGACGCGAACGGCGGCAAAGGGCAAGTCATCGACGTCGCGCTTCACGAAGCCGTATTCAACGTGATGGAAAGCCTGATCCCCGAATACAGCGCGTTCGGCGCGGTGCGCGAAGCGGCCGGCAGCGCGCTGCCCGGCATCGCGCCGTCCAACGCCTACCGCTGCGCCGACGGCTACGTGCTGATCGCGGGCAACGGCGACAGCATCTTCAAGCGCTTGATGACGGCGATCGGCCGAGCCGATCTCGCCGCCGACCCGGCGCTCGCGAACAACGCGGGACGTGTCGTTCGCGTCGACGAGCTGGACCGGGCGATCGAACGCTGGAGCGTCGAACGATCCGTGAAGGACGTGCTCGCCGCGCTGTCGGACGCGGGCGTGCCCGCCGGCAAGATCTACACCGCCAAGGACATCGCCGAAGACCCGCACTACCGCGAGCGCGACATGATCCTTCGGCAAACCACGCGCGACGGCTACGAGGTCGACGTGCCGGGCGTCGTGCCGAAACTGATGTCGACGCCGGGCTCGATCCGCTCGTCGGCGCCGAAGCTCGGCGACGACACCACCGACGTGCTGCGCGAGATGGGTCTAACCGACGCGCGCATTGCCGAACTGCGAGAAAAAGGAGCGATTGCATGAGCACGAATGTCTGGAACGGAGAGCACCGCCGCATCCATATGCAAGAGGTCGGCACGCGCGATGGTCTGCAAGCCGAATGCGCGTTCGTCGACACGCAGGACAAGATCGCGCTCGTGAACGCGCTGTCGGATTCGGGCGTGGCCAAGATCGAAGTGACCGCGTTCGTGTCGCCGCAAGCTATCCCCGCGCTGCGCGACGCCGAGATCGTGATGCGCGAGATCGAGCGCAAAGCAGGCGTCGTCTATACGGCGCTCGTGCCTAACGTGCGCGGCGCCGAGCGCGCAATCGAAGCGCACGCGGACGAGCTGAACCTCGTGATGTCCGCGAGCGAAAGCCACAACCTCGCGAACCTGCGCATGACGCAAGACCAGTCGCTCGGCGCGCTCAAGCAAGTGTCGAGCCTCGCGCGCGATGCGAAGCTGCCCGTCAACATCTCGCTGTCTTGTGCGTTCGGCTGCCCGATGGAGGGTGACATGTCGGAGGCCACCGTGCTGCACTGGTCGCAGCGCCTCATCGAAGAAGCGGGCGCGCGCGGCATCACGCTTTGCGATACGACCGGCATGGCCTATCCGAGCCAAGTCGCACGGCTCACGGCGATGTTCATCGCGCGCTGGCCGGACACCGAATTGACGCTGCATTTCCACAATACGCGCGGCATGGGTCTCGCCAACGTGCTGGCCGCGATCGACGCGGGCGCGAATCGCTTCGACGCGTCGCTTGGCGGAATCGGCGGCTGTCCGTATGCGCCGGGCGCGAGCGGCAATGTCTGCAGCGAAGAGATCGTGCATGCGCTCGAATGCATGGGCTACGACACCGGCGTCGATCTCGCCGCGCTCATCGCGGTGTCGAAGCGCTTGCCGGCGTTGATCGGCCACGAGACGCCGAGCCAGATCGTCAAGGCGGGACGACGGCTCGATCTGCATCCGCTGCCCAAGGACTTCGCGGCGATTCGCGAGCGGGCTTTGCAACGCGACTCGGCTTCGGCAGAAACGCGAGGTTAAGCGCAAGATATAGCGCTATCAAATCGGGCGCCTGATTCGCAGACGATGAAAAATCGCTAAGGCCAGCCGACCACCGCACAGGAGACAGCAACATGCAAGAAACCCACATCGCGCAACCACCCAAAGCGCACTGGTACGACGGCCTCACGCCCACTCACTGGCGCGTGCTGCGCGGCAGCTTCCTCGGCTGGATTTTCGACGGCTTCGAAGCGCTCGCGCTCGTCGTCGTGCTCGCGCCGATGCTCAAGTCTGTGCTCACGCCCGCGCAAGCGCTGTCGACGCCCGTCTATGCGGGCGGCGTGATCGGCATCACGCTGCTCGGCTGGGGCGTCGGCGGTCTCGTCGGCGGCATCCTAGCGGACTATGTCGGCCGCAAACGCATGATGCTGTGGTCGGTGTTCCTCTATGCCATGTTCTCCGGGCTGACCGCGTTTTCCGGCTCGTTCTTCGTGCTGTGCTCGCTGCGCTTTCTGACGGGCCTCGCGATGGGCAGCGAATGGAGCACAGGCGTCGCGCTCGTTTCGGAAACGTGGCCCGAGCATGCTCGCGCCAAAGGCGCAGGCTTTCTGCAATCGGGATTCGGCTGGGGGACGCTGCTTGCGGCTGTCGTCTGGTATGCGCTGTCGTCGACGCACCCGCTGGGCTCCGAGACGTGGCGCCTGATGTTCGTCGCAGGCGCGTTGCCCGCATTGTTCGTGCTTTACCTGCGGCGCGGCTTGAGCGAATCAGAGAAGTGGCAACAGGCCGTCAAGGAGAAACGCTGGAGCGCGACGGCCAACGCGAGCGGCCGTGCTGCCGCTAAAGCAAGCAACGCAGATAAGCGCCCCTTCACGCTCACGCAATTGTTCAGCGAGCGCGAAGCGCTGCGCCGCACGCTGCTGACGATGCTCCTGTCGGTCATTTCGACCACGGGCTGGTGGGCCATTTCGAGCTGGCTGCCGACGTTCACGGTCTCGCTGGCGAAAGCAACGGGCGCCGCCGACGCCCTCGCGTGGGGTTCGCGCATTTCGATCGTCTACACCGTGGGCGCGATCGTCGCGTATCTGGCGGCGGGCTTCATCGTCGATTCGATCGGCCGGCGCGCGTTCCTGTGCATGACGTTCGTCGGCTCGCTCGTCACGACGATCATCACGTACCATTACACGGCGACGCTGAGCGGAATGCTGATCATCGCGCCGATCAACGGGTTCTTCACGCTCGGCTGCGCGTATGCGTGGATGGCGATCTATCCGTGCGAGCTGTTTACGCCGACGGTGCGCTCAACCGCGATCAGCTTCGTGTTCAACGCGGCGCGTTTGATCGCTTGGGTGTTTCCGATTCTGTCGGGGTCGATGATCAAGACGTTCGGCGGGGTGTCGCATGCCGCGCTGATCATGAGCTCGTGTTATGTGCTCGGGATCTTGATTCCGTGGTTCTTGCCGGAGACGCGCGGCAAGGGGATGCCGGAGTGAGCACCGGGCGGCCGGAAGCGATGCGTCAGACAACCGGCCGCACGAACCGCCACACGGCCAAGCCGTGCGGCGCGCACTATCGGGACATCAGTACCACTGACCGTAGCGGCGGATGTAGAGCGTCTTGACCGCCTGGGTCAGCAGCATGTATCCGACCATGGTCGCGACGAGCCACGGGAAGTAGCTAAGATCGAGCGGAATAAAGCCGAGTGCGCTTGCGAGCGGCGAGAAAGGCAGCCAGCAGGCCAGCAGAATCGCGACCGAGGTCGACAGCAGCACCGGCAGCGCCGCCGTGCTCTGCAAGAACGGAATCTTGCCCGTGCGCAGCATATGAACCACGAGCGTCTGCGACACGAGACCTTCGATGAACCAGCCGGAATTCATGATCGACTGACCGCCGCCGTTCAGGTGATAAGCCGCTCCCGCGCCGAACACGAACCACATCAGCGCATAGGTCGTCATGTCGAACACCGACGACGTCGGTCCGAGCCAGATCATGAAGCGCTTGATATTGCCCGCCTCCCACTTGCGAGGCCGCTTCAGGAAGTCGGGGTCCATCTTGTCCCACGGCAGGAACATCTGCGAGAGGTCGTAGATCAGGTTCTGGATCAGCAATTGCGTCGCCAGCATCGGCTCCCACGGCAGCAAGGCCGAAGCGACGAGCACCGAAAACACGTTGCCGAAGTTCGAACTGGCGGTCATGTTCAAGTACTTGAGGATGTTGCCGAACGTTTCGCGTCCCTTGATGACGCCTTCTTCGAGCACCATCAGGCTCTTTTCGAGCAGGATGATGTCGGCGGTCTCCTTCGCGATGTCAGCGCCGGTATCGACCGAGATGCCGACGTCCGCGTCCCGCAGGGCCGGGGCATCATTGATGCCGTCGCCAAGGAAGCCGACCGTATGTCCGTTCGCCTGCAAGGCCTTCACGACGCGCGCCTTTTGCATGGGCGTCAGCTTCGCGAAAATGGTCGTCCGCTCGACCGCCTCGACCAGTTGAGCATCGTCCATCGCATCGATCTCGCGCCCGAGCAGCGGCTCGTTCACCGCGAGTCCCACGTCGCGGCAGACTTTAGCCGTGACGATCGGGTTGTCGCCCGTCAACACCTTCACCGAGACGCCATACTCCTGCAATGCCCGAATCGCGGGCGCGGCGGAATCCTTGGGCGGATCGAGGAACGTCAGGAAGCCGCGCACCACGAGGTCCGCTTCATCGGTGGTCTTGTATTGCGATTTCGCCTGGGCACAGGCAATGTCCCGCGTGGCGACCACCAGGACGCGATAGCCCTCTTCGTTGTATTCCTCGGCGCGGGCCAGCAGCGCCTGGCGCTCCGGCGCGAGCAGCTCTCGTACGGTGTCGCCCTCCTGGATCCACTTCGACACGGCGAGCATTTCCTCCACCGCGCCCTTCGACACCATCATGTGGCTTCCATCGGCCCCTTCGACCACGACGGACAGCCGCCGGCGCACGAAGTCGAACGGCAGTTCGTCGACCTTGATGTAGAGCGCGGGCTTGGCGCGCTCGCCGAGCGCATTGGCATGATTGACGACCGCAATGTCGATCAGGTTCTTTTGCCCACTCTGGTGGAAGCTGTTCAGCCAGGCCAACTGCAGGATGCGTTCGTCCTTGTTGCCGTGAATGTCGAGGTGATGCTCCAGGATGATCTTGTCCTGCGTCAGCGTACCCGTCTTGTCGGTGCAGAGCACGTCCATCGCCCCGAAATTCTGCACGGAGTTCAGCCGCTTCACGACGACCTTGCGGCGCGCCATCGCGACCGCCCCCTTCGCGAGGTTGGCCGAGACGATCATCGGCAGCATCTCCGGCGTCAAGCCGACTGCCACGGCCAGCGAAAACGTCACGGCCGACATCCAGTCTCCCTTCAGAAGACCGTTGATGAGAAACACGATCGGCACCATCACCAGCATGAAGCGGATCAGCAGCCATGAAACACTGTTCACGCCCTTGTCAAAGCTGGTTTCGATGCGCTTGTGACTGACGACGCTCTGCGCCAGCGAACCGAAGTACGTGTTGGCGCCGGTGGCGACCACCACGGCTTTCGCGGTGCCGCTCACGACGTTGGTGCCCATGAAGCAGATATTCGGCAGATCCAGCATGTCCGCTTGCCGGCTGACACTGGCGCTCGCCGACTTCTCCATGACCGCGCCCAGCGTGTCGTACTTTTCGACCGGCAGCGCTTCGCCAGTCAGCACGGCTTGACTGATGAAGAGGTCGCGCGACTCGAGCAGGCGAATGTCGGCCGGAATCATGTCGCCGACCTGCAGCCAGACGATGTCGCCGACCACCACCTCGCTCATCGCGATTTCCAGTTTCTCCGGATGCGCCGCTTGCGTGGCGCGGCGAATCACGGTCGCCGTGGTGCGCACCATCGACTTGAGCTTTTCCGCCGCCTTGTTCGAGCGGTATTCCTGAACGAAGCGCAGCAGCGCGCTGACCGTCACCATGGTGAGAAGGATGGTGACGCCGGTCCAGTCGCGCTCGTCCGGGGCTGCCGTGTACACGTCGGTGATGAAGGAAATCACGGCAAGGCCGAGCAGCACCATCACAAACGGGTTCTTGAAGGCCTGCAGCAACTGGGTCATCGCGTGCGGCGGCTTGTCGTGCGCCACTTCGTTCGGACCGTCCAGGTGCAGGCGCTCCAGCGCGTCCGCCATGATCAGCCCGTCGGGCGAGCTTTTCATGCGCCGCAGCGTGGATTTGACGGAGTTGCAGGCTTCGCTGGCGACATCCGTCGAATGCGTGGATTCTGAAGCCGTCGACATGGACAGAAGTCCTTTCTGCTTATGCCTGGACTTGTATTGATTCGGTGGTGTTTGATGTGACATATCTGGCTACCTCGGGACAACACCATGCGAAGCGCGGCGGCGGGCTTTTCCCCATGCGGCGTACCGGCGCTTGCATGACGCGATCATTCATCGACAAATCAATTAGGACAATTGATTTTCTTGAGCTACGTAAAGGACAAGGTTCACTGTCGGGCACGGTTTCTCCTTCCCGTGCGCGATGCACGAGCGTGTCGAGTCAGCGCGAGCCGGACCAAGCGGCTTGCGCGGACGAAATGGCATCGCTGAACGCGACAAGGGTCGCGCGGGCAAGCGCAATGAAGCGCGCCAACGTGACGATGAATGAGATGCGCGAGGGGGTACTGCGAGAACGGCTTAGGTGCGCACCGGCTGCCTGCTGGCAGGACGGCGGCTGAGAAGCAGTAGCGACGTCCCGCCTGTTAGGCGGTCAAGTTGTTCAAAGGTCGACTACTGCTGGAGTCCATGGCATAGGCCAAATTACGAAAACGTGCGGATAGTAAACAGTCTGCAAGATTAGTGTCAAGAACAATCTCTTCGTAGAACGATTTGTCTTCCCGCATCAAACGATGCTCCGCACGAAGCTCCACAATGCGTCGTCAGTCGAATACGGCACGTTGAAGCGGAACCACTCGCTTGGCGCATCGTCGGGCCTGAAGTACGAGCCCGGCGCGAGCCAGATGCCGTCGCTAAGCGCCGCCCTCACCACTTCGCCCGCGCGTTCCGCTTCGATCGGCAGCCGCGCCCACAGGAACAGCCCCGCGCGCGGCCGATGAAACACCTCGAGCCCGAGCGCATCCATCCGCTCCTCGACGGCGAGGTGCGCTTCCTTGAGCTTCTCGCTGACCGTCTCGACATGCCGCGCGTAGCGCCCTTCGACCATCACCTTGTCGACGATGCGCTCGATCGTCTCCGACGACGTCAGCCCCACCGCCATCTTCGTGCGCGCCAGTTCGCGCAGCACGTCGCGCTCCGCGACGACATAGCCGCTTCGCAAGCCCGGCGTGATCGTCTTCGAAAACCCGCCCACGTACAGCACGCGCCGCAAGCCTTCCATCGCGGCGAGCATCGGCGCGCCGGGCGGCGCAAGCTCGCGGCTCACGTCGTCTTCGATGACCCACAGCCGGTGCCGCTCCGCGATCTGCAGCAGCCGGAACGCCGAGGCCATGGTGAACGTCGCGCCGGTCGGGTTTTGCAGCGTCGTGTTCACGAAGATCGCTTTCGGCCGGTGTTCGGTCACGAGCGCCTCCAGCGCGTCGGCGTCGATGCCGCTTGGCGTGCGCGGCACGCCGTGCACGACGAGCCCCGCGAGCTTCAGGATCTGCAGCAGGTTGCAATAGCCCGGGTCTTCGACGATCACCGCATCGCCCGCGCGCAAGAGCGTCCGCACGATCAGGTCGAGCGCCTGGGTCGCGCCCTGCGTGAGCAGCACGTTCGAAACGTCGACGGGCAGGCCGTGGCGGTCCAGTTGCTCCGCGATGCGCTCGCGCAGCGGCGCGAATCCGTACGGATGCCCGTAGTCGGCAAGCCGCGCCGCCGGCACGCGCGCGAGCGCGCGCAGCGCGTGATGCAGGCCGCCCTCGTTGATCCACTCGTTGGGCAGCGTCCCGCAGCCGGCTTTGATCGGCATCGAATGGTCGGCGAACACGTCGGATAGCAGCCAGGTCGCCGTCAGGCTCGGCGGCTGCCAGTCGAGCACCGCGGCGCGCGCCGCCGGCCCGCGTGCCGCGACCCGGTAGCCGGAGCCGCGCCGCGCCACGACGAGCCCCATCGAAACCAGACGGTTGTACGCCTCGGTCACGGTGAACGTGCTCAAGGCATGGGTCTGGGCAAGCTGCCGCACCGACGGCAGCAGCGCGCCCGCCCGCAGCGACTGCCCTTCGATCGCTTGCTCGAAGCCGCGCACGAGCTGCTCGACGAGCGTCGGCGCCTGGCTTCGGTCACGCTCCAGATTCAATTCGACCATGCTGTGAAACTCGCTTTCGACCAATACAGTTGACGGCAACTTACCAGCACAGTTAGCAGATCAGTCCACCAACTGTTTATGCCGCCATTAAACAGCGGACGCTAGAGTTTCGCTACCACTTCAATGAGAAACGGAGATCTCCCATGACATCGCGCCCCGTCATCGACGACCTGTCGAACTTCTGGATGCCGTTCACCGCGAACCGCCAATTCAAGGCGGCGCCGCGCCTCTTGGAATCGGCGAAAGGCATGTACTACCGCTCGACCGACGGCCGCGAAATCCTCGACGCCTGCGCGGGCCTGTGGTGCGTGAACGCCGGTCACTGCCGCGACGAGATCGTCGCCGCCGTGCAGCAGCAACTGAGCACGCTCGACTTCGCGCCGACCTTCCAGATGGGCCACCCGCTCGCCTTCGAAGCCGCGACCAAAGTGGCCGAGCTGATGCCCGAAGGGCTCGACCGCATCTTCTTCACGAACTCGGGTTCGGAATCGGTCGACACCGCTTTGAAAATCGCCCTCGCCTACCATCGCGCGCGCGGCGAAGCGCAGCGCACGCGGCTGATCGGGCGCGAGCGCGGCTATCACGGCGTCGGCTTCGGCGGGATCTCGGTCGGCGGCATCTCGCCGAATCGCAAGACGTTCTCGGGTTCGCTGCTCGGCAATGTCGATCATCTGCCGCACACGCATGACCTCGAACATAACGCGTACTCGAAAGGTCAGCCCGCATGGGGCGCGCATCTCGCCGACGAACTCGAGCGCATCGTCACGCTGCACGACGCGTCGACGATCGCCGCCGTCATCGTCGAGCCGGTCGCGGGCTCGACCGGCGTGCTGATTCCGCCGCAAGGCTATCTGCAGAAGCTGCGCGAGATCTGCACGAAGCACGGCATTCTCTTGATCTTCGACGAAGTCATCACGGGCTTTGGCCGGCTCGGCAAGGCGACGGCGAGCGAGTATTTCGGCGTGACGCCGGACCTCATCACGATGGCCAAGGCGATCAACAACGCGGCGATTCCGATGGGCGCGGTCGCGGCCCACCGCAACGTGCACGACACGGTCGTGAACAGCGGCGCAGCCAGCGCGATCGAGCTGTTCCATGGCTACACCTATTCGGCGCATCCGGCGGCGACCGCAGCCGCTGTTGCGACGCTCGATCTCTATCGCAAGGAAGCGCTCTTCGAGCGCGCAGCCAGCCTCGCACCGGCGTTCGAAACAGCAGCGCATGCGCTGCGCGGCGCGCCGCACGTGAAGGACGTGCGCAACCTCGGTTTGGTGGCGGGCATCGAGCTGGAATCGCGAGATGGTGCGCCGGGCGCGCGTGCCTACGAAGCGTTCGTCAAGTGCTTCGAAGCTGGCGTGCTCGTGCGCTACACGGGCGACATTCTTGCGTTCTCGCCGCCGCTGATCGTCGACGAAGAACAGATCGCGCGCATCTTCGGCACTGTGAGGGACGTGCTGGCGACCGTGAAGTGACGTAAAAAAAGCGGCACGCGGACAGTCATGCCGCGTGCCGCTCGATCGCTTTTGCTACACGCGGGCTACCAACAGCACCCGCGCACGGTACTTCAAATCGCCACCTCCGGCGGCGCACGCCGGAATCCGCGCGTCACCCACCCCAGATACGCCAGCCCCGCGACGAACCAGATCGCCCCCAGCACGAGCGCATCTTTGTCGAGACTGCACAGCAGCCAGATATCGGTAATCGCGCCGAGCAACGGAAACACCAACCCGCCGATCACCCCAAACCCGCGCGTCTTGTCGTCGCGGAGGAAGTACTGCCGCATCACGCACAGGTTCACGGCCGTGAAGGCGAGGAATGCGCCGAAGTTGATGAACGAGGTCGACGTCGCCACGTCGAGCTTCAACGCCAGCAAGCCCACGACCCCTGCTATCGCGATGTTGATCGCGGGCGTCTGAAAGCGCGGATGAATGAAGCCGAAGATGCCTTTGGGCAGCACTTCGTCACGTCCCATCGCATAGAGCAAGCGCCCGACGCTCGCCTGCGCCGAGATGCCCGACGCGAACTGCGCGAGAATCAGCCCCGCCAGGAACACCGACACAAACATATCGCCGCCGACTTTCTTCGCGATCTCGAACGCGGCCGAATCCGGGTCCTTGAACACAGCGCCGGGATGCGCAAGCTGCAGCGTGTAGGCCGCGATGACGAAGATCGCGCCGCCGACCAAAGCGATCAGCACGATCGCGCGCGGTATCGTCTTCTCGGGGGCAATGGTTTCCTCGGTCAACGTCGAGACGGCGTCGAAGCCGAGATACGAGTAAGCGGCGATCGCCGCGCCCGTCATCGTCGCCGAGAGCGGCACGTGCGGCTTGAAGAACGGCTCCGCCGAGAGGAGGCCGCCCGGGCTGGCCGCGGCCTGCGCATAGTGGCAGCACAGCACGACGAACAGCGCGACGATCACGAGTTGCACGATCATCAGCACGATGTTGAAGCGGTTCGCGAGTTCGATGCCGAGAATATTGAGCCCGCTCGTCAACACGATGAACGCGACGATCCATATCCACGCCGGCACGTGCGGAAACGCGGCGCCGAGATACGCGGCGCCGATCAGCCAGATCACCATCGGCAGGAAAAAGTAGTCGAGCAGCGTCGCCCAGCCGATCATGAAGCCGAGGTGCGGATTGAACGTCTTACGCGTGTACGTATAGGCGGAACCGGCCACGGGGAACATCCGCGCCAGCTTGCCGTAGCTGAGCGCCGTGAAGACGATCGCCACGAGCGCGATCAAATACGCGAGCGCGGCCGTGTCGTGGCTTGCGCCGGCGAGCACGCCGTAGGTGCCGTAGACGATCAGCGGCGCCATATAAGCCAGCCCGAACAGCAGGACCGACGGCAAGCCGAGCGTGCGCTTCAGCCGGGTCTCGTGCGCGGCCGCGGGGCGCGGGGTCGATAATGCACTCATAGGGGTGTCTCCAGATTGTGTTGTGCAATGGCGTCAAGGAACGCGCGCGAGCGCAGGCAACGCCTGCGTGAGCGGCGTTGCTTCGTGTCGTGCGCAATGGATTAAACGAGCGGGCGCGTCAGCGCTTTCGCGAGTCGCTGACGTGGATCATTCAGGGCGACTGAATCACGGAAAACCGGCCGCCTTGTGCATCGCTCTCGGTTGCAAGCTTCAAGCCGATGCGAGCGTCATGCAGATAGCTGTAGTGTTCGCGGCTCGCGGCGAGCAGCGTTTCGTCGAGATTCGCGAGCAGCACGGTGTCTTTTGCCGGCGCTTCGCAAATCACGTCGCCGAACGGGCTCACGAGCGCCGATTCGCCGGGGAACGTCAGCCCTTCGTCTCCGCTGCCGATCCGGTTCACGAGCGCGGCAAACATCTGGTTCTCCATCGCGCGCGCGACGATCGCGCGGCGATGCACGGGGCCGAACGGGTCCATGTTGCCGTTCGTGACGATCAGAAGATCGGCGCCGAGCGCGGCAACGGCGCGCGCGGTCTCCGGAAATTCGATGTCGTAGCAGATCAGAAAGCCGACCGTCATACCCTTGAATTCGCAGACGGCAAAACGGTCGCCGGGCTCGAACACGCCGACATCCGATGCCCATAGGTGCGTCTTGCGATAACGCAGCGCGATGTCGCCGCGCTCGTCGATCAGCACGGTCGTGTTGTAGAAGCGGTTCGCGTCTCGCTCGGCGAGACCCACGGCAACCGCCACGCCCGCCTCGCGCGCCGCATTGCGCACGGCGGTCAGCGACGGGCCATCGAGCGGCTCGGCGATGTCGCGCACATTCGTGCGGGTCGGGAACCCCGTGAGCGTCGCTTCGGGAAACACGACGACGTCGGTGCCGGCGCGCCGCTTGGCGATGACTTCCAGCACGCGCGCGAGGTTGGGGGCCACAGCGCCGTCGACAAGCGGAATCTGCGCGAGTTCAAGTTGCATCGATGTTTCTCCGGTAAGGCTGAATCGGCGTTCTCGACGGTGCGGGGCCAGATCTTGGTGAGCACAGCCGAGAACGTGGGGGCTATTATCACCACGTTATTTTTGGCGTGAAATTACCCACCTGGGTTACCCCGACCGGAGCTCGAATGGAACTCGATTGGCAAGATATGGCGTTCCATCACCATATCGCCACCTTGATCGACGCGCTCGACGGCGCTGAATTCTGGACACGCCTTACACGCGTGCTCGAGCGCTTCGTCGCTTTCGACAACTGGGTCGCGCTGCTGTTCTCGCGCGATCGCGCGCCGCTCGTCTGCGCGGAATCGCCCACGCCGGACGGCACCGTCGACCACTTGTTTCAAGCCTATCTGGCCGCGATGTATCAGCTCGACCCGTTCTATATCGCTGCTTGCGAGCGGAACGTGTCGGGGCTCGTCACGCTGGCTTCGGTCGCGCCCGACAACTTCCGCATGACCGACTACTACCAGCGCTACTTCAAGAACAACATCGTCGGCGATGAAGTGCAGTTCAATTACGCGATCGATGCGGGTCATACGCTCGTGTTTTCAATCGGCGCGACACGCCGCTACAGCGAGCGCGATCTCGCCTCGCTCGCGCTGTTCGCGCCGTGGGTGGTCGCGCTGATGCGGCAGCGCTTGCCCTATGAAACGTTCGCGGGCGCGAGCGATGAAGCCATCCATGCGGCCGCCGCCGATGCCGGCGTCAAGCCGGAAGAGGCGGGCTTTGCCGAACACTTCGCGCGCGTCGCGCAACAAAGCGGACGCACGCCGTTGACGGCGCGCGAAGGGGAAGTGGTGAGGCTCAGCCTGAGCGGCTTCTCGACACGCGCCATTGCGGAGAAACTCGAAATCTCATTCGAGACCGTGCGCGCGCACAAGAAGCATGTGTACGCGAAGCTTGGCGTGAATTCGCAATCGGAGTTGTTTGCGCTCTTTTACGAGCCGGGACAGAAGGGGGCCGGCGCCTGATCACCTTACAGCTTGCATTCATCAGCGCAAAGAGATCGACCGAGTCGTCGGTATTCGCACGCATTGTTGAGCGCATTAACCACGTGCGACATTAAGGGGCTGTATGGAGACCGCCAAATAACCGATCGCTACCGATAACCAAGAGGCAACAATGTCCCACCAGAAGTCGGCTGAAATAGCTGCGCGGTTCGACCGCCTGCCCCCCTCACGCACCGTCTGGACGATGGTGATCCTGATCTCGCTGGGCGGGGTATTCGAGTTCTACGATCTGTTCTTTACCGGCTACGTGGCGCCCGGCATGGTCGAATCGGGACTCTTCAAGCCCGAGTCTCTCGGCATCTTCGAATCGCTCGCCGGGCTCTCAGTGGCGGGTTTCGGCACCTTCGTGTTCTCGACGTTCGCGGGGCTGTGGATCGGCGCGCTGATCTTCGGTTCGGTCGCCGACCGCTTCGGGCGACGCTTCATCTTCACGTGGTCGCTCGTCTGGTACATGGTCTGCACGATCATCATGGCGTTCCAGACCACCGGCGAGTGGATCAACATCTGGCGCATCATCGCGGGCATCGGCATCGGCGTCGAGCTCGTCACGATCGATTCCTACATCTCCGAGCTGATTCCGAGCGCCGAGCGCGGCCGCGCCTACGCCGCGAATCAGTTCATCACGTTCTCCGTGGTGCCGGTGATCGCGTTCCTCGCATGGGCGCTGAAAGGCACGCATCCGTTCGGCCTCGAGTATTGGCGCGTGGTGATCCTGATCGGCTCGGTCGGCGCGCTCGCCGTGTGGATCATCCGCCGCAAGGTGCCGGAAAGCCCGCGCTGGCTCGCGCGTCACGGCCGTGTCGAGGAAGCCGAGCGCATCATCGCGGATATCGAAGCGCGCGTCGCCAAGGAAAAAGGCATCGCGCTGCCGCCGCTCGGGCAAATCGCCGAGGAAAAGGCAGGCCGCGGTTCGTACGCCGAGATCTTCGGTCCGCTGTATTTGAAGCGCACGATCATTCTGTCGATCTTCAACATGGCGCAAGTGATCGGCTTCTACGGCTTTGCCGCCTGGGTGCCGACGCTCTTGATCCATCGCGGCATCCATGTGACGGCGAGCCTCGGCTACGCGTTCGTCATTGCCATCGCGAACCCGTTCGGCCCGCTGATCGGCATGTGGTTCGCCGACAAGGTCGAGCGCAAGACGCAAATCTGCACCGCGCTCGCCGTGATGGGCATCGTGATCGCGCTCTTCTCGCAAGCCTCCGACCCGGCGATTCTGATCATCCTCGGCGTGCTGTTCACGCTCGCGTCGAACATCATGTCGTACGCGTATCACGGCTATCAAGCCGAGCTGTATCCGACGCGCGTGCGCGCCCGCGCAGTGGGTTTCGTCTACTCGTGGAGCCGGATTGCCGCGGCGTTCGCGGGCCTCGCGATCGGCATTCTGCTGCACGGCTATGGCGTGCCGGGGGTGGCGGTGTTCATCGCGGCGTCGATGGTGGTCGCGATCTGCATGATTCTGCTCGGGCCGTCCACGCGCGGACGTTCGCTCGAGTCGATCAATCATTGATGGGAATTCGGTGACGGGCCTGTGACAATCGTCTGGCGTTTCGCACCCGCCACAACGTGCGTAACGCCAGTGATCGGCGTAGGCTTGAAGGCAGCGCCGCTGTCGCGCTAGATCGCGCGGCCGGTGCTGACTGCGTTGCATGGGGGACACCGATGAAAACGCCCATCAGAACCGGCACCCATATCGAAGGCATTCACTGGGTGGCCGAATACTCGGAGACGGAGCACGAGATTCGCGTGCTGCGTGAAGGATTCGAGGTCGGCGTCTATAGCGCGCCGCCGACACTGTTCGGCGACGAAGCCAATGCGGGCTCGAAAAGCTGCGCCGACCATCGCGCCGCGGAAGCCGCCATTCGCGCGTTCCTGATGCGGTTTGTTGCCGATCACGACGCGGAGGAATAGGAGGGGCCGAGGCCCCTCTTTTGCTTGACGCTTATCGACGCTTATCGGCGCCGACTTACTTGGCTTCAGCCTGACCGCTTGCGTCTTCCTCGCGGAAAATCTTGTCCGCCAAGTGAAACGCCGAATTCGCCGCCGGCACGCCGCAGTAGATCGCCGTCTGCATCAGCACTTCCTTGATCTCGTCACGCGTCACGCCATTGTTCTTTGCCGCGCGCAAATGCAGCGCCAGTTCTTCGCCGCGGTTCAGCGCCACCATCATCGCAATCGTCAGCAAACTGCGCGTATGGCGCGGCAAGCCTTCGCGCGTCCAAATCTCGCCCCACGCATAGCGCGAAATGAAATTCTGGAACTCCGTCGTCAGCTCCGTGCGGTTCGCGAGCGAACGCTCGACGTGCGCGTCGCCTAGCACCGCGCGGCGCACCTTCATCCCGGCTTCATAGCGGTCTTCGTCGTTCATTACTGCCCCGTCAGGAATTCGAGCACGGCCGGCGTATATTCGCCGGCTCGTTCGATATTGGAAATGTGGAAAGCGTCCAATTCAACGTAGCGCGCGCCGGGAATGCCGCTCGCGAGCGCGCGGCCTTGCTCGGCGGTTGTCGAGACGTCGTGCGTGCCGGTGATCACGAGCGACGGCACCTTGATGCCCGCGAGTTCGGCGCGCAGATCGGCAGCGTCGATGGCCTCGCAATTCGACGCGTAGCCTTCGTTGTTCGTGTGCACGAACACGTCGCGGATCTGAGCGAAGACGAGCGGCTCGCTCTCGATGAACTTGGCGCTGAACCAGCGCGGCAGAACCGCATCCGCAATCGCGAGCATGCCCTCTTCGCGCGCCCGCTTCGCACGCGGCACCCAGACTTCCGGCGAACCGATGCGCGCCGCCGTATTCGATAGCACGACGCGATTCAAGCGCTGAGGATGCCGCGCGGCAAGCGCGATACCCGTCAGGCCGCCCATCGAAATGCCGCAGAAATTCGCGCGCTCGATCTTGAGCGCATCGAGCAGGCCGATCACGTCGCCGGTCAATTGCTCGATCGTGTACGGGCCCTTGGGCGCATCGGAATGACCGTGGCCACGCGTGTCGTAGCGCAGCACGCGGAAGTGCTTCGAGAACGCCTCGACTTGCGCGGTCCACATCGACAGATCCGCGCCGAGCGAATTCGACAGCACGAGCCACGGCGCGTCGGCGTTCTGAGCGCCATCGACCCGATAGTGAAGGTTGATGCCATTGACGGCGGCGAAGGGCATTGCGATTACTCCTGGTCGGTTGCGGTGGCGTGCAGCGAAAGCACGGCGTCGACGTACGCATGCGCCTGCCCGACGTACTGCGCCGGGTCGAGCAGCTGCTGCAAGCGTGCGAGGGGAAGATGGGTGGTGACGGCAGCGTCGGCGGCGAGGACGTCGAAGAGCGTTCGGCGCGTTTGCACGGCGGTCTTCGACGCGTGCTCGACGAGCTTGTGCGCGTCGAGCCGGCCGATCTTGTCGCCGAGCGCGAGCATCACTGACTCGCCGAGAATGAGTCCGTGCGTGACATCGAGATTGGCCGCGAGCCGCTCGACATCGACATTGAGGCCGGCCACGATCTGCGCGGTCTGCGCGAGCGCGCCGCCTGCGAGGCGCGCGAGATCGGGCAGGGCGTCCCACTCGGCCTGCCAGCCGCCGAGCGCGCGCTCGTGCTCCTGGACCATGCCCGCGAGCACGGTCGCGACGAGCCCGGGGGCGCGCGCCGCCGCGGTGAGCACCGCCGCGCAGCCGACCGGATTGCGCTTGTGCGGCATCGTCGACGAGCCGCCCTTGCCGGGCGCGGTGGGCTCCGCGAGCTCGCCGATTTCGGTCTGCATCTGCAGCGAGATATCGCGTGCGATCTTGCCGAGCGTGCCGATCAACATGCCGAACAGCGATGCCGTTTCGGCAATCCGGTCGCGCTGCGTGTGCCATGGCACGGCGGGCAGCGCGACGCCCAGCTCAAGCGCCAGCGACGCGGCGACGGCGGGCGCCGCCTCGCGCAAGCTCGCGAGCGTGCCGGCCGCGCCGCCGAATTGCAGCACGAGCACGCGCGCGCGCAATTCGGCGAGGCGCGCGCGGTGCCGCAACAGGGCGTCGAGCCACTGAGCGAACTTGAGGCCGAGCGTCATCGGCAGCGCCTGCTGCAGCCACGTGCGGCCGATCAGCGGCGTCGCGCGATGTCGCTTGGCAAGCGTGGCGAGCGCATCGCAGGTGGCGCGCAGATCGGCGTCGAGCAGCGCGAAGGCGTCGCGCAGTTGCAGCACGGTGGCCGTATCGATGATGTCCTGGCTCGTCGCGCCCCAGTGGACGAATTTCGACGCTTCGCCATCGATATCCTTCACGCGCGCCGTGAGCTGCTTGACGAGCGGAATCGCGAGATTGCCGCCAAGCGCCGCGTCGCGCGTCAACGCGTCGGCATCGAGCGTCTCGGCGTGACACGCGCTTTCGATCGCGGCGACCGCCGTCTGCGGAATCACGCCATGCGCCGCCGACGCGCGCGCCAGCGCCGCTTCGACATCGAGCATCCGCTGTAGCGTGGCGCGCGGCGACCACACGTCGTTCATCGGCTGCGTTCCGCAGATGAGGCTGGTGAGGCGTGCGCTGGCTTCGAGCATGGAATGGATGGAGATTGAAAACCGCGCCTTGCTGGCAAAGGCGAAAAACGAGCGGCGCGCGAGACTCGTGCGTTGCCATTGTCTCGCGAAGCCGCTTTGTTGGTATGCGCAAGTATGCGCGGCCGGCTTAGGCCCGGCCAGGTTAGGCCCGGCCTGCCTGGTATCAGGCCGAAGCCGCGGCGTGCGTCGCGTCGATGAGCGCGAT
The DNA here is from genome assembly GCF_053525655.1 of Trinickia camelliae. Taxonomy (NCBI): domain Bacteria; kingdom Pseudomonadati; phylum Pseudomonadota; class Betaproteobacteria; order Burkholderiales; family Burkholderiaceae; genus Trinickia; species Trinickia camelliae. The sequence continues at coordinate 311,242 of NZ_JBCHAA010000002.1, forward strand.
GCCCGTCAGCTTCTGCAATTCGTCGAACGAGATGTCGGAGAAGATCTCGCGCACGGCGAGGCCTTCCTTGGTCACGTCGATCATCGCGAGATCGGTGTAGATGCGGTCGACGCAGCCGACGCCCGTCACCGGATACGAGCACTCGGCGACAAGCTTGCTTTCGCCCTGCTTCGTCAGGTGCTCCATCATCACGTACACCTGTTTCGCGCCGATCGCGAGATCCATCGCGCCGCCGACGGCCGGAATCGCATCGGGCGCACCCGTGTGCCAGTTCGCGAGATCGCCATTGGCGGAGACCTGGAACGCGCCGAGCACGCAGAAGTCCAGATGACCGCCGCGCATCATCGCGAACGAATCGGAGTGGTGGAAGTACGCGCCGCCCGTGAGCAGCGTCACGTGCTGCTTGCCGGCGTTGATCAGCTCGTCGTCTTCTTCGCCGGGCGCAGGCGCGGGGCCCATGCCGAGCAAGCCGTTTTCGCTGTGCAGGAAGATTTCGCGGTCGGCGGCGAGGTGATTCGCCACCAGCGTCGGCACGCCGATGCCGAGGTTCACGTAAGCGCCTTCAGGGATGTCCTGCGCGACACGCTTGGCCATTTCATCGCGGGTCAGTCGTTTCATCTTTCAGTCTCCTCAGCGCTTAAGCCGCTTGCTCGGCATGTTCGTCACGATGCACAGTCTGCGGCACTGCCACCACGCGCTGCACGAAGATGCCCGGCGTGACGATCACTTCCGGATCGAGTGCGCCAAGCGGCACGACTTCCGACACCTGGACGATCGCCGTCTTGGCGGCGCTCGCCATGATCGGGCCGAAGTTGCGCGCCGTCTTGCGATAGACGAGATTGCCCCAGCGGTCGCCCTTGTACGCCTTGATCAGCGCGAAGTCGGCATGGAGCGGCGCTTCGAGCACGTAATGCTTGCCGTCGATCAGACGCGTTTCCTTGCCCTCGGCGAGCTTCGTGCCGTAGCCGGTCGGCGTGAAAAAGCCGCCGATGCCTGCGCCCGCCGCGCGGATGCGCTCCGCGAGGTTGCCCTGCGGCACGAGTTCCAATTCGATCTCGCCCGCGCGATAGAGCGCGTCGAACACGTAGGAATCGGTCTGGCGCGGAAACGAGCAGATGATCTTGCGCACGCGCTTGGTCTTGAGCAGCGCGGCCAGGCCCACGTCGCCGTTGCCCGCGTTGTTGTTCACGATGGTCAGATCGCGCGCGCCCTGCTCGATCAGGGCGTCGATCAGCTCGGACGGCATCCCGGCCGTGCCGAAGCCGCCGATCATGATCGTCGCTCCGTCGTGGATGTCGGCCACCGCCGACTGGAGGGATTCGAAAATCTTGTTAACCATGCTGTCTCCTGTGTCGAGCAGAGTTAGCGCTTTAGGGCCTACTCTGGTCCCATGCAAAGCTGTACGTTTGTTCGTATTTCGAACATAGATTCGATTAGCGAACGTTCCAACGCATCATAGAGGCGGGGCGAACCGGTTGTCAAGGCGTCGCGATGCGACGGCACACGCGCAAAAAGCTCAAGGAAACCGCGCCCGCAGCCAATCGAGCTTGGTGGGAGGCAGGCTCATCCTGCCTTCATAGCCGTCGTCGTCGCCATGACCGTAATTCAGTTTCCCGGGGTCGGTCGTAACCAGGCGGTCATCCCAGAAAGTACCTGTTAAGGAGAAATCGAAAAAGCGCTCCGCCAGTAATTCGCCAGTCGCGGCAGAAAATAGCTGTAACCGGGTTCTTTGGTCAAAAGTCGGGGCCAATGAATTGACTTCGCATAGGCTTATTTCGTAGCGCCTTCCGCCATCTTCGAAGACGTTGCCGCCCATTGTCTCGGTCATCATGGCGGTGTACCTCTCGCAATAGCGAGGGCCGGAGTTCCACCACAGGTTCCAAAGGTTGAACACTAGTGCGACAATGCCGATCCGCAATGCCACGGTTGCGGACAATTTCAACGCGCGGTATACGCGGCCTGATGCCGAGTCGGCGAATACATAAGCCCAACTGCGTAGCAAGCAGATTGCGATGAAGGTGAACTTCATTGAGCGCCAGAGGAATTCTGGTACGAACATGCTGTCCAGCAGTGATCTCCGAAGGTCCGGGTCCGGCATGTTCCGATACGAATAGGAATCGCAGACAGCTTGAACCACCCATGCCGACATGATCAGAAACATGATGGTGTATTTCAACTGCGGCCGCCTGATGGATTGGGCTAAATTGGACATTCTGGCAGCTCCACAATAATCGGCTTTTCTAGTCGAATAAATTTTTTGTCTGAGTAAATTAGGAAATCACCGCCTTGCTGGTGTTTTTGCTGCCAAGCTCGGAAATCTCGATTGCGAATTGGGTAATAGACGCTACGCTCTGACAACGGTTTTTCGGTATAAACCGGGTTGTCGGTGCCATCCCATTGGTGGGGGCGTATTTGCGGCTGCGGTCCAAATTCCTTCTCCACATAATCTCCGGCCAACGATGCCGCCAGCCACAGCATGTCATACCTATTCCAATGTCCAAGATACTGTGAATAGCCATCACCACCGTCCGTAAAAGAGTAATTGTCCTTGGCGTAGACATAGATGTGCGTGATGTGTACGGTTCGACGAATGTAATAGCGCAGGTCAAGGTTTTCACGGCGCCGGTAGATTTGGCTTTCGACCCGTGCCACACCTACGGCGGCATAGAAATAGAAGTTGCCTAGCGCCGCGGAAATGTCGCGTGCAAATACGGAGCGCCAAACATGCACCTTGCTTAGTTGAAATTGAAACCGTGCGTGCAACTGCTCGATATCGTCCCCGCACAATGCCCGAGTATGTAGCCAACCGCTTTTCATACCCGTTTGATCGAAAAACCGCTGCAGCAAGCCCGGCCCCTTGCCAGGCTTGCCTTTGAGTTCCTGCATGGCCCCAGGGCTGTAGACCGCACTCCCGCTTAATTCGGTGTACTGCTCCTTTATAAACCGATACTGCAACAGCCACTCCATTTTCACGCTCTCCGTATCCACCATGCTTTTCGGATACGGTTGGCCGAATTGATTGATGCCATGGCTTTCATCGTGTTTGGTCCGCGAATAATTAAGCTGACCGGCAAACCAGCGGCGCATCAATTTCGCGGAGATTTTCAGCCCAAGTGCATCCATTGCACGGGGAATGTCTTGAATGTCAAACGGTGGCACGGTAGGTGCAGGCGGCGCGGGGGGCTTCGGCGCCGCCTGCACCTTGGGCACGGGCGGAGGCGGCCGGGTACGCACCCAATCGATGAAATCGAGAATGTCCGTCACCATTTTCACCATGCCATCGGTCTGAACCCGTGGCGTGGTCTTCACGGGCGGCGCGGACGGGGGTGGCGGGGCATGGATCAGCTTAGGCGGCGGCCGGTCCTGCTTTAAGCAAACGTCCTCGATCCAGACCGGCATGCAGCCTAGCCCGCCTTCACGTAATTGCCAGAGCGGCCTGAATGAGCCACCCAGCTTGTAGTACGGCAATGGGTCGCGTGTATTGTCCAATGCTTGTCTCCTCTCGTGAACACACGAGAGGAGATCGTAAGCACGTCGAAATCAACATGCCATGCGACACCACGCCTCTACGCCGCGAACGGCAGCCCCACATAGTTCTCCGCCAGCGCCTGCGCAGCCGCGTGCGAGCTCGTCACGTACTTCAGCTCCGACATCTTCATGCGATTGCCGAACGGCGTGTCATCGCTAGAGGGGTGCAGCATGTTGGTCATGAAATACGAAAAGTGCTCGGAGCGCCAAATGCGTTCAAGGCAGGTCTGCGAATAGGCGTCGAGCAAATCGGTGCGCGCGTCGCGATAGCGCGCCGCCAGCGCCTGCGACAGCACCCGCACGTCGGCCACCGCGAGATTCATCCCCTTCGCGCCGGTGGGCGGCACGATGTGCGCGGCGTCGCCCGCGAGGAAGAGACGCCCGTATTGCATCGGCTCGGTGACGAAGCTGCGCATCGGCGTCACGCTCTTTTGCGTAATGCGCCCCTCGTTCGGCAACCATCCACTCGTATTCTCGAAGCGCGTGCGCAGTTCCGCCCAGACGCGCTCGTCGGACCATTGCGCCAAGTCTTCGTCGGGCTGGCATTGCAGGTAAAGGCGCGTGACGCTCGGCGAGCGCATGCTGAAGAGCGCAAAGCCGCGCTCGTGATGCGCGTAGACGAGCTCGTCCTTGGACGGCGCCGCATCCGCGAGAATGCCGAGCCACGCGAACGGATAGACACGCTCGTAGGTGCGCAGCACGTCGGCCGGGATCGACGCGCGCGAGATGCCGTGAAAACCATCGCAGCCGGCCACGTAGTCGCAATCGATCCGCTGCTCCACGCCGCGATGCTTGAACGTGACATGCGGCGCGCCGCTTTGCAGATCGTGCAGCGACACATCTTCCACGTCGAAATAGAGCTTCTGTTCATGCTCGATCGCAGCAGCAATCAGATCGCGCACGACTTCATGCTGGCTATAGACGGTGATCGAGCGGCCGCCCGTGAGCGCCGTCATGTCGATTCGGTGCAGTTCGCGCCCGAACAGCAGCTCGATACCGTGATGCACGAGCCCCTCGCGCTGCATCCGCGCGCCGAGCCCGGCCTCGTTGAGCGTATCGACCGTGCTCTGCTCGAGCACGCCGGCGCGGATACGGTTCTCGCAATACTCGCGCGAACGCGCCTCGACGATCACCGAATCGATGCCTTGCAAGCGAAGCAGATGGGAAAGAAGCAGGCCGGCAGGCCCTGCGCCGATGATGGCGACTTGTGTGCGCATGTTCGTCTCCAGAACAATGGTTCGATTAGTGAAACGATTGTCGGCGCTTTCCCCAATATGCGGCAACGCGATTATGCAGATACGTTGTATACGGATTTGAGATAAAGGTAGGACAAGATGCCGATGCAAGAACTCGACTTGAACCTGATCCCGTACCTGGTCGCGATGGAGGACACGCGCAACGTAAGCCGCGCCGCCGAGCTGCTCGGCGTGAGCCAGCCGCGCGTGTCGACGGCGCTCGGCCGGTTGCGCGACTATTTCGCCGATCCGCTCTTCGTGCGCACGTCGCGCGGCATGGAGCCGACGCCGCGCGCACTCGCGCTCATTCCCGCGGCGCGCGAGGCGCTCGGGCACATCGAGCGCGGCGTGCTCGACGCCCAGCAGTTCGACCCGGCCACGACGACCCGCACGTTCTCGATCGCGCTCTCCGACGTCGGCGAGATCGTGTTCCTGCCGCGCCTCTTGCAGCTCTTCGCGAAACGCGCGCCGCATGCGAACCTGCGCTCGGTTTCATTGCCGCCCGCGCATGTCGAACGCGGGCTCGAATCCGGCGACGTGGACCTCGCGATTGGCTACTTCCCTGACCTCTCAGGGAGCAACTTCTTCCAGCAACGGCTGTTCACGCACCGCTTCATCTGCTTGATGAGAAGCAGCCACCCGCTGGCGGGCGCGCCGCTCACGCTCGACCAGTTCCTCGCGTGCGGACACGCCGTCGTGCGAGCCGAAGGGCGCAGCCAGGAAGTGCTCGAAAAGTTTCTGGAGAAAAAGCGCATCCGCCGCCGCGCGGTGCTCGAGACGCCGCACTTCATGAGCCTGCCCTTCATCCTCGCCCGCACCGATTTGATCGCGACCGTGCCGCACGCGATCGGCTTTGCCTATGTCGCCGAGCATGCGTCGATCACGCTCGTCGAGCCGCCTTTGCCGCTGCCGCATTTCGATCTCAAGCAGCATTGGCATCGCAAGTATCACAACGATCCGCGGATGTCGTGGCTGCGCGGCGTGGTCACCGAACTGTTCAACGATGCTGCCGACGAATGGCCTAAGTAACGACTGAAGTCAGCGGCACAAAACGAACGTGGCACACCCCGGGCAGCACCCCGAAAAACATGGAACAATGCAGAACACATGACGGATAGCGACTGCCCGGCCGCTTCGAAGTGGCACAAGTGACGCAAGCGGCACATTAGGAGCCAAGGATGTCGAAGGAATCTCGAGAAAAGAAAAACCACGGCGACGCTTTGAACCGGCCGACGCGCGAAGAAGCGGAAGCCGCGGTCCGCGTGCTGCTGCGCTGGGCCGGCGACGATCCCACACGCGAAGGCTTGCTCGAAACCCCGGCGCGCGTCGCGCGCGCGTATGAAGAGTTTTTCTCGGGCTATCAGCAAGACCCGCGCGAGATCCTCGCGCGCACCTTCTCCGAGGTCGACGGTTACGACGAAATGATCGTGCTGAAAGACATCCGCTTCGAAAGCTATTGCGAGCACCACATGGTGCCGATCATCGGCCGCGCGCACGTCGCGTATCTGCCGGAGCATCGCGTCGTCGGCATTTCGAAACTCGCGCGGCTCGTCGACGCGTTCGCGAAGCGTCTGCAGATCCAGGAGAAGATGACCGCGCAGATCGCCGATACGTTGAACGAGATCCTGCAGCCGAAGGGCGTCGGCGTGATCCTCGAGGCGGCGCATCAATGCATGTCGACGCGCGGCGTGCACAAGCCCGGCGTCGAGATGGTCACGTCGCGGATGCTCGGCACCTTCCGCACGGACCCGTCGACGCGGCGCGAATTTCTGTCGATCGTCTCGAACAGCACGGCGTACAACGTGCCGAATACCTGAGCGGCATTGATCGCGTTCGTGCGCGCATCGATGATCCCGCCCGTCTTCAGGAACGAACTCAGATGCGTATTGAGCGTCGCGCCCACAGCCCCGTCTTCGAATTGAACAGCGACGATAGCGTGTCGGGGTTGTTGGAGAGCGCGACCGTGAGCGCGCTGTCGTCGATCATTACGTAATTACTACAAGAATATTTCTATCCTTACAGACCTGTCCACAGAGGTATTGGGATCTTACGGGGCGCTCTTGGGGGCGACGCGGCAGGGAAAGCGCGGGTAAGGACGTACGCTGGCCTGCGGTGCGCGGACCTCGTAGCTGACGGGTGGGGAGCGAGAAAACAGCCGCAAATCGGAAACGCCGAGCGAAAACGCAGACGTTCGATCGCGGCCGGAGTGCAGACGGTCAATCCGGCGTCAGGCGGGACTCAAGCGGACTTCAAGCGGGATTCAAGATTTGGCTTCGTCGCGGCGATCGCCTTCGCGGATCTTGCCTTGCGACACGCTGCTGCCCGGCGGCACGCTATGCGTGAGCCAGACGTTGCCGCCGATCACCGAGCCCCGTCCGATCGTCACGCGCCCGAGGATCGTCGCACCCGCATAGATCACGACGTCGTCCTCGACCACCGGGTGCCGCGCATTGCCCTTGACGAGCGCACCGTCGCCATCGGCCGGGAAACTCTTCGCGCCGAGCGTCACCGCCTGATAGAGACGCACACGCTCGCCAATGATCGCCGTCTCGCCGATCACGACACCCGTGCCATGGTCGATGAAAAAGCTCGGGCCGATCTGCGCGCCGGGGTGGATGTCGATGCCAGTCGCCGAGTGCGCGATCTCGTTGATGAAACGCGCGAGCAACGGCACGCCGAGACGATGCAACGCATGCGCGAGCCGATGATGCATCATCGCCAACACGCCGGGATAGCACAGCAGGATCTCGGTGATGTGTTGCGCAGCAGGATCGCCCGCAAACGCGGCCTGGATGTCGCTCACGAGCAGCGCGCGAATCTGCGGCAGCTGCGCGCCGAAATCGCGGGCGATCGTGAATGCCTTCGTTTTCAGTTCGTCGTTTGGCGTCTCAGCGTGCTCGGGCAGAAAGCGCAGCGCGCGCCGGATCTGTTCGGCGAGCAGCCGCAGCGTGCTTTCGAGCGTGGTCCCGACGTAGTAGTCGACGCTTTCGTCGGTCAGATCAGGCGCACCGTAATGCGTCGGGAACAGCGCGGCGCGCAGGCCGGTGACGATGCCGCAGATCGCGTCGCGTGACGGCAATTCGCGAATGCCGCGCGGATGGCGCGTGCGATGCAGTTCTTCGCGCGAAGCGCGCAGTTCGGCGACGATGTGCTCAAGACCCCAGTTGTGGGACTGCGAATTCGACATGATGATGCGGTAGCCGTCGATATCGGCTGATGAGTGAAGTGTCCGCAAAGATTACCGCTTTTTCGCCGCCTTCGCGCAAGGCGGTAACGGACACCTCGTCAAACTCGGGGACGACGCGTGTTGCGCGCGCCCTCCCGATGTCGAGGCAATCAGATCGTCACGCTGCTCGCGTCGATCCAGCGCACGGCCCACTCGCGCGCGTGCGCAATCGCGGAGGCTTCATCGGTAAAGCGCAGCTCATTCGGAAAGAAACGATTGGCAACGAGTTCTCCGTCACTTGAACGGGAGATCACGACATACGGTTGGTAGGTGCCGTCGCCCGAGCGCGCCGGCGCGCAATTCAACAAGTAGCCGCGATGTGTGAATGCAGCATCGAAATGCATGAGTCACCTGCCCTGAGTGCCCTGCGTGGTTTATTCGAGTTGTACGCACAATTGGCGAGTTCGCCTCTGGTTTGAACGGCACGCGTGACGAACGTTTAATGATGGCGTGCAAGCTCTGAGGAAAGGATCATACTCTGTAGGAAGTGCGTGTTCTACGAAAAAAAATCGGACGCTAACCCTCCTTTACGGTTCCAGTGCGCGACCCTCATGTCTGAGCGGCGGAACGGCTTTTGCAGCGCTTTCATTGATTCTTTCTTTATGGGGATCATCATGAACGCGAAAATCGACAACCCGATGGTCTCGCGCGAATCCGACCGCGCGGCCGACGAGCCTGTATATCAACCTGGGCCGCTGGGCATGACGAGCCGGCGTCCGCACAGCATCGATATGAATAACGACGGCTCGCTCGACAGCACCGTCGATACCGACGGCAAGTATCGCGAAGCGGCGCGGCTCGCGAACGGCCAACCGATTTCGCCGGACGAACTGACGTGCAGCGACGCGACGCTCGACAACAACGTGCCGGAAGCCAAGGACGGCCTGGCCGGATTCGACAGCCGTGTTGGGTGCAGCAAGGTGCTGCTTGCGCTCAAGCCCGGTTACGACGTCGTCGACCGGGGCGTGCAGCTCACCCAAATTCCTTACCTGAAGATGCACGGCAAGATGCGCCGCGCTATCAACGATATCGATTGGGTATGGGAGTTGCAGCACACGCGCGCCACGCGACTCATCGAGATTTGCCCCTCGAAGCCGCATTGAGTTGAGTGTTTGAGGACTCGCCCATGAAGATCGTCGTCATCGGAGCCAGCGGCACGCTCGGACGCGCCGTTGCGGCCGAACTCAAGATCCGCCATCAAGTGATCGAAGTCGGCGCGACGCACGGCGATCATCACGTCGACGTGACGAACTTGCCGAGCGTCGAGCGGCTTTTTCACGAAATCGGCAAAGTCGACGCCGTGGTGACAGCCATCGGTAAAACGCACTTCGGTCCGTTTCACGAGATGACGGCCGATCAGTTTTGGATCGGCCTGCGCGACAAGCTCATGGGGCAAGTGAACGTGGTGCTCGCCGCGCAGCATCACGTGAGCGATGGCGGCTCGTTCACGCTGACGAGCGGCATTCTGGCCGACGAGCCGATACATGAAGGCGTCAATGCGACGACTGTCAATTTCGCAATCGAAGGGTTCGTGCGCGGCGCGGCGATCGAATTGCCGCGCGGGATTCGGATCAACACGGTGAGCCCGACGGTGCTCGAAGAATCGATGAGCGTGTACGGGCCGTATTTCCGTGGCTTCGAGCCCGTCACGGCGCAGCGTGCGGCGCTTGCGTATTGCCGCAGCGTGGAAGGCGCGCAGACGGGGCGCGTGTATCGCGTGGGGTATTAGGCTGCGCTATTCCGCTGTGACGCGGCAGAACCGATACGGCGCGCGCGAGCCGCCGATAAAAGCGTCGCGAATCGAGCACGACGACGGATCGAGTTGCACGCGATAGTTGTGCAGGATTTCGACGGTGTGTTCCATCAACGCGTTGTCTTGCGCCACGATCGATTGCTGATCCGACGTGCGCTGAGCCAGTTCGCAGTGCCTGCCATCCGGCGTCGCTGCAACGGTCGGGACCACCATCGCGTGCATGTGCAAGCGGTCGACTAGACGCGTAGCAAACGAACATATGCCTGCGCTTTGCAGAACGCCTAGGCCCGCAAGGCGATCATTTATCCGCTCGAGGCTCCTGGCTCGCCAGTTGTCCACGAACGGGACCAGCGCATAGGTCGGACCGCCACGCGCGTCGATGATCTGGCGCACACGCGCTGCATATCCGCTGCCCTCGGGAAAGCTGCCCGCCACGGACACGAACGTAATCGACGGAGGAAAAGCAGGTACGACCCACCCATACGCAGGCCGTTGATCCACGACTAGCACGGTGGAATGAATCGGATCATCGAAGTGCGGCACATCGACTTTGAACGCCCTGTTTGCCCAAGGTTCGTGACCCCACGTTTCCACACCGCCGAATACAGCTACGGCCGTCGCGGCGCAGATCACATAAGACGCCCAGCGACGCGCGGACGCCTCGGACAATACGCGATGCAACAGCAGCCATATCGCAAGCGGCGTTAGAACTTCAATCGCGACGATATAGCGGAAAATGCTGAACAGTTTCATCCAGACGACGAAGCCGATCGCGATGCACGCAAGCACGTAGACGCCAGGCGAGCGGCTCGGCGCCGAGCATTCTGCCCCACCCCGTCGCCCCATGGAGACCAACGCGTTGATCGCCCACCAAGCAAACAATACGTAGACGGCAGGCCACACGATCTGATGCAGCCGAACCTGTCCGGCGCGAAGCGAATTCAGCGAAATCACGAACGGCCAGAGCAGCGCCTCGCGCAGGCTCTTCGGCAACCAACTCGTATCGGCAACGCCACCCGCGCTTGCAAGCGGATTCGGAAACACCGAGCCAAATTGCGGAAAGAGTGGATTGCCGAACGTGTGCCACATCGTCCAGAACCAGTAGCCGCCCGTGATCGCAATGCCGAGCAGCACGCCCACACCGAACACGAAGGCGATCCGAATGCGTGTCCACAGCGATGCCGAGACCACGCAAAGACTCGCGCAAAGCGCGACGGCATACACCGCGTTGGTGAGCTTGAGCCCCGCACCGGCGCCGACGAGCACGCCGGCAACCGCCATCGCGCGAACGGCCCGCGACGACCCCACGCCAAGCTCCCCCCAATGCCGCACGACGGTCAGCATCGAAGCAAGGACCAATAGCGCGGTCGTATCGTCGCCCATCGAGTTGCCGAGGCCCGACAGAAAATTGACGGTCAGCACGCCGGCCGCGGCGAGAAGCAAAGGCACTCGATAGCGGTCTTCGTCCCGCAACTCGCTGCATGCCGCCTTCGCAATGCCGAGCAACAGCACGAACGTCAGACCGTGCACAACGCCCATGACGAAGCCCACTAACGGCGCGGGCCAGTATGTCGTCATCAGGTAGTACGGAACATCGAGTACCGGATTGAAATACGACTGCATGCCCGCCGGCGCCAGATCGACCCCGACCTTGCCGTTGAGCAGTGCGAACGCGTTGTAACGGTGGTAGTTGCCAAGGTCCCAGTTACTGTCTTGGCCAAGCCACAACGAGATCAAGCCAAACAACACAGGCACCACGATGCTCGCGCGACGATGCAGCTTCGCAGCGTTCCAATCGATCGATCTCATCCAGGCAGCAACTTTCGACATCTAAAAGAAACCTCGTGATGCAGGGTTGTTTAGTGAACGCCGCGCGTTTGCGTGGCTTAGCGATGTCGAAACACCCAGAACTTGGCGGACAGGAAATTCACGCCAAGACCGGCGACCGATCCCACGGCGACCGCTAAGAGCGGCAGGAAGCGCATCGGGTGAAGCAGGAAGACCGTGGCCGAATAGGCGGCATAGTTCACGGCTCCGCCGCCCGACATGGCGAGCAGATACTGCCACCACTCTTTCCAGAGCGAGGGACGGCGCGCCGTGGTTACCGCTTCGACATTTGCCCGAGGCGTAAATGTGTAGTGCCGATTGATTTGCCAAGTCGCGAACACGGCGCACAGGAATGACACGACGCGGCCGGCGTAATAACCAAGGCCAAGCGCGAGCATCAGATACAGGACGCCCGCGTCGACGAGAAAACCCGCCACTCCCGCGATGCCAAAACGTACGAGCTGCTTGCGCATGTCAGCAGGCGGGCGTGTCTGCGCCCGGCGCCGGGATGCCGAGATACGTCAACCGCTTGGCCTCTGCGCGGCCACGCGTGACGGTGTCGAGAATCAAGCCGCACGTGAGCAGCATGGCCCCGAGCAGCATGAGCGCGGCACACAGCAACGCCGTGGGAAGGCGCGGCACCGTTCCGGTTTGCACATAAGTTGCGGCAAGCGGCAACGCAAGCAGAATCGAACTCAGCGCACACACGAAAAAGCCTAGCGAGAAAAACATCAGCGGCTTTTCCAGCTTGAACAGCTTGAGGATGGTCAGCAAGATGCGCAGGCCATCACGGTAGGTATTGAGCTTGCTCTCCGAGCCGTCCGGCCGCGACTTGTACTGCGTTTGAACCTCGGCGACCGGCATGCGCAACTCGAGTGCGTGCACGGTCAACTCCGTTTCCGTTTCGAATCCGCTGGCGTGTGCCGGGAACGACTTCACATAACGGCGCGAGAAGACGCGATAACCCGACAGCATGTCCTTGAACGTTCGGCCGAAAATCCGGGCGACACATTGCGTCAGCAAGACGTTGCCGAATCGATGGCCTAGCCGATACGCCGCTTGCTCATCGGTCACACGGGAACCGACGACCATATCGAGCCCGTCTTCCTGAAGCCGGCGCACGAGATCGGGGGAAGCGGCGGCGTCGTACGTGTCGTCGCCGTCGACCAGCACGTAGACGTCGGCTTCGACGTCCGCGAACATCCGGCGAATCACCTCGCCCTTGCCCTGCAACGGAACCCGGCGCACGGTGGCGCCAGCGGCTTGGGCGAGCGCAACGGTGTCGTCCGACGAGTTGTTATCGAAGACATAGACGCTGGCCTCCGGAAGCGCCTTCCGGAAATCGCGGACCACGGCGCCAACCGTCGCGGCCTCGTTGTAACAGGGCACGAGTACCGCGACCCGTTGCGGGGGAATGCCGCGCGAAACTGTCATGAATTCGTAACTTTTAAATAGGCAGTAAAGCCAGACAAGGCCAGATAGAGCGTACCCATCTCAAAAAATGTCGCAAAAAAAAAGCGCCTTGTCATGGCGGCAAAACGCGCAGTGGAGAGCTTCCGGCACTAGCCGGCCCCGGCCTCCACTGGCCGCCGCATCCTAAAGGCCACGCGTGGCGCTGTCAACTTTGGCCCCTGCCGCTTCAGCTCACCCCCAAACCCGCTCAAACACCGCCCGGGCAAGCGGTATCACATGCTCTCCGCCCAGCATCCCGAACAGCCCGACGAGCGCGACTGTCGGCGGCGCCGGGGATTTCACGCCGAACACACTGTAAATCACGCCGACGAGCAAACCGAGCGCCAGCGAGATTAGATAAGGTTTCATCGCAGGCGCCCCTTACATGTTGATGACGACGCGTCCCGCGGTACCCGCTGCCACCGCTTCATACGCAGCGCGCGCCTCGCTCAGCGGATAGCGCTGCGCGATCACCGGCGCCGTCAGCTTGCCGCTGTCGAAACCGTCGGCGAGCGCCGTCATCAAGCGCGCCGATTCGGCAACACCAAGCTTCGCGCTGTCCGCGCCGAAAAGCTGCGTTTCGTTGTGATAGAAGTCGATCAGGTCGAATTCGACACGGCGCTTGCCCGTCGCGCTGATTTCCACGACGCGGCCGCGGCGCTTGGCGAGCTTCAACGCCGTCTCGAACGTGACGCCGCCGACCGCGTCGAACACCACATCCGCGCCGCCGCCCGTGAGCGCCTGGACGCGCTCGACAGCCGAGTCGTCGAGCAGCACGAATTCGTCCATCAGTTGCGCCGCGGGCGAGCCTTCCGCGGGCCGCTCGCGCGCCACACCGATCACGCGCGCGCCGCGCGCCTTGGCAATCTGCGTGACCGCGCCGCCCACCCCGCCGCTCACGCCAATCACAGCGATCGTTTCGCCGGCGGCCAGCTGCGCGTAGTCGACCGTACCGAGCCAGCCGACGACGAAGTTCACGCCGATCGCGGACGCTTCGTCGTGGCTGAGCTTCGCCGGCTTGCGCGAGAGCGCCACGACGGGAATCTCGATGAACTCGGCGTGCGTGCCGTCGCGTGTGAAGCCGATATCGCCGCCCGTCCCCCAGACCTCGGCGCCGAGCCACTCGGCAGGCCCCTCGACGACCACGCCGCTGAAATCGCGTCCGGGAATGCGCGGCAGCGTCGTATGGTGGAAATGGCCCGACACGTTCTTGACGTCGCTCGGATTGACCGACGCGCTCACGATCCGCACGATCGCGGAATCGCCGCCGCGCACCGGCGTCGGGACATCGACGGTTTCGAGGACTTCGGGATGGCCGAACGACTTGACTTGAATCGCTTTCATGACGAAACGCTCCTAGTGGGGGGTTGGCTGCCGAACGCAGCGCATGACCGAAGTCTAGGTGTCCGACATCCCGGTGTGCTGACAAGTGCTTTCGAATTCCGGACAGAGTTCGCGCAAGGGCGGTTGGCTATTCGTCGAGCGGATCGGCGAGATCCGCGGGACCGTCGGCTTCGGCGCCCGCAACCTTGAGCGTCTGATGCGGATAAAACTCAGTGGGCGGCGCACCGAGTTCGCGTCGAAACATATCGCTGAAGCTGCTCGGCAGATAGCCGAGCGAACGCGCGACGCTGCTGACCGAGCGCCCTTCCGCCAGACGCGATACCGCGACCGCCAGTTGAACCTGCCGCCGCCATTCGGCGAAGCCGACACCCAGCTCGCGCGTGAAGAGTCGCGCGAGCGTGCGCACGCTCGCGCCGACGGACTCGGCATGCTGCTCGAAACTGATGTCGATCGACGGATTGTCGATCACGGCGCGGCAGAGCGATTCGAGACGCCGGTCCGACGCGCTGGGCAGGGCAATCCGCAGCGAATAGCGCGTCGCATGCTCGAGTTCGAGAACCACCATTCGATACGCGGCGTCGAGATAAGCCCGATCGCGTTCGCCTTCATGCTCGGCAATCGTCGTGATCAGCTCTCTTAGCAGCCCGTTGATCTCGAACACGTCGCACTGCCGGCTCAGATGCCGCACAAATGGCGCGCGCAGATAGACGTTGCGCATCTCGACGGCGCTCATCATCCGGATCGAGTGCACAGTGCCCGCCGGCAGCCAGACGGCGCGCTGCGGCGGCACGACCAGCGCCTCCTGGCCGACCTCCACCCACATCACGCCCGCGACGGCGTACAGCACCTGGGCCCAATCGTGCGAATGCGGCTCGACGCGGTGCCCACGCGGATAGCGGCGTGCGAGCGCGCGTCCCTGTCCCGGGGCATCGTGAAGATCGGGGGGCGCAGCTTTGGGCATGATGGTTCGGTCGTTGACGGACAGCTTTCGGTGCAGCCGCGCGCGCTAGCGCAGTCGATGAAACATCATGCGCCAAATAGTTCGGCGCAAAGATGACGGCCCTCGTCGGTCAGGCCGGCGCTGCCGGTGCCGTCGTCGGCGATGGCCATCTCGACCAGGCCCGCCGCCTCCAGCTGCACGAGCAGCCGGCGCAGCGTGCTCATCGGCAGAGCGGAGCGCTTGCTCAGCTTGGCGAGCGACCACGCCTTCGCCGGCGCTGCCTGCGAGGCTTCGTGCAATTGCATCAGCAGCGCGGCGATGGCGGGGTCGAGGCCGCCTTCGTCGTCACCGTTTTCGTTATCGCTGCCGTTGCCGCTTTCGCTATCGAGCACGCCGCTCACCCGCCCTTTACGCCTTGCGTGTTCACATACAACGAATAGAGCCCGTGGCTTGCCGCCATGAAGAGACGATTGCGGTGGCGGCCGCCGAAGCAGACGTTGGCGCAGCGCTCCGGCAGCGCGATATGGCCGATCGCCTCGCCTTGCGGCGTAAAGATTCGCACGCCATCGAGCTCGTCGGTCCCCATGCCCCAGCCGCACCACAGGTTGCCGTGGACGTCCACGCGAAAGCCGTCCGGCGTCCCGGGACCGGCGTCGATCAGCACGCGGCCCTTCTCGATCGACGCGCCGTCCGCGCCAACGTCGTACGCGCGGATCTTGCGCGGTTCGCCGCGCGATTCGACGATGTACAGAATCGATTCGTCCGGCGAAAACGCAAGACCGTTGGGGCCCGCGAGATCGTCGACGACGACGGACAGCTCGCCCGTCTGCCCATCGATGCGATAGACGGCGGAAATCAGTTCGGACTCCTGCTGCTCGCCCTCGTAGAAGCTGTCGATGCCGAAGGTCGGGTCGCTGAACCAGATCGAGCCGTCAGACTTCACGATCACGTCGTTCGGCGAATTCAAGCGCTTGCCCTGGTAGCGGTCGGCGAGCACGGTGATCGAGCCGTCGTATTCGGTGCGCGTCACGCGCCGCGTCAAGTGCTCGCAGGTCACGAGCCGGCCCTCGCGGTCGCGCGTATTGCCGTTGGCGTTATTCGACGGCTTGCGATACTCGCTGACAGCTCCCGTCGCTTCATCCCAGCGCAGCATCCGGTTGTTCGGAATGTCGCTCCACAGCACATAGCGCCCGTCGCCGAACCACACCGGCCCTTCGGACCAGCGCGCGCCCTGATACAAGCACTCGACCGAAGCCGATGCGATGTGCAGCGCGCTAAAGCGCGGGTCGAGCACCCGGACGGCGGGGTCCGGATAGCGGCGGGAGTTGTCTGTCATGAGATGGCCTCTCGTTGATCGCAGGCGTCGATCTTCGCATGACGGCGAGCCGGCGTCGAACGACGGGGCGACCCAACGGGCCGGGTCAAATGAAATGACCTCGCGCTTGCAGTCAATATGAAAATCATTTTCATTTAATCCGCGATTATTGCGTCCGCTCTCCTTTATTAATCTTCCGGTCGAACGAAATCCTCAGACCAGCCATTTAATCTTTTCGAGAAACGGCCGCTATACGCAATCAACCGGCAAATTAGCCGCTCGAAAACTGGCAGTCATTATGTACAAGCGCATTTTCGTCGCCATCGACGACAGCAAACCTTCCCGACGCGCGTTCGACACCGCGCTCGATCTGGCGAAGTCGAACCGGGCCACGCTGCGCGCGTTCCACGCGCTCAAAGACTCCGCGATCGGCTACCAGGTGCCGAGCTACGACCCTTCGGTTCTGCGCGAAAAGCTCACGGAAGAAGGCGCCGTTCTCGCCCAAGAGTTCTCGCAGGCGATCCGCGAGGCGGGCGTCGACGGCGAGGTCGTCACAGGCCCGGCATCGACCATCGAAGACGTCGCCGTGCGCGTCCTGCAGGCCGCCACCGCGTTCGACGCCGATGTGCTCGTGATGGGCACACACGGACGCCGCGGCGTCCACCGGTTGATCATGGGCAGCGTCGCCGAGCGCTGCCTGCGTCAATCTGCCTTACCCGTGCTTTTGATTCCGTCCGCAGCCCCGCCCCGCTCAGTCGAATAAGTGCTCGCACCCTATATACGCGATGCGCTTTTTATGTCATGACACCGCGCAAGTATTCGTATCGGTCTAACGCGGCGTTATGTCGCTAAATGGACAGGGTTTGAGGTGGGACAATAACTTCATCGTAATTAGACATTGTTTCCACCGATCATGCTGACTCCTACCATCGCCCCCTTACGCAATCCGAGCAACCCGAATATTCCCGTCGACACAGTCGTTCCGGGTAACCGCGCGGCTACCCGCGCCACCCCCCCGGCAATGCGCCAAAACGCCAATTGCTCGAGCTGCGCGATGCGCCATTTGTGCATGCCGCAGGGTCTCTCGGCCGACGAAATGCCGAAGCTCGAAGCGCTCATCTGCACCGCGCAAACCGTCAAGCGCGGCTCCACGCTGTACCGTTCGGGCGAGGCGTTCAGCAATCTGTACGCGGTCCGCTCGGGCTCCCTGAAAACCGTCCTCACGCACCGCGACGGCCGCGAGCAGGTCACCGGCATCCACCTCGCCGGCGAAGCGCTCGGTCTCGACGGCATCAGCGACGACACGCACACCTGCAACGCGATCGCGCTGGAAGACAGCTCGGTCTGCATCATTCCTTACGACGCCCTGAAAGCCCTGTGCCGCGAAACCGGCGCGATGCAGCACCGCCTGCACAAGCTGATGGGCGAGCAAATCGTGCGCGAAACGTCGCAGATGATGCTGCTCGGCTCGCTGAACGCCGAAGAGCGCGTGGCCACGTTCCTGCTCGACGTCTCGGAGCGCCACGCGAAGCGCGGCTATTCGCCGAGCGAATTCCATCTGCGCATGACGCGCGAGGAAATGGGCAGCTATCTCGGCATGACGCTCGAAACCGTGAGCCGTATGCTGTCGCGCTTCCAAAAGCGCGGGATCATCGAAATGGAAGGCAAGCTGATCCGTATCGCCGATTTCACCGCACTGCGCAGCATGTAGATCCATTTGCTACAGTTGACCCGTTTGATTCGACCCACTCGACAAACGGATCGACCATGGCAACTCGCAAAAAGCACGGCATTCGCGTCGGCATCGGCGGCTGGACCTTCGAACCCTGGCGGGGCACGTTCTACCCGTCGGACCTCACGCAAAAGCGCGAGCTCGAATATGCAAGCCGGCAACTGACGTCGATCGAAATCAACGGCACGTTCTACGGCACGCAGCGCTCCGACAGCTTCGCGAAGTGGTACGACGAGACGCCTGAAAGCTTCGTCTTCGCCCTCAAGGCGCCGCGTTTCGCGACGAATCGCCGGGTGCTCGCCGAGGCCGGCGAATCGGTCGAGCGTTTCTTCGCGAGCGGCGTCATGAGGCTCAAGGAAAAGCTCGGGCCGATCAACTGGCAGTTCGCGACGACCAAGCAATTCAACGCCGAAGACTTCGAAGCCTTTCTCGCGCAGTTGCCGCAGGAAGTCGATGGGCAGGCGGTGCGGCATGCCGTGGAAGTCCGTCACGACAGCTTCAAGAACCCCGATTTCATTGCGCTCGCCCGCCGCTACGGCGTGGCCGTCGTCGTCGCCGGCGATTCTCAGTACCCGCAGATCGCCGATCACACCGCGCCCTTTGTCTATGCCCGCATCATGGGCACCGCCGAAACGGAAGCGCAGGGCTATTCCGATGCGGACCTCGATCTCTGGGCCGAACGCGCGCAGCAGTGGGCGGCCGGCAGCACGCCCGACGGACTCGAGACCGTCGCCGAGGCGCCTCGCAAAGCAAGCAAGCGCGATGTTTATCTCTACGTGATCAGCGGCTTCAAAGTGCGCAATCCGGCGGCAGGGATGGCGATCATCGAAAGGCTTGGGAAGGCCGGGTAGCGGCGCGCTTGCGCCTCAATCCAAAAACGCCCCCGCTCGCTTTTTCAGCTCGGCGCCGAAATCGTCGAGCCAGCCGATCGAAAGCCGCCAGCTCTGCCAGTACAGGTCGACATCGAGATACTTGCCCGGCGCGATGTCGACCAATTCGCCCGCCGCGAGGTGCGCGGAAATCATCGGCACCGGACACATCCCCCAGCCCATCCCCGTCATCGCCGCGCGCAAGAAACCGCCGACGTGCGGAATCCAATGCAACGGCGGATCGACCTCCGCGCGCGTGATGCGCCGTATAAAGCGCGTCTGCAACGCATCTTTCGGATTGAACACGACGCATGGCGCGCGACGCAGCGAATCGCGGCTCACGCCGTCCGCGAAATAGCGCGCCGCGAACGACGGCGACGCCACGGCCAAGTAGCGCATCCTGCCGAGCCGCGTCGAACGGCACCCCTGCACCGGCTCCGCCTGCGTCGTGACAGCGCCCTGCACGCTGCCGTCGCGAATGCGCTGCGCGGTGTGGTCCTGATCGTCGATGACGAGATCGAGCAGCGTTTCCCGCTCGACGCAGAACGGGGCGGCCGCATCGACGAACCAAGTGCCAACGCTGTCGTCGTTCACGGCCACCCGCAGAGTCGGCCACGATTCGGTAAGCGCACCGGGCATCGACGGCATCTGCCCCGTCAACTCCGATTCGAGCAGCTTCACGCGCTCGGTGTGGCGGCACAAGAGCGCGCCCGAGGTGGTCGCTGTGCAAGGCTGTCCGCGCTTCACGAGCACGCTGCCGACGCGCTCTTCGAGCAGTTTCACGCGCTGCGAAACCGCGGACGCCGTGACGTTCAGCGCGCTCGCCGCGCGATCGAACGAACCGTAGCGGATGACGGCGGCGAGCGCGTCGAGCAGGGCATAGTCGAGCATTAGCGTTCCTTAATCGGCTTTAGCTAAATTAGCTTTTCTTACGTGTGCAAAACACGCAGACTAGCCCCGTTGGCTTCTCTCGTCTACCCGTCTCGTCCCCTGAATCGAAATGAACTGGACCGCTTATTCGCACGGCGCGGCATTGTGCGCCTCGCTCATCGTCACCATCGGCGCACAGAACGCCTTCGTGCTGCGCCAAGGCATCATGCGCTCGCACGTCGGCAAGATCGTCCTGCTGTGCACGCTATCGGATCTCGTGTTGATCGCAGCGGGGGTGGGCGGTGCGTCGGTGCTCGTCGAGCGCTATCCGGTGTTTATTCATACGGTGCTGTACGCGGGGCTCGCCTATCTCGCGTGGTTCGGCATCAGCGCGTTGCGACGCGCACTGCGGCCGGGGCACGCGGTGATGGATGTCGGCGCGCAAGCGGCGAGCAGCGCCGGCGGCGCGACGGCCGCGCAACGCGCGTGGCCCGTCATCCTGATGACGCTCGCGTTCACCTGGCTCAATCCGCATGTGTATCTCGACGTGTTCCTGCTGATCGGCACGGCGGGCGCTCGCGAACCGGAAGGCGCACGCATGGCGTTCGCGCTCGGTGCGATGTCGGTCAGTCCGCTGTGGTTCGTGGGCCTCGGCTATGGCGCGCGTCTGCTCGCGCCCCTGTTCCGCCGTGCGAGCGCGTGGCGCGTGCTCGACGGCGCGATCGGCAGCATGGTGCTGCTGCTCGCGGCAACTCAATTGCGCTAGTTGCGCTGGATCTCATCCGCGCGGCGCTTGGCCGCGCAACGCTCCCCTCGCATCGTTCCGCCCGGCTCCCGCAGCCGGGCGTTCGCAAGTCGCATTTGCATGTCACACGGGCATGGTATATACCTGCAACGCGGCATTCGCGGCTTCACGTCGGAGAGGTATGCCAAATGCCGCTTATTTGGCGCTTGTCCCAGCGAACATACGAGTAGAGGACACGATGGGGTACTTGAGAATCCTCGGCTACGGCATCTTGGGCGTGATCGTCATCGCGCTCTTGGTCGTCATGTGCGCGATCCTGAAGGAAAGCGTCATCTCGCACGGCGCCGATCAACACGATCAGTCCGAAGGCGTGGTTATCCGCTCTTCAGTACCGGGCGGCGTGGCCAAGGTGTCGGCGTCGCAGTAGCGCGCAGCCGGCTATCAAAGCCGCGATAACGGAACGCCAGTGTCTGCCAAGCGTTCCACCAATACCTCGCGCTGGCTTTCGATCAAGCGTCGTGCAAATCGCAAATCCCGCGCCGCATCGACGCCGATGGCCGCCTTGACGCAATCCCCTTCAAGATAAAAGCGCACGAAGCTGCCGCCTTCGGATTGCCGGCGTTCGACAACCGTGTGCGTTGCGCTGGGAAAGCCGTAGATCTGCAGATTGACACCGTGCTGATCGGACCAGAACCACGGCAACGGTTGATACTGCACCGCCTGCCCGAGCGCCGCCTTCGCCGCGCAAATGCCCTGCTCCTGCGCGTTCTGCCACGACTCCAGGCGCAGCCGCCGTCCCGCCCATGCGTTGTGCGCGGCCGCGACATCGCCCGCCGCGTAGATGGACGGATCGGAAGTGCGGCATTGCTCGTCGACGATGATGCCCCCCTCGCACGCAATGCCTGCGGCCCGCGCGACGTCGTCGTTGGGAATGATCCCCACGCCGATCACCGCCGCATCGCAAACCAGCTCGCGCCCATCGCGCAACGCTACCGCGAGCTTGCCGCCGGCTTGCCGCGTAAAGCCCGTCACTTCCGCACTGAGCAGCACGGGCACGCCGTGCGAAGCATGAAGCTCGGCGAGGTAAGCGGAGACATCGGGCGGAACGGTGCGCTCGCAGAGCCGCTGAGCGCTTTCGACGACCGTCGCATGGCCGCCCATCTTGCGGCACGTCGCGGCCACCTCCAGACCGATCCAGCCGCCACCGATCACGACCAGCGACGCGTCCGGCTGCAACAGCGGGCGCAACGCGAGCGCGTCATCGAGCGTGCGCAGCCGGTAGATGCCTGGCAAATCCGCGCCAGGCACGTTCAGTTCGCGTGCGCGTCCACCCGTGCAAAAGATGAGCGCGTCGTAGTTCAGCGTTTCACCGCCGTTCAGCGTGACGCGCTTTGCCTCGGGTTGCAGCGCCGTGATCCGGACATTGCTCCGCCAATCCAGGGCAAGATCGACGAAGTCGCTTGCGCCGAAAATGTGCGTGCCCTCGATCGGCTTCTCGCCGGTCAACACCGCCTTGGAGAGCGGCGGACGCTCGTAAGGCGGATGAGACTCGTCGCCAATCAACACGACGCGTCCGCCAAAACCTTCCTTGCGCAGCGTGCGCGCCGCCCAGCCGCCGGCCTGCCCCGCGCCGGCCACGATGATCGTGGATTCGCTCATGTGCTCAACCTCGCCGAAGACGAACGTTCATTCAGCCAGCGCGATGCGCGGCAGAACCTGAACCGCCACACGCCCCGCTTCGATACGTACCGGGTACGTCTGCACGGCGTGCTCGCAAGGCGCTTTCCGAGCTTCGCCCGTGCGCAGATCGAAAAGCCCTTGATGAAGCGGACATTCGACGCAGCCGTCCTCGACGAAGCCCTCGGAGAGCGGCGCCGTTTCGTGCGTGCAGAGATCGTGCAGCGCAAACAATTCGTCGCCCACGCGGAAAATCGCGATCGATACGCCGTCAGCGTTCACAGCGCTCGGTTCGTCTTCGACGAAGTCGTCGAATGCGCCGATGTCATGCCAGGTGCTCATATGCATTACCTCTTCAGATCGGCGTGGCGAGCAGGGTCTGGACACGCGATGTGTCGTAGACCACGCGCTTTTCGCTAAACAGCCACACGCCATCGCGTTTGACGACGGTGTCCCGATAGCACCCGGCCTGGTAGACCACCGAGTCGCCCGCCGCGCCGGTGCTCACGACGATGTAGCTGGAGGTCGTCTTGACCTCGTCGTCGTTCATCTCGTCGATGACGAGACCGCCGAGCGCATGGCGATAGGTGTGCGCCTCGAAGATGTTCGCGTGACGCAGCGCGACGATGCGGTCGCGCATCATCTTTTGGTTGCGGCAGTAGATGATGGGTGCGGGCAGCCCGCGGTCCGCGTTCTCCTTCGAGACGATCGTGTAACTCGCGTCTTCGGTGAAGAACTCCGGCCACGTTTCGAGCTTGCCGCTATCGATCGCGTGGGCGTAACGGTGCTGAAGCGCGCTCAGTTCGAGCCAGCATTGCAGTTGCTTATCCATGTCAGTAGCCCATCGCCTTTTGGTATCCGGTCCAGAATCGGCGGATCAAGTTTTCGGTGATATTGCTGTTGGTCTGCTCGGGCGCATCGAGCCCCATGCCGATATACGACGTCTTGTCGCCATCGCGCACCGTGCCGCGCTGAACGAGTTCCGTCGCCTCGGTGTCTTCCATCGAGATGTAGCCGGCGGGACCCACGAGATTCGTCTGCAGCAGACGCAGATCGCGCAGTTCCTGTGTGTCGTCTTCATAGCCGAAGAAGTGGAAGATCAGCTCGAAATTGTTCGGGCCTTTAGGCAGCAATTGCCGCGCGACCAGCGTGTTGTGAATCTGCTGAATGACGAGCTGCGGGAAAATCGGCTGGATGTGATTCGTGCAGTCCTCGTCGAACTCGGAGATCTGCCCGAGCACCGCGGGATCCTCGAGCGCGAACCCTTCTTGCATCGAGCGGATTTTCTGGTCGGTGTACGCCGATGCCGTGTTCGTATCCGCGATCGGCTTGGTTACGGTAATCAAGCTGTGCAGGCCATCCGTCTCGTCGGGAATCGAGCGCGCGCTCATGCCGACGCGGAAAATGTTGAAGGTCGTATGGAACAGATGCAGCAGACTCGCGTGATACGGATCCTTCACGTTCTCCAGATAGAGCTTCCAGTTCGACTTCGAGTACTGGCGCGTGCACCCCAGGAACTGAATCGGCTTGTGGAATACGCGGTCAACCCACGGCAGCATCTGCGGACCGATGTAGTCGACGAGCGGCGGCGTCTCGTCGCTGAACGTCGCGAACACGAGCCCCTTGTATTCCTCGACGCGCAGCTTCTGCAGACCGTGTTCGGCTGTGTTGAATGCCTTGGCCATGCCGATCAGCATCGTGCCGCCCTGCTTCTGCCCGCGCTTGAACGGCACGCCCTGCAGGTCGCCTTCGCACGAGTAGTTCCACTGGTGATAGACGCACGTATGCGACGACGCATTGCCGTATTTCTCGCGGCACACCATCGCGCCGCGATGCGCGCAGCGGTTCACCCAGCAGGCAAAGCCGTTCGCGGTACGAGTGACGACGACGGGCGTGTCGCCGACGAACGTGCTCTTGAAATCGTTGACGTTCGGGATTTCGCATGCAAGCGCAACGAAATTCCAATGCGGGCCGCGATAGATGCGCTCCTGCTCACGCTCGTAGACTTCCTGCGAGCTGAACACGCTATAGGGAACGCACGAGCCATCCGGCTGGGGAAACGCGACGCGCCGCTCCGCTGCGCGCTGCATGACGTCTGAAAGTTCTGCCGCTTCTGACATTGACTGTCTCCGTATCAAGTCGTTGTGAGGCAAATCTTAAGAACGCCGTTTTTTCGCCGCTATCCGAAACCGGCGAATTGCTCGCCGGTTCTATCCGTTTTTTGCGAGCACGAAAGCCTTCATGGATTGCGGCGGCGCAGCGAGGCCGTATTCGTCGAATGAATAGGCGCACGCTGCAAAGCGCATTCGAATCCCGCCCTGACGCGAATAATTTTTTCTGACAGAATCGGGCCATCCTTACGTTCGCACCCTATTGCTTTCAGAAAACCTTCAGTCGCGGCGCGACGACTCGGAGAAAATCGATGTCGCTGTCCCCCAAAAGCGAGGCACTGTCGGGGCTCTACCGCAATTGCCTGTTTCGTTCAGACGTTCGCGTGAACGTCCACGATCAGGTTGCGCGCGAGCTTTCCGATCACGTCTTGCGTTGGAAGCGAGGCGCGCCTGATGCCGCTCTTTTCAAAGGCGAACTGAATCAGCTCACGGTGTACGCGTTGCAGTACGGGGCGGACGTCGAAGTCGCGCCGAGCCCGTTCGACGATTTCTCACTGGTCCATACCTCGCTGCAAGGCGGGGCTGAAATCGAAGCCGATGGGCGCACGCTCAACGTGTCCGAAGGGCGTACCGCGATACTCTCGCCGCGCGATCGCCTGCGGATGCGCTGGTATGCCGGCACACGGCAATTGATCATCAAGATTCCGAATGCGCTGCTGCGTGCCGCGACGGAGCCAGATGCGGCGCATGAAGCGAGGCTGATGCCCGGCTATCTCGTGCCGCGCGAACTGAATCTGCAATGGGACATGCTCGTGCAATCGCTGCTCGGGCTGCTATCGATCGAGCAGGCGTCCGCCGTGCATCCAGCGTGGCGCGATCATTTCGAGCGCAACATCGCTTTGTTCCTTCTGGCTCATCAGCCGACAGCGCTGCTTTCGCCACTCGGGCCGAGCGGTTCGGCGGTTGAGGCAGTCGATCACGGCCACGGAAGCTTCGACGGATACGCAGGCGCCTCACGTCAGACAGACGCGTTGCTGGAATACGCGAACGCGAAGCTCGCCGCTCCGGTGTCGCTCGAAGATCTCGCCAATGCCGTTGGGGTCAGCGTGCGTTCGTTGAACGCATTGTGTCAGCGGCACTTCGGCGTTGCGCCGATGACCTTGCTGCGCAATATGCGGCTCGATGCCGTGCGGGCGCATCTGATCCTCGCGCCCAATGCGAGCGTGACCGACACCGCGCTGGCTTACGGGTTCGGTCACTTGGGCCGCTTCTCGGCCTACTATCAGGCGCGTTTCAACGAATTGCCGCGAGAGACGCAAAGAAAATCCGGAGTCCTTTAAGAGAGCCGGCTAACTGCGCGTCAGCTTTGCCGCGCCAAAGCCGGCTCTGGGCGCGAATGCACCCACGCGGCGAGCGCCGCGAACAGGACGCCGACCACGCATACGCCGGTCCATCCGAAGTGCCGCCATGCCATGGCGCCCACTGCGGAACCGAAGGCACCGCCGATGAAATAGCCCACCAGGAACACCGTATTGATACGGCTGCGCGCATCGGGCCGCAACGCGTAGATGCGCGATTGGTTCGCGATCAATGCGGCCTGCACGCCGACATCGAGCACGATGACGCCGACCACCAGCCCCGCAATGCTTGCTCTCGCGAACATCAGCTCGACGAATGCGGCGGCCACGAGCCCGACCGCCAGCGTGATGATCGCGCCCGGTCCACGCCGGTCCGACAAGCGCCCCACCACCGGCGCGACCAGCGCGCCCGCCGCGCCGACGATGCCAAAGAGCCCCGCCGCTTGCGGCCCGAGATGAAACGGCGGGCCCGCGAGCAGGAACGTCAGCACCGACCAGAAGGCGCTGAACGCGGCAAAGATCGCACCGCCGGTCAGCGACGCGACCCGCAGACCGTGCAGCTCGACCGCCAGATGCCACATCGAGCCCAGCAGCTTGCCGTACGGCAGCGTGGAGGTCGGCTTGCTATCCGGCAGCCGCGTGGCGACGACCACGGCCAACGCGATGAGCGATAGCACCGACGCACCGAACACCGTGCGCCAGCCGAAGTACTCGGCCACGAAGCCCGCCGCGGTGCGCGCCAGCAAGATGCCCAGGAACATGCCGCTCATCACGGTGCCGACCGCATGCCCGCGCTCCGCGGACGGCGCCAGTTCGGCCGCGAAGGGCACGGCCTGCTGCACGATCGTGGCCAGCACGCCGATCGCGAGGCTCGCGCCGGCGAGCACGAAGAGCGACGGCGCCGCCGCAGCGAAAACGAGCGCGATCGACAATCCCACGATCTGCGCGAGGATGATGTGTTTTCGATTGATGCGGTCGCCAAGCGGCGCCAGCAAGAACATGCCGACGGCGTAGCCGAGCTGCGTGGCGGAGGGAACCGAGCCGATCCAATGCTCGCTTTGCGGAAACGACGCCCGGAAGCTTTCGAGCAGCGGCTGGTTGTAGTAGATGTTCGCCACCGAAACGCCGGCGATGATCGCAAGCAGCCGCAACATGCCACGTGAATAGTGGGCTGAGCCGTCGAAATGCGCGGTTTGTCCGGTGGACATGGGCGTTGACCCCAAGCGCGTGAACAAGCGGGAAAGACGTGATGCCGGCACATTGCGAGCTGCGCGTTTGCAGCTATTTGCTCACGCGATCATACCGGAGGCGAAGCGCGTCCGATTAGGTGCTTTGCCGCCAACAAATAGCCATCTTTTGCCATTAGCGTTCGAATTCGCTGATCATGATCGGAAGCAGAATCGGGAACCCGCGGTAAAGCGAGCCCCTGCAAGCTCCGGTAGCTGCTGATATGCTCGTCGTTCGCGTTCGACCCAGACGCCATCCGGCGTTCCGCCGGTCGAATCGAAGTGCAATGTCTCGAACCAAATGGAGGTTGCTGTGGCAAAAGGATATTGGGTTTCCGCTTATCGGAAGATTCTGGACACCGAGGGGTTGGCCGCTTATGCAAAGCTCGCCACGCCCGCGATTCAGGACGGAGGCGGACGGTTTCTCACTCGAAGCGTAGCCGTGTATGCGAGCGGCGCCGGCATTCAAGAGCGTACGGTCGTCATCGAATTCGACAGCCTCGATCGCGCACTCGCCACGTATAAAAGCGACGCGTATCAAGCGGCCCTGGCCGCGCTCGGCAATTCCGTCGAACGAGATTTCCGCATTATCGAAGGCACTGAATAAGCGCATTGCGCGCATCCGAGCCAGCCGCCGCTTTTGCGGCGGCGCCTTCAGCCGCGCGCCGCCGCAATCACCCGCGACGCCAGCGCATGATGCTGCCCGCGCCGCGAGCGGATCGCGTGGATCTCCTCGGCCACGTCTTCCGCGCGACCGAGCCAGCGCAGACCACGCAGCAGCGACAGGTCGTCCGCGCCCAGTTCGGCGAGCGGAAACACACCGAGTCCGCGCGCCGCGAAGACCGCCATCAACGCACTGTCCTCGAATTCGCCGGCAATCCGCGGCCGGATGCCCTCGGCCTCGAACCAGCGGTCCAGCCGGGCGCGCAGCGCGCCGTGCGCGGTGGGCAACAGCACGGGCACGTCGGCGAGGCATTGGGGAAAGTGATCGCGGGCCGACTTCCGCACGAGTTCCGCCGGACCGTACCAGTCGACCGGCGACGCAACAAGCCGCTCGCTGACGAGCCGCAGATCCGCGTCGTGCGGCGCCGGCCGGCACGCGAGCACGAGATCGAGCCGGTGCAGCGCGAGTTCCGACATCAGCTCCGCATGTTCGCCCTCGTGACACAGTAGCCGCAGCGACGGCGTGCCGAGCACCGGCTCGAGCAGGGCACGCGCGGCGAGCTTCGAAATGCCGTCGGACAGCCCAATCGCAAGGCGAGCCGTGCTCTCGCCGTCCGTGTCGCGCATCTCTTCGAGCAGCGCCTCGCCTAGATGGAAGATCTGCTCCGCGCGGCTGAAGGCCGTCTCGCCGGCCTCCGTCATCGTGACGCCGCGACCGGCCGGCTTCAGCAGTTGCCGCCCGATCGAGCGCTCCAGCTCCCGCACCTGCGCACTGATGGTCTGGACGGCCATGTCCAGGCGCTCAGCCGCGCGCGCAAAGCCGCCCTCTTTCACGACGATCCAGAAATAGTACAGATGGCGATAGTTCAGCATGGCGCGCTCATTTCGAAAAAACCGATATATCGCTTCGATTATCACTGATTTTTTCGAACCGCCAATTCCGCGATCATGACGGAACCGTTTGATTCGTTCCCATCTAACCGCGCTTGCCCACTTTCATGGACTATCTGCTCGCTCTCATTACCGATCCCGCCGCCTGGGCCGCGCTCGTCACGCTCGTCGTCATGGAAATCGTGCTCGGCGTCGACAATCTGTTGTTCATCGCGATCCTGAGCAAGAAGCTGCCGGAGGCTCAACGCGCCCGCATCCAGCGGATCGGCATTCTGCTCGCGCTCGTGCTTCGGCTGGCCCTGCTTAGCACCGTCGCGTGGATCGCGCAGCTCACGCAACCGGCCTTTGCGTTGTTCGGCCACGGGCTCTCCTGGCGCGACTTGATCCTGATCGGCGGCGGACTGTTCCTCGTCTGGAAGGCGACCAGCGAAATTCACCATCACGTGGCGCGGCCCGACGATGCATCGCCTACCGGCGGCGGCGTGGCTCAATTGACGGCCTGGGCCGCGATCGGCCAGATCCTGATGCTCGACCTCGTGTTCTCGGTCGACAGCATCATCACCGCAGTGGGCATGACGGAGCACGTGCCGATCATGGTGATCGCCGTGATTGCCGCCGTCGGCGCCATGCTGTTCGCCGCGCAGCCGCTCACACGCATCATCGACCGCAATCCGACCATCGTCATGCTGGCGCTCAGCTTCCTGCTGGTGATCGGTATGACGTTGATCGCCGAAGGCTTCGGCTCGCACGTGCCCAAGGGCTACATCTACGCGGCGATGGCGTTCTCCGCGTTCGTCGAGGGCATGAACATGCTGATGCGGCGTGCGAAATCGAAACGGCAGGGATCAGGCGCTGCGAACCACTCGTTTTAGTTCTCTCCAACGCCGCGCCATGTTCAGCAATGACCGCTTAGGCGGCTGAGCGCCTGCTTGTCGATGCGCCATCTGTTGCAGATCATGCCAGTCCTCCTCCAAGGAACTCGCATGACGATCAGGCGAGAACGGCCATTCGATTGCGACGGCGCGCACGCGCGCCGCTTCCCGGCCGTTCTCAAACCTCTCGAGGTAGGCGTTGATCGTCGACGCCTCGCGCACCGCCATGTCCCGGGAGCTCATGGCAATGAAGTCTTCAACGCCTTCGATATGGACGCACCACAACTGATCGCTCACTTCCCTCCTCCAACTCGTCACACCGATTTCAGCCGTTCCCACTTCAAATCGGAAAAGCAGGGCCCCTGAGTTGCCTCGCCGAATTTCACATCGTTGTGTTCGCCGTTCCACTCCATGACCTGCACGTTTTCGTCGACGTCGACAGTCAAGTCCCATCCGATGCAGCGCGCGAACGGGACTTTCCGATGCAGTTCGAGGACGGTACGAACACATTTGGAAAACGCGGGAATCTTCACGCCGAAGAACCCGACGCCGGAGTCCGGATGCGCAGCGGTAGCACACCAGTCGCTCAGGTAGCCCTCCCGAGAAAGCTCACCTGTCGACAAATCGACGGGCACGCAAATTTCGCTCGCAGTGTGAACGTGGGTATCGTTCGCGCGTCCCAGACGCAAGAAACAGGCTCGGATGGAGATGGCGCCGGTGTCGTCAACCACCGTCGTGAAGCGCAGCGTCGCCACTGGCTTAGCCGCAAAGCTATCGAGCAAGCCATGCTGACAGATGAATCGCTGCATGACGCCATTGCCGAGCGCCTTGATCGCGTCGGCACTGAACGTGTTCCTATCGAAGATGAACACGCCCTTGCCTTGCCCGCCTCCATCCAGCTTGAAGATGATCTTCTCGGATTGCCCAAAGACGACATCTTCGATCGCGCGCTCGGAAACCACTACGTTTTCAGTGGTGAAAAACAAGCCGTTAGCAAAGTAGGCAATATCCGGAAAGGCGTCGCTATTGAAGATCATCCGCGTCAACGGCTTCAGCGCCGATATCTTGCCGTACCACCCTTTCATGCTCGGCACCACCACGCCGCCGTAGTAGTTATCCGGAATCCAGCCTTCCTTGAACGTTCCGCTAAACGCCGCGTACACCCGCAGCCAGGGCGCGTAGAGCGCATCGCCAAAGACGTCGCGCGCATAGGCGTCGGCCAGATTCAGGATCGAAGGGTCGGCACGGCCGTAGTGCTTCTCCAATAGCTTGAGCACCTTGGCGGCCTGGACAGCATGGTCCCGGTGGAACTTGTACCGGGCCACCTTTTTCGCGGATTGTCTAAGCCTGCTCTCGATTTCGAATGCCATTGCCTGCAATCAGTACGCGTTGGGATGGTGCAGCCCTTTGAATATCGTCGCCACGATGATCTTGACGTCGAGGCCGAAGGACCAATTGCGCAAGTAATACAAATCGTGCGCGACGCGGCCCTCCATCTTCTCGATACGATCGGTCTCCCCGCGAAAGCCGTTGATCTGTGCCCATCCGGTAATGCCCGGCTTGATCCGATAGCGATGGATGTAGCCCGAGACGATGTTCTGGTAAAGATCGTCGTGCTCGAGCGCATGCGGGCGGGGCCCCACAACCGACATTTCGCCGCGCAGCACATTGAAGAATTGCGGCAATTCATCGAGGCTCGTGCGGCGCAGGAATCCACCCACAGCGGTGATGCGTGGATCGCCGCGTCTCGCTTGCTCGAGCACGCCTTGCTTTTGCTGATGCAAGCGCATGGTGCGGAATTTGTAAATCGTGAAGACCCGGCCATCGGCGCCTTTTCGGCGTTGCTTGAAGAACACCGGTCCGCGCGAACTGAGCTTCACCGCGATCGCGCAGGCGAGCAGGATCGGCGCAATGGCGATCAGCGCACCCAGCGCAAAGAGACGGTCAAAGAGTTCCTTCTTCAACATCGCATTGGGCGGCAATGGCGATGCGGCGAGGTTGATCGTCGGAAGACCCAGCAGATCCGTGACGCTCCCTTCGAAAAGCGCAAGCGCACGGACATCGGGCATGAAGCGGATATTGATCAAGTCGTTGCGAAACTCGTCGACGAGCCTGAGAATCG
This sequence comes from Trinickia camelliae, assembly GCF_053525655.1. NCBI lineage: Bacteria > Pseudomonadati > Pseudomonadota > Betaproteobacteria > Burkholderiales > Burkholderiaceae > Trinickia > Trinickia camelliae. The sequence goes on from NZ_JBCHAA010000002.1 coordinate 342,998, forward strand.
CGCGCTCCTCGGTCAGCGGCAAGGCCAGCCAGACCTCACCGATATGCTGTTCGCGAACGTACCGCGCGAAGGCCGCATGTTCGTCGAAAAGCGGCACGCGCGCGGTCGCGGTCGCACGTGTGCCCCGACTCGGGCTGAAGACAGCCTTGGCACGAAAGCCGGCTTCATGCGCCGCCTCCATCTTCTGGATGATTTCGTCGCAGTGTTCTCCGCTCGCTGCCACTGCGACCTGCTGCAGATTCAATCCGGCGTTGCGTACGCGTCCGAGCAAACTGTGTGTCACCAATCGGCCGGCCATCATCGCGGCACCGGAGATACCGGTCCAATACGCACACCAGAGACGCGAGACATAGTCGCTACGATGCAGCGAGAACATCAACGCCATGGCGCAGACCTGCACGGCGAGCCATGCGAGCGCGACATGCCCTGCCAGCGCCCGCTTCGAACGGCCGCGCCATGATGCATAGACGCCGAGCGCAGGAAAAACCGCCAGTGAAAGCGCCGCGGCAAACGCCACGAACGCCAGATAGACACTTCCCTGTGAGAGTTCATTGAAGCGGATGTGCGAAGCCGCGAAGGCACCGGCCACTATCATCGCAACATCGAACACTCTCGCTAGTACACCTGTAATCAAACGCATCGCGGCCTCCCAGAGCGTGCTTTCGCCATGGCCGATCAGCCGCATCGGCCATACTTGTCGTCGAACCTGACGATATCGTCCTCGCCAAGATAGGTACCCGACTGGACCTCGATGATCTGCAAGGGCACGCGCCCAGGATTCTCGAGACGATGACGCACCCCCAGTGGTATGTAAGTCGACTCGTTCTCGCCGAGCAGAAACTGTTCCTCCCCGCGCGTGACGAGCGCCGTTCCGCTCACGACGACCCAATGCTCCGCACGGTGGTGATGCATTTGCAACGACAAGCGAGCGCCAGGACTGACGACGATGCGCTTCACCTGGAAGCGATCGCCATGGTCGATGGAATCGTAAAAGCCCCATGGACGGCGCACCTTTCGGTGGGCGTCGGCTTCCGGCGCTTTATCGCGCTTGATGCGCGACACGAGGCCCTTGATGTCCTGCACGTGCGAGCGATCCGCAACCAGCACGGCGTCGTCGGTTTCGACGACCACCAAGTCGTTTGTACCGACACATGCCACCAGCCGTCCGCCCTCGGAACGCGCATACGTCGTGGCGGCTCCCTCGAACAGCACACGGCCGCTCGATGCATTGCCCAACTCGTCTTTGTCCATCGCTTGCCAGACCGCGTCCCACGAGCCGAGATCGGACCAGCCTGCATCGAGCGGCACCACCACGCCTTTGAACGGCGAATCCGCTTTGCCAAGCTGCTCCATTACCGCGTAATCGATCGAATCGGATGGCGAGCGTTGAAACTCCGCTGCGCCGGGAATAATGCAATCGTCCGACTTCGTGGCGCATTCATGCGCCTTAAGACACGCGCCGTGCATCTCGGGTTGAAACCGTGCGATGACGTCGAGCCACACCGACGCACGCACCACGAACATGCCGCTGTTCCACCAGTACGCGCCCGATTCGACATACTGTGCGGCAAGCTCCGCAGCGGGCTTCTCGACAAAACGCTCGATCTGATGGGCGCCATTCAGCAAGGCCCGGCCGAGACGGATGTAGCCGAAGCCCGTATCGGGCCTGTCAGGCGGCACACCGAGCGTCGCGATCGCGCCGGACTGCGCAAAACGCGCGGCGATATCGATGGCCCGATGCAGCGCATCGATATCGGCAATCGCGTGGTCCGCGGGCATGGCCACCAGGATCGCGTCCTGGCCATCCGCGCATGCGGTCAGCGCGGCGAGCGTCAATGCCGGCGCAGTATCACGGCGAGCCGGCTCCACCACGATGCGCGCGCTCACGCCGCTTTCGCGAGCCTGTTCGCTGGTCGCAAAGTAATGCTCCGCACCGCATACGATCACCGGTTCGGGCACAACCTCCCAGCCAGCAGCGAAGCCGCGCATTCTCGCCATGGTGGCCTGCAGCAAAGTCTGATCGCCTACAACGTCGATCAACTGCTTTGGAAACTGCTCGCGCGACACCGGCCAAAGACGAGTGCCGGACCCGCCCGCCAGAATCACCTGCACAAGCCGCGAACACTCCGGGTACCCGCGATCCATCGCGGCGACCTCAGCCTCTTCCACCCTCACCATGACATGACTCATTCGCTTTCCTCTTCGTTGCAATCAGACGCTAACTGCTAAGCCGATGCGTTGAATCATAGGAACGCTACGCTGCACCACAGCATTTTTGGCGCGATCAGTTGAGGTTTTGGCCCTGTTCGTCAGACCCGCTTTTCATCGCTTCGGACAAACTTGACCTGTGGACAATGAGACGCCGCAAGGCCGTGTCACATCTCTCCGGTATGTTTGTTGCGGCATGTGCTGCCGGCTTCAACGGAGCTAGATCCGTCTTTTGGAGTGGCAATGGCCTACATATCGTTATTTGCGTTATTCCTGACCGTTACCAATCTGGTCCCCGTTAGCGCCGCGGGATTTGTACCGATCGTCTTTTGCTCATGGCGCTTTTTCGGAAGAAGTTACCCCGCGTTCATGACTCCGCTTACGGCCTTCACGCTCGTTGCGGTGGTCTCGACCTTGCTGTACGACCCACGCTCATTTCTCGTATTCGACTTCTATCGGCGCGACGGAAATTTCTTCATCTCGTACGCGCCCGTTTTCGCGGGGTGCCTCTACGCGCACCGCTGGGATCTGAACAAAATCCTTCGAACGTTCTTCATCTTCGCGGTGATCATCAACATTCCGCCTTACGCTCAGTACATTCTGCACAACGGGTTGCTGAGCATCTTCCGGCATCCGGACGATAGCTTTGGCAGCTACTTCATCGCTCGCAATGCGGCCGGGGGCTTCTTGGCCATGTTGTTTTGTCTAGGCGCGGCGTGCTACTTGCAAAGGAGAAGCAAGTGGCTTCTCGCGCTGCTTGGCTTGAATTTACTGATGCTCTTCTCGACCTATAGCCGCGGTTCGTTGCTCGGTGCCGCCGCCATTTTTCCCTACCTGTACTTCGGCCGTAAGCGCTGGATGCTGGCCACGTTGATGGCGGGCCTTGTGGTCGCTTCTCTTGCGATGGCGATCTATCACACCGATCCGTCGGTCGATTACATGGGCTACCGCTTTTCCATTCACAACTCGGATGCCAAGGTCGCCAACCTGGACATCCGCTACGAATGGCTCTGGCCGCGGGCGCTCGCGTACTTCGAGCAAAGCCCGATCGTCGGCCTCGGCTTCGGTTCGTTCGACGATCACATCGGCAGCCTGACGTCTTACTTCCATCTTTTCGCGGTGCCTTCCGACGTCATCATCGAACACAGCGACTCTCACGCCCACAACTCTTACCTGAACATCCTCGCGGAACTCGGCATCGTCGGCCTTGTTCTGATGTTGAGTTTCTTTTGGAAACTGATCGAGTGGAGCCAGAACGGCGCAGCGGCCGCTGCGCTCGTAGCACGTGGGCAGAACTTCACAGCCTTCAGGTTCGTCGAGATCTCGTCCATTTGTTTGCTTGTGATGTCGGCGACCGAGCATCGGCTCGTTACGCCGTCGAATGTCCTGATCCTTTCGCTCGTCATCTCTCTGCTGCTCGCGTCGCGATCGGTTGTCGCGAGCGAGCCTTTGGAGAGTCAGTAGAAATTTATGTGGAACGTGTTCACCAACATCGGCGATGCCGCCGTTACGCTGCCTGTGGCGGCGATTTGCGCAGGCTGGATCGCCGTATTCGATGTCCGGCTGGCATGCCGATGGATTGCGGCGCTCGCCGCTGGCATGGTCGTGGTCGGCGCGACCAAGATCCTCTATTACGGCTGGGGTCTATCGCTGGCGGCATCGGGTTTGCGTGTCGTTAGCGGACACACCATGCTGTCGACTGCGGTCTGGATCGTCGCGATCGCGCTACAGTTGAAATGGTGGCGTCTGCCACCGCTCTTGGGCATCGTCGCCGGCATGGTCGTTGGCGTTCTGACGGGCATCGCCCGAGTCATGGACCACTCGCACTCGCTGCCCGAAGTGCTTTCCGGCTGGGTCTTGGGCGCGCTAGTGGCTGCGGTCTTTTTGCGCAGCGCGCTCAAGGTCGAATTCGAGCGTCCGTGGCCGATGGGGTCGGCCATCAGCCTGCTGTTGGTCTCAGCGCTCGCCTATGGGCACCAGGCGCCGCTTCAGGATCTGATCGAGACGCACGCGCCGGAGATCCACGAACGTGTCCCCTCTGTCGTCGCTCTCTTCCATCCGTTTTTGTATCGCATCCAGTCTCACGTCGTCGCGCCGGCAAGATGAAGCTCCTCTTCAGCCGACTGTTCGCTGGCGCGAGAGGGCACCTCCTCGAAGAATCCATGCGGAAACTGTTCGTCGATGAACGACATCAGCGCCGCCTTGAAATTCTCGGACGAGAAACGCTCCGCGTTCCGGCGGATTTGATGCGGATCGAACAGGTGTCCGCTGCGCTCAAACCGCCCGACCGCCGTCAGTAGCGACTCCGGTGTCTGCTCGCTGAAGAACACACCCGTGGGCCTTTCGAGCGGCAGCCCCACCACGGACTCGAGCGCGCCGCCCTTGCCGAATGCGATCACCGGCGTGCCACACGCCTGAGCCTCCACCACGGAGATACCGAAGTCCTCTTCAGCCGCAAACACGAACGCACGGGCTCGCCGCAAATGATCGACGAGAACGTCCGACGGCTGATGACCGAGAATGGCGACGTTGTGCCCCGCAATCGACTTGATCCTCTTCATCTCGGGACCATCTCCGATCACCACCAGCCGGCGCTCCGGCGTCTTCGAAAACGCCTGCACGATCAGGTCGATACGCTTATAAGGCACCATGCGCGACGCCGTCACGTAAAAGTCGTCCTTTCGCGTGCACATCGTCATGTTCTTGAGATCGACGGGCGGATAGATGACTGTTGCGTCACGGTGGTACGCCTTTTGGATTCGGCGCGCAATGAACTGCGAATTCGCGAGAAGGTGATCGACGCCATTCGCCGAGCGCGAATCCCAGCCACGGATGTAATGCAGCAGAAGACGCGCCATCGCAGACTTGATGCCGTCAGTCAGATGCGCTTCCCTGAGATATTGATGCTGTAAATCCCACGCGTAGCGAATGGGTGAATGAACATAGCTGACGTGAATCTGGTTCGGCCCGGTCAGCACGCCTTTCGCCACTGCATGCGAGCTGGAAATGACGAGATCGTAGGCGGAGAGGTCCACCTGCTCGATGGCAATCGGCATCAAAGGCAAATAGGCACGGTAGCGCCTTTTGGCAAACGGCAGCCTTTGAATGAAGGAGGTTTCGACCGGCTTGCCCTTCACCACCTCGCGGTCTTCCAAGAAATCCACTATCGCGAAGAGGTCTGCCGTCGGGAAGCACTCGATGATGTTCTTCAAAACCTTTTCGGCACCTCCCGATACCACCAGCCAATCGTGAACAATAGCGACTTTCACTGCGACCTCCTGTAAATTTGCGACCCAACCTATCGCGTTTAGCGAATACGACTCAATCGTCCTTTGCCTGCATCCGGCCATTCCATGCAAGCCGAAGCATCCCGACCGTCCGCGTGGCTCCGGGCACGAGGCCAATCAAATCCAAGCGGATCATGATGCCCATGAGCACGACGGACAGTGTCAACTCGCCAATCACGCGCGCGAATGCCATTCCGATCGCGCCAAATCGAGGCGCAAGAATCAGGGCCGCGGCGAGATTGGCGAGACCCGAGATGACTCCGGCTATGGCCATCGGCCGATCCTTCTTGCGCGGCACGAACACATAAAACGCAACGAACTCGTTGAACGCAACGAGCGGGAACATCCAGGCAAAGCACTGCAGAACGCGCGCGCTCGGTTCAAAGGCCGCGCCGAAAATCAAAGGCAGCACGAGAGGAGACAACGCCAGCGCGCCGCAGAAGACCAACAGTCCATAGCCCATCAGCAACATGGCGCCGCGCCGGGTCGTGGCGTGCGCGCCCTCCTTGTCTCCCTGCGCGAGTTGCCGGGAGATCGTCGGGACGAACACTTGCGCCGCCGGGCCCATCAGGCTGAGCCCGACAGTCGCGAAGCGTTCGGCGGCACCGAAATAACCCACCTGTGTCGGCGTGGACAACAACGTCAGCAGGTAGGTCGAAGACGCGGTGAGGATGGCGGAGGCCGACGAATAGCAGAACAGCATCGTCGAACCTCGCATGAGAGGAACGACGCCGGCCAGGCTGAGGCGCGGCCATCCGAGCTGCGCGGTGGCAAGACCATATGAAATCAGCAAAGACGCCACGCCCGCGATCAACAGGCTCGCCAGCACCCATACGGAATCCTGCGGCCCTCTTACCAGACTGAGAACCAGTACAAGGCTAAGCGCAAAGCCGAACACTTCGATCATGATGGGCGTGCGAAAGCGATGGCGCCCCTGGAACAGCCAACCGAGGTTCAACGCTGACACCACACCCAGCGCCGTAGCCAGTATCCCGATGAGCGGCCGCGCGGACAACGAAGGCGAGCACAGCGTGGCCACCACGCCGATCGCTCCGCCCACGAGCCCTAGCAATAGATGCGTACTGACGTGCAGCGAGTAGATGGCATTGCACTCTTCCACCGTTTTTGCTTTCGACACCTCGCGCATGCCGACGATCGTGCATCCGTAGCTCACCAGCATCCAGATCACATTCATCAGCGACATCGCCGCGAGCACGCGTCCGTACTCCGTGACGCCTAGGACTCTGCCGTAAAACGGCACGACGATAATGAGGTAGACGTACCTCATCAAATAGCCGCCGTAGACAAAGGCAATGACCTTGGCGTTCTCTCGTTTCTCCACACACTTCTCCTTCAATACGGTCGATGCCTTTAGTTCACGGCCCCGCGTCGCCGGGCGAGCGGATTGGCGATATAGCGAACCGCAAAGTCGGAAAGCGGCGCATACGGTACGAGGCACAGACTCGACAGCGCGAGCGTGCCGACTTTCTTTTTCAGGCCCCAGAACGGATTCGCCACGATCGTATGCAGGTAGCTCTGAGAATCGCGCATCATCCAGCGCCATCGGCTTGTAAGCGAGGCGCGATAAACACTCGAGCAGAAGCGCGCCTTCTCATGCGAGAAGTCATAGAACGCGGGCGGAAGCTCGATTTGCAGACGCGTTCGCACGATCTCCCGCAAGATCCTCCAACGCATGCCGACAGCTTCCGGGGCTTTGCTGAGTTTCTCGGAGTTTGCAAACGAGGCGCCCGCACTGTTTGCGTTATGCACGCGATATCCGCCGAGCGACTCGCGAACGGTCGCAACCGGTCCGGTCAACGCAGTCCCGTAGATCGCATAGAAGTCCGCCCCGTAGCGGTTTATCGCCTCTTCGGGAACCGGGAAAATCCGCTTGAGCGCGCTCACGCGATAAGCGTTGCCCGACGCAGGCGGAGACGGATAGAGCCAGCCGCCCTGCAGCAGCCGCCCACAATCGGCGGGAGGCGCGGTATGGGGCACGTGGGCGCCAGTCAGCTGGCCCAGCGTGTCCATGACATCGAGACTGAACTGCACCTTTGCCCACTCACCGCCTTCAAAGAACCGCATCACTTCAGAAGCGGCGTTCGGGTACAGGATGTCATCGGAATCGAGGAAGATCGCATAGTCCGTCTCCAGCATCCCGACGGCCTGGTTGTAAGCGGACACCTGACCGCCGTTCTCCTTGAAGATCGATGTGATGCGTGTCCCATACGCTTCGATGATCGCCCGCGAGCCGTCGGTCGAGCCGTCATCGATCACCATGACTTGCGTTTGCGCGTAGTCCTGGTGCAATGCCGAGTCGATCGCAGCAGCCAGATAGCGTTCGTAGTTGTAGTTGCAGATCACAATCGTGATGTGTTTCATGATTTCTCGACGCTCTTTAGAACGGTTGGCTCTCTGGATTCGCTAAGACCGAGGACTAACGACGATATAGGCGAGGTGCTTAGGCGGATTGTTGTCGGGTCCGTTGACTTGCGAGGGCACCTTGAACCGAATGTGCAGACTCTCGCCCTCCCATGTCAGTGCGGTGTCGTCACCGGAACTCGCCGCGCCCGTCAGGGCGTCAATGACCTCCACGTGCGGCTGCGCCGGCATCAGTGGTTTCACGCCAGCCGCCGTGACCGTTCGCCAGCCTGGATCCGCGCTGACCTGAATCACGATGTCCTTGCCGGAAAGCAATGCGCTTCCGGCGGCGCCCTGATCGAACCGCAGCGGCTTCGAAAAGCGTGCGAGCGAGCCCCGGACAGTCCGCCGAAGCACGATCAGGCTTTTGCCCGATACGTTGAACGTGCGGGCAGGTGGACCACGATGCGTCAGGCGGAACGACTCGTAGCCGTCCCAGTGATAGACCATCGACAGATACTGATTCGCATCGCTCCAGTCTCGATCGAGAGCCCAGACCGCAAAGTCGAAAAAGTAGCGCGGCAGATAGTGCGGATCCTTCATGTACGCATCGCCGATTTCGGTCTGCCAGATTCCGCGCGCGGGACCGTTCCTAACGTATTGCTCGTACAGCGGATCGAGATCGGATACGGGAAGGTAATGCGTGTCGATGTAGTCGACCCAATCGAGCATCCGCTCGTTCGCCACCGGGGTCCGGTACTCGAGCCATTGCCTGAAATTGTCGAGACCGCCTTGGTCCGGCCATCCGCCGTAAACGACGTACGCCCCGTACTTGCGAATGATCTTGGCCGCCGGAATATGGACGCGCTCGACGTAGTCTTGCATCGCGCGCGCGTACGGTTTCGAGTGCTGCTGGTCGTGGGCGTCGAAGCCTGGACCGTTCCAGAACGTCGCCTGCGGCAGTCCGCCGGACAGCCTGCCCGCCGCCTCGTTCCAGATCTGGAAGTAGCGCAAGTGATAAGGCGGCGCCGAGTACTTGCGGACGACCGCGTCGACATACCGCTTCCAGACATCCACGTCCAAAGGCGCCGAATTCGCGTCGCCCTGCACCGTCGCATTCCACGTTGGCGTGTAACCGAGCAGGAGCAGCGAACCGATGTGATTTCGATTGTTTCCGATGACGAGCGAAGGCAGGTCACTGTCAAATTGCGCACCGGTCCGGTCGACGCGCATCGGATCTTCAGGCCCATCGGGCTGCCCCGGCCCCACTGAGCCGCGCCCCCATGTAATGCCCATTTCGCGCCACATCTGAACATCGCTGACCGATCCTGCCCACCCGTTCGTCCCAATCAGATCCGTGATCCGGCGACCGCGAGGCTCGATCGAGTGCGAATCGCGCACGACCGCAAGCGAGCGCTTCATATACGTCAATTGAAAGGCCGCCCCCGCCAGCGCCGCCAGCGTGCGCAACGCCCGGCGCCTGTTCCCAACACCGCTATTCCGAACCACGCCCCTGCGCGCAAACATCCGCTAGCCCGCCGACGCGCTGGGCGCGAGGTCGTACTGCCGGCCGCTCGCCTGACCATACAGAATCTCGAGCAGTCTCCGAGCCGAGCGCTCCCAGCGGTACTCCCGCGCGTGAGCCAACCCCTTTGCCCGGTAATCACGGCGCAGTCCTTCGTCGGACATCATCTGCGAGACCTTTTCTGCAATGTCGCGAGCAGAGCTTGCGTCGCAATACATGGCGGCATCCCCGCATGCTTCCGGTATCGAGGTCCGCGACGACGCGATCACGGGGCAACCGCAGTACATCGCCTCGAGGGGCGGCAATCCAAAGCCTTCGTACAGCGAGGGAAACAAGAGGCAGCCGGCATTTTCATAAAGCGCTTTCAACTCGCCGTCGGAGACGAAGCCCGCCCACACCACTTGCTTCGAAACTGCTGCGGGCTCAAGCGAGTCATTGTTGAAGACACGAGGATTCCTGCCACCGACGATCACGAACTTGACGTGCTGCAGATGATCGAGCTGATCGATCGCTTCGAGCGCGCGTTGCAGATTCTTGCGCGGATCGAGGCTGCCCACGATGACGCAGTAGGCGTCCTTCTGGAGTTCCAACCGCTTCGTGATGGCAGGATCGGAGACGACCCGGTCGAGGTGATCCGCACCCGGCGTGACGACCGCGATGCGCGAATACTCGATCCCCAGGTGATGGCAGATGCGCTGCTTGGAGTAGGTCGAGACCGTGAGGACCATCGGCGCCATTCTCGGCAGTAGCGAAAAGCAGAGTCGATACCAGAGCCGGAATTTCTGCGAGAACCCCTGCGGCATGTCATAGACCGCCATGTCGTGCACCATCACGACCTGCTGCCGTTTGAAAATCGGATTGGTGTTGCACAAATTGAGGAGCGTCATTCCCCTGGCGGCGATCGGAAGCGTGATCTGCTCCCAAAGCGTGCCGCGCAGCCACGGAAAGCGCCGAAGATGCTTGAGTAGCGAACCTGGCTCAACGGCGTTTGGCGGCACGAAGATCTCCAGATCGTCGTCAGGATTCGCCAGCATCTGCATGGCTCGGATCAATTCATAAGCCACCCTTTGAACACCGGTGATGGGTTGCGATGTGAACTTTCCGTTGATTGCGAAGGCCATGGAGTTCTCCGTTTGACGACGTTACTGATCTTCTAATCGCAACGCGCTTACGACCTTGCGACCTTGCGACCCGGCGGCCAAGTCAGCCCGCCACTTCTTGCGTGCCGAGATCGCTGGCGTAATTCGTCTGGTACCGGTAGCTGCGAGTACTGCGGCGCAGCGGGATGCCGTTGAACACCGCGCCGGCGATACGTCCCTCCGCGCGTTGCATCTTCTTGACCGTGTCCGCGATTTCCTCTTCGCTCTGCATTCCGGAACGCAGAACCAGCAGCGAAGCGCCGGCTTCACCTGCGACGATGGAGGCGTCGGTGACGGCGAGAAACGGCGGCGTATCCACGATCACAAGATCGAACTGAGTCACGAGCCGGTCCAATAGCTCCTTGAAGCGCGGCCTCATGAGAAGCGCCGCGGGGTTCTCCGGACGCGTGCCGCACGCGAGCAGCGACAAGCCGGGGATGCCGGTATGCCGCAACGCGTTGCGCAGTGGAAGGCGATCGGCGAGTACCTCGGAGAGTCCGCCGCGGTTGGTCTGGTAGAAGAACGATGAGAGGTTGCCGCGGCGCATGTCGGCATCGATCAGGACGACCCGCGATCCAATCTCGGCATGCAGGATCGCCAGATTTGCGGCGACGAAGCTTTTTCCGGCCGCCAACGTGGGGCCGGTGACCATCAAGATGTTGTTGCGAGCGTGCGCGAGGTCGCGGGTCACCGCTGTGCGCACGTCACGCAGCGCCTCCACCGATTGGTCGTGCGGAAAACGCGCCGCGAGGACTCGGCTCAAGCCGGGCTGCATGGTCGCCGCCGAGGCCGCTCCGTCCACGACGTCGTGCATGTCGATCACGGGTTCGCATCGCTCGAAAGGCGGAGCCGTGCGCATCGAGCCAATCGACGCGGGTTTGCCGCGGGTCAGGCTCGGGGCGCTTCGGTCGAGCACCAGCTGTTGCTGACTAAATAGAATCTCCCCGAAAACCGGCACACTCAAGCGACGTTCCACGTACCTCGGGTCCGTCACGCCGATCATGACGTGACGGCGAAAGAAGACCAGCAGCACGCCCGAGACAAGGCCAAGGAGCATGCCGCCCGGTATGACGATCAGGGCCTTCGGCTTGACCGGATGAAGCGGCTCGATCGCCGTGTCGACGACGTGGGCTCCCCCTGTCGTGCTGGCACGCCGAACCTGCAATTGCGCGGCCTTCTGGACCATGCCCAGATAGATCGTTTCCGCGACTTTCTGGGCCCGCATGAGGTCGACGCTCTTGCGCTCGGACGCCGGCAGGCCGTCAAAGCGGCTATCGAATGCCGCCTTCGCGCTTTTCAACTGATCGAGCTGCGCATCGATGTTCTTCACCCACCGGCTGTCGGGTGTATAGCGATTCAGCAGTTCAGTACGTTGTATCTGCAGGCCCGCGATTTGCCGGTCAAAGTCGATGCCGCCTTGCAGATACGATTGCGCCTCGTTCATCGGCTGCATGGTCTGGGCAGTCGCTCGGTAGCGATTGAGCGCATCCTCCGCCTTCTTCAAATCCGAGAGCAAACGCGGAAGCTCGCCTTGAATGAATGCAAGCGTGGCCGTGTCGTTGGCCTGGCGGCTCGCCACCGCCGACGCCAGGTACTGCTGTCCTAGTGCATTGGCGACTTCGGCGGCCTTCTCAGGGCTCGAGTTCGAATAGGACATTTCAATCAGGCCGGATTCCTTGGCCTTGTCGGTAACGGTCACCTCGTTGCCGAAGCGCTTGATGGCATCAAGCGGGTTCCAGCGGACGACCGTAAATTTGGTTCCCGGCCGCGCAGTCAATTCCTTCACCAGCATGGTGACGTCATTCGCTTTGGCGACGGTTCCCACCGTGCCTTTGACCAACACCTCATCCGCCGGATCGCGCAACTCATACGCGCCGTTTCCGAGCGCAACCAAGGTCAGCTTCTCTTCCTCGAATACGTTCGGAACGTCGAGTGCGCCAATCTGAACGCGCTCGCCGCCCCATGCGAACGACTTCAATCCGAGCCATGGAGCAGACGGCTCTCCAGGGGTGGCGAACATCTCCGCGAGGTCGCCCAGTAAGGGAATCTTCTGCGGCGTCACGGTAACGTCGAACCGATATTTCTCGATCACCGGTTCGAGTACGGAACGGCTCTTCATTACGGCCATTTCCGTGACCGGAGACGGTGCGGCGGGAGGAAGCTCTTCCTGGTTCAACAGCGCGATGCCGAGCGCATTCGGCTCAGGCGGATCGACACGCACGAGCACATCCGCTGAATAGATCGGTGAGGCGATGAGCAGATAGGCCACTGCCAATATCAGCGCGAGCGCTGTCGTGGCGACAATCTCCCACACGTGATCCCGCATCAGGTTGAGCATCGCGCTCACGCTGAGCTGGCCGCGTTCCATGCTGGCAACGGGAGGTAGCGAATTCGGAGCGTAGTAATCCACCGGTGTGATCCTTCCGTGTTCGATGGGCAGACCGGCGAAGCGATACCCGCTGCGGCTGCGCTACCCGATCCAATCGCAAACTGGATGGCTAGCGCAGGCGCAGCGTTCGCCGCCGGCACCTCGGAGTGACATGCTGGTTTGCAATGCGCCTGCGAGCCGCGCTCAAAATCTCTTGAGCGGCCGCTGACGATTTAGGTTGTGGCCTACCGTGCAGTAGTTGCGGAAATCATCAAAAACCCACCGTTTCCGTAGTCCATGTATCCAACAGCATCTAATCAATTCGCAATCCACGCTTCTCGCTCGCCAATCGAGCGCCGCGAGATTTCATTAACGGACGAATTGCTCACCGCAATTGGCTTTTATGTTGCACCGAAGCATAGTCGCCGAAAAGCGGATTGAATCCACTTCGGCATATATTCGAGAATTATTGGCCGATTTCGCGGAAGGCATTACAGACGGCGAATTAATGGAAAGCGTTGTTGCCGGTTGCAATTTTTGTAACATGATGAAACAGTGGCAGCAGGTGCTCGTAACATCTCTTTAGTGACAGAATCCCCCCAAATTCATGCTCGCCCAAGCGGATCGCGCCCGAAAACCCTTTGTAAACATGGCAATCAGGCACATGATAATAGGGATCCCAATACCTGGGGCGCTCGTTATTTACGAATACGTCGCAGCGAAAATTACCGATATTGATTATCCCCACCATTATTAGCCGCAACATTTCCAGTAATAGCCCCTCCGGCTCTGACAATTCCGCCAATATAGCTGTTCGAAATGCCTAAGGTTAACCAGAATCCATTCTGCGCGCTAAGCTCCATTGGGCGATTGATACGCCTGTTCGGTATCACTCGTCATGTAGCCTCCTCACGAATTTTTCTCTGAGCGCATCACAGCGCGCCGGAATGGACTGAAAGGGTGATGAAGCACATCGGACTTCTGGTTTTTCATGAATGCTCCGTGGCAGCCGCTGGTGCCATCGGAGATGCCTTCCACCTCGCTAACGAGTTCGAAAAAGCGGGGGGCGTAGAACCTCCCTATCGGCTCTCCGTGCTGTCGGATGAAGGCGGCATGGTGCAAAGCGCGTCCAGTATTCCAATCTGGACGCAAAGATTGGAGCGATATAGCGTCGCGGACTTCCACGCGTTCTTTGTGGCTTGCCGCGACGCTGCCGCCTCGGTGGAATCCAATGATCGCCTTCTCGCATGGATCGCCCGTCAAGGCTCCATCGAATCGTTTCGCATCCAGCAAGGTGCGAATCTGGCGATCGTCTATAGGAACGCCTTCCAATCGACCGTACCGATTTTTGTCTTTGAAGACGGTTTCTCCGAGAGCCGGACAGGCAGCGCAACCCCCGCGGATTTCGCGCTTGGGCAGATCGAACGAGACCTGAGTCCGGACACCGCCCGAAAGATCGCGCGCGTCTTGCATCCAGGCTTCATCGAACACACGAGGACCGGATTCGACGATGTAGGAATCACGACAACGACCGACAAGATCAGGGAGTCCGCACGCTGGATCAAGGAGAACTACAGCAATGCGATTTCGGTCGCGCAGGCAGCGGAATCCGCGGCGATGAGCAAGCGCAATTTTCAGCGTTGCTTCAAGCGCGAGTTCGGCGTCACGCCGTTGGAGTACTTGCTGCGCACGCGCTTCGAAGTCATTTGCGACATGCTGAGAAATACCAATCTGCCCGTCGACAAGATTGCGAGGCGGTGCGGGATGGGTGACGGCAACCGGCTCGGGCGGCTCTTCAAGGAGCGATACGGCATGTCGGCCACGCAGTTCCGGGCGCAACAGCATCTGGATCACGTCGAGCGCCGCGCGTCTTCGGACAGAGCGTGGGGTTCCGCGGACTTGACCTTGCGATTGAGCCCCTGAGTTTCTGCGCAAAGCGTGGCCAGCCAACTCGAGATAGAGACATCAAGATGACTGGAAGAATCAAGGAAGCGGCGAAGTCCTTATTGCCGGATGCCGCCTTTCTGTATCTGCTGCACCATAAGTGCATCGGCCGATATCCCAATCTCATTCGTCCCGCGACCTTCAACGAAGGGATTCTGCAACGCAACCTTCGGCCCGATCCGCGCTATGCCGAGTTGACCGACAAGCTTGCTGTCCGTCCTTATGTGGACGCCAAGCTTGGCAGTCAGCATCTCATTCCGCTGATCGCGGCTCCGGACGCCTTCACGCAAGAGGTTTTCGACGCGCTCCCGAACGCCTTTGTCATGAAGGCAAACCACGGGAGCAATTTCGTTGAGATCGTCAGAGACAAGGCGCAGACGTCGTTCGAGACATTGCAGCATCTCGCCGCGCAATGGTTAGCCTCCGACTTCTATAAGGTCGCGCGAGAGAACCACTACCGGCAAATCAAGCCTCGCCTCTTCTTCGAGCATCTGCTTTTAGACGAACGCGGCGAGGTTCCCGCCGACTTCAAGATCCACTGCTTCGGCGGACGAACAGGGCACCCCATCCTCTACATACTGGTGATTTCGGACCGGTTCGGGAGCAACACGCACGGCGATGTCTACGATGCCGATTGGAACCATCTCGACATCGCCATCGGCGACTACAAGCGCAGCGCAAGGCCAGGCCCCCGTCCGGAGAACCTCGATTCGGTGTTGGCTGCCGCAGCCACGCTTTGCGAAGACTTCGACTATGTTCGCGTTGACTTATATGCGCTGAAAAGCGAGGTCTACTTTGGCGAGTTGACGTTCACGCCCGGAGCTGGCGTGCTGCCCTTTACGCCAGACCACATCGACTACGAGTGGGGGAAGCTGCTAAGCCGGAACTCCCGGCGCTAGCATCGGTACGCGCGACCTATTCCCCGCTGCCAAGGCAAGCAGGGAATAGGTCTACACCATCAGGCGTCCGCGTTGCTCGCCACGAAGCTGGTGAACGCGTTGTAAGACGGATTCAGCGTAGTGCCATTGAGCATGATGCCGTACGTCTGATCCCCGCTATCGAGCACGTAGTACATCACCGATTGGATATTGTGGGTCTTTCTGTTCTGATAGAACTGGCCCAGCATATTGGTGATGTAGTTCGCACGATAGGCTTCGGATTGCTCGGGGCCCGTGTTCCACTCGGTAATGATGAACGGCACACCGTACCTGGCCTTGCAATAAGTCGGCAGATCGAAGCCTGGGCCCGAACCGTCGATGCCGATGTCGAAGATGTCCCCGTACACCTCATAGTTGTGCCACGTGGTGATATCCCATCGCACCTGCGGATGGCCACTGCTGCCGTCCGGTTGCATGCCGTCCCACAAGGCGTCCGACGCGCCAACGTCCCCGACGCAGAAGTTGATGCCGCACTTCGCCGAGGATTGAACCGACTTCACGCCGGCCATCATGCCGCGCATGACGCCGCGCATGACCGGCCAATTCGCGTTGTTGAAATCAAGCGCCTTGGTGCCTGCGTTGGTGGAGTTCAGGATGATGGCGGGATCGCGCGTCAATTCATTGCCGCACTCGTACATCGTCACGCCGTACGGCTTCAGCGCATTGGCAACCGCTGCGCCGACGGTATAGCCCTGACTGTACGCCGCCGATTCACCGCTCAAGAGATTGCCGCTGGCGTCATGCAAGCCCTGATTGATGAGCACCAGCAATGTGATTCCGGCCGACTGGAAAGCTGCGGCGAGGCTGACCACGGCACTCAACTGCGTCGGATCGCTCGAGCAGCCGACACGGTAGCTCGTGCAGCCCATGCCCTTCAGGATCGAAACGAGTTGCGCGGGTGAGTAGGTGTAGTCGTAGTGCCCGTTCACGCCGTAGAAGCTGCCGGCGGCAAAGGAAGGCGCAACGCGCGGATCGGTACAGTGCAGCCAGTATGTCGCAACCTCCGCGTTCACGTAGAACTGGCCACTCGTATTGCAGCAGTAGATGTTGCCGCCGTACCAAAGCAACAGCGAAACGTTGAACGTGTTGCCGACAGTCGCACCGTTCTTATAGATGACGCCGCCGACGACCGTCCATACCGCGCCCGTCTTGTCGATAATCGACGACGCGGAAGGGATCGTCGTGCCGTCGGGTGAAGTACCGCCGCCCAAGCGCGGATCGGTGGTCGCCGCCCAGCCCGCGCCGGTCCACGAGTAGAACTGGCCGCTGGTGTTTTCAACGTAGATGACGCCGCCGTAGTACAACGTCAGCTCGACGTTGTAGTTGTTCCCGGCTTGTACGCCGTTTTGGTAGACCACCCCTTGTGATACGGTCCATACAGCGCCGTTGCTGTCCACGAGAGAGGTTGCCGACGGCATGGTGGTGCCGCTCGCGGACGGCGTGGCGGCCGCATGGGCCGTTGCATTGCCGACTACCCCGGAGGTACCGCCGCTACCGCTTTCGGAGCCCCCGCCACCGCAGGCAGTCAAAATATAGCTTCCACCGATTGCGGTCAGGCCGGTAAGAAATTGACGTCGTTTTATCATGGCGAATTGATTCCCCTGTCGAGAAAATTCCCGATAAAAATCCAAATATTGACTTTGGAGATTTGAATGATTGACTGCTGACAGACGAAGTGTTTTTATTTCGCATTCCTTACAAGAACGCGCAGACACATTCCTCGCGGCAGAGTGAGAAGGTTGATCAGGCTACCAGCGGCGGCGTTCGATTTGACGTGATGGTCCAGCAGGCGGGTAAGCGGAGCCGATCGGCGCGCAAAGACGATCTGCGCGTCGCGGTGTGCTCACGAGCCTCTGGGAGACCAGTCTGGGTGCGACCCCACTGCCGTTTCATGCGGTAGCCGCGCGCCACGCAAACGTTTCACCGAACGAGCGCTTGTAAGCGTTTGCTCGGCAAATTCTTCACGCCGCTGTCGCGACCGGGGGAAATCGTACCTGGAATGTGCGAATGATCACACACGAAATAGGCGCATTCGGACAAATAGCAGAATTTTTTCGGATAGTTCGTTGCTTGGCAAAAGAATTAGACATTCTCTCGATGATAAGAGGATTGGTTACGCGACACTTTTAAACTTCGACCCCATATAAAGACGATTTCTTAGTCAAAAATCGAGGTCACTTTTACACGTCGCTTGTTCTTGGCGCGCTGATTCGTTCCTAAGCGGTTCAATGCATCTGCTTTGAAAGGAACAAAGACACTAAGACGCGCTGCGTACACGCGCTTAGCGCACGCTTCATTCACGTGCTGACTACTTCCTTAAAGAAACCCTGATATTGCCGGCGGCATGCGAGCCATCCAAACTCGTCTCTCACGCTTGACGCCCCCTTCGCCGAGGTCACATCCGGCCAATCACGCACGATCGTCTGCACGATTCCCGGTAGCTCTTCGATTTCGCGAAAGAGAATGACGTTGTCGAACTTCTGCGCCGCCCATTGCATGAACGGCGTTGCACGCGAAATCACGATCGGCACCCGGCCGGAGGCCTGGAAAAACGCGCCACTGACGAGCATCGTTTCATCAGCATGCGGAAGAATCATGACGTCCGCTTGGCCGAGTCTGTGTTCGAACGCTTCGTCGGACAGGAAGCCTTCTTCGAGGCGAACGGTGCTCTCGAGTTCTCGTTGACGCATGATGTCTCGGAGCATAGCGACGTGCTCGGGACTCCCTTTTCCGGCAATGTCCAACTTGCACTCGTGCGGCCAGACATTGAGCACCGCATCGATTCTCTTATATGGCCTGAGCTCTCCGAGCACCGAGAACAACGGCGCCGCGTGCTCACCCTCTCGCGTTGCCTGGTGATGCCCCGGAACGTCCCAGTAAAGGGGATGAGGCAAGTAACGGGCGCGATACCTATTCTGAAATCCCGGTGCGTGCACGACCCGAAAGTCCGCCAGGCTGATCATCAGCGCGATCATTTTCTTCGACAACCACCTATGCAGACCGACGGAGTCGTGAACAGCATGGTCGTGCACGAAATACACGACTTTCGCTCGCCCCAGCGCGGCGACGAGGCAATAGAAGGCGAAGATGGCGCACCCTGTTGGAGACAACACCATATTGACGCCGCGCTGCTTGAAGGCCCGTAGTTCGAGCCAGTGAAAGACGACGACGTTCTTGGACCGGAAAAGTTGAAAGAAGGCGCCGCGAAGCAGATTTTTGAGCGACATCGGCGTCACGCTGTACCCGAGGTCTCGAAGCAGCGTTTTCTGTACCTCGACGTAGCTGTTACGTGCGAGTGTGTAGGGAGACATCAGGATATGCGTGCTTGCTTCCGGTGCGGACTTTACGTGCGACGTGAACTCGACGTCTTTTGCAAATTCCGTAGCTTCTGTCATGCACAACCCCCTAAACAATCAGCAAATCTGTGTAATCCCCGTTCCCGCCAATTCGCTCGAACAATGTGTCGAAAGCCTCTTCCGACACTTCAATCGGAGCAGCATTCTCGTTGAGATCGAAGAACATGCTGTACCCGACGCCGCATAGCGCCTGCTTGAGCTTCTGGTAGGAACCGGAACGCCTCATGTGATAGGGCGAAAACTCGATAACCAGCGGAGGACGCTTAGCCAAGGTTCTTTGGGCGCCCTTTAGGACGTAGCCTTCGAAGCCTTGCGTGTCCATCCAGATCAGCGTGCTGGCCGGATCGATATCGTCGATGATCTTGTCCAGCGGCTCCGATTTGATGTTGATGACTTTCCGTTGATCTTCGCCGTACAAGCCTCGCTCACCTGAAAACCTGATGCGGTGATCCCCGTAGTTTGTCTCGGAGAGTTCAAACGAAAGCTCTTCATCCTCGTTTTCCCCCAAGGCGATGTTGTATGACTCCACTTCGGTCGAAAGACCGTTGATGCTGATATTGGCCGCTAACAACGAGTAGTTGAATGGCTCCGGCTCGAACGCCAGCGCGCGTTCGAAGTATCGTCGCTTGACGGCGGGAATGCAGATCGTCCCGATGTTTGCGCCAATATCGATGAGCAACTTGCACTCGAACCCTTTATCAAGCCGCGCGAGCACCTTTTCAAACTTCTCGAAGTCGTACCCACCATACAAATAGACGTCCCTGCCGATGCTCTGATCGCTCGAGGAAACCAAGAATCGTTCCTGGCCTATCGTCGTCAGCAGCAAAGTGTTGGGGTCCGCCGAGTCAAAGAAAACCACTCTCCCGTACTTGCCGACAGACTTGATGGGTTTCCAATAGAAGCGCTTCGCACCGAATACCAGCGCATTCTTTATCAACGACTTCAGCAATCCACGTTTTGGCGCATTTTCGAAGATCGGTCCAGCATGGGGCGTGACGTGGGCATCGATGTCCATCCAGTTCTCCGACTACAGGAAGGCTAGCGGTATCTCGCTTGTGCGGCTTCCTTGGGCGTACAGGGAAGAGACTACTGTGGGTAGATTGAGAGGTATGCAACTTCGCAGGTCGATTCTAGCGGCCGAGCCGGTGGGCTAAGCGCTAGGCGGCGCAAACTCGTGTAATGTTGTCCGAAAACGTTGAAGTGCCTAACAGGAGATCGGATCAGTGAGCGAGCAATCCATTCGCGATGCCGCCGGCATCGGCGGCAAAGAGATATTCCATCACCAGGAAGTTGCGGCACTCCGCGGCGACCTTGCACTCGCCCTTCGCGCCGCCGCGCACTTCGGGCTTGGCGAGGGTGTTTGCAACCACTTCAGCGTGGCGCTTCCCGGCGAGCATGGCTTGTTTCTGCTCAACCCGCGCGGGCTCATGTGGAGCGAGGTCATGGCTGATGACATCGTCATCGTGGACGCAGCCGGAAACGTGGTCGCCGGGCGGCACGAAGTGGAACCCACCGCGATGTTCATTCACGCCGCCATTCACCGGATCGCCAGGAAAGCCTGCGTTTTACATACTCACATGCCATACGCAACGGCGTTGACGCTCACGGAGGACTGCGGACTGGATACCACGCTGTCGCAGAACGCGATGCGGTATCACGGCCGAGTGGCGTTGGACCGCAACTACAGCGGCCTCGCGCTGGACTCCTCGGAAGGCGAGCGCATCGCTCATGCGCTCGATGGGCGGGATATCGGTTTCCTTGGGAACCACGGTGTCGTGGTCTGCGGCGATCGGATCGACTACGCGTTCGATGACTTGTACTACCTCGAGCGCGCCTGCGCGACGCAGGTCATCGCGCTTTCCACCGGACGTTCGCTGCGCCCAGTGGCGGCGGACTTGGCGCAACAAGTGGCCACTCAAATTCAGGGTGAGCGATTGCAGTCGGAACTGTTCTTCGCCGCGTTGAGAAGAACTCTCCCTTCTCGCTAAGCGTATTTGTCGCTCACCCCAAGGCCGCCTCACATCCGCACGACATCGAGCAAGATCTTCTTGTCATCCTTATACGAGAACACCGAGATCACGCCGTGCTTCAAGTCCCCTTGAGCCGTGAAAGTGGTCTCGCCAATCACGCCCTTGTAGTCGGTTGACGGCATCGCCGCGAGCACTTTGGCTGCGTCCACGGAGTTTGCGCGCTTCATCGCGTCGACGATGATGTACACCGCGTCGTAAGCGAACGGCGCATACACTTGCAGCGGCTGATGAAAGCGAGCCTCGTACTTGCGCGCGAACTCGACGCCGCCCGGCATCTTTTCGAGCGCCATGCCTGCCTCCGAGCACACGATGTTGTCGGCTGCGGGACCGGCGAGTTTCATGACGTCGGTCGAGCAGACGCCGTCGCCGCCCAGTATCTTGGCTCGCACGCCCAATTGCCGGGCTTGTTTCGCGAACGGGCCGCCCGTGGCATCCATGCCGCCGTACAGGATCGCATCGGGATTTTCGCCCTTGATCTTCGTGAGGATGGCGCGGAAATCGACGGCCTTGTCGTTCGTCGCATCGTGCGACACCACCGTCATGCCCGCGGCTTTGGCGGCTTGCGCGAATTCGTTGGCTAAGCCCTGCCCATAAGCCGTCGAATCGTCGACGATAGCGACCGTCTTGACGGCAAGGCTTTTCGCCGCATACGCGGCGAGGGCCGGTCCCTGCTGCGCGTCCGTGGCGACGACGCGATACGTCGTATTGAAGCCTTGCTGCGTGTAGGCCGGGTTCGTCGCGGCTTGCGAGATCTCGACGATGCCCGCGTCGTGATAGATCCGCGATGCGGGAATCGACGTGCCGGAATTCAGATGACCGACAACGCCGGCCACTTTATCGTCAACCAGCTTCTGCGCGACCTGCGTGGCTGTGCGAGGATCTCCCGCATCGTCTTGCGGATCGAGTTGCAGGGTCACACGCTTTCCGCCAATCAGCAGGCCGCCGGCATTGATCTCTTCGACTGCGAGCCGTGCACCGTTCTCGCTATCCTTGCCCAGATGCGCAGTGCCTCCGGTAAGCGGTGCGACGTGACCAATTCGCACGACCTCTTGTGCATGTGCGCCAAACGAAAAAGCCACGGATGCTGCCGCAATCAGGGCGTTCTTGTAGATGTGTCTCACTTCATTGTCTCCTTGACGGGTGCGCGTAAGCACCCGTTCGTTCATTTATCGACGGACGACGGTTTACTTAGGCTTAGGCCCGCAGCATTGCAAGTGAGGGCCGCGCCAGCTCATGCTGAACTTTTCCCACCGCCAGCCCGAAAAGATCCTTCGGGTCTTGAGGAGCGGGAATGAGGTCCAGTTCGATGCCGATGCGCCGTTCACGCGCGACAGCATGCAGATAGCGCAGCGCCGAGAAATCTTCGAGCGCGAAGCCGACCGAATCGAACACGGTGACTTGCGAAGCGGACTCGCGCCCCTTCTTTTTCCCCGACACGATGCGATGAAATTCGACGACGGGAAATTCCGCGGAAAGCTGCTGGATATCGCCTTCGATGCGCGTCTGCGGTTCGTACTCGACGACCACGCTCGCGCGCCGCAGCACATCGGCGTGCAGCTCCGTCTTACCGGGGCAGTCGCCGCCGACGGCGTTGATATGCATCCCGTCTTCGATCATCTCCGGCGTCAGAATCGTGGCGTTCGTCTTGTCCGCCGTCACGGTCGTCACGATGTCCGCGCCGCGCACCGCCTCTGCCGTGGATTCAGCGCGAATGATTCGAAGACCCTTGTAGGGCTGCAGGTTGCGAAGGAGCTTGTCGGTCGCCGCCGGGTCGACGTCGAACACCCTGATCTCTTCGATTCCGAGCATCTCGTGAAACGCGATCGCCTGGAACTCGCTCTGCGCCCCGTTGCCGATCAAGGCCATGGAACGGGAGTCCGGGCGCGCCAGGAAGCGGGCAAACAGCGCGGACGTCGCAGCGGTGCGAATCGCCGTCGTCAGCGTCATCTCGCTGAGCAGCAACGGATAGCCCGTATCGACATCGGCCAGCACGCCGAAAGCCATCACGGTCAGCAGGTCCGCCTTCGTGTTCTTGGGATGCCCGTTGACGTACTTGAACGAGTAGAGCTTGTCGTCGGAGGTCGGCATCAGCTCGATCACGCCGTCGGTCGAGTGGCTTGCGAGCCGCGCCGTCTTTTCGAACGTATGCCACCGGCGATAGTCCTGCTCGATGTAGCTCGCCATCGAGGCAAGCACCCGTGTCACGCCAACTTCCTGAACGAGTTTTGAAACGTCATTCACATCGATATATCGAGTCATGCTTCATACTCCTTATCATGCAACTAGCGACGGCCGGATAGCGGCCAGGCGCATCGGAAAGCGCTTCAGGTGCGTCCTTCGAATCCCAACAAGACGTTGACTGCATTGATGCCGATCTCGTCGACCATGTACCCCCCCTCCATCACGAACAGCGTGGGGACGTCGAAACCGGCGATGACTTCACCGATGCGCAAGTAGTCCGGCGTGCGCAGCCGGAAGTGACTGATGGGATCGTGTTCGAATGTGTCGACCCCGAGAGAAATGACCAGCGCATCGGGCGCATGCCGCGTGATCGCCGTGCCGGCGTGATGCAGCGCGGCCTCGTATTCGCTCATTGCCGTGCCTTTGGGCAGGGGCATGTTCAGATTGAATCCCACTCCCGCACCCACGCCTTGCTCCCTCGCATAACCGGCGAAGTACGGATACGAAACACTGGGCTCGCCGTGTATCGAGACGAACAGCACGTCGGAGCGATCGTAGAAGATGTCCTGTGTGCCGTTTCCATGATGGAAGTCGATGTCGAGAATCGCTACGCGTGCTGCGCCGCGGTTGAGGCAATGCTGGGCTGCGATCGCTGCGTTGTTCAGATAGCAGTAGCCGCCCATGTATTCACGCCCGGCGTGATGTCCAGGCGGGCGGCAAAGTGCAAATGCGGCGCGCACGCTTTCGCCAAGCACATCCATTCCCGTCAGGGCGGTGTTCGCGCTCGAACACACCGCCGTCCAGGTCCCCTCGTTGATCGGCGACCCGGCATCCATCGAGAAGAAACCCAACTTGCCGTCGATGGTTTGCGGCACGTCGGCAGACGGCAAGCCGCGCACGGGCCACACGAGCGGAAGGGCCTGGCAGCTGCGGCCGGTCGCCGTCCATTCGTCCCACGCGCTAGCGAGGAAGTCGACATACCGCTCGCTGTGAGCACCGATATAGCTGTTGCGATCGTAGGATTTCGGACGAACCACATCGCCCAACCCGGTGGACTTGACGCGCGCGAGGACGGTCTCCGCGCGCTGAGGTTTTTCGAATGAGTCGGAGATCGCGCCGTCTTTGAGTTCGACGCCGTGGTGCAGGCTGTGATCGCTGCTGTAGATGGTAAGCATGGTTGACTGCTGCGTTGACGATAACGAACAGTCTACTGAGTGAGCGGTAGAACGATTTTGCTTTCGATTGCGCCGGAGCCTACACTATTGGACAAATCGCCTAACGACTATCGAATATGAGCACAAATCGCCCAACCATCGCCATGGATGCCATCGACCGCTCGATGCTGCGACTCCTTCAGGACGACGGCGCGCTGTCGAATGCGGCGCTGGGCGAGCAGCTTTCGCTCAGCGTGACGCCCTGCTGGCGACGTCGCAAGCATCTCGAAGATCAGGGTGTGATTACCGGGTATCAGGCGAACATCGACCGGCGCGCGGTCGGACTGAGCCTGCTCGCGTTCGTGCATATCACGTTCAACAGTCACTCGGACAAGACGGCCGACAATTTCGAAGCGGTCATGCGCGGCCGGCCGGAGGTGCTCTCCTGCCACAAGATCACCGGCGTCGCGGACTACCTCTTGCAAGTCGTCGCGGCCGATCTGGACGCTTATGGCGAATTCATCGAGCGCGTGTTGAGGCGGCAGGCCGGCGTCGCTTCCATACAGTCGAGTCTCGCGCTGCGCGAAGTGAAGTATTCGTCGCGTGTGCCGATTCTGGAAGGAGAGTGAGTCTGCGCTCGCAACAGTTATGCCGGCAGCCGCCGATCCCGCGCGGGCGTGCCGCGCGCCGCGGCACGCAGCTCGGCCAGTAACGCATCCCCTGTCCATGAAGGACGCACCTCGCTTCGCTCAGCTTGTCGCACGAGCTCGCAAAGGCGCTCATTCACAGGCGCCCGGTGTCCGACGCGCCGGGCAAGCGTGACCACTTCGCCGTTGATCCAATCGATTTCCGTCGCGCGTCCCGCTGCCAGATCGTCGGACATCGACGAGCGCGCCAACGGATCGATCGTCAGCATCGCGCGCGCGAGCCGCTCGAACCACGCATCGGGCATGCTGAGGAAGCGCGGCATCCACGCGGGCGGGATCGGTGTCAGCCGGGCCGGCTGAATGCCAGCCCGCGCCAACAGCGCGAGCGCTTCTTTCTGCGCCATGCCGAGGCAACGCCGGTAAGCGCGTTGCGAAAGCTCTTCCTTTAGCGGCCGGTTCGCGAGCGCGTTGATCGCGTTGTTGAGGTTGAGCAGCAATTTGGCCCACTGCACGGGCAACATGTCGTCGTGCTGAGTCAGCGGCAATCCCGCCTTGTCGAAGTCGCCGGCGAACGCCTGCAAGCTCGGCGCGCGCTTGATCTCCAGTTCGCCCGCCGAGCCCTGATGAAAGGCGCCTGGGCCGCGTTCGATCACGTTGAACGGCACCATGCCCTCCAGCACGGTGTTGTGCGGCAACGCGGCGCGCAACACGTCGGCGTTGCCGACTCCGTTCTGGAAGCTGACCACGATCGTGTCAGGGCGCAGGACGCTTGCCAGCTCGGCCGCGACCGCCGCTGTCGCCGCGGACTTGACCGTGACGAGCACGAGATCCGCAGCGGCGGCGGCGGCGCAGCTCGTCGACGCGTCGATGCAGTCGGGGGAAACGTTCCAGCGTCGCTCGCCAAACTGCGTCAGCGTGAGCCCGTGGGTGCGCAACGTGTCGCCAACGCGCGCACGCGCGACGAACACGACATTGCTTCCACCGGCAAGCAGCCGACCGCCGAGGTAGCAGCCGATAGAACCGGCGCCGTAGATACAGATCTTTGCCATGTGCTTACACGCGCGTTAGTCGGCGTAGCCCGGGCTGCGGCGGTCAAGCCGGCGCAGCAGCCCCGGCCATGCGAGCGCCCCGGCGCCGGCGCCCTTCGTCGCCTGAGGGATCTGCTGCGTGATGCCGTCGAGGATGGGTTGCGCGATCGGCAAGAGCTTCGAGCCGCCGGCCTGCGCGCGGACCTGGATCATGCACGACGCTTCGAAGAAGTACATCGCAACGAATGCGTCGGCGGGCGACGCGCCGGCGGTCAACAGACCATGGTTGCGAAGCATCAGGAACGTGTTGCGGCCGAGATCGCTCACGAGGCGCGGTTTCTCGTCTTCGTTGAGCGCGATGCCTTCGTAGTTGTGATACCCGAGCGACGCGAGCACGACGAGCGACTGCTGGGAAAGCGGCAACAAGCCCGCTTCCTGAGCCGACACGGCGACGCCGTTGACCGAGTGCGTATGCATCACGCAGTGCGCATCCTCGCGCGCCGCATGCACGGCGCTGTGGATATTGAAGCCAGCCGGATTGACC
This sequence comes from Trinickia camelliae, assembly GCF_053525655.1. Classification (NCBI taxonomy): domain Bacteria; kingdom Pseudomonadati; phylum Pseudomonadota; class Betaproteobacteria; order Burkholderiales; family Burkholderiaceae; genus Trinickia; species Trinickia camelliae. The sequence continues at coordinate 369,708 of NZ_JBCHAA010000002.1, forward strand.
TCATAGGGCGAGTCGGACACCTTGCGGCCGTCGAGATCGACCTTGACCAGCGATGAGGCCGTGATCTCGTCGAACATCATTCCATAGGGGTTGATCAGGAAATGATGCTCCGGGCCGGGCACGCGCGCGGAAATATGCGTGAATATCAGGTCATCCCAGCCGAACAGCGCGGTGAGCCGGTAGGCTGCCGCAAGGTTGACGCGCGCCTCCCATTCTTCAGGGGAAACGGTGTGCTTCAGGTTGAGGTCGGATGAGGCCACGTCGATGCTCCTTATTCAAGGGTTCCGGCAGGTCAGAAAACTGAGCTGTCGGCGCATGATGTCGGGAATCTCATGTGAAATCTGTCGGATAGCCGACAGGTCGCGAGACCCGTGTTATCCGGCTTGCATCGCCCGAACTCTCGTTCGGATGCCTTACCGATCCACCTTCCGCGGCGCCATGTACGCAAGATAGGCGACGATCAGATCGATCTCGCGATCGCTCAATTGGTCCGGCGCAAAACCAGGCATGGTCCGGCCGGGCCAATTCCGAACCGATGCGGGATCGCGAATGTAGCGGTGTAACGCAGCGGGCTTGAAGTACTCGACAGGATTCATCGGCACGTTGAGGTCGGGGCCGGTGTCCGCGCTGCCCGCGTGGTTGAGCCTATGACAGGCGAGACACTGCGTGATGAACAGGCTCTGGCCTGCGCGTATCGGATCGGTTGCGGGTAGCGCAGGATCGACGGCGAGCGCCGGCCAACGCGCCGATGGAGAAGGTTGCGTCTTCAGTTTCGCGATCTGGTAAGGCCACTGCTCGCTGCGCACGGATGCCGCTTCCTGGCCGACCCACACCAAATAGAACGGTCCCGCGCTGACCGGCTTGCCCGGCAGCTTCGGCCACGGCTTCGCAGGGTCTTCGATCGCAAGCCAAGCGACGGCTTTTGCAGGGTCACGGTTGCGCACGAGGTCCATTGGCAGTTGCGCGGCGAAGCCATCGGTCGCGAGTGCCTCGAGCACGTTGTCCGCAGGGATCGCCGCAGCGTCGAGCAGGTCGGCGAGCGGCACTGCGCGGTAGGTCGTCGACGTGCCGTAGGCGACATCTTTCGGGACATGAATTTCGGCCGCGTCGGGACGGGCCAGCAACGCCCCTTGGCTAAACGATTGGGTCTTGCCGCCGATCGTGAGTTCGACGGTGGGCTGCGCGACCGCAGGATTGGCGATCACGCCGAGTGTCAGCAGCAAAACCGCAAACCACACGTGTTTCAACATATCTCCTCCCTGAGTTGTTGTTCCCGGCCACCGATTCCCACCGGTTCATTTGGCGCGAAGTAAGGATTATGTCAGCGACGGTAAAACGACGATAGCCCGCGCGCCAGCTCCGATTTCTGTAGATCAAAACAGCGATGTCGAACATCTTTGACGTCGAGTCGCGCATGGCAATATGCAACTGTCAGCACGCTGTTCAGGCGGGGCTTCAAACCAATGCAAGAGGAAGGTTGTCCATGGACGACGACGCACTTACGTTTAACGGGCTTCGCCCTCGATTGCAGAAGATCGCCTACCGAATGATGGGTTCCGTGGCGGAAGCCGAAGACATCGTGCAGGACGTCTGGCTGCGTTGGCATGCTGCCGCCCGCGAGAGCATCGACAACGCGGAAGCGTGGCTGGTCTCGGTCACGACACGGATGTCCATCGACCGTCTGCGGGCCGCGAAGATTCAGCGTGAACACTACACGGGCATCTGGTTGCCCGAGCCGCAGATGACCGAGTCACCCGTTACGCCCGAGGAGTGCGCGGAGCGCGCAGACGACGTGTCCGTGGCGTTTCTGCTTTTGCTCGAGCGGCTCACGCCGGAAGCACGGGCAGCCTTTCTGCTGCGCGAGGTCTTCGACGCGGACTACTGCGAAGTCGCCGATGCAATCGGCAAAACAGAGGCCGCGTGCCGCCAACTGGTCAGCCGCGCAAAAGCGCATCTAAAAGTCGATCGCCCGCGATACGAAGTGTCGCGCGAGACGCATCTTCGTCTGCTACAGGGCTTCACGCACGCACTGGAGCGCGGCGACTTCCATGCGATCAACGCATTGCTGGCCGAAGACGCCACGTTGATCGGCGACGGTGGCGGAAAGGTCCAAAGCTTCCCGAAACCGATGGTGGGCGGACGGCGCATCGCTCAACTCTTCTACGCGTCGTTTCTGCGTTATCACAGCGAACTCAGCGTCAAGCTCGTGGTGCTCAATGGTCAGTGGGCGCTGCTGCGCTTTATCGAAGGCAAGCTCGAATCGGCACAATCGTTCGAAACGGACAACGATCGCATCGTCCGCGTCCTCGTGCAGCGCAACCCCGACAAGCTGGCGCGCATCGCGGCGGCATACGCCAACGGTTGAACGATTATTCCCGACGCTCAAGCGTGCGCTCGGGTCGCGTCGATTGGTGCGGCACGAGCAACGCGGTGAGTCCGCTCGCATGTCTACCGTGACATGCCGCCCCCACTTACGATGACATCATCTATTTGGGGAGCACACCACCATGCTTCGCTTGAAAACCGCCGCACTGACTGCGGCCGCCGTCATCTGCGCATTCATGGGCGAAGCCAGCGCCGCGCCGCCCTCGGCCATCGTCACGCCATTGATGACGAAGGCGCTCGACGACTATCCGGGCAAGGAAGCCACGATGATCACCGTCGAATATCCGCCCGGCGCCGCCGATCCTGTCCATCGGCACAACGCGCATGGATTCATCTACGTGCTCGAAGGAGCGATCGTGATGCAAGTGAAGGGCGGCAAGGAAGTGACACTGACGCCGGGACAGACCTTCTACGAAGGCCCGAACGATATTCATACCGTCGGGCGCAACGCAAGCCAGACCCAGCCGGCAAAGTTCATCGTGTTTCTATTAAAGAACAAAGGTGCGCCCATTCTCGTGCCGGAAAACTAAGCCCGACCCCACGGCCACGCTCAAGCCCTTAAAAAATTCGACGGCCGATGTCACAAATCCCAGCGCTGGTACGTCTAGTCATGCAAGGACTCCACGAATCGCGCTCCCATGTCAGATTACTCATCACGCCGCTCCATCGCCGGCGCCGACGATCCGTTCGCGAGCAGCTTTGCGACCAGCTACGCCGGCGTCGTTTCATTTCTGGCCGTCGCCAGTGAAGGCAGTTTTACGCGTGCGGGCGATCGCCTTGGCATCGGCCGTTCCTCGGTCAGCCGCAACGTCCAGAAACTCGAGGCCCAGCTCGATGCGCGTCTGTTCCAGCGCACGACGCGCAGCACGTCGCTGACGCGCGAGGGCGAACTGTTCTACGAGAACTGCCGGCCGGGCATCGAGCGCATCGTCCAGGCGCTCGAAGACATGCGCGAGCTGCGCAGCGGACCGCCTCGCGGCCATCTGCGCATCGGCTCCACGCCCGGCTTCGGCCGCAAGATCGTCGCGCCGCTGCTGCGCGGCTTTCACACGCAATATCCCGAGATCACGCTGGAGCTGCTGCTGAACGATCGTCCTGCCGATTTCACCGCCGACCGCATCGACGTTTCGTTTCGCGAGGGGCGCATGGAAGACAGTGGAATCGTGGCGCGGCAACTGATTCCGATGCAGATGATCGTCTGCGCATCGCCCGCCTATGCGCGAATTCACGGTTTGCCGCGTTGCGTCGACGAACTGGCGAATCATCGCTGCATCAACTTCCGAACGGCGTCGGGCCGAGTGAGGGAGTGGGAGTTCAAGATCGACGGGCTTGCGCAGCGCCGGCAGCCCGTCGCGCAGCACACGTTCAACGACCCCGATTTGATCTTGCAGTCGGTGCTTCACGGGCTAGGTATCGCGCAGTTGCCGACCTATCAGGTGAGCGATTTGCTTAGCAACGGGCAGTTGATCAGTTGTCTCGCACAAAACGCACCCGACGATTGCGGCCACTACCTCTGCTATCTCAGCCGCAAGCATCTTCCTGCCCGCATTCGTGTGTTCATCGACTATGTGACCGAGCACGCGAGAGCGCTCGATTTGCATTGCCTGACAACGATAGCGACGTTATCGACAGCCATGACGGTGGTGGACTGACGCTCGATTCGATTGGTGCCAAAGGCACAACACCGTGACCCCGTTTGTATGCCTACCGCGACACGCCACACCGGCATACGATGAATTCGTGCGGCGCATTGCCGTAAGCAAAATATGGAGAGTGAATCATGAAGATCGTTGTCATCGGCGGCACCGGCCTGATCGGCTCGAAGACCGTCGCCATTCTGCGCCAGGGCGGCCACGAAGTTATCGCCGCCTCGCCCAGCAACGGCGTCAACAGCATCACGGGAGAGGGGCTCGAAGCGGCCATGACCGGCGCGCAGGTGGTGATCGACCTCGCCAATTCCCCGTCGTTCGAAGACAAGGCCGTGCTGGAATTCTTCGAGACCTCCGGCCGCAACGTTCACGCAGCGGAGGCCGCGACCGGCGTCCGGCACCATGTCGCACTTTCGATCGTCGGAACCGACAGGACACCCGAGAATGGGTATTTCCGCGGCAAGGTCGCCCAAGAGAAATTGATCGCGGCCTCCGGCATTCCCTACACCATCGTCCGCTCGACCCAGTTCATGGAATTCCTCCGCGGCATCGCCGATGCGGGTACCGATGGAAACGTCGTGAGGCTTTCGCCGGGCATGTTCCAGCCCATCGCGTCGGACGACGTCGCCGCCAGTGTTGCCGACGTGGCCCTCGCGGCGCCGCGCAACGGCATCGTCGAGATCGCAGGCCCGGAACGCGCGCCGTTCAACGAAATCGTCGCTCGCTATCTCAAGGCGGTCGGTGACCCGCGTGAGGTCGTGCGCGACCCCAAGGCCCGATACTTCGGCGGCCTGGTCGAAGAGCATTCGCTCGTGCCGTTGGGCGAAGCGCGCTTAGGCCGTATCGGTCTCGACGAATGGCTCCGCCACTCAAAAGCAGCAGCTTGATGCGTGCATCACGATGCAAGCATCCGCGCCAGCATCGCCTTGAACAACGCGACCTCGTCATCACTGAAACCGGCCAGTAACTCGCCATAGACATCGGCGACTATCGCGGGCATCCGGTCGGCGACGCTTTTTCCTTGTTGCGTCAGCACCAGGCGGCTCACGCGCCGATCCACCGTGCTCTGCACGCGCGTGAGCAAGCCGTCCCGGACCAGCCGATCGATCAGGCGCGTCACCGCGGCAAGGTCGACGCAACATTCGCGCGCGATCTGCGCGGCATGCCACAGCCCGTGCCGGTCGACGAGATACAGCACACGCCCTTGCCCGGCGGTCACGTTCAGCTCCTGAAGCGAGCGATGCGTGATCGAGTGCTTGACATGGGAATGGACGCGGAAGACGAGGTAGCCGAAATCGTCGTCGAGCAAAGTCTCGTCGTTACCCACAGACGACATCGCATAGGGTGACGTCATGGCTGACACTCGCTCGGGACGGTACAACGCCAAGAAGAACCAGCGCGACGACACGCCCGGCCACTTGCCCCGGCGCCGGAGACACCGGCTCGCCGAGACTTCTGAAAAAGAAGCCCATCAGACACGAGTGAATGTATGCGGCCATGACTTCCGCGTCGATGCCATCACGAAGCAAGCCGTCCGCATGCGCTTCCCTCAACGCGTTCGCGATACGCCGCTCCGCCAGTTTGCGTTCCTCACGCACGCGGCTCCAGATATGACGCGTTTCTCTCGTGATTTCGCACCGGGAGTAAATGACGCTGTAGAGCCGTCGCGCCGCGCCTTTCGACAGCGCCTGCGCGAGCAGCCGCATCAATTCCGATTTGAGGTGATCGAGAGGATCACGTGGACCGCGAGACCATTCGATAAGAAACGGGTCCGCCGGAAGCGCCGTCTCTTCGAGCAACGCGTCGAACAAGGCGGACTTGTTCCTGAAGTGTCCATAGACGGCGCCACGCGTCACGCCGGCCACACCCGCAATCTCCTCCAGCGAAGCTCGCGAGAGCCCACGCCGCAGAAAAATTCGCGCCGCCGAATTCAGGATCTTCGCGCGAGTGAGCAGCGCGTCTTGAGGGGATCGTTTCATCGTGCGGTCAATCTATCGAAGCGCGCCCGACCCGACTAGCCGCTCAATTTGGACGACTCACTTCCACGAAACGAGGTAATGCGAATTTGGCGATCTACGTCTCATACATTTCCGCGAACTTCGTCTGGATCGCCTCGATGAAAATCGTCGTGACTCGTCTGATGTGACGATGATTGGGAAAGACGGCGCAGAAATTCGACGGGTCAGACCGATACTGATCGAGCACCGGCACGAGACGACCTTCCTTGATGTCCTTCCTCACGAAGGTGTCGGAGAGCAAAGCGATGCCAAGACCTTCAATCGCCGCCTGTTTGACTGGGCTGGAAGTGCTCGCGAGAAAGCGGCTGCGCACCTGGACCTCGACACGTCCTTCGGGGCCGTTCAGATACCACGTGTCGGGACCGGAATTCCGCGAGACGAACAGACAGTCGCGCTGGCTGAGCTCGTCGAGATTCGCCGGCACTCCGTAGGCATCGAGGTATTTCGGCGACGCCACGAGCTGCCAAACCGAACTCTTCAGTACGCGGCGCGTCGCGTTTTCGTTCAGCATCCATTCGGGACGCAGTGCGAGGTCGACTCCGCTCGCCGTCAGATCGAGATACGCGTTGTCGACGACGAGCTCCAGGTTGATCCCGGGATAGCGCGCGAGAAACGTAGTGGCCCACGAAACCGGAAAGATCTCGAAGAAATCGGGGGACAACGAAACGCGCAGCGGGCCGCTCGGTTCCGGGTCCGTGTCGGCGGCTTGCTGACCCGCGAGCACGAGCTCTTCGATGTTCCTCGCGCATTGCTCGTAGAACGTCTGCCCGATCGCGGTCAGCGACAACTTTCTTGTGGTACGAAGAATCAGCCGGCTTTTCAGCTCGCTTTCAAGCTGCTGAACGCGACGGCTGATCGTATTCGGCGGCATCCCCAGACGCCGTGCCGCTTCAGCGAAACTTCCGGCCCTGACGACCTCGACGAACAAATGGATTTCGTTCAGGTCGAGCATGCATTCCTCGCGAATCTGGATGGGTTCCCGCCATCCTGACCGTCTAGTGGCCGGCGAATGTGCGGTCTAAGCTACTGCGAAATAGTTGATTAGACCACTTTTTCCGGGCGTTCGTATCACCCCCCTCGAAAGCCCGCTTTCATCCTCAGGATTGTGAATGACCCTCTCTCGCAAGCTCGGGAGCGATGCCGCTCGTCCCTACATTAGTCGAAGCATGCTGCACTGCTGCTACGCCGCCACGATGGCTTTCATGATCGCAGGCTGTGCGGTCGGCCCCGATTACAAGAAGCCGGCGATCGACGTTCCCGACAGCTTCAAGGAAGGCGTCGACTGGCAACGCGCGAACGCAAATCCGCAAGCGTCGCTGTCGAGCACGTGGTGGCGCGACTATCACGACGACACGCTGACCAACCTGATTGAAGAGGCGCAGAAGGCGAATCTGTCGATTGCGCAGGCCGAAGCCGCCTATCGGCTCGCGCAGGCCGACGTCGCCGCGAACGTGGCGAGCTTCTATCCCGTGGTCGGCGCCGGCTTGTCGGGCAATCGCTCCGGCGCGGGCACGAACGGCGCGCACAGCGGGTCCGGCGCATCGTTGCAGCCCGGCGTGCACAACTTCGTTTCGGCGGACTTGTCCGCAAGCTGGGAGCTCGACCTGTGGGGCAGCATTCGCCGGCAGGTCGAATCGAGCAAGGCCAGCGCGCAAGCCAGCGATGCGCAGCTCGCGGGCGCTCGTCTGTCCATCGCGGCCAGCGTCGCGACCGACTACTTCGAACTGCGCCAGAGCGATGTCGATATCGGCCTGCTCGAACAACAGCAGCAGATCGACGAGCGCATTCTGGAGATGACGCACGCGGCCTACACGCAGGGCGAAGCGTCGAACGACAGCGTGCTCGCCGCGCAGGACAACCTCGAATTGGTGATCGCCGACCTGCAGGCCACGAAGACGTCGCGCGAGCAGTACGAGCATGCGCTCGCGGTGCTGACCGGCGTGCCGCCCGCCAAGTTCTCGATCGCGCCGGTGTCGAACTACGCGTTCGTCGCGCCCTCCGTACCGCTCGCCTTGCCGTCGCAACTGCTCGAGCGGCGTTACGACGTCGTCAGCGCGGAACGCAACGCGGCGGCGGCGAACGCGAAAATCGGCGTCGCCGAGGCGGCGTTCTTCCCGACGCTCACGCTGTCCGCGCAGGGCGGATTCCAGCACAACACGTTCGCGAACCTCTTCTCGGTGCCCAACCGCTTCTGGACGCTCGGCCCCGATCTCGCGGCGACGATCTTCGACGGCGGCGCGAGATCGGCCGCCGTCCGCGAGGCGCGCGCGACCTACGACGAAAACGCCGCGGCCTATCGGCAAGCGGTTCTGACGGCGTTCCAGAACGTCGAGGACAACCTGTCGTCGTGGAATCACCTGACCCAGCAGGCCCACGCCTACACCGACATCTATCAGCGCAACAAGCAGCTCTTCGACAGCTCGCACGCGCAGTACGAGATCGGCACCGCCAGCGAGCAGAGCCAGCTGACTCAGCAACTCACGCTGCTGCTCGCTCAACAGAATCTGTCCGACACCCAGGCGGCGCTGACTGTTTCCAGCGTCACGCTGATCCGAAACCTGGGCGGCGGCTGGCAGTGGGATGACGCACACGAGGCTCCCGCAAGCCTCGCATCGTCGTCTGACAACGGTCGCTAAGACGGTCGCTAAAGCGGTCAATAAGCGCGTACCCGTCCACCCGCTTCTCCTCATCCTTCCTTCGTTCCTGCAGGCCCTCTTTCCCATGAAGTCAATGCTCCTTCGCACCACTCTTATATCCATCGGCGTCGCGGCACTCTTCGGCTGCGGCAAGAGCGCCCCGCCACCGGCTCCGCCGCCGCCTCAGGTCGGCGTGCTCGATGCCGAACCGCAAAACGTGCCGCTCACTCGCAGCCTCGTCGGGCGCCTGTCCGCGTACTACAGCGCGAACGTGACCGCCCGCGTCTCCGGCGTGCTGATGAAGCGTCTCTATACGGAAGGCAGCGAGGTGACGGCCGGCCAGACGCTGTTCGAGATCGATCCGTCCTGGTACCAGACGGTGCTGAACAACGACATCGCGACGCTCGCGCAGGACCAGGCGACCTACACCAACGACCGAGTGACGGCCGAGCGCTTGCACAAGCTGCTCCCCATAGGATCGGTGTCGCAGCAAAGTGTCGACGACGCCGACGCCGCCGAACGCAGCGCCGCGGCGAAAGTGGAGGCGGACAAAGCCGCGGTCGATGGCGCGCGCGTGAATCTCGGCTACACGAAGGTGATCTCGCCGATCACAGGTATCGCCGGACAACAGCAGGTGACCGCGGGCGCAGTGGTCGGCAACGGCACGACCGACGCAGGCTCGGGCGGCACGCTGCTCACCTCGGTCTCGCAGATCGATCCGGTCTACGTGAACTTCACGATCAGCGCCGCCGACTTGATCGCGCTGCGCGAGGCGCAGCGCACCGGAAACGTGGATCTTGCGGCTCAGAACAAGACCACGGTTCAGGTCGTGCTGCCCGGCGGCAAGCCCTACGATCGGCTCGGCACGCTGGACTTCTCGGATGTGGTTGTGAACGCAACCACCGGCGCGGTCAATCTGCGCGCGCAGGTGCCGAACCCGCAGCATCAACTGCTGCCGGGCATGTACGTGTCGCTCAATGTCGATCTCGGTCAACGCAACGGCGTCTTCGCGATTCCGCAGCAGGCGATCCAGCGCGATACGGCCGGCGCGTATGCGATGGTCGTCGCCCAAGACGGCAAGGTGGTCCGCAAGTCCGTCGACGCCAACGACAGCTACGAGAACGATTGGATCGTCACCAATGGCCTCGCGGCCGGTGACCGTGTGGTCGTCTCGAATGCGCAGGGCTTGCATGAGGGAATGCTCGTCGCTGCCAAGCCCTGGTCGGCCCCCGACCAAGGCACACGTTTGTCGCAAACCGGCGCCGCCCATGCACCGTCCAATTCGCCTGCGGGCAACAAGTCGTAAGGGGTCCGCTCATGCCACGTTTCTTTATTGACCGGCCCGTTTTCGCGTGGGTGATTCCGATCCTGATCTGCCTGTTCGGCGCGATCTCGCTGACGCGCCTCGGTGTCGATTCGTATCCAGATATCGCGCCGCCACAGGTGACCGTGAACGCGACCTATCCGGGCGCGAGCTCGGACACGATGGAATCGACCGTCACGCAGGTGATCGAGCAACAGCTCACCGGCATCGACAATCTGCTGTACTTCAGCTCGGTCTCGAACTCGAACGGCACGGCGACGATCACGCTGACCTTCGCGACCGGCACGAACGCGGACATCGCCGAAGTGCAGGTGCAGAACAAGGTGGCGCTCGCGCAGCCGCTGCTGCCGGCCGCGGTTGTCCAGCAGGGTGTCGTGGTCGCGAAAGCGAGTCCCGACATCCTGATGTTCGTCGGGCTGCAATCGAGCAACGCATCCGTCGATACCGGGCGGTTGAGCGACATCATCGCGTCGCAGATCCAGCCGGTTGTCGGCCGCATCAACGGCGTCGGCAATACGTTCATGCTCGGCTCCGAATACGCCGTGCGCATCTGGCTCGACCCCGACAAGCTGCAGGGCTACGGCATGTCGACGACACAGGTGATGAACGCGATCCAGGCGCAGAACGCCGAGTTCGCGACCGGCTCGGTCGGCGCGGACCCGGCCGTCAACGGGCAGGTCTTCACCGCGACGGTGTCCGGCGACACGCTGTTCTCGTCGATCAAGCAATTCCACGACATCATCCTGCGGACGAACAATGACGGCAGCGTGGTGCGTCTCGGCGACGTCGCGCGCATCGACTTCGGCGCGCAAGCCTACGGCACCGCGGCCAGGTATAACGGCCAGCCGGCGGGCGGCCTCGGCGTGTATCTGTTGCCGGGCGCGAACGCGCTCGAAGTCGCGAAGGCCGTCAAGGCCAAGATGGCCGAGCTCGCGCGCGACTTCCCGCCGGGCGTCACGTGGACCGTGCCCTACGACACGACGCCGTTCATCTCCGCCTCGATCGAAGACGTCGTGCATACGCTGGCCGCCGCGATCTTCGTCGTGTTCATCGTGATGCTGCTGTTCCTGCAGAACATCCGCGCGACGATCATTCCGACGCTGGTGATTCCGGTGGCCCTGCTCGGCACGTTCCTCGGCTTGTCGGCGATGCACTTCACGCTGAATCAGCTCGATCTGTTCGGCATGGTGCTGGCGATCGGGATCGTCGTCGACGATGCGATCGTCGTGATCGAGAACGTCGAGCGCATCATGCGCGAGGAAGGACTCAGTCCGAAGCAGGCGACGCGCAAGGCGATGAAACAGATATCAGGCGCGATCGTCGCGATCACCGTGGTGCTCGCCGCCGTGTTCGTGCCGTCCGCGCTGCAACCGGGCGCGACCGGCATCATCTATTCGCAGTTCGCGCTGACGATCGCGGTCTCGATGGTGTTTTCCGCGTTCCTCGCGCTGTCGTTCACGCCGTCGCTGTGCGCATCGCTTTTGAAGCCGTCGCATCACGCGAGCAACAACGTCGTGTTCCGCTGGTTCAATCGCGCTTTCGACCGGCTCGGCGAGACCTACGTCGGCCAAGTCGGCCGCGCGGTGCGGCGCGTGCCGCGCTGGATGGTCGTGTTCCTCACGCTCACCGCGCTCGCCGGCGTGCTCTATATGCACCTGCCGACGTCGTTCGTTCCGGACGAGGATCAGGGCTTCATGCTCGCGATCGTGAATCTGCCGTCGGGGAGCCCGCTGTCGCGAACGGACGCGGTCATGACGAAGATCAGCGATAAGCTCACGCACAGCCCGCTCGGCAAGAACATCGCGGGCATGTTCGCCGTCGAAGGCTACAGCTTCGTTGGCCATAGCGAGAACGTCGGCATGGTCTTCATCAAGCTCACCGACTGGGGCAAGCGCTCGCAGAGCGCGATGCAGCTGATCCCGCAGGCGAACAAGGTGCTTCACGGTATCGGCGACGCGCAGATTTTCGTGACCAACCTGCCGACGATCCGAGGCTTAAGCCAGTTCTCCGGCGTCGACATGTACTTGCAAGCGCAAGCCGGGCAACCGCGTGACCAGCTCACGCGGGCGCAGGCGACGCTGCTGGCGGAGGCGAATCACGACCCGAGGCTCTTCGGCATCCGGCCGAACTCGCTGCCGCAGGCGCAGGAGCTCAAGCTCGCCGTCGATCGCGTTCAAGCGCAGACGATGGGCCTCTCGCTGACCGACGTGTACAACACGATCGGCATGGACCTCGCACCGGTCTACGTGAACGAATTCACGTACGGCGGGCGCGTGAAACGCGTCTACGTGCAGGCCGACGCGCCATTCCGCATGGGACTCGACGCGCTGCAGCACATGTATACCCCGAGCGGCGTGCCGAGCACGGCCGAGAGCACGAACGGCAGCAGCGTCGCGGGGATCTCGGCCTCCGGCGCACCGAGCCCGGTGCAGCCTTCCGTCGGCAACAACGCGATCAGCCCGTACAACATGGTGCCGCTATCGAGCGTCGTGAAGGCGGACTGGGGCGTCGGTCCTCAAGCGCTGCCTCGCTACAACGGCTACTCGGCGGTGGAAATCGTCGGCATGCCGGCGGCCGGATATTCGACCGGCCAGGCGATGCAGATCCTACAAGGCATCGTCGACAAGCTGCCGGCCGGCTTTGCATCCGACTGGACCGGACAGTCGTATCAGGAAGTGCTCGCCGGGGACTCGGCGACGGTGCTGATGGCGCTGTCGATCGTCGTGGTGTTTCTGTGTCTCGCCGCGTTGTACGAAAGCTGGTCGGTGCCGGTCGCGGTGCTGCTGGCCGTGCCGCTCGGGTTGCTCGGCATGGCCGCGTTCTGTCATGTATTCCATGTGCCGAACGACATCTACTTCAAGATCGGCATGGTCACGGTGATCGGGCTCGCGGCGAAAAACGCGATTCTGATCGTCGAGTTCGCGATCGAGGGGCAGGCACAGGGGATGACGCTTTACGAAGCGGTCATGAGCGCGGCCCGGCAGCGGTTCCGGCCGATCCTGATGACCTCGCTTGCGTTCATCGTCGGCGCCGTGCCGCTGGTGACCTCGAGCGGCGCGGGCGCGGCATCGCGGCACGAGATCGGCACTGGCGTGATCGGCGGAATGCTGTTCGCGACGGTCTTCGGGCTGCTGCTGATACCGGTGTTCTATGTGACGGTGCGGCGCTTGCTTGGCGACAAGCTTGACGAGATTGCGCTCAAGCGCGTGCATGACGACGACGCCGAGCCGCAGCTCGACGCTTGATCATGGTTGGCGATGACGCCGTCATCGCCACTACACAGGAGAACGGAGGGTGACAGTCGACCTTGAACAACTCATAGCGCTCGCGGACGCGCTAACCGGGGATGCCGCCAGCATCGTCCGGCACGCCGCGATGGAAATCGAGCTGCTGCGCAGGCATCTGTTCGAGGCGCATGCCGGCATCGCGGACAGCGAGCGACTCGACTGGCTCAGTGAACAGGCGCATGACCAGTACTGCGATCCCGCGCGCCGCGCCTACTTCACGCTGCCGCGCATCCTCGCGAGAAAGGATGGCGTAGCCGCAACGACGTTGAGGGGCGCGATCGATCTGGTTCGCAAGCCGACGGATCAGGATTACTAGCGGAGTTCGAGATGCAGATGAACGATGAAGGGATGTTGACCGCGGGGCGCGATTTTCCGCTGCGGCTGCGGTTGAGCCGGATCGACACAGAGGTCTTGGTGCTTGATTACGACGATCGGTACGTGTGGTTGCGCTGGGTGCAGCCCGGGCGCTGTCACTTCGGCGAGCAACGCTGGGTGCTCGCCGCAGCGAAACGCAGTGGATATTGCATCGTGTCCGGATTGCCCATCCACCGCGGTGAACTGGTCTTCCGTCCCGGGGATCGACCCGCGCCGTCGAACGCGGACAAGATGATTCTGCCTGACCAACTGGAATTGATCTTGGGTCGGAACCGTGAGGCTATGGCGTAGTCGGTTACGGCGACTGGTGATTTATAAAAGTATCCGTATTTCGTGGTTGATCTTTTGCTGGGCGACGTAGCAAAGAGATGAATCGCGGAGGGGTGTCGGTGGGTTTCGGAACAGTCACACATGTAAGAGCCACCTCGACCCATACCTTCGCATCACAATGCGCTACCAGAATAAATACCGCGGGAGTCATTCACCCAAGAATGACTCCCGCGGTTTTATCAGAACGGCTTGGTCGGCAGATACTTGCCGTCCAGCGTGATGACGGCTCGTTTGCCGCCTTCGGGATCATCGACGGCTTGGATGTCCAACTTGAAGTTGATCGCGCTGATGATCCCGTCGCCGAGTTTTTCGTGCACCAGCGCCTTAAGCGTCGAGCCGTAGACTTGGATCATTTCGTAGAAGCGATACATCGTCGGATCGGTCGGCACGCCGTTCGGAATGCTGCCGCGTAGCGGGATGGCCTGCAGCAGGCGAATCGCTTCGGCATCGAGGTCGAGCTTGGCGGCCACGACCTTCGCGGCATTCTCAGGCAGCGGATGCTGGCCGAGCAGCGCGGCGGTCACGAACGCGAGACTCAGTCCGGTGCCTTCGTTGATCTGTTCGAACGTCAGGTTCTTGCGAAGCTTGGCGTCCATGATGATGTCGGTCAGCGCTTGACGGGGCGCTTGGCTATGCAGGGATTGCGTCATGTCGATGCTCCTTCAATGAATTGAACAACAGCTGAATCAGGCGGCGAGATCGAGTCGCGCCGGGGTTGCACACGCTTGCGGGTGTGCAGCGAGAGAAACGAAGCGGCCGCTCGCGCCGTCGAGCGCGTCGATCGAGCCGGTTTCGATGTCGTAGACCCAGCCGTGCAGCGCGAGACTGCCACGGTCGAGCGCGAGCCGTACGGAGGGATGAGTCTTGATGTTGGCGAGCTGGGCGATCACGTTTTCGCGGACCATCGAGTCGACGCGGTCACGTTCGCTCTTGTGTTCTCGCGCCTCGTTGACGACTTTTGCTGAATCCGCGTACTGCAGCCAATTGCGCACGGCCGGCATGTGGTCCAGGCACTTACAGGTGGCAATGGCCGTCATCGCACCACAATTAGAGTGGCCGCAAATCACCACGTCGGTAACGGCGAGCGCGGCGACCGCATATTCGATCGTGGCACTCACGCCGCCGGGCTCCGGACCGTACGACGGGACGATGTTGCCCGCGTTGCGGATCACGAACATATCGCCCGGATCGCTCTGCGTGACGAGTTCCGGTACGAGCCGGCTGTCCGAGCACGAGATGAACAAGGTGCGCGGGTGCTGGCTCGCGGCCAGCTGCTTGAAAAGCTCGGAGCGCTGCGGAAACGCGTCGCGCTGGAACTTCAGGAAGCCATCGATGATGTCTTGCATGTTTCGCTCCATCTGGGTCTTGGTTGAGAACCGATGGACGAAGAATGCGTCGCTCAGACTATAGTGTCCAAGACCGGTTTATTATTCTGTCCATAGGCAACGCCAATAGTTTGGAGAGGTTCATGCTGCTCCGGCACATTCGGTACTTTCTGGCAGTCGCGGAGCACCTTAATTTCACGCGTGCGGCCGAGGCGCTGCATGTGTCGCAGCCGACGCTGTCGCAACAGATCAGGCAACTCGAGGAAACGCTGCGCGTGCAACTGCTCGACCGGTCCGGCCGTACGATCCAGCTGACCGATGCCGGCACGGCCTATATGCGCTATGCACAGCGTGCGTTACAGGACCTCAAGGCGGGCGAACGGGCGATCCATGACGTGCAGGATTTGAGCCGCGGTTCGCTGCGCCTCGCGATGACCCCGACGTTCACCGCTTACCTGATCGGTCCACTGCTGGAGAAGTACAACCGCCGCTATCCGAACATCACGCTGAATATCGTCGAAATGCCGCAGGACCGGATGGAAGCGTTGTTGAACGAAGATGCGCTCGATGTCGGCATCGCATTCAAGGATGCTCGGTCCCCGGACATCGAGATCGAGGTGCTGTTCGTCGAAGCTCTGGCGATGGTCGTCGGCAAGTCGCATCCGTACGCGAAGAGGCGCACGGCGTTGAAGCTTCGCGAGTTCGAGAGCGAAACGTTGGTGCTGCTCAACGAAGCGTTTGCAACCCGCCACTACATCGATCGATATTGCAGGCAGCACGGCGTCGCGCCGCGCATTGCCATGGAGGCCAATTCGATCAGCGCGGTGATCGAGATCGTGCTCAGAAGCAAACTTGCAACGCTGCTGCCAGCCTCGATTGCACGCGAGCACAGCGAATTGCGCCTGGTGAAACTGGAGCCGGCGCTGCCGCAGCGAACAGCTGCGTTGCTGCTGCGCAAAGGTGCTTATCGAAGCGCGGCAACACGGGCATTCGTTGCGCTTGCGCTTGAGGAAAGTGCGGCTGAGCCGGGTGGCCGACGGGCAAAGGCGGCTTCGTAAAACGCTAACATTCCGAACTGCCTCGACTGCTGGCGGCGAACAAACCGCGAATGATGGTTACACTGGACACCCCATCCTCATATGCCAGGAGACTTCTATGAGCAAGCATACCCTTGCATCGACTGCCGCCACGTTGCTGTGCGTGGGTGCCCTGACGGGCTTGACCGCCACCCCGGCTCAGGCAGGCGCGCCGGTGAAATGCCATCTGACCTTCAGCATGTCCGGATGGTCGGCACTTTATCAGCATGCCGAAGGACGCGGCAGAGTCACTTGCAACAATGGGCAAAAGTCCGCTGTCAGGATCAGCGTGCACGGCGGCGGCCTGACGGCCGGCAAGTTCCACGTCAGCGGTCACGGCGATATCACCAATGTCTACAGCATCAAGGATGTGTACGGAAGTTATGCGCAGGCCGGTGCTTCGGCCGGCGCGGGGAGTAGCGGTACTGCCCAGGTGCTGACCAACGGAACGACGTCGATGGCGTTGAGCGCCAGCGGTGAAGGCGTGGACCTTGGCGTCGCGGTCGATGCCTTCAAAATCGAACCGGTGCGCTGAGACATCAGAGATGCTCTGATGTATTCCCTACGCCGGGCGCCATAGCAGTGGCGCCCGAGGAAGCCAGGGATCACCGATATGTGGTCTGACGCTTGATAAATGAACGGCGCACTACGGCGTCGGGTGGTACACTGATTGCATCGCTTCCCGTCTTCTCTCATACCTGTCGTCCACCGGAGTTCGCGTTCACGGGCGACGCCCGATTCCCGTCTACTGCCTGGTTAGCTTTCTCGCCCTTCCAGGGAAAGCGATATTCCGTCTCCGGACGCCGATTCCGCTAGCTGCGCCGCTGCGATAGTTGCTCCGTCCCGGCCTGTGCGACGCGCTGTGCATCGCCATTTCGTCTGCGGCAATCGCCCATTTGCCACACGCTGGGCGGTTCCCGGTTACTTCTCGTCATGGCCCACACCTTTGGACTACATCATGCAAGACCGTGCAATCGACGAGGAGAAACGAATGCTGCAATTCAAGCCTGAGGCCGAGAACTATGAGGTTGCCGCATCGTTTCGTCGGACGATGAGTGGCGTTGTTCCGACCTTGAAGGTGATCCGTCTTTCCGACAAGCGGGTCATCTATCCGTTTCGCGGCTGCGCAGACATGCCCCTATGCGAGGATCCAGAGAGCGCGAAGAACTTCGCCGAGGTCTATGGCTGGCAACTCGTGAACGGCGATATTGCGGTTCCAGAGTAACTGACGGCCCACGGAGCGGCGACATGCCCGAAATTCCTTACTATCTGGTTCTTCGCGCCGGACACGAGTCGTACGTTTTGAACCGGGAACTCGTATTGATTCGGCGCCAGGCGAGTCGCATGATGAACTTGTTCGCGCGCGCGCACGGCAAACCAATGTCGATCGAAGACGCGCGCTGGGATGCCTTTTCCCGGGAGTGCGGGTTCTCGTCCGACGAACGGAAGCGTTTGTGCACTTACGCATTGGTGGAAGGCGGGGAGACCGGACATCAACTTGCGTTGCTCGCCGACCTTTAGCGTTCTGAGTTGGCCGGACGAGGTCGTTCTCAACGCTTTTTTTGCGTATCCACGGATTTCGGCTGCACGCTGGGTGCGATCAATCTGGACGGTGACAAACCGGACGGCGGCTTTTTCGGCTGCTTCGGTTTCTTTGCTTCGCGATTGCTGCGCATCTGACCTTTTGCCATCACACGACTCCGGTGGTATCTGTGCTCGCCAAAAAGCTCGAGTATTCACGCAGTGTGCACTGATTTCAGCTCGCTGTCGCGAAGCGTTTTCAGCGATCTGCCCGTAGCGGAGAACTCTCTTCGAAAGACACGAATCGCTGTACATTCGGCGGGAAAGGTATACAGTGGGTGCAGCGCAGCATTGGCAGTGCTAGTTGCTTCGACCTGCTGATCTTTTAGCAAGACACTCGCCTCCGAAATCCCTTGGACGCACGTGCCGGGTTGACTCGGGAGAATTCAATGTACGCCACTGCTGTTGAGCAGTCCGCTGATATCGGCCTATCGCAGATCGCATAGGCGATAGCGACGCGCGGCTTGCGCGCAAGCACGAAAACGACGCCCTGCACGAGCAGGTCGTTGGGCGGTCTCACCGCCTGATGGGAAAGCCGGCAAGACGCCGGCTTCCGCCTTTTGTTCCGTTAAGATTTGGACTGCTTTGCAATTGCATATCCACTTTACGTTCACCGCGATGGCGACACCGGCTTTTCCGCTGGCGAACCAGTTTATCTCACAGTAGGAGTGCATCATGATTGATGAGAAAGCGAATGTGGAAGAACTAGCGGAAAGCAGGAGCCTGAGAGAGGCCGCGGAGAATGCTACGGACGATGGCATGCCTGTGGCTCAGGAACATAAAGCGAAAGACGTTGAACAAATTCTCTATAAGATGCCGAAGCAATGGGTAAGGCGCACGAGGAAATGGCCGGGTTCACGTCATAGATTTATGCACTCTTGAACGTCGTATCCCGCTGTTACAACTCAGCGCTGAACGTAGCGACGTTTTCTATGTCTGATTCATAGGATTTCGAATTAGTTGAAGTTGCCATACATTTGAAACGCCCAACGCGCCTTGAGCCACGGAACAGCGCGTCTGACAAGCGTCAGTCGCGAGACTGCCGAAAAGCAGTCAGCAGAAGCCGGCCAAACGCCGGCTTTTCTTGTCTGACCAAATCTCGGAGCAGTACCATGGCCGACGCTACCCCCCAAAACACTTTTCGCGGTCTTCCCTTGACGCCTGAGCAGGACGCAGAAGTCAGGCATTACATAAAGAAGAACAAGCAGCGTGGAATGCCGTGGGACACGCCGGAGTTGACGGCAATGCTTAAGGACATGCTGGAGCCCCCGCGCGACGAAGATGGAGAACCCGGAGCCACCGTCGACGAAACCAGGTCGGCCACCGAGCGCGCCGCGGCTTCCATCGACGAAACCATGGAACCCATAGAGGCAAACGAGGAGCGGAATGCGGCCATGGAAACCGAAGGTATGAGGGGACCCAAACGTTGAATCCCGGACGATGCGCTCGATAGCGCTTGCATGGCTGCGGTATCGGGCGCATTCTCGAAATATTCGATGTGAGCGACCAGTGGTGTTTTGCGTCGACTCCTTGCGATTCCCCCGGTCAGCACGGCTCCGCAGAAAGCATAGGGCGGACGACGATGAAAATCGGTCGCCGCGACGATCCTGACATTTGAAACTCTTTTTTTGGGGGAACCGGCATGCCAAAGCAAACCGAGCGGAAGTTAGCCACGCCAGTCAGGCAAAGCGACTTCGTTGATGTGCAAAAGGCGCGCTCCTCGGCACTGAAGCGCGCGGATATCGAGCGCGCCCAGAAGCGGCTCGAAAATGACGCCCGCATCGATGTCAATGCGAGCAAGTGGCGTTATATCTGTCCAGAGGGTTAGATGGGGAAAAGTGGCGTAACACTCAACTTTCCTAATCCCAGTCGCACCTACGATGTTTCCAGACACTGTGTGTGCTTCTGGGGCTACGACAATTCTCGCGAGATTACCTTTCTGGTCGACGACGCGATGCTGGCGAAACTGAACTCCGACATGGGTTCAGGCGAGCCGGCCTTGCTTGCGGCCTTCGACCGCAACCGCGAGCGGATTCTGGCACTCGCCAGAGACCTCTATACGGGTGGTCCCCAGAACAGATACACGATCTCGTGAGAGGGGCCGCAATTTGCGCCCCCCACCGTGCACCTTCTTTCTGACCTGCGCTAGCCGAATGATGAGTTACGCAGCCTTGCGCGCATCAGCGATACGCTGCGGCGCCTCGGGGCGCGCATACAAGCGTTCGAGATACGCCTGCAAACGCGGGAACGCATCGATCATGTGGAATTCATTGGCCCAATCGATCAGATAGGCCGTCACGCAGTCAGCAACCGTAAGCCTGTCGCCGACAATGAATTCACGCGCTTCGAGATGCTTTTCGAGGATCGCAGCCATGGCCATGAAATCGTCTCGCGCGAGTTCGATATCGGCCGGGAGGCGCTTGTCCGGCGGATAAAGAAACGTGTGCCGGGTGATTCTCCAGAGCGGTTGTTCGAGTTCGGTAACCGCAAACATGGTCCAACGATAAGCCTGTGCCCGCTCATCGAGATCGACGGGCAACAATGTTTTCTCCGGATACTTATCCGCGAGGTACAGCACGATCGCAGCCGACTCGGGAATGATTAGGTCGCCGTCGACCAGCACAGGAACCTTCCCCGCAGGATTAAGGCGCAGGAATTCGGGCCGCTTATGCTCGCCTTCGAGCAAATTGACCGACACGAATTCGAAATCGGCGTCGACTTCCTTGAGTCCCCAAAGCGCGCGTTGCGAACGGGTCCCAGCAAATCCGTATAGCTTCATCACGATCCTCCAATCAGGCGAATTGCCGTTCGAGGCCGTCGAGCGCCTGGTTCCAGCCGGCCTGGTGGTTTTCGCGCGCGGCTTCGTCGAAGAACTGCTCGTGCTTGAGTGTGAGCAGCGTCACCTCGCCGTCGAGCCGCAGCGTGAGCGTGACGAGTGACTCCCGCTCGGGTGTGCTGCGCCACGCCCACGTATAGACGAGCTTTTCGTCGCGCACCACTTCGCGGAAGGTGCCGCTCACATCGTGCTCCTCGCCATCTGGCGCGCGCATGACGATGCGAAAGCGCCCGCCCTCGCGCACGTCCATCTCCACATGGATCACTTCGGCGTCGTTGGGATGCATCCACTTCACGATTTGCGACGGTTCCGTCCAGGCGCTGTAGATTTTCGCGGGCGGGGCGTTGATGCGACGCTGGAGCGTGAGGCTGGGTCCGGTGGGCATGAATCTTCCTCCACGAATGCGGTAAGGCGATCGAGTGTCTCGGCCCAGAAGCGCTGATAGCGGGTGAGCCATTCCATCGCTTCCTCCATCGGCTCTGCAGAGAGCCGGCACGCGACGGTGCGGCCGGTCTTCACGCGCGTGATCAGGCCGGCTTCAGCGAGTACATCGAGATGCTTCATCACGGCCGGCAGCGACATCGCGAACGGCTGTGCGATGTCGCTCACGGACAGATCCGCGCGCGCGGACAGACGCGCCAGGACCGCGCGCCGAGTCGGGTCGGCCAACGCGGCGAAGATGCGGTCTAATGCGGCTTCCTCAAACTTAACCATGCGGTTGAGTATAGAAACTCGTCCGGCAATGTCAAGCAGGCTTGTAAAGCGCACGACAAAACAAGCAAATGAGTGCCCGATCTTCAGGGGTGTCGCGTGTCGACTAAAATAGTGTCAACGGGTTACGTAACCCGGGTATGCCGCCAATGGCAACTTTTGGATACCTCAAGAACCACGTCTCATTGACTGACGGGTGGCCTATGGTGCTATCACTTCGCTATTTGGGAGTCTTGGCAATCTGTGCGTTGTTCACTGCTTGCGGACAGATTCCGTCCAAGTATGGTGCGTGCAGATCGGATTCCTGTCGCCCTCGGCACGAGCACGAGATGTCGCAATCCGGCGAGGCGTCATGGTATGCGGCAACGTTCCAGGGACATCTGACCGCAAACGGAGAACGCTACGATGGCGGCGCCTTGACCGCCGCCCATCGAACCTTGCCGCTCGGTACCTATGTGCGCGTCCGATCGCTGGCCACCGGAAAGTCGGTTGTCGTTCGCATCAACGATCGCGGACCCTACGTCAAAGGCCGGATTATCGATCTCTCGTACGCAGCGGCTGAAGCCCTGGGTTTGACAGACGCGCGGTCGATGCGCGTGCAGATTGAACGCGTGGAGAAGACACAGACGGGCTCGGACGAAGCCGAACCCTTGACGACAGAGCAATGAAGTCCTAGTCCGCCTCACACCGCGCCCAGCAACGCCTTCGGCTCGAGAAACGCTTCAAGCCCGAACGTGCCGTACTCGCGGCCGATGCCCGATTGCTTGAACCCGCCGAAGGGCGCCGCCGGTTCGTGCGCGAGCGTGTTGACCAGTACGCGTCCCGCTTCGATCCGCGAGGCCACCGCGCTGGCCCGCGCGGCATTGGACGAACACACGTAGGCTTGCAGGCCGTAGGGCGTATCGTTGGCGATCGCGATCGCGTCTTCCGTATCGCGGTATCCGATGATCGAGAGCACCGGACCGAAGATCTCCTCTCGCGCGATCGTCATGTCGTTCGTCACGTCGCTGAAAACGCTTGGGCGTACGAACCATCCCGCGTCGACGCCGTGTGGCCGCCCTTCGCCGCCGGCGATCAGGCGCGCGCCTTCGTCGATGCCGATGCGGATATAGCGCTGCACGCGCTCCCACTGTTTTTGGCTGACCATCGGACCGATGCTCGTGCGAGGATCGCGCGGATCGCCGGACTGAATGTCAGCCAACGCTTCCACGATTCTCGCTTCGAACTCCCGCAGCCGCGCCTGCGGCACCAGAATTCGCGTGCCGGCAATGCACGCCTGCCCGCTGTTCATGAAGCCTGCCTGAAGGGCGAGCGGCACGGCATCGTCGAAATTGGCATCGTCGAGCACGATCATCGGCGACTTGCCGCCGAGTTCGAGCGTCACGCGCTTGAGCGTCTCCGCCGCGGTCCGCAATATCGTCTTGCCGACTGCCGTTGAACCCGTGAACGACAGCTTGGCGACATCGGGATGCGAACTGATCCGCGCACCCACGATTTCGCCGCGTCCCGTGACGATGTTGAACACCCCCGGTGGGAGCCCTGCTTCATGCAGCGCCTCCGTGACGACTCGCGTCTGGATGGCGCTCATTTCGCTGGGCTTGATCACGGCCGTGCAGCCCGCGGCGAGCGCCGCCGCGAGCTTGCCGCAGATAAAGCCCGCGTCGCTGTTCCATGGCGTAATGAGCCCCGCGACGCCGAGCGGCTGCATCACCACTTCGGCCGTTCCGACGCGACGGCTGAACGCGTAGTCCTCGAGCACCTTGGCGGCTTCGAGCAAGGTGCTGCTCGCGTGCTGGGCCATCCAGCGTCCCCGCGACACCGGCGCGCCGTACTCCTCGACGATCGCCTCGAACAGTTCGCTCTCTTTCGCGGCCACAGCCGCGTGCATGCGCCTCAGCATCTCGACGCGCTCGCGCTTGTCCGTGCGCGAGAACGCCGGGAAGGCCCGCTTCGCCGCCGCGACGGCGTCGTCCACGTCCTTGGCATCGGCGAGACGCACGCGGCCGATCACCTTCTCGGTCGAGGGATTGAAGAGATCGAAGTATTCGTCGCCGTGTGGTGTGACGAATTCGCCATTGATGTAGATCTGGTCGATGGTCTGCATGTTGGGTCCGGAAAAGCGTTGTCGATGACCCAGGATAGAGCGTCGCGATTGCGTCGACTAGCCGTACAATTGAGGATGACGTGTTGAAGGATTTAGGACAATGAAAACATCCGGTTTGAGCGAACTGGAAGCCGTTCTGGCCGTCGCGCGCCATCGGAATTTCCGGGCCGCCGCGAACGAAATGAGCGTGTCGACTTCCGCGCTCAGTCATGCGGTCGCCGCGCTCGAAGCGCGCATCGGCGTGAGGCTCTTCAATCGAACGACGCGCAGCGTGGCGCTGACGGAAGCCGGCGCGCAATTCGTCGATAGCGTCGCGCCCGCGCTTTCGACCATTCGCGACGCGATCGAGCAGGCGGGCAGCTTCCGCGACACGCCGTCGGGCACCTTGCGCATCAACACGTCGGCGGGCGCGATACGGCAGGTGATGCCGGTCTTCGTCGCGTTCCTGAAGCGCTATCCCGAGATGAAACTCGACATCGTCACGGAAGGACGGTTGATTGATATCGTGGTTGAAGGATTCGACGCGGGCATCCGCCTCGCGGAAATCGTGCCGCAGGACATGATCGCCGTGCCTTTCGGCGACAGGCAGCGGTTCGCCGTCGTGGGCAGCCCGGCGTATTTCGCGCAGCACAAGCCGCCGCGCTCGCCAGCCGACCTCAATGCGCACCGATGCATTCGCAGCCGCATGCCGAGCGGCTCGATCTATCAGTGGGAGTTCGAACGGCGCGGCGAGACGGTGCGCATCGACGGCGACGGTGCGCTGACGCTCGACAACCCGGAATTGATGCTGGAAGCCGCGCGTGCCGGCCTCGGTCTCACGTACTTGACCGAATGGAATGTCGACGCGGATCTGGCGGCCGGTACCTTAGTGCGAGTGCTGGAAGACTGGACGCCGCCGCTGGATGGGTTGTGCTTGTACTATCCGGGCCGGCGTCATGTGCCTGCGGGGTTGCGCGCACTGATCGAGATGATTCGCGAGAGCTCGGCGCAATAAACATCACCTTGCGGAATGTCGCGAACGACCTGGCCTCAGGAAAGCTCGTCCGCTACTTCGAGGCATCTTCAATCGCGTGCTGCACCACCAGGAGAAGCTTCTTATCGAGGTCGCGTGCTGTCGCGTCGATTTCCGCACTTTCGCAAACATCGAGAAGCGACGAAGGTTGGTCATACTCGATGCGAAGACGATTCTCCTCGACCTCGTAAGCCATGAGCGTTAGAGGAACATACTGTCCAGCACGTATGTCGTGCTGGGTCATTTGTATCGCTACCAGCGGGTTGCCCAATATGAAGCGGATGGCCTTCTGACTTTTCCCGACCATCCTGAGCGCAGCACCGTGGTCAAGGGTAAAGAAGATCATCAACCCCTGATCCCCCTCCATGCCTTGAATCGCAGCTGCCGCTTCGCGTGGCTGTCCCATCAAAGCGGCAATGGCTGCTTGATCGAATCTACCGAGTCCTTTCTGAAAGCTTTTCACGAAGCTCTCAAAACTGACGTCGGCATTGATCGTTACACGAACAACTTGCCGTTGGGTTTCGGATGTCATCACTTTAAGCTCCTTCGAATTCGGACTTGGCTAAAACCGAGCGATAACTAGTGCATATGCATCCAATAGCGCTCAGTCTTCGCGTGTTCATTTGAGTGCATAAGCACATCATAACGAATCGACCGCTTGGATTCGATGGCGCCCGCAGCGTCAATGTGTTGTCGTTTCGAGCAACAATCGCCCAAGGAATACCTAATCGATGAGAAGCGCGCCCGACGTGCGCCATCGAGCTTGCTGGCGCACGTCATCAGCGGGAACCCTGCCGTTCCTCGTACCTTTCGAAGGGCCCTCTCGTTCGGAGAGGCGTGTTTTCAAGTCGCTGCCGAAATCGCGAAGTTTGCCTTGGCCCAGGCGGCAAACTTCGTCGGCTGCTGGCCGGAGACTTTGTTGGCGAGTGCGATCGCGTCGCGCGAATCCGAGCCGAGATACGTGTGCGCTTCGAAGTAGGCGAGCATCGCTGCGATACCCTCGGCGTGCGGGAACCAGCTGGCAAAAACCTCGCGCGGAACTTGCTTGAACGAAAGCGTGTTTCCTTGTTGATTCAGCGTGCCGATGATCTCGTTGAAGCTCAGGAAATCGCCGACCAGCGGCAGATGTTCACCGTGCCCCACGAGTTCCGGTTGCGCGAAAGCGCCAGCCACGAGGCGGCCCAGTTCACTGATATCGCCCATATGGATGACGCGCCGCTCGGGATCAAGCGGCAACGCCCAACCCAACGAACCATCCGGTTGCTTCTGCGGAGCCATCAGGCCGATCAGGTTTTGGTAATAGAACGGCGCGATCACGAACGTGTGGTGCGCAAATCCGGCTTCGCTCACGATGGGTTCGAATTTCGCCTTCACCGTGAAGTGCGGAACATTGATCTTGCCGCCGCTGATCTTCTCCACATTGGGAAGCGTCGACCAGATGAAGTGCTGCACGCCGGCGTCTTTCGCCGCTTTGACAGCCGCGAGCGCCTGCTTGGGCTCGTCTTCTTGTGCCTCCCAGGAATTGGTCACCAGGAAGACGCCGTGTGCTCCGGCAAACGCCGCGTTGAGCGTTTCTGGACGATTGAAATCCGCCAGCACGACTTCATCACCGAGCTTCGGATGCTTGGCCGGATTGCGCGTCAACGCGCGCACTTTGAATTGACCGCTCGCCTGCAAGGCGCGCACAACGGCGCCGCCTTGCTGACCGGTTGCGCCGACGACGGCGACGACTTTCTGAGTGTTCGACATGGTTGTTCTCCAGCGAGTATTTCGTCGCGTCGACGCTGCCTCACGCAGCGAGCGCAGCGGTGTCTTTCTTCGCCGAGGCCATGGCCCCATCGCGCGCATCCGGACCCATCGCCACACCTTCCGCGCGGATGAACGTGATATCCGTGATACCCAGAAAGTCGAACGCTGCCTTCAGATAGGTTTCCTGATGATCGAAGAAGGCTGCGGGCGAGCCTTCGCTGTAAACGCCGCCGCGCGACGAGGCGATGACCAGCTTCTTGCCGCCGCACAGTCCGACCGGGCCCTGCTCGCCGTAGCGGAACGTCTTCCCGGCGACCGAGATGCGATCGATCCAGGCCTTCAGTTGCGAGGGAATGCCAAGGTTGTACATCGGCGCACCGATGACCACGATGTCGGCGGCGAGGAACGCCTCGAGCGCGACCTGGCCGATGGCAACGTCGGCCTTCAACGCATCGTCGACCGGAGCGCCTTGCGCGGCCGCTAGGTGTGCGGCCGTCAAATGGCCGATCGGCGTGGCGGCAAGGTCGAGACGCGTGACCTCGAGGCCGGCATGGCGGCCCAGGAAAGTCTCGACGACATCCGCCGAAAGATCGCGGCTGACGGAGCCTTGCCCGAGGATGCTGGAATCTACGTGTAAGAGTTTCATGAGATTGATCTCCGAACGGGATTACTGCTTGAGGGCTTCGGCCGAGATGAGCAGCTTGGTCTTCATGTTGAAGCCATACGTCTTGCCAAAGTCGACGCCGAAGTCGCTGCGATCGAATTCGCCGACTGCGTCGACGCCACACACTTCGCGCTTGAGCATCGGGTGCTGCATACATTTGAACGAGTCGATCGTCAGCGTCAGCGGCTTGGTCACGCCGTGCATCGTCAGATTGCCGACGACTGAGGCGGGCTTGTCGCCCTTGAACTGGATCGTGCCTTTGTAGGTCGCCTCGGGGAACTTCGACGAGTCGAAGAACTGATCCGACTGCAGCATTTGGTCGAGCTTCCCGTTACCCGTGTGGACCGACACAATCTCGGTCGTCACGTCGACGGTGCCGGTCTTTGCCGCGCGATCGAGCGTCACCGTGCCCTGCGACTTGTCGAACTTGCCGCGCCAGACCGACACGCCGCCCATGTGGTCGGCCTCGAAGCTCGGGTAGGTGTGGTCCGGGTCAAACTGGTACGAGGTCGCGTCCGCGAATGCCGACACCGACAGGGTGGCGGCCAGCGCACCAGCCGCAAACATCAGATGCTTCTTCAATTCAAACTCCTTGAAACGTTAAGTTGCCGCGCTCGTGCGCGGTATGGGGTGATGTCTCGCTGCCGCGCTTACTTCGTGGCAACGATATGAAACTTGATCTGCACGTCGTCGGCGACGATCGACGTGTCCTTCCACTCGCCTGTGCCGATGTTGAACACCGAACGCTTGATCGGCAGCACGCCGTCGAACGCCTGCGTCGCGCCGCTCTGCACAAACGTGACCGGCACGGTGACTGTTTCGGCATGGCCCTTGATCGTCAGCTTGCCGGTCACGTTGTACTTGTTGCCGCCCGCAGGCGCGATCGCCGACGACACGAAGGTCGCCTGCGGATATGTCTTCGCGTCGAACCAGTCGCGGCCGGCGACCTGGTCGTTGTATGCCTTGTCGCCGAGGTCGAAGCTCGCGATGTCGATCGACATCTGCGCGCTGCCTTGCGCGGCATTCGCGGGGTCGAACTTGACCTGTGCCGAGAACTTCTTGAACACGCCCTCGGTCGGCACGTTCATCTGCTTCGAGATCGCAGACACCTTGCTCTTCGACAGGTCGACGTCGGCAAGCGCCGCGCTCGACGCTACGAGCGACACCGCCGCAAGCACGGCCGCCATGGGCCGGAAAAATGACGTTTTCATCGGGTCCTTCATTTGGTAAAGGGAAGCATGCGTGACAGCACACCGTCACGGTCGAACACTTGATGCTTGACCACCGCAAGCACGTGCAGCACGACAGAGGAAAGCAAGACGTAGTTCAAGGTCACATGGAGCGTCTTGAAGGTTTCCTTCAGCACGGGATCAGGATCGATCAGGCGCGGCAGCGGCACGATGCCGAGATACACGACCGGGATATTCGACGCCGAGCTGTAGAGGTAGCCGGTCACGGGAATCGCGAGCATCAGCACATACAGAAGCACATGCACCCCATGCGCACCGACCCGCTGCACCAGCGGCATATCGGCCGGCAGCGGCGGCGGCACGTGGGTCGCGCGCCACAACACACGCACGATCGAGAGCGCGAACACGGTCACGCCGATCCACTTGTGCCATGAGAAGTACTTGAGCTTGGTCGGCGTGAAGCCGGGGATGTCGGTCATCACCCAGCCGAGCGCGAAGCCGCAGATGATCAGCAGCGCAATCAGCCAGTGCAGCGCTACTGCAGTCCGCGTATAGCTGGCCGGCGCGGCCGGCATCGAATTCGAATTCATCGGTTCACCTTACTGTGCAATGCCTCAAGTATGAGGACAGAAAGCGTTTATCACTAGATGGTAAGATCGGAATTGATTAATCCATTTTTGGGGAAATCTCATGCTCGACCTCAATGATCTGGCGATGTTCGTTCAAGTGGTCCGCTCCGGCAGCTTCTCCGAGGCGGCCCGGCGTCTGCGCATGCCGGCGAATACGTTGAGCCGGCGCATCGATCAACTCGAAGTGCAGCTCGGCACACGTTTGCTGCATCGCTCGACACGCAAACTCGCACTGAGCATGGAAGGTCAGGCCTTTTTCGAGCGCTATGCGCCGGCACTCGACCAGATCCTCGAGATCGGGCGGCTCCATGCCGATGAGCAGACGCCGTCCGGCACGGTACGCGTCGCCGCGTTGGCCGGCCTGTTCGAATTCTTTCGCTTGGAATGGCTGGTCGAGTTCTACTCGCGCTATCCCCACATCAGCATCGACTTCTTGCTCGACGATTCGCCATCCGATCTGATCGCCGAGCGCATCGATCTGGCCTTGCGCATGGGCATCGAGACCAGCAGCGGTTTTAAAGTGCGCCGGCTGGGACCGAGCACGATGTTCCTCGCGGCGAGCCCGTCCTATCTGGAACGGCGCGCAGCACCTCGCACGCTGCGTGAGCTGGCCGAACATGACTGTCTGATGATTACCAATCGCCAGGGCCGCAACACGTGGCGTCTGCAGGGGCAACGCGGTGCTCAGGAGGTGTCGATCAACAGCCGGTTCGCGGTCAACGACATGCGCGTGCTCACACAGGCTTGCATAGCGGGACTGGGTATTGCGCTACTGCCGCAGTTGATCGTCGAGCCGATCATCGCGCAGGGGAAACTGGTACGCGTGCTGCCCACCTATCGGCGTTCGAGCACCGACCTCGGCCTGCAGCTCGTCTATACGAGCCGCCCACCCGTGCCGCCTGCCGTAACCGTCTTTGCCGAATTTCTGTTGGAGAAACTGGGCGACTCGCTGACAAACCCATCACGGACCTATGCCTGACGACTAGTCGCTCTGCAGCTTCTCAACGAGAAACGTACCGACGGCATCCAGCGATTGCGCCGATGCCTTCAATTTCCCGATGCTGCCGGCAAAGCCATGCGGCATCCCCATCCAAACATCAAGTTGCGCATCGACTCCTTCGGCAACGGCGCGCTCGACGAATCGACGTGAATCGTCCAGCAGCACTTCGTCGTCTCCGACGTGAATGCGGACGGCGGGTAACCTGGAAAGTTGTCCGTAGAGCGGCGAAGCCAGAGGATGTTTTGGATCAGTGTTCCGCAGATAGGAGTGCACCAGTTCCGAGACCTGAGGACGTGTGAAAAGAGGATCGGCCTCGGCGCGCGTCTCGTACGTCGCGCCCGACAGCGTCAAATCGGTAACCGGCGACCATGCCGCCACCCCGACAAGCGTCGCATCACTGGAAACCGCTCCATCGGCAATACGCGAGGCGAGCACCAATGCGAGATTGCCCCCGGCAGAGTCTCCCGTGACGGCAATTCGACGAATACCCCTTTCCTCAAGCTCTCGGTAACAGGCGAGCACATCATCAACAGCGGCGGGGAATGGATGTTCGGGCGCGAGCCGATAGTCGGGAATAAACGCTCTCGCTTTGGCTCTCGCTGCGATATGCCCGACAAAATGGCGGAATGCCTCGGCGGCTCCGAAATTGAACCATCCCGCATGCAGATGGAGAATCGCCTCATCGGATCGATGCTGCTCCGGATACACCCAAAGGCCGCGGATACCGCCCACCGAGGCGACTTCGAACGTGACGTCGTCGCGCGGCTGGACTCTCTCGATCATGGCATCGAATGCGCTGCGTGCTTCGATGCCCATACGCTTGCCTTTAGCGGCACTCATCCCGGCTCGCATGGCGGTGACGATAGCCGCATCGTCCGGATCGAGGGCATGCGTGACGATGAAGTCGCTTGATTCGCTGTCGTCAGGCAAATGATTCATCGTCAGATCTTTCTTCTCAATGGGTCGAATGGTGGGACGATCCTATAGGCCGGACGACCCGTCGCATATCTCCTGAGCGGCAAAGCATCGTTGCGCTCGATGGAACGATAGCGCTCGACAGGCGCGCGCCTGCGCCACGCAGCATCAACTGCATGGCATCCATCGCTCCCGACGATGGATCGCATCGAAATATAGAGACTTCCTCTGCAACGCAGCAGCGGCTAATCTGCGCGGGTCACTCCATCGAACACGTTGCCTCGAGCATGAACACCTCGCAATCCACGCGCCGGGATCTTCGCCTCTTTGCCGGACGCGTTCTGATGGCTGCTGTCTTCGTCTTAAGCGGGCTCGGAAAGCTGGCCTCGCCGTATGCGGCATTCCGGTATATCGCGTCGTTCGGGTTGCCCGCGGCAGAACCGGGATTGATGGTGGCGATGTTGCTCGAACTCGCGTGCGGGACGTTGCTGATCGTCGGTTACCGGACACGATGGGTCGCATCGGTGCTGACGGCGTATTGCATCATCACCGCGTTCATCTTCCATCACGCATTTGACGATCCGAATCAGATGTTTCATTTCCTGAAGAATCTGGCGATGGCGGGCGGTTTGTTGGGTTTCACCGCGTCCGGCGCGGGCGCGTTCAGCATCGACCATTTTCTCGGCCGGATCTCGAAGCATGGTGTTCCAATCTCCCCAAAAATCGATCATGCAGAACGTCTATGCAGGTGATGCCGTCATTCCCGCGTTGGGGTACGGCACCTATGGAATGAGCCCGCAAGAGATTCATCGTGTTCTTCCAGCCGCGCTTCACGCCGGCTTTCGCCATATCGACACCGCTCAAATCTATGGCAACGAAGCTGCGATCGGTGAATGCGTCGCCGCATCACGCATCCCGAGAGCGGAGATGTTTGTCACGACCAAAGTCTGGGTCAGCAATTACGCAATTCACAAGCTCGAGGCTTCCGTCGACGAGAGTCTTCGCAATCTCAAGACGGACTACGTCGATCTCCTTCTGCTGCACTGGCCAAGTCCGGCCACACCGCTAACCGAACAAATCGCCGGACTGACCGCAGTAGCGAAGATCGGTAAAGCGCGCCACATCGGCGTCAGCAATTTCAATCGGGCGCTGATGGCGGAGGCCGTCGAACTCTCGGCTGTTCCGCTCGTGACGAATCAGTTCGAATACCATCCCTATCTGAACCAGTCCCGGCTTATCGAAAGCACGCGTAAAGCTGGACTTGCGGTCACCAGCTACTGCGGCATGGCGATCGGTCAGGTCTTCTCCGACGAAGTGCTGAAGGAGATGGCAGCGCGCCACGGTAAGACCATCGCTCAGATTGTGCTGCGATGGCTGGTGCAACAAGACGGCGTCATCGCTCTTTCGAGAACGTCGAAGATCGAGCGACTGGCGCAGAACGCAGCGATCTTTGATTTCGAGCTAAGCGCCGCGGACATGGCCGCCATACAGGGATTGGCGAGGCCGGGTAGTCGAATTGTCGATCCGCGCGGGCTAGCTCCGGATTGGGATAGCACCGAACCTCGCTAGCCGGGTTCGTATCAAGCCGTCATTGCCGCGATGTCGGATCGCGCCTTCCTAATGGCTGTGTTCTTGCTTTCGAGGCCGAACGCGAGTCCTTCCGCGCGTACGATCGTCACATCATGCAGACCGAGAAACGAGAGCACGCCCTTTAGATAGCTCTCGTGGTGCTCGAGCGAAGCCGTCGGCGAACCTGGCTGATAGACATTCCCTCTCGTCGAAGCGATGAAGACTTTTTTATTGGGCGGCAGGAGCGTCTGGACTTCTCCGCCTTCGCCGTACTTGAAGGTCTGGCCGGCGACGACGACGCGATCGATCCACGCCTTCAGTTGCGAGGGAACCGAGAAGTTATACATGGGCGCGCCAATGACGATGATCTCGGCATCGAACAGTTCGGCAATATATTCCTCGCCGGTTTCGAGGTCGCAGCTCAGCCCGGCGCCTTCGACGTGCCCGCCCGCCCATGCTTTAACGTGCGCACCCGACAGATGCAGAGCGGGATCGGCTGCCAGATCACGGTAGATGAGTTCGATACGCGGGTGCAACGCGGTTTGGCGTTCGACGATTTCGGCGGATAGCGCACGACTGACAGAGTGAGGACCCTGAATGCTGGAATCGATATGCAACAATTTCATTTCTGAGGTCTCCGGCGTTGGCTTGCCTCACTCCGTCACATCGGACGCGCGGCGAAAAGTCTGCTTGGCGAACACACTCGCAATTTCGCATGGTTGCGTCGCGTCTGAATAGGCATTATTTCTCGATGCTTCCTATCGCCCCAGTGAATGGATCGGTCGTGGCCTTCCCCATTGCTTCAGGCGGCCACGGCCCCCTTAGAACAGGTGGCGAATACCCACCAACGCTCCGGTTTGATCCACTCCCGGCAATGGCGTAGACGCGGGCGGCACCACGCCGCCATCAATCGAGAACGACGCATTGCGCTGGTTGAACACGTGCCCGGCGGTGACATACACCGCAGTGCGCTTGGACAGCAGATACATCGCGCGCGCGGCAATGACGGAACCTCCGGCGCTATTGCGCACGCTGATATGGCCGACCTGAGCGTCGAGAGAAATATCCGGACGGGGCAAATAGTTTCCACCGAGCCACCAGTAGTTGCTCGTCGCGTCAAAAAGGGTCGGCGTCTGCGCTCCGTGATTGATGCGATGTTGGAATCCAGCGCCGATAGTCGCGTTGCCGAACTTCACGTAGCCATCGATAACAGCACGCGTATCGGTTTGCGAGCTGACAGGCAGCGGCGAGCCCGTGCCGCCGCCACCGTAGTTGCGATCGACAGCGGCCACGGCACCCCACTTCCCCGCGTCATACTTCACCATGGCGGAAAACGCCTTGCAGGCCTGCCAGTTGGCCGTCTGTTGGGCACAGCCTCCTGCCGGCGCGCTATCCACTGCGTCACGTCCGAACGAATACATCGCGGCCACCGTCAGCCCCGATGACTTGAACGTGTAGGCGATCGAATTGTCGACTCGCGGCTGGGTCAAGTACGGGTCCAGATCGGCAGCGGCATAGATATTCGGCGCCAAGGTGTCGCCGGTTAATACCGCCCAAAAGATTTGCGAGTATTGCCGACCGAGCGTCAACGTCCCCCACCGCCCCGACGAAAGTCCGACATAAGCTTGCCGGCCAAATATACGCCCGCCTTGATTCAGCGTGCCTTGTCCCGGGGCGAAACCCGACTCCAATACGAAAACAGTGCTAAGACCGCCACCCAGGTCTTCTTTGCCGCGGATGCCCCACAGCGACGGCAGCGAGGCTGTCAAAGTCGGCACGTGCACTGAACTGGACTTCTGGGCGCCGATGTTCGTCACATACTCGACGCCGGAATCGATAACGCCATACAGGGTCACTGCGCTCTGCGCATGCGACGTGCCCGATGCACCTGCCGCCAGCGACGCGACTCCGCACCCGACCATACGGCGCCATGAGCGGCCACGTCTGGCCCGATTCACACGTGAACTCATTTTTTTGTCTCCGTCCTTCAACCCATTGAAAAATTCGTTTTTTATATGTATTACTAACCAATGCATCGAGTATATTTCTGGATCTGCTTGTACCTGCTTTGACTTGTTCCGGACTATTGTTTATTTGATTTTTCAACTACTTTCCCGATGGAGTATAGTTGATTTTTCAAGTATATCTGCCCACGTAAACCCTCGGCGCCACCGATGATCATGAAGACACCCAAACGGCAGCAAGAGCTCGAGCAGGCGATTCCCTTCCTGTTGACACGCGCCGGAAGCAGGATGGGAAACGCGTTCGCGAAAGCACTGAAAGCCTTTGACCTGAATCTCAGCGAGTGGCGAGTCTGCGCTTCGCTGCTGTACGTACCGCGCCAGACGTTGTCTGAACTATCCGTGCATTCGTCGTCGGATATTTCCGCGCTGTCCAGGATCATTGACCGCCTCGAGAGTCAAGATCTGGTCAAGCGCGAGAGGAGTGCGACGGACGGACGGTCAATCAAGATCGTCCTGACGAGGAAGGGCGAGGACCTGGCTCAGCGCATCGTCCCTGTCGCAAAGCAACATGAGTCGGTGCTCCTTTCCGGCTTCACCGCGAGCGACGTTCAGTCGCTTCGCGCGATGCTGCTCAAGTTGTACGAGAACGCAGGCGCGCTTGACGAGCTTGAATAGCCCGGCTCGAACCTGACCACTTCGCTTGGGCTCTCAACGCCCCTGCCTGCCAGCGGAACGCTGCGAGCATCAGGAGCGTTGCTGGTTCAAAACCTTCTCCGGCGCCAACGGCAGATCGCGTATGCGTACACCGCTTGCATTTGCCACCGCATTGGCCAGCGCAGCACCCGTCGGACCGACTGAAAACTCACCCGCGCCAATCGACGCTTCATCGGGACGCTCCAACACCACGACGTCGATCGGCGGCACCTCCTCAAAGTACAGGATCGGATAGTCCTGCCAATGGCGCGTCGTAATCTCCGTTCGATCGAACATGACGCGCTCCTTGAGCGCCCAGCTCAGCGCCTGGACGATGCCCCCCTCGATCTGGTTCTTCACGCCGTCGGGATTGATCACGCAGCCCACGTCGACTGCGGCGGTCACGCTCGTCACACTGACCACACCGGTGGCGCGGTCGACGTGGACATCGACAACGATCGCCGCATAGGCCCCGATGTTCTTGTAGCGTGAATAGGCAAAGCCGCGACCGCGCTGTCCGTCGCCTTTCAACCCAGGCTGCCATCCGGACCGGCTTGCCGCTTCCCGCACCACGGCGATCGCACGCGGATCGCTCAGATGCGCCAGCCGAAATTCGACCGGGTCTGCGTTTGCCGCGACAGCCAGTTCGTCCATGAACGACTCGATCGCAAACACATTTCCGAAAGCACCCAGCGTGCGCAGCGAACTCGTGCGGATGGGAGCGTCCAGCAGAAGATGATTGGTTATTTTCTTGCGCGGCAAATCATAGACCGGCACGGCGTTGCGATCGCCATTGCCGTATGGCTGCGGAATCTCCGGCGGCGGCGACGGTTCGAACGGCTTGGCGAGGTGCCAGGCGGCCAACAGGTTCACGCCTCCAGGTTGGCCCGGCCGCATCGCGTGCGAATTGCTCCACACGTCATAGTTCCAATCGGCAATTCGGCCGTCCTTGGTCAAGCCCGCTTTCACCCGCATGACCATTGCCGGGCTGATTGGCGCCCAAGCGAATTCGTCATCGCGCATCCATTGAAGCTTTACCGAACGCCCTTCGGTTTCACGCGCAAGTAACGCCGCATCGAGCGCTACGTCATCGGCGCCGTTATGCCCGTAACAGCCCGAGCCGGGAACATGCACCACGTCGACCGCACTCGTGGGCATATCAAGCACCTTCGCAAGATCGCCCCGCAGCGGAAACGCGCCCTGCGTGTGCGACCAGACGGTCATATGCCCGTCCTTGAGCAAGGCAACGGAACATGAAGGACCAATCGAAGCGTGCGATAGATACGGCCGGGAATAGGTAGCCTCCAGTTGGGTCGCGATATTGGACGCCGGCGTATCTTGTCCCGCTTCGCCGACCACCTTGTCTTTGCTCCGCCAACTCAGCAATGCCTGCTGGAGATGATCGACGTCGGGCAGCGCCACGAAATCCGCGCTCCACTGCGCGGCCTCCTGCAACGCGCGACGTGCCGCGATCGCCTGCTCTTCCCGCTCGGCGATCACACCGAGGAAGCTGCCGTTTCGAACCACAGTGACCACACCGGGGAGCGCTCTTACGGACGCGTCGTCGACGGCCACTAGCTTTGCACCGTACCTCGGCGGCCGCACGATCCGACCGAACAACATGCCGGGCAACCGCATGTCCTGAACGTACGATGCGCCACCCGCAAACTTCGCCGGAAAATCAATCCGAGGCACCGACTTGCCGACCACCTTGTATTCCGACGCTCGCTTGGGAGCGACTGCAGCGGTCACATCGCGCGAGAGAAGCGCCCGTTCGTCCTTGACGATATCCGCATAGGCGATCCGGCGGCCATCGGCGAGCAGCATCACGCCGTTCTCGACACGGACGTCCGACTGCGCAACGCCGAACCGCTGGCAGGCCGCTCCAAGCAGTACCGCACGCGCTTGCGCTGCGGCGGCTCGTATTGCCGCCCCGCTCTGCTCGACCGACTGGCTGCCGAAGGTATAACCCTCGTTCGGGCTGTGGGCCGTATCCGCGGAAACCATGCGAATGCGCGCGAAATCGACATCGAGTTCGTCGGCGGCGATTTGCGCGAGTGCGGTGAGAATGCCCTGCCCCAGCTCCGCCTTTCCCGTGAAGATCGTGACCGTTCCGTCGAAGTCGATTCGAATCCATCCGTCGAGCCTGCGATTGGTACGCAGGTCAATCGGCAAGTTCGGCTCCGCTTGTGCAAACGCTGAAAATGGCGCGAGCGAAAATGTCGCGACGATTGCCCCGGCCAGTTTGCCGAAGGCGCGCCGGGAAAGCTTGACAGTCTTCATCCGCGCAATTCCTGCGCGGCGCGCTGGATTGCCCGGACGATCCGGCTGTGCGCGCCGCACCGGCATTTCTGGCCCGCCATTTCGCGGCGTATGACCTGTTCGTCCGGATTCGGATTCCGATCCAGCAGCGCTTTCGCGGCCATGATCATGCCGCTCGAACAATAACCGCACTGTGCGGCCTGCTCCGCGAGGAAAGCCTTCTGCAATACATGCAGCCGCTCGCCATGGCCCAGGCCTTCAACCGTGGTCACGTGAGCCGTGCCTACCGCGCCAACCGGAAAAACACACGAGCGTGTCGCTGCGTTGCCGACCATGACCGTGCATGCGCCGCATTGCGCCTCGCCGCAACCGAACTTCGGGCCGTTCAACTCGAGATCGTTGCGCAACACGTAGAGCAGCGGCGTATCAGCTGCTACGGCCAGATGGTGTCGCTTGCCGTTTACCGCGATCGAAATGCTCATTTCGTTTCCCTTGACACGCGGCTGAGCACGACCAGCATCAGACAAGATGCGAGTGCGGGCACGGCGGCCGCGACGAACAGCGAGGTGTTCGACCACTGCAGTTTGATGAGTTGACCGGCTACGACAGGACCAATAATCGAGCCCGCCCGGCCGATTCCGAGACTCCAGCCAACCCCGGTTGCCCGCAGCGAGGTGGGATAGCGCGTCGCGGTCAACGCGTTGACTGCGGGCTGTCCGCCCACGATGCAGATCCCGCTGATCAGCACGACGGCATAGCGCAGTCCCGTCGAAAGATCAGGAAGACCGACGGCCGACACCGCGAATGTCGCCACCAAAAAGCTGAGCGACAAGACACGATAGAAGCCGAAGCGGTCCATCAACGGCCCCATCAGAAGCGCCCCCGCGGTGCCGCCGATCTGCAACGAGGTGCCGATCAGCACGGCCGTCGCGACACCGTGGCCGACGCGCAAGGAAAGCATCGGCAGCCAGTTCGACAGAAAGAAGAGATCGAGCAGGTTCGCGAAGTTGATGCCCCATAGCAACAACGTGGTCGTGCTGCGGCCATGGCGAAAGAGCTCGCCAACGGAGGCCTTCGCGTTCGTCTGCCCGTGAACGGCAAAGCGGGTGTCGGGTCCGACTTGCACGTCCGGCGCGATTTGCCTCAGCCACTGAGCAAGCCGTTCCGGGCTGCGCTGCTTGAGCACCAGCAATTGAAGCGATTCAGGCAGATACCTGGCCATCGCAACCGCAATGACCAGCGGCAATACCCCGCCAACGACGAACACCGACCTCCATCCCATCGATGGGAGCAGCATGGCGCAAAGAAGGCCTCCTGCGATCGCGCCACCCGTGAAGCCGCATGAGACCCATGTCATCAGCGACGCTCGATGTTTCTGCGGACTGTACTCGCTGACCAGCGCGATGGCATTGCCCATCACGCCACCGATGCCGAAACCCGTCAGGAAACGAACGACGAGAAACTCCGGAACGTGCTGAACAAGGCTGGTGGCGAGCATGCATAGCCCATAGAACACCGTCGCTCCGACCAAGACCGGCCGGCGCCCCACTCGATCGGCCATGGCGCCGAAAACGATCGAGCCCGCCAACATCCCCAGCAAGCCTGCGCCGAAAACGGGTCCGAGGTCTGCAGGGCTGATGTGCCACGCCTGCACAATCGCGGGAGCGACGAAGCCCATGGTCTGCACGTCGAACCCATCCATCACCACCGAGCAGCCGATCATGATCATGATCCACTTCTGGAAGGTGCTCAGTGGCCGGCTATCGATCAGCGCACTGATGTCGACGATCGACGATTGCGCCTCTTGCACGCGTTGCGCAGTTCCGGGGGTCAATTTGTCACCTCGCTCCGTTTGAGCATGAAAACATCCGCGCTAAAAGGGGTAAGCGGGAAGGTCTTCGCGGCTCGTCACCCACTGCCATTCCGTGAACTGGTCCGCGTTGGTCAGCGTGCTGTAGTTGTGCCCGTTGCCGGACAGACCCAGACCGCCCATCGGCCCAAACACCTCGTGCATGACGGTCTGGTCGTTGATGTGGACGATGCCGGCATGCAGCCGGTCGGCAATCCGCTGAGCCCGGCGCAAATCGGAAGACGCCACGGCCGCCACCAGGCCGTAACGGTTCTGATTGGCCAACGCTACCGCCTCGTCATCGTTCTTGAACACCGTCACAGCGGCGACGGGACCGAAGATCTCTTCCTCGAATGCGGGCATTCCCGGCGCAACGTCCACCATGACGGTCGGCTTGAAGAAGAGCCCGTTGCGGGAGCCGCCGGCGAGAATCCTCGCGCCTTGGATTGCGGAGTCCGCAACGATGCGCTCGACGTTCGCGGCTTGCCTTTCGTTGATGATGGGGCCGAGGTTGAAATCGCCCTTGAAAGGGTCGCCTACCGATAGCGCCTTGGTTCTCCGGACGAGGCTTTCGATGTACGCGTCGGCAATGTTTTCTTGAACGAGATGGCGGCCCGCGGACATGCAGACTTGCCCTTGATGCAAAAACGATCCCCATGCGCCGGCGCTCGCCGCCGCTTCGACATCGACGTCGTCGAGCACGATGTAGGGATTCTTGCCGCCTAGCTCGAGGCTCGCGCGTTTGAGCAAGCCGCCCGCTACGGCGCCGATCGCTTGCCCGACCCGCGTCGATCCCGTGAAGCTGATCATGTTGACGAGCGGATCGCGGACCAGCGCGTCTCCGGTTTCCGCTGCACCAGGAAGGACATGGAACAGCCCCTCGGGCAGCCCCGCCGCCTCGAACAGCCGCGCATAGAGGATGCCGCCGCAGACCGGCGTTTGAGGATCGGGCTTGAGCAGCACGGCGTTGCCAGTGGCCAGCGCCGGTGCAATGGCTCGCGCCGCGAGTATGAATGGAGAGTTCCACGGCGTAATGACGCCGACCACGCCCATAGGGATTCTGCGCGCGACGCTGTGCCGACCCTTGGCGTCGCTCGCCGCGATAAAGCCGGATGGCTGGCTGCCTAACGCCGCAGCCTCGAGAATCTCGCGTATCGCCAGCTTGACCTCCAACTGCCCCTTCGGCCGAATCGACCCTGACTCCCGGACAATCTGAAGCGCGATCTCCTCTTTGTGAACGTCCAGCAAGCGAGCGACCTCGCGCAAAATATCGCCTCGCTGAGGCCCCGGTGTTGCGGCCCAAGCGCGTTGCGCATCGGCCGCTATCGCCGCGGCGGCCGACACATCAGCGGCAGACGCGCAACCCACCGATCCAATTCGCTCGCCGGTCGACTTCTCGGTCACGGGGATCGTCCCCGCGCCTGCTGCTTTCCATCCACCGCTATAGATTTTGTTACGCCACTCGCTTTCTGGCGCCAAGCCGGTCACAGACATCAGAGTTCTCCCGTTCCTGGTCTCATCGAAATCATTGAAATCATCGAAGACCGAACAGCCGTCGTGCGTTTTCCCGACCGATCTTGACGCGGTCGGTTTCGCTGATCGAGCACGTGTCGAACCACTGCGATGCCTCGTCGTGCGTTTCGAACGGATAGTCGACCGAATACATGATCCGCTCGCTGCCCATTTCCAGCATCGTCGAAAGAAGCGTCTGCGTTCGGAAATTCCCACTCGTCGTCACGTAGACGTTCTCCCTCAGATATTCACCCACAGTGCGCTGGCACGGCAATCCTCGCGGCGCCTTCTGGAGAATATGGTCGACACGCCAGACGTTGAACGGAATCCCCTCGCCGAGATGGCCGAGAATCATCTGCAACGTGGGATTGCGGTCGAACAGACCTGACGTAATCAATCTCAGCGCATGAATACTCGTTTCGACCGCGAACGCCCAAGTCGCGGCGCCCAGCCATGGAAAGCCGTCGTAGATCGGTTCACGGGACGGCAACGGATCGCGCGGATGCATATAGAACGGCTTGCCGAGCGCTGCCGCGTTTGCCCAGAAATCGGCGTATTGCGGGGCGTCGTAATACACGACGTTTTCTGCCTCGCCGACCTGCGAGAAACCATTCACCATGAAGCCGTGGAATCCGAACTCCTTCACACAGCGCTCGAGTTCGCGCGACGCGGCTTCCGGGTCCTGCATCGGCAACGCGGCGAATCCGCCCAAGCGCGACGGATGACGCGCAACATGCTCGGCGAGGACATCGTTGGCGCGCCGCGCGACATCGATCGCTTCTTTGATGTTCGGAATGCCCTGAATGCCAGGCGAGTTGAGCGACAAGATCGAATACTCGGTGCCGCCCTGCTCCATCCGTTCGAGCCGCTGTTGCTCGATGTCCATCAGATTCGACTTCAGCATCTCCCATACGTGGGACGGTGCGTAGCCTTTCGATTGCTCAATAGTCAGGTCAATCGCAAAGTGTTCTTCAAGCGCAATCTTGTTTCTCATCAATCAGCTCCAGTTCGGCGTATGACGCCTTGCTCACGTAGGGAATTCGATGGGTCCCCGAGTTCAGCGCGGCATCATTTAGTTGATTTTTCAACTACTTTCCTGACCGAGTATATTTGATTTTTCAAGTAAATACACTCACGTAAACCCTCGACGTTTGCGCGGCTCTTAACGACACCCATGCAGGCGCAAGTGGCCACACCGCGTGGCGCGTGGCGCGTGGCGCGTGGCGCTTAGCGAAACGCAGAATTCAAATGGATTGATTAGATGGAAGAGCGCGCCATGTCATGAACACCACT
The DNA here is from genome assembly GCF_053525655.1 of Trinickia camelliae. Taxonomy (NCBI): domain Bacteria; kingdom Pseudomonadati; phylum Pseudomonadota; class Betaproteobacteria; order Burkholderiales; family Burkholderiaceae; genus Trinickia; species Trinickia camelliae. The sequence goes on from NZ_JBCHAA010000002.1 coordinate 411,646, forward strand.
AGGCAAGTGGCGTGACAGCGAGCATAACGATGCGAGGCGCGCGAATCGCTCAACGCGTAGCGCGCGATCCAAAAGCGGCGTCGTTCGGAAACTACGCCCCCGACGCGTCATTGCAACGCGCCGGGCTCAGGTCAAACCGGAACCCGTCAAAGCTGCGGACGCAGCACGATTTTGCTGGTGACCGACTTGACGCCCGGCACCTTGCCGGCAGCATCGGTTGCGATGTGTTCCTGGTCCTGGGTATCGATAAAGCCTCCGAGGACCACCTCGCCGGTTCGCGCGTTTGCAAACACCGCGATATCCGCGCCTGCGAGCCCCTTCGTTTTATTCAACACCTGGTGCACTTTTTTCGCAAACAAGCGGTTCGCCGCGCGCACAGACTTATTCGAGACCTCAGGTTGGGATGCAACGCCCGCCCCTGTGGCACCGTTTGGCGCACTCGCGTTGGACGCCGGTTCCTGAGCGAGAGCAATCGTTGACAGCAATCCGGCAAACGCCCACAACACCGCTTTATATGTCGTTCTCATTGGCTCACCATGGTGTTTCACAGGTTAATGTCGTTCGGCGCATGCACCGAAACCGACGTTGTACGCGCCCCTTCGCCAGGGCCCTTTTACTGCTAAGACGTAAGCTGCAAACGATCGGCGTGCCTAGCGGGCAACGTAGTCAACCTGGTGACGCGTCTCGCGCATGCCCGTAAGCGCCGTGCGGACCCGAAGGTGTTCCGGGTGGTCCGCATAAGCGTCGAGGGCAGCGCGTGAATCGAAGTCCGCTACCAAGACGACATCGCACGCGTAGTCGACGCCGCTGACATCGAGACCCACGTCGAGCTCCAACAGCCCGGGAATCAAGCCTCGAAGACTCTCGAACTCCTTTTTGACCCACAAGGCCGTTTCACGGCGCTCGCTTGCTGTTTGGCCCGCGACACGCCACATCACGATATGCCTGATCATTGCCCTGCCTCACGAAGTGGATTCTATTATCTTTTCCGTCTGCCAAGTTTTATGGTTAACGATAACTGGCCGCTCTGCGAAGAAAAATGCCCTCGAGGGAAAAGTGATTTCCACCGGCTGGAAGAATGGACTAGAAGCCTTCGAGGACAGTCTTGCCGATCGCTCTGCCTGTTTCGATCCGCTCGTGAGCTTTGCGCAGATTCGCTGCCGTGATGGCGCCGCCCACGTGCGTGAGCGTCGTGCGCAGCAAGCCCGCATCGACCATCTCCGATACCTCGCGCAGCAGGCGGTGCTGAGCGTCCATGTCGGCCGTCTCGAACAGCGACCGGGTGAACATCATCTCCCATGAAACGGTGATGCTCTTCGGCTTGAACGGCGCGATGCTGTCGTCGAAGTTGTCGATCAGCGTGATGTGCCCCTGCGGGTTCATCGCGCGGGCGAGGCTCGGTGCGCTGCCACGCGTCGAGGTGATTGCCGCGATGTAATCTACGCCGCTGAAACCGATTGCCTGTAGGGCTTCGTCGATAGGCTTGCTGTGGTCGGCAACGTGCTTCGCGCCGAGCTTGCGCACCCACTCGACGCTTTCGGGCCGGGATGCCGTGGCGATGATGGTGAGACCGGTGAGGCGGTTCGCGAGCTGGATCAGCATGGAGCCCACTCCTCCGGCTCCGTTCAGAACGAGCAGCGTCCCGCGCGGTTGGCGCAAACCGCACGGCACCTTCATGCGGTCGAAGAGCATTTCCCATGCTGTGATTGAAGTGAGCGGCATGGCTGCTGCTTCGGCGAACGACAACGAGGCCGGCTTGGGTCCGACAATCCGCTCGTCGACAAGATGGAACTCCGAGTTCGTGCCGGGGCGATCCATCGCGCCCGCGTAGAACACCTCGTCACCGGGCTTGAAGAACGTGACGTCGCTTCCCACCGCTTCCACCACGCCCGCCGCGTCATAGCCCAACACTCTGGGATGCGGGTGCTCCGTGGGATCTTCCCAGCGACGGCGTTTCACATCGACAGGATTTACCGACACCGCCCTCACCGCGACCCGCAGGTCGCGCGGACCGGGTACCGGCATGGGAAGTTCAAGGTCGGTCAAGACTTCGACACCGCCTTTGGTTGCATAGCCAACTGCTTTCATGACTTTCTCCAAGCCGCTCGACGGCGGCTAAAACAACCCGCAAGCGCGAATGCCCGCGCACGCATTCACGCAGGCGCAGAGCCCGCCTTTAACGTCTTCACGAACCAGGTGCCCGCTGGGCCGGGCGGCGTGTCCTTGCGGAAGGCCGCGAACATCGGAACCGGCGGCGTCACCGGTTCGAATTTGTCGAGACGAAGCCGATGCAGCGCGCCCGACGCGATATCGTCCTCGACCATCGCGAGCGGCATGTGCCCCCACCCGAACCCTGCCCGCAAGAATTCGTGCTTCGCTTGCAAGTCCGCCAGGTTCCAAGTGAGCGGCGAAAAAACCTCGAAGCTTTTCCCTTGCGTCAAATCGGTGCGATCGGTCAACACCAGTTGGACGTGATGTTCCAACTCGTGCATTCCGATGACGCGCTCGTGCGATGCCAGCGGATGAGTCGGAGCCACCACCGTGACCATGGTGATATCCATGATTTTTTCGGCATGCAGGCCATCCGGAACAACAAGCGTCGAGCCAATGATTCCCAGTCGGCAGACACCGTCCAAGATCCGTTTGGCCGCCCCACCCAAAGCGTCGACATAGAGGCGTAACGGAGTGTGTGGAAACTCGACGGCAAATGCCCGCACGGCGGCGGTCAAGCGCTCCATCGGATAGAACGCGTCGACCGCGACAGCCAGTTCCGGCTCGAGACCTTCTTCCAGAGTGCGGGCTCGCGCCTTGAATCCGTCGACGCCACGCATCACGGCGCGGGCATCGCTGACCAGCGCCGCACCGCCTGCGGTCAGGCGGGGATAGCGTGCGCTGCGGTCGAAAAGCTGTATTCCCACCTGCCTTTCGAGATTCGCGAGCGTCTGACTGACGACCGACTGCGTCCGGCGCAGTCTGCGGCCCGCAGCAGAGAAGCTGCCTGCGTCGACCGCCTCGATGAATGTCCGCAGTTGATCGAGGGAAACTCCATCCAGCATATATCGCTCCTGACGATGGATCGCATCGAAATCTTTAGTCTTCCTCTTGAAATCGAGAACGGCTAACCTTTACTGGACATCAAGATGATCGAGGAATGCCGTTGCCATGTCAGCGCAAACAATCAAATCGACCGACTCACCCGCGCGCTCAGGATACAAATCCATCGCCGCGAGCGGTACTGCCAATCTTGCGACGCAGCTTCCCATGACGAGAACGATCGTCGCCCGAACCGCAGGCAGGCAGCATGGCCCGGTCAACCGGTTGCTCAGTCCCGGTGACCTTGGCGCACTGCTCAAACCCTTTGTCTTCCTCGACTACTTCGACATCCCCGCGCATTCCAATGCACGGTTTCCGATGCACCCGCATTCCGGAATCGCAACCACAACCATCCTGCTCGATGGCGAAGTCCGATACGAAGACACGACCGGTGCATCCGGCGTCTTGTCGACGGGCAGCGTCGAGTGGATGAACGCCGGTCGTGGCGTCTGGCATGACGGCTACCCTGAAGGCCGCACGCCAGTGCGCGGCTATCAGTTATGGACTGCGTTGCCGAGCGACCTGGAACTGGGCGAACCCAACAGCCAGTATCTGTCCGCCGGCGAGATACCCATGACCGGTCCGGCCCGAGTCATTCTGGGCCGCTACGACAATGCGCAGAGCCCCGTGTCGGCGCCTCCGGGCATCAACTACCTGCATGTGCGGCTTTCCGCCGGCGAGCAGTGGCGGTATGCGCCGCCTGCTGGTCACGTCGTCGCTTGGCTGAGCATTCAGCACGGTGCGCTTCGCGTCGCCGGGCAGCGGATTCACGCCGAGCTTGCCGTGTTCAGCGAGTCAGAGGGCGTTCTGGAGTTCATCGCCGAGTCCGATGCGGAGTTCGTGCTTGGTTCCGCAGTCGCGCATCCGCACGAGCTGTCGCTCGGGTACTACTCCGTGCATACCTCTGAAGAAGCGCTGCGAGCCGGAGAAACACGAATTGCGGAGCTAGGGGAACAGCTTCGCAGTTCCGGTCGTATCAGGTAGCGCTTGCGCCAGTGAGCGTGACCGACCCTCCGGTTGCGACCACTACGCACCCGAAGGGTCCGATGTCAAAGCCGACGGCGTTGCCGCCAACGACACTGCCGCGTCGCTGCTTAGCCCGCGTTCAAAGACGCCACGCGCGTGCTGGCCCGTCCGGCGCGCGCGTCGAGGCTGAATGCGCCGGCGCCGAAGTAAGCGATCTGCAGCAGGCCACCCGCCATCATCACGTTCTTCAAGAAGTGAATCATCTGGTTCTGATCGGCGAAGTTGTGGTGAAAGAAAATCGCCGTGACCACACAGAACACCGCCATCGCCAGCGACACGAAGCGAGCCCGATAGCCCGACAACAACAACAGGCCGCCGCCCAGCTCGATCAGCACGGAAACCACAAAGGCGAGCGGCGGCACGGGCAGACCCATCGCCGCGATATAGCCGACCGTCGCGGCGTATGCGCCGAGCTTGCCCAGCCCGCTCATGACAAACGGCGCGCCGATCATGATGCGACCCAACAGCGGAAGAAATTTGAAACGTTCCATGACTAACTCCTTAAATGAAATTGCGTAGGTGGAATGCGATAAAAGGAATCAGCCGGCGTCCACCATCACCAGCTCGGAATCTTCAAGGGCGGAAATCTGCGCGGCGGCGACGCTTGTAATCGCCACGCCGTCCAGCGGACCAACGGTCTCGCCATTCACTGCGATGCGTCCCGAGGCCACGACGAGATAGACACGGCCCGCCGGGCTCAGCTCGTGTCGAACACTCTCTCCCGCCTTTAGCATCGCGCCGAGCACACGCGCATCGGCCCTGATAGGAAGTGCACCTTCATCGCCGGCGAATCCACTAGCCAGGACTACGAATCGTCCCGATCGGTCGCCCTTGGGAAACGGCTTGGTGTCCCACGCGGGTTTGCCGCCGGCTTCGCGAGGCAGCAACCAGATCTGATAAAGCTTGAGCGGCACCTCGCCCCGGTTGAACTCGGCGTGGCGTATGCCCGTGCCGGCGCTCATGACCTGGACATCGCCAGCTTGGATCGCTCCCTCGGACCCCAACGTGTCGCGATGTCCGAGCAGGCCCTGGCGAACGTAGGTGATGATTTCCATGTCGCGGTGCCCGTGCATGGGGAAGCCGCCGCCGACGGCGATCTCGTCGTCGTTCCAGACGATCAGCGGACCCAGCGCGGCGTGCGCGGGATTGCCGCCGGCGCTGACCGCGAAATGATGTTTCGCGCGCAGCCAGTCCAGATTCGCTCCGTCCAATGATTCCCAACGCCGATGTGTGAGCATGTCCTTCTCCGTTTCCCGCCGCCGCAGTTGCGACGCTTGTCACCTGGGCCGCCGACAGAATTCGGCGCTGGTGCGGGCGATGGGAGAATGCTATATTCGCAACGAATACGTGCATAGCACGCGAATTGGAACGCATCATTGCTGCTGATAGAACGATAAACGGAAGCAAGGACTGCCCATGAACGCAATCACGGACCTCAACGATCTCCGGCTCTTCGCGGAAGTGGTCGAGCACGGCAGCTATACGGCGGCTGCGCGCAACCTCGGCATTCAGACGTCGAAGCTCAGCCGGCGCATCCGCGCATTGGAAGAAGAACTCGGCGTGCGCCTGCTCAATCGCACGAGCCGAAGCCTGTCATTGACGGAAACCGGGCGGCAGTTCCATCAGCATTGCCTTGCGCTGGTCGCGGAAGCCAAGGCCGCCAAAGACATCGTTGAGCGGACGCTGTCCAAGCCGCAGGGCACCGTCCGCATCAGCTGCCCGGTGGGACTGCTGGAATCCGGCGTCTCCGCGATCATCTCGCGCTACGTGCAGGACAACCCCGATGTGCAAATCCGGCTGGACGCCACCAACCGCCGCGTGGACGTTGTGGAGGAAGGCTTGGACTTTGCCATCCGTGTCAGGCTGCCGCCATTGGAAGACACCGATCTCGCCGTCCGCCAGCTTGCCTTGTCGCGCCAGATTCTCGTTGCCAGTCCCCAATTGGCGGCGCGCTTTCCGGCGCCAAGCTCGATCGAATCCCTGAACGATTGGCCCACCCTCAGCATGGCCAGCAGCAGTGAGCGGTTCGTCTGGAATCTCGTCGATGCCGAGGGACGCGAGACATCGTGGGCGCATCAGCCCAGCCTGGCCACCGACGACCTGGCCAGCCTTCGCGTTGCGGCAATATCCGGCGTCGGCGTAGCGTTGTTGCCAAGAGAGCTGGTGGACACGGATATTCGCAGCGGCCGGCTGAAGCACCTGCTCCCGGAACTGGCTTCCCCGCCGGGCATCGTGCACGCGATCTTCCCTACGCGCCGAGGCATGGTTCCGGCCGTCCGTCACCTGCTCGATGCGCTCGTGAAGGGATTCGAAGACATGAAGAAGAAATGGTAAAGCGACGCCGATGCACTGGCTGTAGTCAGCGAGCCTGGTTTTTCTGAGTGCCTCGTGCAACGAGGGCTTTCTTCGGCACTGCGTTCCAGCGATTCTCGAGGTCCAGCTTCCTCACATGCTCGCTCAACGCATCGGCAAACACCCGAATCTTCGCGGGCTGGTTCCGGCGGCTCTGGTACGCCAGATTGATCGTCAGCGGCGGCAGTTCCCAGTCGTCCAGCAGCGGAATCAGCCGGCCGGCGACGATATCGTCGTGCACGATGTAGAGCGGCTGAACCACGATTCCCAGGCCGGCCCGTCCCGCGGCGCAAATCACCTGACCTTCGTTCGACTCCAGCACGCCGCTGATGGGAATGTCGCGCCGCTCTCGGCCTCGCTTGAATTCCAGCAGATAGGGATTCGCCGCGTAGCTATAAATGAGCAGCTTCTGATTTGCGATGTCTTCCGGCGTCTCCGGTATGCCGTGCTGCGCGAGATAAGCCGGCGAGGCGGCCAGCACGCGGCGCGTATGCGCCAGCCGCCGGATGGTGATGCCCGAATCCCCTTCATGTTCGCGCGTGCGAATCGCGCAATCGATGCCCGCCTCGATGAAATTCGGGTAGCGGTTCGCTGCCGTAATGTGCACCGACAGCTCGGGGTACCGCTCATTGAATTCCGGCAGCCACGGCGCGATATGCAGCACTGCGAACGACACCGAACTGGTTACGCGCAGCACGCCGCTTGGGCGCAAGGCCATGTCGGTTACAGCACCATCGGCCTCCGCGATGTCCGCGAGAATCGACGCGCAGCGCCGCTGATACTCGCGCCCTGCATCGGTAAGCCACAACCGGCGGGTGGTTCGCTCAACCAGACGCGCGCCTAAGCGGTCTTCGAGCGCGCTCAACATGCGGCTCGCCGCTGCATTCGAAATACCCAGACGTTCCGCTGCTTTGGACAGGCTGCCAAGGTCGGCCGTCAACGCAAAGAACTCCATCTGCGTGTAGCGATCCATGCGACGATTCTTCCGCTCAGTGGAAATATGTTTTCACTATAGCGCATATTTTTCCGCCTCGAACGTCGCTAGAGTGCCGATATAGCCGCCTCTTCAGGAGTGGAGTCGGCGAGCAAACACTCGGAGACAGGCCATGCGCAATATCAGCGAAGACACCATCACCCAGGCAGTGCTCGCAGCGATGTCCGGCTGTAGCAACGACAGGCTGCGAACCGTCATGACCAGCCTCGTCCAACATTTGCACTCCTTCGCGCGAGAGGTCAGGCTGACCGAAAGCGAATGGCTGTACGCGATCAACTTCCTCACCGACGTCGGCCATATCACTGACGATAAGCGTCAAGAGTTCATCCTTTTGTCGGACACGCTCGGCCTGTCGATGCTGACCACGACGCAGAACAACAGGAAGCCGGCCGAATGCACGGAGGCGACAGTGCTGGGTCCGTTCTTCGTCGAAGGAGCGCCCGAGTATCAGAACGGCGACGACATATCCAATGGTGCGGCAGGCCAGCCGTGCTTTGTCACTGGCCGGATTAGCGGCCTGCATGGCGAGCCGGTACCGAACGCGACGCTTGAAGTCTGGCAATCGGACGAAGAGGGCAATTACGACGTGCAGTATCCCGAACCGCAGCACGCCGAAGACCAGCATCGGGGCCGCGGCCGCTTACGCACGCTTCCTGACGGACGCTTTCACTTTCGGTCGATACTCGCTGAGGCGTATCCCATCCCCCACGATGGTCCGGTGGGCCGGATGCTCGATGCGCTCGGACGACATCCCTGGCGCCCGGCGCACCTGCATTTCTGGATCAACGCAGCCGGGTACGAGCCCCTGATCACGCATGTTTTCCGCAACGGGGATCAGTACCTCGACTCGGACGCCGTCTTCGGCGTGCGCTCGACGCTCGTGGCGGACTGGGTCGAGCACCCTCCGGGTGTGGCGCCGGACGGCACGCAAATGGACACGCCGTTTTACACGCTCGACTACGACTTCGTCCTCAATCCTGTCGGACACACGCGATGATCGGGGGCATCGAACGTTGCTCTGCGCATAAGAGATCCAGTCATCCCATCCGCGTTCCGCGCGCTCAATGTGTCTTCGAGGTCCTCCGTGCCCACATCTGACTTTATCTACAACGGTCGCGCCACGCGCGTCGTATTTGGTAGTGGATCACGCGTCCATCTCGAACGCGAATTGCTGACGCTGGGCGCGCAGCGCGCGCTCGTTCTGTGCAGCCCGGAACAGCACGCGCTCGGCGCATCGGTCGCCGAGCAACTGGGGAACCGCGCCGCAGGCTTATTCGATCGCGCCGCCATGCATGTACCGGTTGAGCTGGCGGTCGAAGCACGAACGACCGCGGTAACGCTCGGCGCAGATTGCGTGATCGCCGTCGGCGGCGGATCGGCGATCGGCCTTGCCAAGGCGATCGCTCTCGAGTCGAGCCTGCCCATTCTCGCCATGCCCACCACTTACGCGGGCAGCGAAATGACGCCCATATACGGGCTCACGGACGCGGGCCTCAAGCGGACCGGGACCGATATTCGAGTTCTGCCCAAGACGGTCATCTACGATCCGGACCTGACGCTGACCCTGCCCGTCGGCATGTCGGTGACGAGTGGCATCAATGCCATTGCTCACGCAGCCGAAGGCTTGTATTCACGCGACGCCAATCCGCTTACGAGCTTGATGGCGGAAGAAGGCATCGCGGCGCTCGCGCGCAGCTTGCCCAACATCGTCGCCAATCCGAGCGATCCCTCTGCGCGCGCCGACGCCTTTTACGGATCGTGGCTGTGCGGCGCCGTGCTGGGAAGCGTCGGCATGGCGCTGCATCACAAGCTCTGCCACACGCTCGGCGGCAGTTTCAATCTGCCGCACGCGCAGACTCATACCATCGTGCTGCCGCACGCGCTGGCTTACAACGCCGACGCTGCACCCGACGCCATGAAGCGCATCGCTCGCGCAGTGGGACATGAAAACGCCGCGCTGGGTCTGTTCGAACTCGCGCGTGCAAACGGCGCACCCATAGCGTTAGAAGAAATCGGCATGCGCGAAGATCAGCTCGATCTGGCCACCGACCTCGCATGCAGCAATGCGTACTGGAATCCCCGGCCGCTGGAACGCGACGCGATTCGTGCGTTGTTGCAGCGCGCATTCGATGGAAGTTCGCCCAAGCCGTGAAGCAGGACGCCTTTCGGTGTCGTTTAATGCGTCATTCGCACTGCCACACATAGTGGCAATTCACGCCAGCCATTAGGCCGAGAAAATCGCAAGGATCTATGCTAATGTGCATAGACGCATCCTCTTGTGTTTTCGCAACAGAGTCACGGCATGGCGCAACGTATAGCTATCGATTCAAAGTCCGCGCGGACACATCGTCCGATGGAATCCAAGCGTGCCGAGCAGCAACGAGCACAGGAAACCCGTTCGGCCATTCTGGAAGCCGCATTGGCGGAATTCGCGTCCAAACGTTTCGACGCTGCAAGCATTCGCGGCATTGCAGACCGAATTGGTTTGCAGCATCCGCTCATCACCTATCATTTCCGAACCAAAGAAATCCTCTGGCGGGCCGTAGCCGAATACGTATTCGAGCGCGTGCGCCGGGAACGCGATTCCTATCTAACAGACTTGGGTTCGGTTAGCGCGCTCGATCGCGTTAAGCACGCTTATCGGGCGCTATTCCGTTTCACTGTCGACTATCCGGAACTTCATCGTTTCATGCTTCAAGAAACGTTAGGTTACAGCCCCCGGCTGCAATGGATCGCCGATACGATTCTCAAGCCGCTGATCGATTGGCTCCTACCGCAAATTCGCGCAGCTCAAGACGAGCAGGCGTTGCCGAAGGTCGAGCCTATTATCTTTCACTACATGTTGATCAGCTTGACGTCGACGCTGTCGGGCTTTGGCCCGGAAATCTCGGCGACCACCAATCTTTCACCGTCCGACCCAGCTTTAGCCGATGCCTATTGGCGCACTGTCGAGCAGCTCGTGTTCGAGCCGTTGCCCGTATACAGTGCGCTAGCGAGCGTTTAGAAGACGCGCAATCAATTGATGGACTTGCGCGCCGCTAACGCCTTGCCGGCACGCGCGCCATTTTCCTTGCCCATTTCTTGACTCATCCACGCGCCAGTCGATACGACTGCGTCGAGGTCGATTCCGGTTTCAATGCCCAGTCCGTCCAGAAGGTACAGGAGATCTTCGGTGGCAACGTTCCCCGTGGCGCCTTTCGCATAGGGGCATCCGCCAAGACCGGCGACGGACGAATGAAAGATCGACATTCCGACCTGCAGCGCCCCAACGATATTCGCCAGTGCCTGGCCGTAGGTGTCGTGAAAGTGGCCGGCCAAACGCTCCAACGGAAACTCTTTTGAAGCCTCTTCGATGACTCGCTGGACGTGCGTCATCGTACCTACGCCGATCGTGTCGCCAAGGTCGATTTCATCGCACCCGAGATCGCGGAAGCGCTTGACCATATCGACGACCGCATCAACGGGCACCTGCCCCTGGTATGGGCATCCGAACGAGCAGGAGATGCTGCCGCGCAAACGCAGTCCCGCTTCTTTCGCCCGTTGCGCTACCGGAACGAAACGTTTGACCGATTCGTCGACGGAGCAATTGATGTTGCGCATGGAAAAGGCTTCGCTTGCCGCACCGAAGATGACGACCTCGTCGGCTTTGCTCTCCATGGCGGCTTCGAGCCCTCTCATGTTGGGCGTGAGCGCGGCATATGAAACTCCCTGCACGCGCTCGATTCCCGCCATCACGGCAGCACCATCCCCCATCTGCGGGACCCATTTCGGCGAGACGAAGGAGGCCGCTTCGATTCGCCTCACGCCTGCGTCAACGAGCCGATTGACGAGTTCGATCTTGACTTCGGTCGACACGATTTTGCTTTCGGCTTGCAGGCCGTCTCTAGGCCCTACCTCGACGATTTGCACTCGCTGCGGAAAACGACCTGCGCCGCCTGATGCTCCCGATATCCGCTCCTTCACTTTTCTCTCCCTTTTCTCCTGCGTCTTGCCCCTCGCCCTTCCTACGCGGCCCAGAGCAAGACGCAGGCAACAACCGTTTATTTCGCGAGCACGCTTCGCATGACGCGCCGAAGTTCAGCAACCGGATCATCCACCAGTTTGAAGCTCCGCCAAGCCACATGATGGTCGGGGCGAGCCAGCACGCAGCCGCTGTCGCTGATCTCCCGCACCCGTGCCCAGTCGCCGGCAAGGTCCGCATACTTCTGGCGCGGCCCAATGAACTGCACGTCGATTTCGACTCCAAGTTCTTCGCCGACCTGAGCGGCGGCTTCAGTCCACGCCTCGCCTCCGAGCCCGGTGAAAAGCGCGAACCGTCCATGCCCAGCCAGGTCGAGCGTCGATTGCGGCCGCCCCCGTTTGTCGAACACCCAGGCATGCGGCAAACGAGCGCCTGGCCACGTTGTCGCGTGGTAATAGAGTTCCCGGTCGCGCTCAAAGGCCGGTTCAGCCTGACCGTCCGCGACGATCGCGTTCGAGCGATAGCGTTGATTCATTTCGACGCCGTGGGCGTCCAATTCATAGCGCTTGAATGCCAAGGCGTCGCGAATCTCCTCGCGTTGCTTTTCCGCCGCGGCAGTCGCTTGGCTTCGAGCATGCATGTTGGCCTGCATCACTTCCCCGTCCGTCGTTTCGTCAATCCCGAGCGCATGATAGAGGGGGGCAAATTCGGCAATCGACTGATTTGCACGAGTGACGATTTGCTTCGCGATCGGGGCGCGTTCCGCCGTATAGCTATCAAGAAGCGCTTCGCCCGCTTTCCCTTTGATCACCGCTGCGAGTTTCCAAGCGAGATTGAACGCGTCCTGAATGGACGTATTGGAGCCCAATCCACCGGACGGCGGGTGCCGATGCGTTGCATCGCCCATGCAGAAGACTCGTCCGTCTTGCATCCGAGTCGCGTACATGTTGTTGACCGTCCACGTGTTCGCGCCCAGCAATTTAATCTCGAGATCCGGCTTGCCAACCAGCTGACGCGCGATTTCGGTAGCCTTGGCCTCATCGACTACCGGAGTCGGTTCGTTGATGTCGTAGCCCCAAACGATCAGCCATTCGTTCCATGGCCGCACCATCCGTATCAGGCCCATGCCGATACCGCCGACTTCCGCACCGGGTTGCATGATCGGGTAGAGCACCGCAGGGCGATGCGCGACAAATTCCGAGAGGTCGGCACGGAACCAAATGTTCATCGAGCCGCGCACACCCATCTTTCCTTCGAAAGGCAGCCCCGCGTTCTTCGCTACCTTGGAGTTCCCGCCGTCCGCGCCGATCAGGTACTTCGATCTGACCGTGAACTCCTCTCCGCTCAAGCGGTCGCGGCACAGCGTAATGACGCCTTCGTCGGTTTGCGTGTGGCTCAGGTACTCAGTGCTCATTCTCGACTGCGTGCCGCGAGAGCAAGCCGTCTTGAACAGAAGCGGCTCCATGAACGTCTGCGGCAAATCGTTCATCTTAGTGGGACTCGCCAGCCGGCGCTCCGCTCTCGACGCGGGATGCACGCCCCAGCTGGGCACCCGGCCGATCTCCTCGCCCGTCAAGCTCTCGCAGAACACCGTTCCGCCCATGAGATCTTCGTCGGTCGCATGGAGGTAAGCCTCCTGCTCCACCTCCGGGCCGAGATCGCGAAGAACCTCCATCGTTCTTTGGTTCGTGATGTGCGCCCGCGGCGTGTTGGCCAGCCAACGGTACATGTTGACGACCATATTCTCGACACCGTAGGTCGAGAGCAGCGCCGCGCAGGCGGAGCCCGCCGGCCCCGATCCCACGATGAGCACGTCTGTAGTGATTTCTGCCATGTCGAATCTCCTAGTCTCAAGAACTCGTCATCCGATGACGTTGAAATTTTTATATGGATAACTAATTGCATTAATCGGTCTATCGGCCTGATAGAACAGCGTCTATCCGGCCGTCACGCACCTGTCATGCGGTCTTCTTCTCGCTTAAATTCAGCAACCGAATCATTTCCTCGCGCATCGCAAATTTCTGCACCTTTCCCGTGACCGTCAACGGCAGTTCATCGACAAAGCGAACGTACTTAGGCACTTTGTAGTGAGCGATTTGTCCTCGGCAAAAGTCGCGGATGTCCTCCTCGCTGGCATATTCGCCTTGCCGAAGCACAACCCACGCGCACAGCTCCTCGCCGGTTTTTTCGTCGGGTACGCCGAACACCTGAACGTTCTGAATCTTGGGGTGCCTGAACAGGTACTCCTCGATCTCGCGGGGATAGATGTTCTCGCCGCCGCGAATCACCATGTCCTTGAGTCTGCCGACGATATTGCAGTAGCCGTCGGCGTCGATCGTCGCGAGGTCGCCCGTATGCATCCATCCATCGATGATGCTTTCACGCGTCTTCTCCTCGTCGCCCCAGTAGCCCAGCATCACGGAGTAGCCCTTCGTGCAAAGCTCTCCGGTTGCGCCAACAGGCACGATATTGCCAAGGGGATCGACGATCTTCACTTCGAGGTGAGGTTGGATCCGGCCGACGGTGGACGTGCGCTTGTCGAGCGGGTCAGTGATTGCACTCTGAAACGACACCGGGCTCGTCTCGGTCATTCCATATGCGATGGTGACCTCCCGCATGTGCATTTTCGCCACCACTTGCTTCATGGTCTCGATCGGACACGGCGAGCCCGCCATGATGCCCGTGCGGAGACTGCTCAAGTCATAGGACGCGAAGTCCGGATGCTCGAGCGCCGCGATGAACATCGTCGGCACGCCGTGAAGCGCCGTGCAGCGCTCTTGCGCGACTGCCGCGAGCGTTGCGCCGGCATCGAATCCCTCGCCAGGAAAGACCATCTGCGCGCCCACCGATACGCACGCCAGTACCGCGAGAACCATTCCGAAGCAGTGGTAAAGCGGGACGGGGATGCAGAGCGAATCGGCTTCGGTCAGCTTCATCGCCATCGCCACGAAACGCCCGTTATTGACGATGTTTCGATGCGTCAGCGTGGCGCCTTTCGGGTTGCCCGTGGTGCCGCTCGTGAACTGAACGTTGATCCGGTCGTGAGCAGACAGCGCGATCGTTGTTTGACCTTCGTCGCGCAGAATCGCTTCGCCCTTCCCCATTACGGCGGAGAACGGCAGCACGCCCGGCAGGCCCGAATCGCCGACGGATATCACCGTACGGAGTTCCGGCAGGCGCGCGCAATGCAGATAGCCGGTTTGCTGCGACGCGAGCTCCGGAGCGATGTCGAGCAGCATCGAAATGTACTTCGACGTTTTGAATTGCTCGGCCGTCACGAGCGCCTTGATCCCTACCTTGCGCAACGCGTATTCGAGTTCCGAAACGCGGTAGGCGGGATTGATGTTGACCAACACCGCGCCGATGCGCGCCGTGGCGAACTGGGTGAGCAGCCATTCGAATCGATTCGGCGACCAGATCGCGACGCGATCGCCCTTCGCTATGCCCAACGACAAGAGTCCCGCGGCGAGCTGATCGACTCGTTCGTCGAATTCCTTCCAGGTCCAGCGCACGCCTTGCTCGCGGAACACTACGGCTTGGCGCTCGGGAAAGCGTTGCGCCGTATCTCTTAGAAACTCGCCGATCGTGGCTTCGCTCAATGGAATATCCGTCGCACCGCGGACGTAGGCCATGCCGTCGGCGGGTGCGATGAGCGCAGGTAAACCCGGTAAGGATTGCATAACGTTACTTCCCGTAGAACACCATGTCACTCGGCTCCTCGTCGCGGTCGAACGCCTCAGCCGTGTGGGCGAAACCGCGCGTGGCGTCTTCCGTGAGGTAAAGGGGCATCGTGATATCGAGCATGGCAATGTCGGCGCCCGCCACGCCGCCGCTCGACCAGGTCTTGAGGAGCGTACGCGTCGCCGCATAGGAAAGCGTCGGGCCGTCTGCCAGTTTCGTCACCAGCTCGTTCGCGACACGCTCGAGCTGATCCGGTTCGGCCACATGGGTGGCGATCCCGAGTTCCCCGGCCAGGCTGCCTGGAATCGGCTCGCCCAGCATGGCGAAGCGTGAAGCGCGGCTGCGCCCCACGCGCTCGGCCAGCCGCTGCAGCGCACCTGCGATCGGCAACATCGCCGTCGTCACCTCGACACAGCGGAAGACCGCATCGGTCGCCGCCACGACGAAGTCGCAAGCCAACGCGAGCTCGAGGCCGCCGCCGAACGCCAGGCCCTGCACCACCGCTACCGTCGGCACGCGCAGCGCTTCGATCGCGCGATACGACGTGTTGACCTCCG
This sequence comes from Trinickia camelliae, assembly GCF_053525655.1. Classification (NCBI taxonomy): domain Bacteria; kingdom Pseudomonadati; phylum Pseudomonadota; class Betaproteobacteria; order Burkholderiales; family Burkholderiaceae; genus Trinickia; species Trinickia camelliae. Next base: position 427,310 of record NZ_JBCHAA010000002.1, read on the forward strand.
CAACGAACGTGCGGAACCAGTTCATATCCTTGCCCGGCCATTCGCGAACCTCGCCGCCGAGGCTGAAATGCGGCCCCTCAGCGCGGATGACGAGCACCCGGATATCCGCCTCGCTGGCCTCGTGAACGGCGTCCCGCAGGCATTGGGCAAAGCGCTGGTCGAGCCGGTTATAGGGCGGATTCGCCAGGACGATGCTCCCCACCTTCCCGTCGCGTTCGAAACGTATGCTTTTCATCTGCAAACCTCGTGTTATCAATCAATGACGCCGGGCGTTCATGTCGCCCTTCAAATATCCGCAAATCAGGTCGACTCGCCATTCAGCGGAATGAGGGGGAGCAGCAAATGCGATGGGCGGTCGGCGTCGCGGTAGATCTTGTGCGTGACCGTGTTGCTGCTGCAAACGTGATACGGGATGTACTCGACGTCGGTCATCGCGCCCGTGCCCGTCGGCGCGTCGAGACTGCAGATCTCGATGCAGATGCGATGACCGGCCTTGAATTGGTTGGCCGTCGCCAGGATCTGGATTTCATACTTGACGACCTCGCCCGGCGTAACCGGCTCGATCGAATCCTTCGTCAGCTTGTAGAACGGCTCCGCAGGCGTGGAGCGGTCCGGATCCAATGCACGGTACGAGGCCTTCAGCCAGCCGCGAGTCAGCTCGCGCTCCGGCAGATTCTCCGGAACGTTGCGCTCGCCTACGCGCGCGGTCACGACCGATACGTCGGGCCCAACGTCCTTGAGCACCACGATCCAGTTCGTATCCGGCTGGTCGATCTCGGCATAAAGCGTGAGCGAGATCGGCCCCGCCACGAGGACGTCGTGCGGCAGCGGATCGGTCATGTAGCGCAGGCGCTCGACCTTGGCGGTCTTCTTGAGCGGCATCTGCGTGAAGACATCGGGCTCGCGCAGCGCGTTGCCGACTTCCGCCGCGGGACGCGGTGCGTCCGTGGAAAGCCGCTCCCAACCGCCGAGGTAATACTTCGTGTATTGCGCTTCGGGCAACGGCCAGTCGGTGCCCGTGCGCCATTCGTTGGCGCCCATGACCCAGTAGCGCACCGGCGGCTCGTTCATGATGCCGGTGTCGATACCCTTGAGCCAGTAGTCGTACCAGCGGATGACCTCGTCGTGGTACTGATGGAACGGCCGCTCCAGGTGCGCCGGGCCCGTAAAGACGAGCTTGCGCGGTTGCTTGACGTTCGCAAAGTAGTGCTGAGCGCCCAGCCAGTGCAGCTTGTACGTGTAGGCATAGGCGCCGGAGCCCGTATAGAACGGCACCTTGATCTTCGTGAAGGTTTCCTCGGCTCGCTCGACGGTGCCGTCCGGCTCCCACGGATTCGTCATGATGTGATACATCACCCACGTCCGCTGACCCTTCTGCGTCAGGATGTTGTAGAGGTTGATGTACATCTTGTAATCGGGATTGCGCATTGCCGAGCGCCAGAGCGCCTCTTGCTCGTCGGGCAGCGGCCCCGGCCTATCGCGCGATTCGTGCACGGTGCTGAACACGTCGAGCAAGTACGGGAAGGTATGAATGACGCCGCCCGGATTGAAATCCCGAAACCCGAACATGCCGCCGTATGCGCTGCAGGCGTCGTAAGGGAAGATCGCCTTGAGCGCCGGATGCCCTTGCGCCGCCGCGCGCCATTGCTCTCCCGCGAAGCCCGAAATGCCGACCATCCCGACCTTGCCATCCGACCACGGCTGCTGCGTGATCCACTCGATCATGTCGTAATGATCGGTGTTCTCTTCGCCGTAGTGGCCTTCCGACTTGGCCGAGCCACGCGGCTGCGCAATGACGTGCACGTAACCGTTGGCAACGAAGCGGCGCGAGTCGCCGGCTTCCACCGGCCCGAACCACAGCGGCGCATGCGCGGGTTGCGGAGGCAATACGTCGGCAATGTCCGGACCCTGAAGATCCTTGTTGTGCAGCGCCGATGCATAGAGCACCGGGTACTTCCCACTCCCCTCCGGCCGATACACATCGACCGCGAGACGGGTGCCGTCTCGCATCGTTACGATGAGGTCGCGTTCTTCAATCATGTCCCCTCCACCTTCATTGGTAGGTTCGGCTTCAACGGTCGGCCGCTGTCGTATTTGAGGCGGCCCATACTTTCGGATGTCGGACTTCGCGCTTGCCGATTGGCGATGTCCTGCGACCATGCAAGTTCTGAAAGTCACTATACTTCACGGTCGTAAAGTATGCAAGACGAACAAGGCCCAATACCCGAATGTGGTCCAGCATTGGAAATGCCCGTCTAGCTACGCAGCGCTAGCGACCGAGCAACCGGGCCGCGTTTTCTCCGTACACCTTATCCATCTCGACACCCGGAATTTCGATGCCGTCGAGCACCGTTCCGAATTGCCGGATGGCATGAGTCGGCGCAAACGGGAAGTCGGTGCCGAAAAGGATGTGATCAGGATCGGTGATCTGCGCAAGCGCGCTCAGCGACGAATTGCCTGCCGATAGCGCCGTGTCGAAGTAAAAGGCCCGCACCGCCGCAAGCGTGTCGCCGACGCGCTCGGCTACCGCAGGCATCATCGAAATGGAAAGGGCAATGCGAGGAATGAGAAACGGCAAGGTCCCACCGGCGTGGGACAGAATGAATCGAATTTTCTTAAAGCGAGTCATTGCGCCCGACATAATCAGACTGGTGGCTGTACGTGTCGTCTCAAAGGGATACTCGAGCACAGAAGCCGGCGCGACGCGCGGGATTTCATGCGGCGGCTGATTGGGATGCACGAAGACGACGGCGCCGCGTCGATTCAGTTCTTCGAAGAGAGGCACGAAATGCTCGTCGCCCAGGTACTTCCCTTCATAGTTCGTAAAGACGATGAACCCGTCGACCTTCAGCTCGTCGAGGCAATAACTGACCTCCTTCAAGGCGGCGTCGACGTCCGGCAGCGGCAAGCTCGCAAACGAACCGAATCGCCCCTTATAGCGGGACCGAAGGTCGGCCGCATGGTCGTTACATTTTCTCAACAGCACGGCCGCATCCGGAATCGCCGGCCCGGACGAGATGGAGATGATGCCCTCGTCGATGCCGTTCTCATCCATCATGGCGATGGCGGCCTCTTCGGACCACGTGGGGGCTACGCCGTTCGGCATTGCCGCATTCAGCAAATCCAAACCTACGGCGTCCACATACAGCTTCGGCAAGAAATGCTGGTGAGTGTCAATTTTTCGCTTCGACATGGTCGTCGTCTCCTGAATTGCGATTCCGGACTGTGAGCGCGGTAACCGACGCCGCCTCGCGTTCCATCCATCTTATACACAATACTTTACACACGCAAAGTTTAACTCGGTGAAGTCGCGTCGGTCGTGGATACGACATCGATGATTTCGACGTTTTCGCTCGGCAAGTGTCGTTGCGCGTCGAGAACACGGGTCATGCGGGCCATACAAGCGCTGGCGATCAAAAGCGGTATCGACAGCAAAGCGCAAACAAGCAGATAGGACCACCCTGAGATGATGATCAGACCAATCAACGATGACCCGATGATTGAACCGAGCCGACCGATCGCAACCGTCCAGCCTCCGCCGGACGCACGAAGCGCGGTTGGATAGAAGATGCCTGGAATCGTGTTGACGCAGGTCAGTGGTCCACCGACGGCCAGCCCCGCCAGAAAGACCACGTTCGCGTGCCACGAAGTGGTTTCGGACAGACCCAGGGCGACGACAAGCAGCGATCCTGCTCCAAACGCGCCACAAATGACTGCGGCCACGTTATAACGGCGCACGAGAAATGCAAAAAGGACCGAACCGCCAAGCGCGCCGAACTGGAACATCGAGGAGATCTGCGAAGCCTCGTGCATCGATAAGCCAGCCTGCTTCAAATGCGTGGGCAACCAGCTTCCAACGAGAAAGAACACCAGATACCCGGCAAATTCCGCGATCCAGGTCAGCACGGTTCCCAGCCTGTATTCCTTTCCGACGAGCGCCAGGCTTCCCCGCTTCGAACCGGCCGGCGCCGCAATGACGAAATGAAAGCGGGAATAGTCAGCCGCGGGAAACAGCTTGGCCACGACTCGCTGGACAGCCGCGTTGGACTTGCGGCTCGCCACCATGTAGAGCGGCGACTCGGGTACTTGCCATACAAAAAGGGCCGCTACGCAAAGCGGCAGTGCGCCGCTCAATGCCAGCATCCCTCTCCAACCCAAGGCGCCGATTGCGAACGATGTGACGAAACCGGCGGCAGCCGCGCCGAACAGGAACCCGCAAAAGAGCGAGGCGAGCATGGCAGAGCGCGATCGATCCGGACTATATTCGGCAACCAGCGCCGACGATGCAGGCATCGCAGCGCCGATACCCAGACCCGTGATAAAGCGCAAGAGAACGAGCTGAACGATCGATTGAGCCTCGCTGGAAGCAAGAGCGGCTACGCCGAACCACGCGATCGCCACGATGCCCACTGTCCTTCGACCCACACGATCGGCCATCATCCCGCCGACAATCGAGCCGACCAACAGCCCAACCAATCCCAAAGCGACCAATGGCGCCGATGCTGCAGGAGGCAGTTGCCATTCGTGACTGACGGCAGGCGCGATAAACGCCATGACGATCGTATCGAATCCCTCGATCGCGACCGCCGCGAAGCAGACAAGAAACACGATCCACTGTTTCTTCCCCATCGGCATCTCGTTGAGGAATTGGCGTATATCGCGACGAACGTAGTCTGTGTGTTCCATTAGGTTTCCTTGAAGCGTGTGAGGCAGTGCGTTCCTCGTCAGAAGCGGTGACGAAGCCCGACGCGCAAAAGACCTTGGGATTGACCGTTTGAGGCACTCGTGACATAGGTCATTTGCGCCTGCGTTGCCGAACCTCCGGCCTTCATCAACTGAGCCGCGAAATAGACGTCGGTTCGTTTTGACAGGTAGTAGTCCGTAAAGAGACCGAGCGCGCGATAGATGGGCGCAGCGCCGGTGGCGTCAACCTTGCCGTGTGTATAGACGTACACGATGCCGGCCAAAATATCCGGCCTCAGCAGGTAGCCAACGTTCGCCTCATAGTTGTCAAAGCGCACGTCACTGCCCAAGAACCCGCTCTTGAAGCGCGTGTTGGTATATTCGAGACCGATCGTTGCGTTGCCGATTTTGTACGTTCCTCCAACCCCTGCGAGCCTCTGGCTCTGTGCGTTGGGCACATAAGCAGCAAACGTGACCGCGTTCGGCGCCACGCTGTTGAACACGGCGGCAAAAGGATTCTTGATATACGTATAGGCGGCGGCAAGATACAGCGGTCCGCCGGCGTAAGTCACGCCAAACGATTTGACGCTATTCGTGGAGAATTGGCCCGCCTGTCCACCAAAGCTATACAGTCCGGCGAACGAGAGTCCTGCCAGTGTGGGACTGACGTATTTGACGGCGTTGTTGATGCGGTTGGTCCCTGCGGTGTTATCGATGTCGCCGGCATGAGCGAAGTAGACCGACCAATTCAAGCCAGCATTGATTTTCGACAGCAGATCAGCCATCTCTTCGTACTGACGTCCAAGAGTCAGCGCGCCATACTTGCTTGTGATGCCGACGTACGCCTGACGGCCAAAAAGCGCGCCGTTATTGCCAATGTTGCCGGTGGACGGATCAAAGCCGTCCTCCAGCACGAAGACGGCTTTCATGCCGCTACCGAGATCTTCCGCGCCCTTAAGGCCCCATCTCGAGATCGACGCTCCGCCGCTCTGAAGCTGCCAATTCGAGTGGCCCTTCTGATTGGTCGTATAGGTAATCCCTTCGTCAACGATTCCATACAACGTGACACTGCTTTGCGCATACACGGAAGCGGATGAGACGCAAAGTAACGCGATGGCGCACGGCAAGCCCTTCATCTCCAATCTCCTGACCTTTTGGTTCTACTGGCGACTGAACGTCGCCGGTAGTTGTGTATAGATTTATATTTTCCGATCGTGCAGGTTTAGTTTAGGAAAACACTTTCCGATCGTAAAGTATTGTGAGACTGGGACTATCCCTATGAGGCGGAGGCACGCGGTCGCATTGCCGCCGCTCGATGCGTGGCTGTGAAGATCAAAGGAAGGGATGAAGAAGCGTGGAGGGTGCGCGTGGAGGCGACAGCGCGCCTTTTGGCCGTTTCTTCGGCCCCGTTAAGCTCGATTGAACTGAGGGCGCCGGCAGCCGTCGTAGGGTGACGTGCTGCTACGTCTCGTGCGACCCACGAGCGAAATGCGGTCCGCTGATGGGACCTTCGCCTTCTAGTTGGCGAGTTTCTTGTCGAACCCTATCGTCCAACGAACGCAGCGACGCGCTGATAAAACGCTTCCGTCGAGGCACATCTCAAGAACGCCTGCTTTTCGTCCTCGAGATGTTGCTCGAGCCCGTTCTCCGAAGCCTTGCCAACCAGCGATTTCATCTCGCTGACGGCCGATGGCGGCAAGTCCGCTAGATGCCGCGCCATAGCGAACGTAGCCTCCTCCAGAGAAGCTGGATCAGCAACGTCTTGCACAAGTCCCAGCGAACTCGCTTCTTCAGCATTCAGCGAATCTTTCACCAGCAGAAGTTGCAGGGCGCGCGCCGCACCCAAGCGGCGTGCCAAATGAAAGGAGAGGCCTCCGTCCGTCGAAGTGCCGAGCTTGCCGTAGCCGACGACGAAGCGAGCCGAACGTGACGCGACGACCAGATCGCACGCCATGGCCAATGAGAAACCTGCGCCCGCTGCGGCCCCTTGTACGCTCGCGATCACAGGAATCGGCAAGCGCCGCAGTTTCAGGATCACAGCGTTAAGGGCACTGATCAGTGTTTCCAAAAAACCATCGGCTCGCTGCAGCCCATCCAGAATCTGAACGAGATTTCCACCGGCCGAAAATATCCGGCCCGTAGCTTGCAGAACCACCGCGCGATACTTCTCGTTCGCCTCGACGTCGCCAAGGGCCCTCAATAGGCCTTCACAGAACTCCAGGTCGATTGCGTTTGCCTGCGCTTCGTTTCCCAAGGTGATGACAGCGAGATCGTCACGCGAGGTCAAAGTGATGGTGTTCTGCATTTGCCGATACCTGCGTTCGGGAAATTAGGGTAGGAGAATTTGGTGCTGTTCACGCAGCCACTATACTTTACCATCGTTAAACTTAAAAGGCGTGACGCGACGATCGTGCGCCGGACTCTCGCAGCCGAGCGGCACACATGAACCGTTGTATTATCCTTTTGTATAGTTTTTTACGGCCACGCTCGCCAAGGTTCCCGTGCAAGCGCGCTCCGGCAACGACATTCCTAATCGAGAAGCCAAATGGTGCAACGTAAAGTGTCCAGCAAGACTCCTGACAGGAAGGGGCGTCCGACAGAGCTACAGCGCGCGGAGCAGCAGCGTTCGCAGGAAACGCGGGCCGCAATCCTGAACGCGGCGCTTTCGGAATTCGCCGCGAAGGGCTTCGAGGCCGCCAGCATACGCAGCATCGCGGACCGGGTCGGATTGCAGCACCCGCTCATCACTTACCACTACCGTTCCAAAGATATTCTCTGGCAGGCGGTCGCCGAGTTTGTTTTCGAACACATCCGTCAAGAGTGGGACGCTAATCTGGCGGATACGCCATCTACCGCCACCGCCGCGGAACGCGTAAAAGTGATGTACCGGGCGCTATTCAGATTCACGGTCGACTATCCGGAGTTTCATCGCTTCATGCTGCAGGAATTCCTCGGATACAGCCCGCGACTGCAGTGGCTCGCCGACACGGTGCTCAAGCCGCTGCTCAATGTGCTGCTGCCGCAGATTCGTGCCGCACAAGAAGAAGGCGCGTTGCCCCAAGGCGAACCGATCATCTTTCACTATCTCTTGATCAGCCTGACGTCGACCCTTTCCGGTTTCGGCCCCGAGATGCAGGCAACCTCCAACATTTCCTCGTCAGATCCCGCTGTCGTGGATGCCTACTGGCAAACGGTCGAGGAACTCGTCTTCCGCAAGCGGACGCGCTCCAGCCGGTCCGATAAGGCCGACTCGCGTTCGAGCCACGTAGACAAGCAACCGCGCGTATCGGGTCGCTCAAAGAGCGCCGGCTAGTCTCTCAGCCAACCTATCCCGCTCGAACGCCTCGACCACGAAATCGGCAAACATTCGCGTTTTTGCCGGCAGGAGCGTTCGCGTCGCGTAGTAGATCGAAATTGAGCCGGCGTCCGCGTACCAGCGTGGGAGCAAGCGCACGAGCTCGCCCCTTTCGATCGAAGGCACGACATCCGACGTAGCGAGCAGCGCGACGCCCAGCCCGAGCGTTGCGGCTTCGCGCATCGCTGCCGGGTCGTTGACCACAATGGTTTCGCGTAACCGCGCAGGCACCTCGCCACCCGCCGCGTCGCGCATCGTCCGGTGGTGCACGCGGCCGGTGCGGCTCGAGCGCATCACGATGCCGTCGAGCTCGGCGAGATCACCGGGATCGGCCGGTAGCACGCGGCCAGACAGATACGCCGGAGACGCCACCGCGACGAGATGCGCAGGCGCCAATGCGCGCGACACGATGCCCGGTGCGAGCTCGAATCCGCCGCCCATTGCTGCGTCGTAGCCCTCTGCAATCAGGTCGACCTGCCGGTTCTCAAAGTGCCAATCCGGACGAATCAGCGGATAGCGTGCGAGGAACGCGGGCAGCAGCGGCATGACGTAGGTGATGCCGAACGTCGGCGGCAGGCTGACTTTCAACACGCCAGCGGGCTCGCTGCGATCGGTCGAGACGGACGCGATCGCTGCCTGCAGCGCGTCCAGATTGCCGCCGATCTCCACCAGAAAGCGCTCGCCCGCCTCGGTCAGCGTGAGCTTGCGCGTCGAGCGCTGGAACAGTCGAACGCCAAGATTGCGTTCCAGCAGCGCAACGTTCCGGCTGACCGCCGCAGGTGTCAGCGCAAGACGCCGAGCGGCCGCGGAGAAGCTGCCCGTTTCGGCGCTGCGTACGAACGATTCAAGGTTGGCGAGCGTTTCCATGCGGCAATACTAAAGCATCGCTTGAAAATGATTCAAGGAATTACCGGCTACCGATGGAGAAATGAAGACGGCAACATTCAGCCCAGATGCGGTCGAGTCGCCGACGCGAACATCGTCGACGACGGCGGCTTGACCGCCCGATTCATCACTCTTTACCTGGAGCATTGCCATGAGCACCATCGGTATCATCGGAGCCGGCGCCATCGGGTCTGCGTTCGCGCGAGCGCTAGCCGGCAAAGGCATCGAAGCCATCATCGCCAACAGCCGAGGCCCGGCCTCGCTAGCGGACCTCGCGCGCGAGCTCGGTCCCTCGATCACGCCGGGAACGCGCGAGCAAGCGGCCGCGCAGGACATCGTCTTCGTCGCGGTGAACTGGTCGAAGCTGCCGACGGCCCTGGCCGGGCTGCCGGATTTCGGCGGACGCATTGTGATCGACGCGAACAACCCGATCGAAGCGCCGACGTTCAAGCCGGCGGATTTGCATGGCCGGACGTCGAGCGGAACATTCGCGGACCTCGTGCCGGGCGCACGCGTCGTCAAGGCGTTCAACCATCTGCCAGCCCACTTCCTCTCCGACGATCCGCAGGCCGAGGGCGGGCACCGCGTGCTGTTCTTCGCCGGCGACGACACGCCTGCGAAACAGGCCGTCAGCGGACTGATTGAGCGGCTCGGCTTTTTCGGCATCGACCTGGACTCGCTCGAAGCCGGAGGTAAGCTGTTTCAAATCCCCGGCGGCCCGCTGCCGGTGCTCAATCTCGTCAAGTTTGCGTAACGAATGAAAGGCGCGGCATACCGCGCCTTGCCCAAAAGCGTCGGCTGGATATCCCTCTGCCTAGCAAAACAACGATAGCGACTGGAGCACCGGCGGCGGGGTGCGTCGCGCGCGGGGGCGCGAGATCGGCGCATCAGTGAGTGCGGCGACCACGCGCCCCAATCGCCGGCTGATTTCCGGGTAATTGCATGAGGAAACAGTCTGCAAATCCGGGAGCAGACCTTCGAGTTCATCGATCAGCTCCGGCAAACCCGTGCTACGTGCCGCTTTTCTTCGCGTTCCATGCCCCACAGTCGCCTCCTCAACGTTTCGGATAGTTGATCAAGCCGCGCCCCGACGTCCGTCCCCCGGGGGCTCCGCCGGCCCCTCGGTTCGGCCGCTGAGCCCCTTCAAACCTTCGATCACCAAGAGCAATGCACGCCCGTGCTCGTCCGATCCGTCCCAGGCATCGACGATGGCGTTGCGCAACAGCTCGTTGTAGCCGCCGACTCGCTTCCCCAAAAGATGCGCGTCGATACCATAGAAACTGCATAGCTTATTGAATGACGCACTTCTGCGCATTCTGTGCCCGTCCGACAAGCGAAGGCGCGAGACCGTAGGCTGACTGACTCCCGAAAGCCGTGCTATTTCGCTGGACGAGCGATTATCCGCCATGAGTCGGCGCAACAGGTCCTGCACGGGAAAATCAGTGTCCGGGACTTCCATTCCATTCATTATACCGATACATTAACGGCTAATGAATTGCCCGTCGAATTTGGCGAACGGCACCATCCCGAGGAAGTTGATGACACTGAAGCACCTACCGCCCGCGTTTTGCTGGACCAAGATCGGCAGTGAATCCGGTGAAGCGCTCCCCACGATCGTTCTTCGCAAGGAATGGGAACGCAGGCTGGGCGGCGGACGCTTTCTCTGGGGCACGAGCCAGTCGCTCGGCGGCAGTGCCCGAGGCGCCGCACACCGCATCGGCTCGCTCATGGCCCTGTTCTCGCCGGCGTCGGGCAACCTCAAGCCCGTCGACAAAAAGCGCGAGGACGTGCTCCTTTGGAACGCGTGGATCGACGTGAGCGGCCAAGTCCGGCCGTTGCCGCCCCACACCTTCATCACGAGCCGCAAAACGCTTCCGTCGGGTCGACGCAGGGAACATCACTACGCGCTCGTTTGCTCGTCTCCGGCGGAACTGAGTATTGGCAGCCGAGTGAAGGTGTACCCCGAGCACCTGCGCAATGTGAGCACGGGAAAGACGTTGGGAGCCGCCTTCGGCACGGCCGTGGTGGAGTGCATTGAGCGAGCGAGCGAACAGACTGGCAAGAGCTATCCCATCGCGCTCGCGGTCGAGCTCGAAGCGCCCTATTTCGTTCGGCTCGCCCAGCCGAGCGTGCTGAAAGGCCGGGACCTCGCCGCGATCCACAAGGCGTCACGCGAAGGAGACTTCGAAACCTGGCTCGAGCTCGTGAAGCGTTTTCGCAACCCGCCGTCGATCGCGCGCGAGCGTGGCTTCACGCGGGATCTCTTCGATATGCCCTCGGTGGAGTCGGTTGCTCCCTTGGGCAACGTCGCTGGTGCGCAGCCTAACTTCGCGAGCAGACCGCGTCCTTGAACGCGGAACGCCCGTTTAAAAACGGGGCAGTCGTGCACTGGCAGGCGACACGCCCTGGCTCAAAGAGCAACGCTTCGAGGTCGCGCCTTAGCTTCGGCTTGCCTGCCGGCGTCCGCGCCGGAGGCCTATCTGGGGCTGCGCGACGGGCGCCGCTGCCGACAATGACTCGATGCAGAAATTGATGAACGCCTGAACTTTCGCAGCCAGATGACGCCGCGATGGAAAGAGCGCATACAACGGGAACCGTTCGTCCGACCAATCCGGGAAGAGGTCCACGAGCAAGCCCTCGCGCATCACCTGCTCGATGCCAATCTCCATTACCTGAGCGATGCCGGCGCCGGCAACACACGCGCCGAGCATGGTCTCCACATCGGACACGAGGAGGCGCCCCTCTGCAGGTATCTCCATGACCTTCTTACCCCGATGGAACTCCCACTCGAAGGGCTTGGCCGTCACCGGGTTGTAAAACATGATGCGCTGATGTTGCCTCACCTCCTGCGGATTTTCTGGCTTCCCGTGCTCTGCCACATACTGCGGAGACGCGACCGTAATGATGCGTGTCTCGAGTAGCTTGCGCGCAATCAGTGTTCCCATGGGCGGAGGTCCAAAACGCACCGCGAGGTCGAATCCATCTGCCACGAGGTCGCCGACGTCGTCGCGCATGATAAGTTCGAGGGAGAGGTCCGGATGATGCGCCAAAAAATCCGGCAGCCTCGACGCCAGCACCGTCCTCGAAAAGAACGGGTCGACGTTGACACGAAGCTTTCCCTGCACAACGTTCGCCGAACCCGACGCCGCCGAAGCCGCCTCCTCGATGCTCGTCAGATGCGGGCCCACCGCGTCGTATAAACGCCTCCCTTCGTCGGTCAGCGTCAGCGAGCGCGTCGTACGGTCAAGCAGCCGTACGCCTACCCGCTTTTCGAGGCGCGAAATAGCGCGGCTAACGCCCGATGGCGATAGTCCCAGAGCGTCCGCTGCACGCACGAAACTGCCGCTCTCCGCGACTGCGGCGAGCACGGTGATGCCAGAAAATAGCCGTCCATCGAACGTCATGCCCTCTCCAATGCCTGTCTCATTCCGAGAGTTTAGTCACGAGTGATTTGAACGACACGTACTTTATTCAACAATCAGAAACTGCGAAATTGTCCTCCTGAACGCGGCGGCGGCTTGCGCTGCAGACCTTAACCCGCTTGGGAGAGCATCGATGGAAGCTTTGAAGACACAGGGAATTGAACTGCCACGCCTCGGATTTGGCACGTTCCGCATGCCGGGTGGCGGCTGCCAACCGGTAGTCGAGAGCGCGCTGGAACTGGGATATCGACACATCGACACCGCCGAGATGTATCAGAACGAGGAAGCGGTAGGCGCGGCAATTGCCGCCTCGGGTCTCGCCCGCAAGCAGCTGCATCTGACGACCAAGGTATGGCACGAAAACCTCGCGCCGGAGTCACTGCGTCGCGCGCTGGACGCCAGCCTCGAAAAGCTCGGTGTCGACTACGTTGACCTGTACATGGTGCATTGGCCGTCGCGTGACATGGACCTCGGCGCCGTCATGGAGACCATGCAAGGTTTTCTGCAAACCGGCAGCGTTCGCTCTATCGGCGTGTGCAACTTCAACATGACGATGCTGCGAAAAGCCATCGAGGAAATCGGCGCGCCCATCGCCTGCCACCAGATCGAATACCACGCATTTCTCGACCAGTCGAACATGCTGAGCTACCTGCGCGAGAAAGGCATTCCACTCGTCGCCTATGCGCCGCTTGCACAAGGCAGGGCAGCGAGCGACCCCGTGCTTCAGGAAATCGGCGCCAAGCACGGTGTGACCGCCGCCCAGGTTGCACTTGCGTGGTTGCTGTCGCAGGACGGCGTGGCCGTGATTCCCAAGGCTCAACGCCGCGAAAGTCAGCAATCCAATCTCGACGCGCTGAAGGTGAAACTCGACGATGACGACCGGCGCGCTATTGCGGCGTTGCCAAAGAACCACCGTTTCGTGACGCCACCGTTCGCACCGGAATGGGACGCGTAACCGCCGGCGGCACAGACTAGCGCCCACTGCATCAAGATGCGGCGCTTCTACTAAAAATCGCTCTCGCTTATATTCGCCGCCCCCGGATTTTGACCCCGCACACTACTCGCACAGTCAGAATATGAAGGGTGCGAACAGTGAAAACCTTTGATGTAGTGGTGATCGGCGCGGGCGTGATCGGTACTTCGGTCGCGTTCCATCTGTCGAGGCTCGGCGCGAAAAACGTGCTGGTGCTCGACCGCGCGACCATCGGAGCCGGCACGACTTCGCAGTCGTCGGGCATCTTGCGCACGCATTACTCGGTGAAGGAAAACGTCGAACTGGCGCGCAAGTCGTGGTCGGTGTTCAACGATTTCGCCGCCTACCTCGGCGACGACGAAGCATCGTGCGGCCTCGTGAAATGCGGCTACATGATCGTCGCGGCCGAAGGCGACAAGCTGGAGCCGCTGCGCGCGTCGCTCGACCAGCAGAGGCAGCAAGGTATTCCGCTCGAATTGCTCGACGCCCGCGAGGCGCACGAGTTGATGCCGATTGCGCGATTCGACGACGCGGCCCTGATCGGCTATGAACCTGAGGCGGGCTTTGCGGACGCGTACCTCACCGCCACCAGCTTCGCGCGCGCCGCGCGCCGCGGCGGCGTGACGATCCGCGAGAACGTCACTGTGAACAGGCTCCTGATCGAGAACGGCAAGGCGGTCGGCGTGTCGACCAGTGACGGCGATTTCGCGGCCTCGACGGTCATCAGCACACAGAATATTTGGACGCCGGAACTCGCCGGTTGGACCGGCAAGACGCTGCCGATCGCACCGGAACGGCACGCGGTGCTCGCGCTCGAATGCGCGGAAGCTGCGTACACGTTCACGATGCCGGTGTTCAAGGATCTCGCGTCCGAAGGCATGCTGTATTACCGCAGCTACGGCGGCAACCAGATGCTGGTCAGCGAAGGCGTGGTCGGCGAGAAGCTCAATACCGCCGACACCGAACAAGGCGACATCCCGATGGACTATGTCGTCGATGTCGGCGTTCAGGTCGCCGCGCGCTTCCCCGCTTACGAAACGGCGGGCATCGCATCGTCGTGGACGGGCGTCTACGACGTCACGCCCGACTGGAATCCGGTGCTCGGCGCGTTGCCCGGCGTCGACGGTCTGGTGGTCGGCTATGGCTTCTCCGGTCACGGCTTCAAGCTCTCGCCGACGGTCGGCAAGATCCTCGCGCAAACCGCGCTTGGCCTGCCGACCGACGTGTCGCTCGCGCCGTATTCGATCGAACGCTTCTCGACCGGCGCGCTGCTCACCGGTAAATACGGCCTCGGCGCCGTGTCCTGACGCGCGGCCGACGACGGTACGCATCGAATCTCGCACAAGCACTAAGGAAAGCACGCATGAAGGTCATGACAGCAGTCAAGCGCGTTGTCGACTACAACGTGAAGGTTCGCGCGAAGGCGGACCAGAGCGGCGTCGATATCGGCAATGTGAAGATGTCGATGAATCCGTTCGACGAGATCGCCGTCGAAGCGGCGACGCGTCTGAAAGAGGCAGGTCAGGCGAGCGACGTGATCGCGGTCACCTGCGGTCCGGCGCAGTGCACGGAGACGCTGCGCACGGCGCTTGCCATCGGCGCGGATCGCGCGCTGCACATCCAGACGGACGTCGAATTGCAACCGCTCGCGGTCGCGAAGCTGCTGAAGGCGGCCGTCGAGCGCGAACAGCCGCAACTGGTGATTCTCGGCAAACAGGCCATCGACGACGACGCCGCTCAGACAGGCCAGTTGCTCGCCGCGCTGCTCGACTGGCCGCAGGCAACGTTCGCGAGCGCCATCGACATTCAAGGCGACAAGGTCACCGTCACGCGCGAAGTGGACGGCGGCCTCGAGGTGATCGAACTGCAACTGCCCGCCATCGTCACGACGGATCTGCGTTTGAACGAGCCGCGCTACGTCACGCTGCCCAGCATCATGAAGGCGAAGAAGAAGCCGGTGGACACCGTTGGCGCCGCTGACCTCGGCGTCGATCCCGCGCCGCGCCTGAAGACGCTGAAGGTGGTCGAACCGGCGGCGCGCAAAGCGGGCGTGCGCGTGGCAGGCGTCGCGGCGCTGATCGATAAACTGAAAAACGAAGCAAAGGTAATCTGAATGACCACTCTCGTCATTGCCGAACACGGCAACGCATCGCTCAAGGCAGCGACGCTGCATACGGTCGCTGCCGCGCGGCATCTGAACAACGGCGTGCACGTGCTGATCACCGGACACGGGGCTCGCGGCGCCGCCGAAGCCGCGAGCGCAATCGAAGGCGTCGAGAAGGTGATCCTGATCGACGCACCCCACCTCGCGGAAGGTCTTGCGGAGAACGTCGCCGCGCAGGTCCTGGCGCTCGCTTCCTCGTACACGCATGTGCTGTTTCCGGCGACGGCCGCGGGCAAGAACGTCGCGCCGCGCGTCGCGGCGAAGCTCGACGCATCGCAGATCTCCGACGTGATCGCGATCCATTCCGCTGACACGTTCGACCGGCCGATCTACGCGGGCAACGCGATCGCCACCGTGCAATGCACCGATGCGATCGTGGTCGCGACGATCCGCACGACCGCGTTCGACGCCGCGCCTGCGAGCGGAGGCAGCGCGCCCATCGAAACGAAGGACGCGCTCGCCGACACCGGCCGTGCGCGTTTCGTGCGCCGCGAAATGGCGGCGAGCGAGCGGCCGGAACTGACCTCGGCGCGCATCGTCGTGTCGGGCGGACGTGGCATGGGCAGCGCGGAAAACTTCTCGCTGCTCGATCCGCTCGCACAGAAGCTGGGCGCGGCGGTGGGCGCGTCGCGCGCCGCGGTGGATTCCGGCTTCGCGCCGAACGACTGGCAGGTTGGACAGACCGGCAAGATCGTCGCGCCGCAGTTGTACGTCGCGGTCGGCATTTCGGGCGCGATCCAGCATCTCGCCGGCATGAAGGATTCGAAGGTCATCGTCGCGATCAACAAGGATGCCGAGGCGCCGATCTTCAGCGTCGCGGATTACGGCCTCGTCGGCGATCTGTTCGAGGCGGTGCCGGAGATGACGCAGGCTTTGTGACCTGAACGACGCACGCTGTCTATCCACGCAGTAGGTTGGCCGTCGTCGTGAACCTCACGGCGACGGTTTTTTCATTCAACGCGCCAACCCCCTCGCCGCTTCCAGCGCCGTCATCACCATCCGCTCGACCACCGGCTTCACCCGCTCGGCGAGATCGGCACGATAGTCGAACGGCGCGTCCTCGTTCATATACGTCGACTGGCACATCTCCAGCTGGATCGCGTGCACGCCCGCTTCCGGACGTCCGTATTCGCGTGTGATGTAGCCGCCCTTGAAGCGCCCGTTCGCCACCCACGTGAACGGCTGCGCGCCGAGCGTATCGGTGACGGCGCGCAGGATGCGCGGATCGCACGATTGCTCCGAGTTCGTGCCGAGGTTCAGATCCGGCAGCTTGCCGTCGAAAAGACGCGGCAGCACGCTCGCGATCGAATGCGCTTCCCACAGCAGCACCGTGCCGTGCTGTTCGCGCATCGCCTGCAGCGTCTCGCGCAGTTTGGAGTGATACGGCATGTAGTAGTCGCGCAAACGCGCCTGCGCTTCTTCGACGGATGGCGTCTCGCCACTGCGGTACAACGACTCGCCGCGAAACGTTTCGGTCGGACACAGGCCCGTCGTGGTCTGCCCCGGATAGAGACTTTCGCCCGAAGGTGGCCGGTTCAGGTCGATCACGTAACGCGAGACTCGCGCGCTCAATATGGACGCGCCCGCCTGCTTCGCGAAGTCATAGAGCTGGTCGAGATGCCAATCCGTATCGGCAACCGTATGAGCGATATCGGTGTACTGGTCGCGTAGCGTGTCGGGGATGATCCGCCCCAGGTGCGGAATCGACACGAGAAGCGGCAGCGTGCCGGCGTGAAAATCGAAAACGGCTTCGGTCATGCTTCGAGTTCCTCAAGTATGCAAGGCTCGCGCGCCAGTCGGAGCCACGACGTATCGAGCGCGTCGATGCGCGTGCAGCCGATGAGCCGCAAGCAGATTTGCAATTCGTCGTGGAGCAGCGCGAGCACGTGATCGACGCCTTTGCGTCCGTGTCCCGCCAGTCCGTAAAGCGGCGCGCGTCCGAGCAGCACGCCGCGCGCGCCAAGCGCAACCGCCTTCACGATATCGCTGCCGCGTCGCACGCCGCCATCGATAAAGAGGTCGAAATCGCGCGGCACTGACGCGCTCGTCTCGGCCAGAATCTCCATTGCGCTGGGTGCGCCGTCGAGCTGCCGTCCGCCATGATTCGACAGCACGACGCCATCGACATCATGCTGCGACGCGCGTACAGCATCGGCGACGCTCTGCACACCTTTGATATAGAGCTTGCCCGGCCAGTTGCGCCGCAACCACGCGAGATCGTCCCACGCGAGCGAGCGGTCCATCTGGCGGCTCAGCGCGGCGGCCTGCGCTTCGATGCCCGGCCCAAGGCCCGCGCTCTTCGCGATGTTGACGAGCTGCGGCACGCCATGCCGTCCTACGCGCGCGACCCAGCGCGGATGGGCGAGCACATCCCACAGGAGACGCGGCGTCCAGCGCAGCGGCAGCGAGAAGCCGGTGCGTGCGTAGTGATCGCGTTGTCCGGTAACGGGCGTATCGACGGTCAGCAGCAGCGTCGTGAAGCCGTTCGCGCGGGCGCGCGCCATCATGCTTTCGGCGATCCGCCGGTCCTGCTGCACGTAGAGTTGCAGCCACAATTCGCCGTCGCTTGCACGCCGGACGTCTTCGATCAGGCTGGTGGACGCAGTCGAAAGCGCGAACGGCAACCCCGCTGCGTACGCGGCCTGCGCGAGCGTTTCCTCTGCGCGCGGCCAGTAGAGTCCGTTGAGTCCGGTCGGCCCGACGACCGCGGGCCACGCGGCCGACGCGCCCGCGAGCGTCGCGCGCGTATCGACGGCATCGACATCGACGAGCACGCGCGGCGTGAAGCCGATGCGCCGGAACGCGGCGCGATTCGCCGTCATCGTGATCTCGTCTTCGGCGCCTCCCTCGAGATACCGATAGGCGAAGTCGGGCAGATAACGCCGCGCCGCCTCGCGGTAATCCGCTACGTTTGCCGCGGCCATGCGTTCACCATGAACGGTCCGGCGCCGGCGGCAGCACGCGGCCAGGATTCAACGTGTCGTTCGGATCGAGCAAGTCCTTCATCTGGCGCATCATCGCGAGTTCCTGCGCGTCCTTGTAGAGCGACATTTCCTCGACATGCAGCGAACCGATGCCGTGCTCCGCGCTGAACGTGCCGCCCATCGCCGCCGCGATGTCGTAGAGCAGATGGCTCACATCGCTCTGCATGCGCATCTTGTCGGGCACCTGAGCCCAGAATTCATGCGTGAACATCGCGATGTAATGCAGGTTGCCGTCGCCCATATGGCCGACGATCACCGGCACTGCCATCGGATAGTGCTGCGCGAGCGCAGCGCCTGCCTGCGCGACGAAATCGGGAATGCGGTACGTCGGGACCGCGATGTCGTGCGTGAGACCCATGCCTTCGCGCCCGTTCGCCTCGGTCACGCTGTGCCGGATGTTCCATAGGCCGCCGCGCTGCTGCTCGCTCGACGCGATCACCGCATTGACGATCGCGCCCGATTCAGACGGCGCTTCGAGCGCTTCCGTGAGCCTGTCCGTGAGCGCCTCGCTCGTCCCCGTCGACGCCGCGAGCTCGACGAGCACCATCCACAGCGGCGTCTGCTGAAACGGATTGCGCGCCTTGGCCGCATGACGCAGCGAGATATCGAACTCGCTCTGCGAGATCAGCTCGAGTCCGACGAGCTCGCCCGGAAACGCCGATTGCAGCCCGATGCCGACCTGCACTGCCGCATCGACGGTAGCGAAGCCGAGCAGCGCGGTCGCGACCGCGCGCGGCTTCGGAAAGAGCTTGAGCGACGCCGCCGTCACCACGCCGAGCGTGCCTTCCGAGCCAACGAACAGGTTCTTCAGATCGTAGCCGCTGTTGTTCTTGCGCAGCGTGCGCAAGCCGTCCCACACCTTGCCGTCGGGCAACACGACTTGCAGGCCGAGCACGAGATCGCGCGTGTTGCCGAAGCGCACGACGTTCGTGCCGCCTGCGTTCGTCGCGATGTTGCCGCCGATCTGGCACGAGCCTTCCGCGCCGAGCGTGAGCGGGAACATGCGATCCGCTTCGAGCGCCGCTTCCTGCAAGTCCGCCAGGATGCAGCCCGCTTCGACGGTCATCGAGTTATCGATCGCGTTGATTTCGAGGATACGGTTCATCTTGCCGAGATTCAGCAAGATGCTGTTACCGCTCGCGTCCGGCACCGAGCCGCCGCACACGCTCGTATTGCCGCCTTGCGGAAACACCTTGACGCCGTTCGCATTGCAGTGCGCGAGCACCTTCGACACCTGCTCGACGCTGCGCGGAAACACCACGCACGCCGCGGTCCCTGTATGACGCTTGCGCCAGTCGATCAGATGCGGCGCCATGTCGGCGCCGGTCACGACGCTGGCCGCGCCCACCAGCTCGCGCATCGTTTCGGCTATCTGTTGTTGTCCCATGTTCGTCCTAGCTCTTCAGCACCACGCTATCGCTCGCCGACCACGCGACCGTCATCGGCTGACCAGCCGGCAGGCGCTCGGCCGCGCGCGACGAAATCGTCTTGACCAGCAGCGGCGCGCCGCCCTGGCGTTGCAGTTCGATACGCGTCATGCCGCCGACGAACGAAGTCTGTGCGATCGTGCCAGTGCAGACGTTCTGCCCCGCCGTCGCCGCCGCGCCGCCTTCCAGCACGACGATCTTCTCCGGGCGCACCAGCACCTTCACGCGCGAGCCGGCCGCATGACCTTCGGCGCTGCGCACCGCAAGCGCGAAGCCGTCCGCGGTCGTGACCGTGTCGTTCGCCGTCACCGTCCCTTCGATCAGGTTCGATTCGCCGACGAAATCCGCAACGAACTCGTTGACCGGCTCGAAATACAGCTCGTCGGGCGTGCCGATCTGAGCGATGCGTCCGCCGTTCATCAGGCACACGCGATCCGACAGGTTCAGCGCTTCTTCCTGATCATGCGTGACGTACACCAGCGTCGTGCCGAGATCCTTATGCAGGCGTTTGATCTCGCCCTGCAACTGGTCGCGCAGCTTCTTGTCGAGCGCACCGAGCGGCTCGTCCATCAGAATCACCGACGGCGAATACACGATGCAGCGCGCGATGCCCACGCGCTGCTGTTGTCCGCCCGACATTTCGCGCGGCTTGCGATGCTCGTAACCGACAAGGCCGACGCGCTCCAGCGCATTGCGCACGCGCTGCGCGATTTCGTCCTTGCCGAGTCCGCGAATCCGCAGCGGGAACGCGACGTTGTCGAATACATTCAGGTGCGGCAGCAGCGCGTAGTTCTGGAACACCATGCCGAGACCTCGTTCGCGCGGCGGCACAGTCGAGACGTCGTTGCCATTCAACAGGATGCGCCCGCTCGTCGGTGCGACCGCGCCCGCGATGATGTTCAAAATCGTGCTCTTGCCCGATCCGCTCGGTCCGAGCAGGCTCAAGAACTCGCCTTCGCGGACCGTGAAATCCGTGTTGTGCAAGGCAACCGAATTGCCATACGTCTTGCCGACGCCTTCGAAAACAATCATCTTGCCCTTCACATTCGTTGCGTCAGATGCCGTACGCGTGCCTGCATCGCTGCGCAGTTCCACACCAGCTGAAGGCAGCCCTTCATTCTCGCGCAGTACGTGAGCCATTGTTACCTCCAGCTTCAATGTGTGGACTTGGGCGCGGCCGGCTTAGGTGCGGCCGGCTGCAGCAAAGCCGAGACACAGCAGAACACCAGCGAAAGCACGGTGAGCAAAGCGGACACCGCCGCGATCACCGGCGAGACATCCCATTGGATGCTGCTGTACATCTTGACCGGCAGCGTCGTGGTGGTCGGGCTCGTGATGAACCACGCGATCACCACTTCGTCGAACGACACCAGGAAGGCGAACAGCGCGCCGGCGAAGATCGACGGCTGCAATTGCGGCAGCACGACCTTCATGAAGACCGTTCTGCGCTTCGCGCCCATGATGGTGGTCGCGAACTCGAGCGCCGGATCGAGTTTTTTGACGCCCGCCATGACCGTCATCATCATGAACGGCGTGACATATGCGACGTGGCTCACGACGAGACCCGCTGTCGTGCCGACCAGATGCAGGCGCGACAGATACAGATAGAGGCCGAGCGACATGACGATCACCGGCACGAGGATGGGGCTCATGATCAGCAGCATCACGAAACGCTTGCCGGGAAACTCGAAGCGCACAAGCCCATAGGCCGCCGGCACGCCGATCAGCGCCGCGAGCACTGTCGTCATCGAGGCCACCTTCAGGCTTTGCAAAATCGAGCCGACCCATGCAGGGGAGCCGAAAAGGTGCTGGTACAGCTCCAGCGTCAAGACTCGCGGCGGAAAAGTCAGCTCCCCGCTTCCGCCGAACGAGATCGGCAGGACGATCAGCGTCGGCACCAGAATGAACAGGTACACCGCCAGCGCGACCACATTGCCCAGCCGCGCGTAGCGGCGCGTCAAGCGATCGATCACCGCGCCGCCGCTCTTCACGCGCGCGGGCATCTCCATGGAGGGTGTCATGCGAAGACTCCTTGTTTCGTGTCGCCTTGCGCGTTGCTCGCCGCCAGGCGGCGTGCGCTGTACTTGCGGAACCCATCGGTCCCGAGCGCGGCGAGCGTCACGATGCCGAGCAGGATCACGCCGATCGCCGACGCCATGTTCCAGTCGAGCGCCTCGCGGGTATAGAAATCGACAAGGTTGGACATCATCGCGTCCTTACGCCCGCCCAGCAGTGCGGGAATCACGAAGAATCCCATCGACATGACCGTCGTGCTCAGCCCCGCCGAAACGACGCCCGGCAAACTCAGCGGCAGCGTGATCTGAAAGAAGATGCGAGGCGGTTTCGCACCGGCAATCTCGGCGGCGAGATAGAGCGAGCGGTCGATGGCCAGCAGACTGGCCAACACGGGAAACACGATGAACGGGATCAGGTAGTTCGTCATGCCTACAATCACGCCGAATCGGTTGAAGAGCATCGGCAACTGGACCTGCGCGTGAAACAGCGCGGAAAGCGCTTGATTGACGAGCCCGTTGCGACCGAGCAGCACGGTGAACGCATAGCTCTTCACGAGAATGCTGGTCCAGAACGGCACCAGCACGAGCACCATGTAGATCGCCCGTTTGCGCGGACTCTGGCGGGCGAGATGCAAGGCGATCGGATAGCCGAGCAGCAGGCTCGCTGCTGCAGCGCTGACACTGATCTCGAACGTCGACCATAGGGTCCGCAGAAACAGCGCGCTGTGCAATAGCCGCTGGTAGGCGGCCAGCGTCGGCCCATCGGCGCCCCACAAGCTCGTGTAGACGACATACGCGAGCGGCACCAGCATCACGAAAAACAGGAACACCGTCGCCGGGCCGACGTAAAGCAGCCCATCGTGACGTGATTTCATGTTCGTCTCCTCCTTCAACGGCCTCACGGATGGCGAGGCCTCCCTGCTTAACCGAGCACCCACTCCTTGAAACGCAGCGTCAACTCGTCGTAGTGGTCTGCCCACCATACGTCATTGCTGATCGCATTGGACTTGCTGGCGGGATCGGACAGCCATTTGCGCGTTTCCGGCTTCATCAGCGCGAGCGCGGAGCGGCTGGCGGGCGTATTGACCAAGTACTCCATCAGCGCGGCCTGACGGTCGGGACGCATCGCAAACTGCACGAACTTCATCGCGTTGGCCTTGTTCGGCGCATTCTTCAACACGACGAGATACTCGAGGCCGACGAGGTTCTGCTTGAAGGAGAAGTCGATCGGCTTCTTCGCTTCCTGCGCGGCCTTGACTCGCGTCGAATACGTGTAGCTGAAATCGACCTGACCGGTTTCGACGAGCGTCACCGTCTGCGGCGTCTGATCGACCCAGTTCGAGATGTAAGGCTTGATGCGGTCGAGCGCGCGAAAAGCACGCTCCACGTCGAGCGGATACAGCTTGTCGGGCGGCACGCCATCGGCGAGCAAAGCGATTTCGAGCGTTTCGCTCGCGCGATTGCGCAGCGTCCGATGACCCGGGAATTTCTTGACGTCCCAGTAATCCGCAAAGGTCTGCGGATGCTTGCCGTCCGGATACTTGCTGTTGTCCCAACAGATACCGCCGGTGAAGCCGTAGAACGGCACGGCCTCCTTCGTCATCGGCGCGATCAGGTCTTTCGTGTTGAAGAGCGCGGGATCGAGCGGTTCCCAGTAGCCGTTCTTCGAGCCCGTCATCGCCATCGGGCCGACGGCGTCGAACACGTCCCACTGCACATTGTTGGTCATCACCTGCGCCTTGACCTTCGCGAGATCGGGCGTATCGACCAGCGTGACTTGCACGCCGAACTCCTTTTCGAAGGGCTTGGCGAGCGCTTCTTCGACGCCCTGGTGATAGTTGCCGCCCCAGCTCACCATGACGAGATTGCCTGCGGCCATCGCCTTACGGGAAGTGATGACCATCGGCGCGGCGATCGCAGTGGACAGCAGCGTCGCGCCGGCGCCTTGCAGGAACTTGCGTCGCGGCAGAACAGGTTTCGAGTTCGATGACATGGCTTTGCCCCTGGTTATGGACGCGTGGTCCACTCGGATTCGCGCGCGACAAGCGGCGCAAGGATATCGGCAAGACGGCTGCGCAGGCTGTCCGACGCCGCCGTCAACGGTGGCACGAGGCCGCCGAAATCGAGGCCGCGCAGCTGCAGTGCCGCCTTCACGCCCGCCGGATTCGGCTCGGCAAACATCGCGTCGATCAGCGGACGCATCGACGCGTGCAGCGCGACGGCTTCAGCGAGCTGGCCGCTCATCGCCAGACGCAGCACTTCTGCCCAATGCTTCGGAATCAGGTTTGAGCTGACGATGATCGCGCCCACCGCGCCCATCGCCACGTGTAACGGCAGGACGTCTTCCTCGCCAGTCAGGATCGCCATCTTGTCCTTCGCCAGCTCGGCGACGCGCATCTGTTGCGCGAGGTCCGGATTGCACGCCTTGATGCCGACCACTCGGGTCATGTCCGCAAGCTTGTCGACGGTTTCGTAGTGCAACGACACGCCGGTGCGATAAGGAATCTCATACAGGATGATGTCGGCATCGACTTCGTCCGAGAAGCGCTTGTAGTAATCGATGATGCCGGCCTGCGTCGGACGGTAGTAATACGGCGTGACGATCATCAGCGCCTTCGCTCCGGCGGCGACATATGCCTTGCCCGCTTCGATGGAATCGCCCAGACCGGGCGACAGCACGCCCGGCACGACGTGCATCTTGCCCGCGCCCGCTTCGAGCGCGGTCTCGACTACGCGAAGACGCTCGGACGCGGTCAGCGCGATCGCCTCGCCGCTGCCGCCAAGCGGTACGATGCCGGCCGCGCCTGCAGCCGCCAGGTTGGCGATATGCCGTTCGAGCGGCGCGGAATTGAAGCGGCCGCTCGCGTCGAGCGGCGTCGGCACCGCCGTCAGGATCCCTGCATACTGGTGGTTCGTACTCATCGTCTCGGATCTCTGTTCTATTTGAGGTAGGCCGCGTGGCGCGTCATGCATCCGGTCATCGGCTAGTCACAACGCTAGTCACCACGATAGGCAGCGCAAAATTACCCTGCGCCTAACATCACTCGCCGTTGGCCTTTCCATAAGAGCGCGTGAATCAAGCGGCTCGCCGCGGCCACGCGGATAACGTTCGGCGTCACGTTGCGCGCGGCCATGCGGCATGCGCGCTTCAGCCGCCAAACGACCACTCGCGCGGCGGCAGATAAGTCTCCTTGACCACACGCGGCGACGCCCAGCGCAGCAGGTTCAGGTGCGAACCGGCCTTGTCGTTGGTGCCGCTCGCGCGGCCGCCGCCGAACGGCTGCTGGCCGATCATCGCACCGGTCGGCTTGTCGTTCAGGTACAGGTTGCCTGCTGCGTTCACCAGCGCGGCTTCCGCTTCGCGCAGCGCGAAGCGATCGGTGCAGAAGATCGATCCGGTCAGCGCGTACGGGCTCGTCGAATCGATCAGCGCAAGCGTGTCCGACCAGGCGTTGTCCGCGTAGACGAACACCGAGAGGACCGGGCCGAACAGTTCCTGGCTCATCAGCGCGTGCTTCGGATCCGAGACTTCGAGCACCGTCGGTGCGACGAAGAAGCCCGGCTCCGACCACGTCCTGCCGCCGGCGACGACCGTGACGCTGCTGTCGTCCTTCGCCGCGTTCAGCACAGCCGTCAGCTTCGCGTGCGAAGCCTGCGAGATCACCGCGCCCATGAACGTGTTGCCGAGATCGGCGGGGTCTCCCACCTTCAGTTGCGCGAGGCGCTCGACCATCTGCTCGCGCACGGCGGGCCACAGGCTCTGCGGAATGTATGCGCGCGACGCGGCGCTGCACTTCTGGCCTTGATACTCGAACGCGCCGCGGATCAGCGCGATGGCAAGTTCGGCCGGATGGGCGGACGGATGCGCGAGCACGAAGTCTTTGCCGCCCGTTTCGCCTACGAGGCGCGGAATCGTGCGGAACGCATCGACCTTCGATGCGACGCCCTTCCACAGCGACTGAAACACCGCCGACGAGCCGGTGAAGTGGATGCCCGCCAGATCCGGCGAATCCATCACGACACGCGTGGTCAGTTCAGCTTCGCCCGGCACGAAGTTGATGACACCGGCGGGCATGCCCGCTTCTTCCAGCGCCTCGTAGAAAATCCAGTTGGCGAGCGCGGATTTCTCCGACGGCTTCCACAGCACCGTGTTGCCCATGATGGCGGGCGCCGTCGTCAGGTTGCCGCCGATGGCCGTGAAGTTGAACGGCGATACGGCGTACACGAAGCCCTCGAGCGGACGCCAGTCGGTGCGGTTGACGGCGGTGGCGACCGACATCGGCTGCTCGGCGTAGACGCGCTGCGCGTTGTACGAGTTGAAGCGCAGGAAGTCGATCAGTTCGCAGGCGGCGTCCGGCTCGGCCTGGTCGATGGTCTTGCTCTGGCCGAGCACCGTCGCGGCATTGATGCGCATGCGCTGGCGCGTCGCGACGATGTCCGCCGCGCGATGCAGGATCGTCGCGCGGCTCGCGTGCGACAGCGCCGCCCAGTCGCGCGACACCGACTTCGCATTGGCGATCGCCTCGCCGATCTGCGCTTCGGTCGGACGGTGAATGCGCGCGAGCAAACGCGACTGGTCGTGCGGCGCGCGCACTTCGACGACGTCGTTCGAGAAGTAACGCTTGCCGCCGATCACGGTCGGAATCTCGACGACGTCGCGCACGTTCAGTGCCTGTCGCAGTTGCGCCGCGGCTTCGGTTCCTGCGCCGAAATGCACCTCGGGTTCATTGACCGGCAACGGAAAGTTTGGACTGGAATTCACCCATGCTCCTTCGAATACGGTGGGACGGATGGCCGGCCGGCGCCTGCGGGCGGCCTCGGAAGTCCGCGTGACTCTGGCCGGTCGGATGCAGAATCGAGCGTAGTGGTCGCCAAAAAAACAGGCGCTTGCTTCATGTGCCCTTATGCATAGGATCGCCGGCCGTTATGGACCGCCGGCCGCCGACGCGGCGCGAACCGTGACCGCGACCCGCGAGGCAGCGCAACGCGTCACGTTTCGTCGAGGACGCAGATGTCTCGCGCATCGAGCCCGATCGCGGCCGCGATATCGCGCGACACCTGCCGGCTGTAGGCGAGGCGCAGCATCTCGTACAGATCCGCCGGCAGACGGCCCAGCTCGTTCTCGCGGTAGGCGAGGTAGAACGCACGGCTCAAACCCTCGTATGGGCGGCCATGCCGGGAGAAGGACGACAGCGGCACGACCCGAATGTCCGGCACGTAGTGACGCGACTGCCAAAGACAGAGCGGCGTCGTCAGGGCAAACCCGAGGCCGGCCGCCACGAGCGAGAGCATCGGGTCGGTGGCGTCGAGTTCGTAGGTGCGTTCGATGTTGTCCGCGTGCGCGGCGAGGTAGCCGTCGACCTGCTGGCCGATCAATGAGCGCGCGCTGTAGCGGATCAGTTGCAGATGGCGGCTCAGTTCGGCGAGCGTGGTGAAGCGGTCGATCTCGAAGCTCTTTGGCAGCACCACGAAATAGGGCTCGGAAAAGAGCTTCTGGCGACGCACGCCGGGCGCCTGCGACAAGCTGCCGGTCGTGACGACGACGTCGAGCTGACGCGCTTCGAGCTGTCCATCGAGCGTGGGCGTGATACCCGACCACATCCGGATCGAATGCGAGGTGTCGGCGAGCGCCCGTATCACGATCGGGCCGATGGTGGCCGCAAATGAATCGATGCAGCCGAGACGCACGACGACGCGCTTGGCGCGTGTCACGTTGCGCACGCTCTCCACCATCTGGTGGGCGCCCTGCATGAGCACGTTGGCATGCTCGAAGAGCCGCTGGCCCGCGGCCGTGGGCCGCGCGGGACGCGTGGTGCGATCGAGCAGCGTCGTATCGAGCAGCGCCTCCAGCACCTTGATACGTTGCGACACGCCCGCCTGCGAAATGCCGAGCCGGCTCGCCGCTTCGGAAATCGAGCCGGTCTCTACGACGGCAACCCAGCTTGCCAGCAGGTCCCAGTCGGGAATCTGATCAGGTGCACTGTCTTTCATGTCGGCAAGGTTGAACAGCCGAAGCTGACACCGCAGCGCGGCGGAAAAGACCGTGCGCGGCCAATGGATCAAATTCTACGGGACGCGAACCCTTTCGTTCAAAGCGTTTCGGCTCGGGAAAGCTGCTTCAGCCGCAGTTCGAGCGCGCGTAACACGTCGAGCCACACGGCTTCGAGGCCGGCGCCGCCCGCGACTGCCTCGTCGACCTTGGCGGCGCAGTCGCTGCGCCACCGGCCGGCCACTTCCATTTCGATGGCGTGCACGCCGGCCGCGGGTTGGCCATAATGCTGCGCCGCAAAACAGTCGGCGATCCTGCCGTTGACGACCCACGACCGTCCGTGTGTCTGAACCGCCTCGGTAAGCGCGGACACCAGCCGGCGATCGCACGATTCGCCGCGATAAGTCCCGACGTTACAGTCCATCGCGCCCGGCTGGAGACGGTAAGGCGACAGCCAGAAGCTCGCATGCGAGACGAGCAGGAGAACATGTTCGTGCCTTGCCCGAAGACGGCTCAATTCGTCGGCGACGCACTGGTGGAACGGCCGCCAGTAGGCTTCGACGCGCAGCTCGACCTCGTCGGCCGAGAGTTCCGCGCCCGGTTCGTAAAGCGCTTCGCCTCGCGACGTATGCGTGCGGCAGAGTCCCAGGCGATTGAGGCTGGGTGTGAGCGAACGGTTGTCCGCCGCGACGTTGAAATCGATCACGCACGGATGGTAGTGCCCGGCAAGCAAGGAGGCGCCGGCCCGCCTCGCCGCCGACTGCAGCAGCGTCCCGGCCGGATCCGCGAGCCGCCCCTCGATCGGCACCCACGCGGGGTGTCGCAGCAGTTCGCTGGGTATCGCTGTGCCTGTGTGCGGCGTCACCACCAGTATCGGCAGATCGCCGCGGACTATCGGTTCATACCCGGAAGTTTGCATGTCGCGAGATCCTCGGTTCTCCTGCGGCGCGCAGCACGCGAGTGAGCACCCTACCCGCATTCAGGAAGGGCAAGACTCCAGCAAGCTAACGCGAAAACCCGTTCGCCGGCAGATGATCAGCTTCGGTTGAATTGATCATAAGCGCCGTTTAACCAGTCCCAGACAGCCATCACCCGTCCCCCTTATTCAGCCGAAAGCGGACCGACGTTCGCGCGATCGAGCAGCACCTTCAGTTGCGCGCGCAGATTCTCCTGCGCAGCCGCGATCGGTTCGCGCGGTTCGCCGAGCGGCAGGCCACGCAGGGCCGAGCCCGCCTTGGCCAGCGCCACGTAGCCGTTGAGAAGCATGAAATTGAGGATCGGCCAGAGTTTGTCCCAGATCGCGAGAGCGCCCGGCAAGTCCTTCCCGGCCGACACCGCTTCGTAGAGTTCGACGCACAGCTCCGGAACGAACGTCGAAGCGCCGATGATCGATCCCGGTGCGCCATGCGCGAGCACCGCAAGCAGCGCGGGATCGGAACCGGCGAGCACGGTCGGCGCCTCTGGGTTGCTCAGCATCCGCATCGTGCGCGTGAAACTGGCGGGACTGTCCTTGATATGCGAGACGAAACCTTCGCGGCGCAGCGTCACCATCTGCTCTTCGGTGATGTCGAGCCCCGTGATGCCTGGCGTGTCGTAATAGATGATCGGCCCGCCGGCAATCCGCACGACCTGTTCGAGAAAGCGCTGCACGTCGGCGAACTTGAGCCGGTCGAAATACGGCGTGACGACGAGCATCTGGTCGACGCCGAGTTCGCTGGCGTGCCGAGTCAGATCGAGCGTGTCGCGCACACTATTGGATCCAACGTGTGCGATCACGTCCGTCTTGCCTTTGCCCTCGCCTTTGCCCGGGCCTTTGCCTACTTCGCAGCCGATCTCGAAGAGACGCTTGCGCTCCGCGACCGTGAGCGCGGGATGCTCGCCCGTCGAGCCGCTCAGGACGATGCCGTGAACGCCGGCTGCGATCTGCGACCGGATCAGCCTGACATAAGCGGCCTCGTCGATCTTGCTTCCGTCCTGACTGAACGGGGTAAGGATGGCACTCAGAATGCCCTTCAATGCCTGCTTCATGCACGACTCCTGGTTTGCTGGTGAAATGGTTACGGCTGGATGTACGGGTCGCGTGACGGCCCGGCGCTTCGCACCTTCGCTTCGCTCGTCAGCTCATCACCCACTCCTTGAATCGCAGCGTGAGATCGTCGTAGTGATCAGCCCACCACGCGTCGTTGCTGAACACGCTCGCCTTGTTGTTCGGGTCGGGCAGCCATTGCCTCGCCTCGGGCGTCATCATCGGCAGCGCGGAGCGGCGCGCGGGTGTATTGAGCAAAATGTCCATCAACGCGGCCTGGCGGTCGGGGCGCAGCGCGAATTGCACGAACTTCATCGCGTTGGCCTTGTTGGGCGCATTCTTCAGAACCACCAGGTATTGCAGGCCGCGCATGTTCTGCTTGAACGAGAAGTGAATCGGTCTGCCCGCGTCCTGAGCCGCCTTCGCGCGCGTCGAATACGTGTAGCTGAAGTCCACCTGACCGGCTTCGACGAGCGCCACCGTTTGAGGCGTCTGCTCGATCCAATTCGTCACTGAGGGCTTGATGCGGTCGAGCGACCGGAATGCACGCTCGATGTCGATGGGATAGACCTTCTCCGGCGGCACGCCATCCGCGAGCAGCGCGATTTCGAGCGTTTCGCTGACGCGGTTGCGCAGGCCGCGATGGCCCGGAAACTTCCGCACGTCCCAGAGATCGGCGAAGGTCTCGGGATGCTTGCCGCCGGGGAATTTGCTGTCGTCCCAGCAGATCCCACCCGTGTAGCTGAAGAACGGCACCGCTTCCTTCGTCATCGGCGCAATCAGGTCCTTCGTATCGAAGAGCGCCGGATCCAGCGGCTCCCAGTAGCCGTTCTTCGCGCCGGTCATCGCCATCGGCCCGACCGCATCGAACACGTCCCACTGAACGTTGCCGGTCGCCACCTGCGCTTTCACCTTCGCCAGATCAGGCGTATCGACGATGGTGACGGGTACGCCGAACTCTTTCTCGAACGGTTTCGCGAGTTCCTTTTCGACGCCCTGATGGTAGGCGCCGCCCCAGCTCACCAGCACGAGATTGCCCGCTGCCCTCGCCTTGCGGGAAGTCAGGATCATGGGCGCGCCCAATGCGCCCGACAACAGCGTCGTACCCGCAGCCTGCAGGAATTTGCGGCGCGGCGCGACGCGCTTCGGAGTGCAAGACATTTCGGTCTCCTTGGTTGAGAGTCAGTGCTGCATCAGAAGCGATGACGCATGCCGACGATCGCGAGGACCTGGTTGGGCGTCGTCGATGCGGTCAAGCCGTTCAGGTTCGCCGCGGCGCTGCCGCCGGTCGAATCGGTTCCGGACGCGTGCTGGTAGATGGCGTCCGCGTAGACGTCCGTTCGCTTCGAAAGCAGGTAGATCGCACCGAGCACGCCCTGGTTGTAGGTCGCATCGTCGACGCCATAGCCTTTCGTGTAGTCGTACGCGGCTCCCAGCATGAATGTGGGCGTCAGCTGATACGTGAAGTTGACTTCCGCGTTATGGAACATCGCCGAGCGGCCGATGTTGGCTGTTGCAACGGGAATCCCGGCCACGGCGCCGAGATTGCGGAACTGCGTGTTGCTGTACGTGAGGCCCAGCTTGGCCGTTCCGAGCGTATAGGAGCCGCCCGCGACGATCATCTGCTGAGTCCCCGCGGATGCGTAGCCCGAGAAGATGCGGTTGGTGACGTTGGACCCCGTCGTGCTGGACAGGGCGTTGTTGCCGTACAGCGAGAAGTTCGGGTCCCGAACGTTCTCGTATGCGACGCCCAGCGCAACCGGTCCTTGCTGGTAGGCCGCGCCCGCCGCGTAGATCTGGTTGCGCGTGTACTGGCCGGCAAAGCCCCCGGGGCTGTACATGCCGCCGAACGAAAAGCCACCATACGTCACGCTCTTGAACTTGATGGTGTTATTGATCCGGTTCGTGCCGTTGAGGTTGTCGAGATCGCCCGGATGCGCGCCGAAATACGGCGACCAGACATTCGCCGCTTCGAACGGCCCGGCATAGTCGGCGATCGTGTCGTATTGGCGGCCGAACGTCAGCGTGCCGAACTTCGTCGACGCGAACCCGACGTAGGCCTGACGTCCGAACTCATCGCCGCCCTGGCCCAGCTTTCCGTTGTTGAGGCTGTAGCCGCTTTCGAGCACGAAAATCGACTGCAGTCCGCCGCCCAGGTCCTCGGCCCCCTTGAGTCCCCAACGGCTTCCGTTGATGTTGCCGCTCGACATTTGCACCTGACTGTGACCGCCCGCGTTGTTGGTGTACACCATCCCGACGTCGATCAAGCCATAGAGCGTCACCGTGCTTTGCGCATGCGCGAACCCCGACGTGCCGGCCAATGCGGCCAGAAGAATGAGCCTGTTTTTCATTTAGACGAACCTGTGCGAGAAATGACGGACCACGCCGCTCGACTTCGAACCGCCGCGGCGTTTCGACGGTATCCAGGTCCAGTCGCCCAGGCCTGACACTGAACGCAGCGTAGGCAACTCAAAATTGCATTCGTCGCAATTCGTTGTGCTTCTAACTTTCTGGATTAGAAAAACTTAAGCATGAGCGCGCAGGACGGCGCATCGCGCACCGGCCTCATGCCGCGCGGGTCTGCGACGAGGTTTAACGTGCCTAATGAAATGCATTAGCGCGGATGATGCTGCGCGGCCATCGCGTTTTGTTTCTCTAATGTCTGGCTCAGCGGGTTATCTCGTCAGCCCATTCCGGCAGCCCATCATTCGCGAGGCGTTCCATCCATGAGTAGCCGTCACCCATACGCAGGCATCCTGACTTCGGTCCCCACTCCGTTGAACCGGGAGGGGCAATTCAACGCACCCGTCCTGCGCAAGCTGATCGAGCGGCTGATCGAAGCCGATGCCGATGCGATCGTGCCCATCGGCGGAACCGGCGAATACGTATCGCTGAGCCTGCGCGAACGTTTGCGCGTCGTCGAGACCACGCTCGAGGCGGCGGACGGCCGGTGTCCTGTCATTCCGGGCATCATCTCGGCCGGCATCAACGACGCCATCGAGAATGCAAGGGCCTACGTGGCCGCCGGCGCGAAGGCAATCATGGTGGTGACGCCTTACTACTACCGCCCGACCCAGCAAGGCGTCATCGACTACTACGCGCATCTGTCCGACGCGGTCGATGCCGACATCATCCTCTACGAGATTCCTTATCGGACCGGTGTCTCGCTGCACTACGAGACGGTCAACCGGCTCGCCGACATGACACGCGTGGTCGGCATCAAAGCGTGCAATCCCGATCTTGCGCAACAGATGCGCGTCGCCGAGCAATCGGCCACGAAGATGGCGATTCTCAGCGGCGAGGAAGACGTGCTGCCGCTGCACGTCGCGATGGGCGCGGTGGGCGGCATCATCTCCAGTTCCAATCTGATTCCGCGTCAATGGAAACGTGTGCTGTCGCTTGCGATGGAGGGCCATCTGAAGGAAGCGGTCGCGCTGCATGCCACGTTTCGGCCGTTGATCGACGCGCTCTTCGCCGAGCCGAATCCCGCCCCGCTGAAGGCCGCGCTCGGACTGACGGGTCTCGATTTCGGCGGCGTGCTGGCGCCGCTGCATCCGGCCTCCGATGCATTGCAGCAGCGACTGGCTCGGGTGGTACCCGCGCTCGTCGCCAGAGAACCGGAATTCAACTGATCTATTCGTCAGACGGGAATCATCATGGCTTCGCTCAAAGAATCGCCGATGGACAGACGCCGTTTCCTGCAAATGACCGGCTCCGCGTTGGTGAGCAGCGCGCTCGCCGCACCGATGGTCATGACGCCGCGCAGGGGGATGGCCGCGGAAAATCTGACGGTCGTCAGCTGGGGCGGGAATTACCGCCAAGGGGTGGAGGAGGCGCTCGCGCGGCCGTTCGAAAAGGAATTCGGCATTCACGTCACGCTGGTCGACACGCCGGACCTCGCCAAGGTCAAAGCGCAGGTGATGACCAACAACGTGCAGTGGGACGTGTTCGATGCGCCCGGCTCGATGGCCACCACTGGCGTAAAGAACGGTTACTGGGAACCGCTCGATCCCGGTCTTTTCAACGCCTCGGATCTGATCGCTCCCGTCGGGAAGCAAATCGTGCCGTTCTACGGATTCACCGGCGGCATCTGCTGGGACGGCAAGAAGTTTCCCGATGGCAAGCATCCGCAAACCTTCGCAGAATACTTCGACTTCAAGCGTTTCCCCGGTCAGCGCACGCTGCGCAACCGTGCATTCGAAACGCTCGAAGTGGCGTTGCTCGCGGACGGCGTGCCGCCAGAGAAGGTCTATCCGCTCGACGTAGATCGCGCGTTCAAGTCGCTCGACCGGATCAAGCCGTATATCGCGAACTGGGTCGAGCAAACGCCCCAGACCGTCACGCTCGTCCAAACCGGTCAGGTCGACTACAGCTACACGTATGCGACGCGCGTGAAAGCGGCACAGGAAGCAAGCCAGCCTATCGACTTCTCGTTCTCGCAGACGTTGATCGGCCTCGAATATCTCGTCGTGCTGAAGAACTCGCCCAACCGGAAGAACGCGATGAAATTCCTGCAGTTCGCGTTGCGTCCGGACCGCCAGGCGGCGTTGATGAACCTGCATGGCAACACGCCTGCCAGCAGGAGCGCACGCACGATGATGAACCCCTCCGTGCAGAAGTGGCTTGCCGATCCGACCAACAAGAAGAATCTCTTCATCAACGATGCATGGTGGGCCGATCACTTCGACGAACTGACGCTTCGCTTCAAGGAATGGGCGCTGACATGAACACCGAAACAATCGTTGAAATGATGCGGTCGATCGTCGGCGCGGCGAGCTTGATGACCGCGCCGGACGACGTGGCGCCGCACCTGATCGATTGGCGCAAGCGCCATTCGGGCACCGCCGCATGCGTCGTGTTTCCGCGCGACACCGAACATGTCGCACGCGTGCTCTCGTTTTGCAACACACACGGCATCAAGGTCTTCCCGCAAGGCGGCAACACCAGCGTCTGCGGAGGATCGGTTCCCGACGCAAGCGGCAACAGCATCCTGATGAACCTCGGCCGGATGAACCGCATCATCGACGTGAATTCACAGAACAACTCGATCACCGTCGAAGCGGGTTGCATCCTCGCCGACATTCAAGCGGCGGCGGACAAGGCCGACCGGCTGTTCCCGCTCTCGCTCGGCGCGGAAGGCTCCTGCCAGATCGGCGGCAACATCAGCACCAACGCCGGCGGCACGAACGTGGTGCGCTTCGGCAATACGCGCGATCTCGTGCTCGGTCTGGAAGTGGTGCTCGCCGACGGACGCGTTTGGAATGGTCTGCGCACGCTGCGAAAGAACAATAGCGGCTACGACCTGAAGAACCTCTTTGTCGGCGCGGAAGGCACGCTGGGTATCGTCACAGCCGCCAGCCTGAAGCTGTATCCGCGCCCGTGCGCGCGCGCGACGGCGATGCTCGGCTTTGACAACGTACAGGCCGCCGTCGCCGAAGGCATCAAGCTGCAAGCCCATTTCACCGGCGAACTCGTGGGCCTCGAGCTGATCTCGCAGAGCGAATTCGATATCTCGTTGCGCCATGCAGCGAGAACGCGCAATCCGTTTAAAGCGACACCGAACTGGATTGTGCTGGTCGAGCTCGCAGCCACGTCCGGGTCGAGCGAACTCTGGACGGAGCGCCTGGCCGACTATCTGCGCGAAGCGTTCGAGGACGGCATCATTCGCGACGCCGTCGTGGCGACCAGCGAACAGCAGCGCGCCGACCTTTGGAAAATCCGTCATAGCGTGACGGAATCCAACGTAAAAGAAGGCATGGGCCTCACGCACGACATCGCGGTGCCGACCTACCGCATTCCGGACTTCATCGAACAAGCAGGCCATGCGCTCGAGCAGCACTACCCCGATGCGACGCCTGTCGTGGTGGGTCACATGGGCGACGGCAACCTGCACTACATCGCGATGTTCAGCCACGCATACTGGGCTCGCGTGGCGGACCGTCAGCGCACGCAGCTGCAATTGAGCCACCTCCTCTACGACATCGCTGCCGGCATGGGCGGCACGTTCAGCGCCGAGCACGGCATTGGCGCCCTGCACGTGCCTGAAATGTCGAAATACAAGGACCCCGTCGAAATCGCGTTGATGCAGTCGATCAAGACGCTGCTGGATCCGCTCGACACGCTGAATCCCCAGCGGGTCGTGCCGCGGCCCTGAGATGCAATCGCCAGAAACCGTAAACTGAATCAGAGAAATCATATGCGACTAGGATTTGTTGGAACCGGCGTCATCACGCAAGCCGTCGTGACCGGACTCGTGCGAGTCGGCGCACCGTTCGAAAGCATTGCGCTTTCGAACCGGAATGCGGCGACTGCCGCTGAGCTGGCTGCGCTCGATTCGCGCATCACCGTCTGCCAGACGAACCAGGCCGTGCTCGATGCGTCGGATGTCGTTTGCCTCGCCGTTCGTCCGCAAGATGCGCACGACGTGCTCGCGAAACTGGCGTTCTCGCCGTCACATCACGTCATCAGCTTTATCGCCGGCATGAAAATGACGGAATTGCGCGAGCGTATCCGCAACGTCGACAGCCTGGTGCGCGCCATTCCGCTTCCCGCAGTGGCGGATGCACTCGGCAGCACGACGCTGTATCCGCAGGATGACATCGCACGCATGCTGTTCAGCCGCGTCGGTGTGGCTGTCGAAGTCGAGAACGAACACCAGTTCGACTGCCTGTCTGCCGCAACGGCGACGATGGCGAGCTTCTATGCAGTACTGGAAAGCCAGGCCGCCTGGCTCGTCGAGCAGGGTCTCGCCTATGACAAGGCGCGCTCGTTCCTCGCAGCTTATTCGCTCGGCCTCGCGCATGGCGCGAAGAACAGCAGCGCAACGTTCGACGAACTCGTCCATCAATCGATGACGCCTGGCGGCATCAACGAGCAAGTGCATCGCGAACTGCTCGCCAAGGCGAACTATGAGCAGTACCGGCATGCGCTGACCCGCGTGCTGGACAGGATCGAAGGCAAAGGCTGATTCTTTGCGCGAGGTACGAGCGGCAGAACGTCGGACAACGCGTATCGGCCTCGCGATTTTAATTTTCTATCACTGCCACGTATCAAACTTTGATACGCTTTGCTCCATTCGATTGCGATCCACATCGCTCACTACCGGATCCAGCGCAGCATGGAACCACTATCGGCGGAACACTATCCAGACTGGGATCTTCTGCTTAGCTGGGTCTGCGTCGTTGAATCGGGTTCCATGTCCGATGCCGCAGACCGGCTCGGCATCTCGCAAGGCGGCGTATCGCAGCGGATCAAAGCGCTCGAAACTCTGCTCGACACCACTCTGCTCGATCGCGCCTCGCGTCCCGCGCGTCCCACGGCGGCAGGCAGGCGGCTTTTCGAACACGCGACCGAACTGCTGCGCAATGTCGATCAGATGGTTGAAAGCGTGCGCAATGTCACGCGTGCCAAACGTACGATTGTTCGACTCGGCGCCATCGATTCGTTCGCGGCCATGAT
The DNA here is from genome assembly GCF_053525655.1 of Trinickia camelliae. NCBI lineage: Bacteria > Pseudomonadati > Pseudomonadota > Betaproteobacteria > Burkholderiales > Burkholderiaceae > Trinickia > Trinickia camelliae. The sequence goes on from NZ_JBCHAA010000002.1 coordinate 464,691, forward strand.
CGCGCCGATTCTCACCAAGGCGTTGGCTGGTTCGGCGCATCAAATCCGCCTGTGGTCCGGCATCACGCCGAGTCTCGATGCGCAGCTGGAAGCGCGCCAACTCGACATCGCTGTGACCATGAACGGCTATTCGCCCGTGCCGGAAATCAAGCGTCTTCGGCTTTTTTCCGAGCCGTATTTCGTTGTACTGCCGAAGGCGTTCGAGGTCGATCGTTTCGGCACGCTCGCGGATCTCGGCAAGCATCTGCAATTCGTGCGATACAGCGCGCGTTCGATCAATGGTCAGCAGGTCGACGCGTATCTGCATTCGCAGGCGGAAAATCTCGAGCGCACCTGCGAATTCGACGCGACCGATCCACTGCTGAGTCTCGTCGCGGCGGGTCTCGGGTTCGCGCTCACTACGCCGCTCTGCCTCTGGCAGTCGCGGCAGTATCTGCCGAGCGTCCGCGTCGTGCCGCTCAGCGCGTTTTCCCACTTCGGTCGGCCATTGACGGAACTGCATCGGTCGTTTTACTTGGCTTTCCGCGAGAACGAACTAGGGAGCCTGCCTTCGAATCTGTTCGACCTGTTCCGTCACACCTTCGAGAGGCAGTTGGCGCACGATATCGGCGCAGCGCTTTCGCTGAATCCCCGTTCGATCTTCTTCCACGGCGATGGCGACACGGCTCTCTGAATAGGGCGAAGTGATGTTGACGAGAGGCTTCGAACGCGCTTAGCCGGATGCGGTGCGCCCCACGCCGACACGCCGCGTCGCGGCGCCCGGCGTGGTCGTCAAGCCGTCACTGGCCGCGGAAGACGCTGTTCTGGATCATCTGGAGCTGGCCCGACTTTTCGGAATGGATCAGATCCTGATAGACCTGTTGGCGCGTCACGCGCTGCGGCGCGCCTCCGCCGACGCCCGGTTCCACGCCGCCCACGTCCTGAGAAGCCGACTCGGTCGTACGGAACTGGGCCGCCTGAATCTGTGCCTGCTCCGGCGTCATTTCCTGTGCCCATGCGCCCGTCCCGATGAGCGCGATCGTTGCGACCGCGGCAAGTCTAAGTATGTTCATGGCAATACCTCCGCAAAAAAATGAAGAGCGCACCGGCCTTCACCGCAGCGCTTCCTCGCTCGAGCCCGCCAAAGCGGGCGCCGGCATCGCTGGTTCCGAAGGTAGACCGCCGACTCGTCCAGCGGGCCTCCCGGCTGGGTTCAAGAACTAGACCGTCGGATCATCCGTTTTATTCCTGCCTGCCCGACATCTCGAATGAGCCCGTGGGTTCGGTCGGCCTGGCTGGCAGCAGTTGCCGAGCAGCTGAGTCGCAAAGGTCCAGGCGTCAGGGCGACGTGATCAGAGATAGCCAGTCAGTGCCTCATGTTTTTGTACAGGCCCATTGAAGCTGGCGGAATAAGCGACGTCCGTCCCAGGTATACCTTCGCGTGAGCGGGCCTGGTGACGACTACAGCGTTTCGGACCACTCACATATCGGTTCGAAGCGAAGCCAACACTGGAGGTTCACCATGAAATCGCTCATTCAAGCCATTGCAGTTGCCGCGGTACTCAGCGTCCCGACCGTATCGTTTGCTCAGTCGGATGCCAGCGCCGCCAAGAACAACGCCGCAGTGTCAGCCTACGGTGGTGTGGTCGACAACACGTCGGCCTCGGGTTCACATCATCCGCTTCTAGCACTGGATCATTCGATTCACTCGATGGGACACGCGATTCGTTCGTCGATTCGCCCCGACCCCAATGACGGCACGAAGCCGATTTACTTTGGTAAGCGCTAACCCTTCCCAGTCATTGTCGGCCCGGCCGGCGAGCGCGCGTGCTGCCCAACATTGCATCGTCACAACACCGCATAAGGAGCGGACAACATGAAACTCTTCTGGAGCAAAACTGCGGTGGCGCTTTGCGTGCTGCTGGCAAGCGGTGTGGCGTCGGCAGCTAGCAAGCTGACGCCGGCCGAATGCAACGACTATCCGTTCAAGCCATTGAGCAAACCGGTCACGCATGCTCAACTGATGCAAGAGCTCAGAGAACTGGAATCGGTCGGTTACGATCCGTGGCCCGGCGACGAATACTTCTATCCATCGGACATCCAGTTGGCGCAAGCGCGGCTTCGGTTGAAATACCGTGCCGATTGTCTCGGAGAGAACGTGAAGGTGCCCACGGCACGGATTAATTCGAGTAGTGACTTCTATTAGTGCCGGCATGAGCGTGCTTGGATGTGACTAGATGCTCGCGATAGCAAACATATATCTGCGCTCGGACCCATCTCTCGACCATAGAGCAAGAACGCAAGCCGGGTCGTCACCGCATGGCGGATCGGCAGCATCGGGAGGCTGAGCCCGGCCCAGAGGCGGATCCAGTTCGAGCGACCAGATTCCGAGCGCGTGATTGACCAGATGCAGAGAACGAGGCCCGGCATGCCTCGGGTATTCCCTTACTCGACAGGACGCAGGTGAAGGCTGGGAGATGCGCCGGGCCCACGCACTTTCCACATTGCGGCAGGTGCGATTGGCAACCGGGAATAAAACGGATCCTTCCGCGGTATAGCTCCTGAAACCAACCCTCGGAGCCCCCCGGATTGAACCGCCGGTCTGCTTCCGAATCCCGTCGAGAGGACACCATGTCGTCAGATCATCCTTCCCAGCCGTCACGCCGCAGCGCCTTGAAATGCCTCGCCTTCGGTGGCGCAGGCACTCTGTTTGTTCTGGCCGGAGGCATCCTCACGCCCGTGGAACTGGCCCTTGCCGCCGATAGCAAGAGCCAGTCAGCGGCTTCGGGCCTTCCTCTGTTCCTGCAGATCAGTGACTCGCATATTGGCTTCAACAAGGAAGCCAATCCGGATGTCGCGGGCACGCTCAAACAGACGATTGATTTCGTCAATGCCATGCCGGTCAAGCCGGCCCTGACGATTCACACAGGCGATATCACCCATCTTTCCAAGCCGGAGGAATTCGATCTCGCGGCCCAATTGATGTCGGGGCTGAACATCACCGAGTTGCACACCGTGCCCGGCGAACATGACGTGACAGACGGCCCGCAGGGCGAATACTTCAAACGCTTTGGCCAAGCCTCCGACAACAAAGGCTATTACAGCTTCGACCACCAGGGCGTGCACTTCATCGGGCTCGTCAATGTGATGCATTTCAAGCCGAATGGGCTGGGGGGCCTGGGCGAGGATCAACTCGCCTGGCTGGAAAACGATCTGAAGGGGCGTTCGTCCAGCACGCCGATCGTCGTCTTTGCGCATATGCCGATGTGGACGATTTACGAACCGTGGGGTTGGGGTACCGGCGACGCCGGCCAGGCCATGGACTATCTAAAGCGGTTCGGCTCGGTCACCGTCCTGAATGGACATATCCACCAGATCGTTTCCAAGGTGGAAGGGAATATCACGTTCCATACCGCACGGTCGACCGCGTATCCGCAACCGACAGCCGGCGATGGCCCCGGACCCGGGCCGTTGAAGGTGGCGAGCGATCAGCTTCCGAAGATGCTTGGCGTGACCAGCATCAGGGTCTCGCGCCATCCGCTCGCGGCGACGCTTTCCGACGCGACCCTCGCCTGACTTGGCGCTCAGCTCACTCAACAAGGATCCAAGCCATGCTATCCACTTTCTTTCGTCGCGCGCTTGCCCTCTCCGCCGGGAGCGGGGTGCTCATGGCGGCATTGATCACCGGGTTGCCTGCCGCTCAAGCGCAGGAGCCCAACGAGATCGTGATCAAGAATTTCATGTTTTCGCCGATGGCCCTCACGGTCAAGGCTGGCACGACCGTGACCTGGAAAAACATGGACGGCGAGCCGCATTCGATCGTCAACGATGCGGGCATATTCCACTCCTCCGCGCTCGATGAGAACGATACCTATCAGTTCAAGTTCGACAAGCCGGGGGTGTACAAAGTGTTCTGCGGCATCCATCCGTATATGAAGGCGACTATCACTGTGGAGTAGATCGCTTCAGGCAAGTAACGCCACCACCGATACGGAACAGCCTTCCGGCTTCGAGGAGAGAACTTGGCGCGTAACGCTCAATTTCTGGCGTCACGGGTCAAGTTCCCGCGATGGAATTGCGATGGACTAGATTGCAGGCCTAGCTTCCTCCCATATTGCGGATGAGCCTAGTTCCTCGCCCGCACTGAGGCCGCCGGGGAGGTCCCGCTGCGGCTTGCCCGAAGCCTCCTTGTCCTTCTCCCCTCGTCGTCCTTCAGTTCGTCACCCCGCTTTCCTGGCGTCTTCGCGTCGCTCCGCTGACGTTGATCGTTGCCACCGTAACGCGCACCTGTAGTGAATGTGTGGCCAGGGATGGAGCGAGCTGATGCCGTTGACCTACCCCAGCAACTTGCCGGGTGACGCGATCGCCAACGCATCATGTTTTTCTGCACTCCTGGCAATCTTGGGAATAAGCGACGCCCGCCCCCGGTTTACCGCTGTGTGAGCACGCTGATGGCGTCGAGCCAATCTCCAACAGTAAGGCCTCGACGAAGCAGGTGGTCCGACGGACCCTGGTTGAGTTTTCCGCGCGCGTCACGGTGCAGAACCTGTACCCCCCATCATTTATATTGGAGTCCAAAGTGAATAAGAGAACCATGATATTCACCCTCATTCTCGCCGCCGGAACGAGCATTGCGCTCAACGCTCAGGCTCAAGAAAAGACCCGCGCACAGGTCCGCGCCGATCTCATCAGGCTCGAACAGGCCGGATACAATCCGGCGTCTGAAAACGAACAGAACTATCCTGTCGATATCCAGACTGCGCAGGCGAAGGTAACCGCCCAGGACGCTGAACAGCAAGCCGTCATGCCCCAGCAGCAAGAAGGCGACAGTGGCATGGGTGCCGAAACGAAAGGCACGAGCGATTCCAGCCACAAAAAACAGGAAACGCATCCCTCAAATCCGTCGACCTGCGTCGGACCTATCAGCTTCTGCACTCTTTATTTCGGCGGTTCGTGAACCACACGCCACCGTGCTTCGCTAGAAGTGGTCATATACACGCCCTGTGCCAACGTCTCGTGTGCCGTGTGGCCACCGATGAATGCCCCGCTGCGCAGCAAAGCGGGATTTTCCAACAGCATAGGCTCAGTCTTCGTGTTCGTTTCCCTCACGGCGTCGCCTCCGGAAAAACGACGGCATTGAGAATGCAGTTTTTTTGCTGCACCAGCAGCGCTCGCACGCTCTTTCTGAACTCCGCAAATCGCGCATCGGCCATGAGCGCCGCGCGACGCGTTTCGCGGTCAGCCATGCTCTCGTAGCGCCACAGGAAAATAAGCTGATTGAGCTCGCCCACTTCCGACTGAAAGCACCCCACCATCTTGCCGAGATGCCTTTCCTGCGATTCGCGCCCAAGTGCGCCGTACTGCGCGATGTATTGCGGAACACCACCCGGGACCAGGGTGTACCTGCGTTCTTCCAGTATCACAGCGTCTCCTCCAATTCATGACTTGTCGAGCGCACTTTCGCAGCGAACGCACGCGTGACTTCAGCAAACGACGCTCGATCGGCAAGGGCCGCAACATACCGATCCGGACGAATGACCGCGATCGTCCGCCCTTGTCGCCAAAACCAAGGCTCCAGCGCATTTTCGAGATCTTCGACACAAATCGTCGTCGCAGACCCACTGATCCGCTCGGCATGTGACGCACCGCTGCGCGACCGCTCAATTCGGATGAACACGGCCTGCATGGACGTCCAAAAAGCTCGCCCTTCGGCATCGAGTGCTTCATAGGGGTCGGTACGCCAGCCAACGATTGCGAACCACGGCCCTAAAACGTCGTCCAATTTCCGCTTTTCCCGGAAGCCGACTTCAACGTCCGGTTGAATGAACATGCGGCCGACCGCCGTATCCGGCGCGTCGCCCGCAGCTTCGACGACGAGTCCCCGGTCATAGCGAGGCATCGGCTTGAACTTCATCTGCAACACGTAGTCGCGCACGGCTCCAAGAGAACCGAACGACTTGAAAAACATGTCGCGAATCAATGCTTTGACGTTGCTCGTCGGCATCAGAATCCGGCCGAATGTATCCGCGAGATCGATCATCGCCTTGGCGTGATCGCGTCGCTCGACTTCGTAGCTCGTCAGAATCGACGGATCCATCCGCCCATTGACTACGGCAGCCAGCTTCCACGCAATGTTGCCGGCATCCCTCAGGCCGAGATTCAATCCCTGACCGATCCAAGGCGGGCTGAGGTGTGCCGCGTCGCCGGCGAATAACGTGCGCCCGACGATGAAGCGATCGGCCACTCGGGAGTGATGGGTATAGATTCGTGCGCGCACCACTTCGAGACGATCCGCATTCTCGACGTACGGTGCAATCAAGGATTTGACCGATGATTCTTCGACGAGGCGATCCGCATCTTCGTGCGGAAACACCATGAATTCCCAGCGGCGGTAGCCGAAGGGCAAATGAATGCATACGTTCGGCCGCCGCGGGTCGCAATGCAACGCCGTATAGGGGGCGTCCATCTCGGCGTTGCGCACGTCCACCACGAGCCATTTGATTGGATGAGTATTGCCGATCAATGTCACGCCGGCGAGATCTCGGACCGTACTGCGGCCGCCATCGGCGGCGACGCAATACTGCGCCTCGATTTCGCGCGCCACACCGTCGCGATCCGTCACGGTCAACGTCACGCTCTGCGCCCCCTGCCGAAGGGATGTGACCTCGGATCCGAGACGCATCTCGACGTGGGGATAGTTCGCCAGATGCTCACGCAGCGTTGCCTCGGCGAGCTGCTGCATGAAGATGTTGCGGCGATACCATCCGAACTCGCGCGTCCCAGGGCGAATATCGGCGAAAAGCTCGCCCTTCGCGGTAAACATTCGCAACGACACGTTCTGGATGAGGTCGTCGAGCAGAGCGTCGGCCACACCGGCGGTTTGGAAGACGCGTAACGCCTCGTCATCCATGCCTACCGCGCGAGGGTACGGAAGAATGTCCAAGCTGCGATCGATCAGTATCGTTTCGATGCCGTAGACGCCGAGCAAATTGGCAACCGTACAGCCAACCGGCCCAGCGCCGACGATTACCACGCTGGTGTGTATCTTTTCCATGATGTTCGAGCTCACGCTCCTCGCTCGGCTTTCCATTTTTCAAAGAAGTCATCGAGCGCGAGCAGAAAGCCAGTAGCGTTGTCATCGTGGACGTAGTGCCCCGCGTTCGAAACCTCGCACCACGCTATGTGTCGATTGCGCCGGCTCATCTCCTGCGCGGTCGATCTCGACAAGAAGTCCGAATGTTCACCGCGGATCACGAGCGTCGGGCAGCGGAGGCCGTCCACGACCGGCCACAAATCGACGCCCAACTCGGGCCGCCGCGCGAGCTCGATGCGCGCGCGCCCGATCCCGTTCGCGTCGTACTTCCACATCAAGCCGCCATCCTCACTGGGCTTCAACGTGTGTTCGAGCCGTGAGTTCAAGGCTTCCTCGGAGATGTGAGGCCTCTTGCTCCGCCAAAACCGCCGCGCGGCCTCCCAGTCCACGAAGCGGGACGGCGTGGACTCGAGTTCACGTACGATCCGTTTTGCGCCTACGGTCGAGCTTGACGAACCGGGCCCGATATCTTCCACGACAAGCGCTTTGACTTTCTCGGGGTGTCTCGCCGTATAGACGAGGGCATTCGTGCCCCCGAGCGAGTGCCCTACCAAGACGAACGTTTCAAGATCGAGATGGGCCACCATGGCTTCCAGATCCGCGACGTAAGCCGGCGTGTAGTAGTTGCACGCCGGGTCCCAGTCGCTATCGCCCCGTCCACGCTGATCGAGTGCGATCAGGCGTAAGCCAGTGGAAAAGAACCTGGCCGTCGGCTCCCACGTCATCGCGTAGCTGCGCAAACCATGCAGGAGAATGACGGGCAACGCGTCCTTCGGACCCCACTCGACATAACGCAAAGTCAGTTCGCCACTGCGGAATTCACCCCTGCTCGGCTGCAACTCGCTCATCCTATGCCTCCCCTATCTCAGGCCGTCAGTGCAGCCCATCCTGACCTTGGATCTCCGCAGCCTTGATGCCGCCGAGCCGCGCGTGCAGCCGGCCGCGTGAAGCAAACGCGAACGCGATGACGACTTCGTCCGGGTTGGGCGCGTCGGCGAACGTGACCGAGACGGTGTCATAGTGAGAGCGCACGTAAAGTGCGTCCTTATGGGCCAGCGGAATGTCGATCGCCGTATTGATGCCGCCGCGCTTGCCCGTCGACGGCACCCAGGCCTTCCCGCCGCCTACCGCATCGCGCACCGGATCGGCGAAGACGCTCGTCAGAAACGCGTTGCCGTGTTCGTATTCGCCATCCGCACCTACGACGCACGCTTTACCGTAGCTCTCGACCTTGTCGTCGCCGAGAAGCTGCTGGATGCGCCGCGCGAACTCATGGCCAAGCGCGGGCGAGGCGTTCACGACCTCGCTGAGATCCTCCACGCTGCGACCGGCAAAAGGGTTGAGGATCACCGCGGCGATCACGATTTTCCGCAACGGCTCGCCATCTGCGTGGCGGCCATTCTCGTTGGTGAGAGCGTCTTCTATGTGGGTGTACCACTTGCGAATTTGAAAGCCTTCGAAATTGGGAGTCGTCTTCATTTGCAGGTGCCGGTTAGTCGAACAGAGGTTTGAGATCGATGGGATCGCTAGGCGCGTGATACTCGTTCAGAAGCCGTTTTCCTTCTCCGTCGTCGAAGACGAGGTCGCAAAAGAACTCCAGGCGATTGCCGTCCGGATCGTTGAAGTACAGCCCGTAGCCGATCTTGTGGTCGGTCGTCTTCACGACCTCGACTTTCTTGCGCAACAGCATGCCGTACAGGCGCCGCAGGTACGTCACGTCCGCGCCGATCTCGAGGCCATAGTGCTGAAGGCCTCGCTTGATCGGCGGGCGCGCCTCGTCCGTCCGGATCAGCGCGATATCGTGGTGCTTCGTGCCGAAGGACATGAACACCCAGTTCTCCCCCCGCGCGGTTTCTTCCATGCCGAGCACTTCTTCGTACCACTTGCCGGATGCGATCGGATCGCGAACGTAAAGCGCGATATGCGTGCGTTTGACGTTGGGTTTTTCCATGTACTACCTCAATGATGTTGAGGAGGATTGTCTACGGTTAAAACCGGTGTCCACGTCACGTCGGTAATTTCGCTGAACTCGCGCCACTCCTTGAACCAGGTCTCGCCGCCGTCCTCGGTCCTGAACAGATGGCCGTATTTCGCGCCGGCAAACATGAGAAGCGGATCAGCGTCGTTGACTCCGACGGCCCAGAACGCCGAGTTGGGCGTCTGCGTCAGCGGCACCTCGATCCAAGATTCGCCGAGGTTCGTCGATTTGAGCACTTTGCTCGTGTGACCCGGCGTCGAATCCCCGATGACGAGAAACGCTTCGTTGGTGCCTGGCCGGACACGCACGGTGCGCGCATAGCGCAGCGTCCATTCCTGCTTTGCATTCAAGCCCTTCCACGTCTTCCCATCGTCCTTCGAGATATAGATCGCGTTGACCACGACAACGAGCAGTGTCTGCGGCGGACCCGGAATAAAGATGACGCAATGAATATCGGAATTGCTCACGCCGCCTCGTTGGCCATCGATGCGCTCCCAGGTTTCACCCGCATCCCGGCTACGAAACAGTCCACCCTCTTCGATGCCGAACCACAGATGGCTCGAGTTCGATGGGTCGATCGCGCAAGTCAGTACGCGAGGCTTGCTCACGCCCGCGCAACGCTCGGGGATTTCCGGCGGGAGCTTCGTCCAACTCTCGCCTCCGTCGGTCGAGCGGAAGAAGCCGGCGCGCGAAGGGGCACCCGTACCGCAAAGCATATGTTTCGGGTTGTTCGGATCGAAACAGATTGACCACACCATCTGACCGTTCAGGATCGAATCGATCCGCTTCCAATTCACGCCGCCATCGGTGCTCTTGCAAAGGCCGACATCGGCGCCGGCGAACACCAGGCGTGGGTCGTCCGGATGCACAGCCAGACTCCGAACGACGCCGTCGAATTCGATATCCTGGTCCAAGTCGAGCCGCTTCCAGGACTTCCCGTTATCCGAGCTCCGCAGGATTCCCTGGCCGGCGGTGGCTACAAGAATGGTTTTGTTCACTAGCTGCTCCTCGTTACAGAAAGATGCCTCGCGTGATTCCGCCATCCGCGCCGATCGATTCGCCCGTGATCGCGCCGGATTTCGGCGAGGCCATGAAAGTAGCGATCCATGCCATTTCCTCCGGTTGCAGCACCCGGCGAATGGGCGTGACCTTGATGTAGTTTTGCTCGACTTGCTCCGCCGTCAGCCCCTGCTTTGCGGCTTCCTTCTCGTAGAGCTCATGGATGTGCGGTGTTTCGACCACGCCGGGGTGAATCGTGTTGACCGTGATGTTGAAGGGCCCCAATTGATCGGACAGCACTTTCGTCATGTGGACGATGGCCACGTTGCGCATGCCCGACAGTTGCTTGCTCCCGCGCCCCGTTAGCCCGCCGATGTTGAGAATGCGGCCGTATCGCTGGCGTTTCATGATCGGCGCGACCGCCTTCGCACAGCGGAAATAGCCCACGACCTTGATGTCGATGTCTTTCAACAGGCCATCCGCGTCGGCCTCCTCGAGTTCCGAACGCACGAGTCCGCCCGGATGAGCCGCGCCGTTGATCAAAATGTCGATGCGGCCGAATCGCTTGGCAGCCTCGTCGACACCCGCCTGCACCGAGGCTGTGCTCGACGTGTCGACCGAAACGCAGGCGAGCTCGCCCGCTCCGGACGGCAGTCGCGAACGAATTTCCTCCGCGGCCTCTTCAAGGTGCTGCATCCGCCGTGCGGCAAGCACGACGTTCACGCCCTCGGCGGCCAGCTGCTCGGCGATGGCCTTGCCGATGCCCATGCTGCCCCCTGTGATGAATGCCGTCTGGCCTCTCAATCCCATATCCATTTCAAGCTCCGTTCTCAATCCACGTTGATCCAAACGCTCTTCGTTTCGAGGTAGTTTTCGATGCCTTTGCGGCCGAGCTCGCGTCCCCAGCCCGATTCTTTGAAGCCGCCGAACGGCGATGCCGGATCCGTGACGTTGTAGCAATTCACCCAGACAGTCCCCGCTTTGAGCCGGGCAGCGAGCCGGTGCGCCTCTTTCACGTCGCGCGTCCAGATGCCTGTGGCAAGACCGAACGGCGAATCGTTCGCGCGATTCACGAGATCATCGACATCGTCCCAAGGCATGGCAGTCAGTACGGGGCCGAATATCTCCTCCTTGACGATGCGAGCGCCGTCGCGGGTATCGACGAAGACAGTCGGTTCGAAGAAGTACCCATCGGGTCTGTCGTGCGGGCGGCCGCCGCCGGTAATCGTCGTGCCGCCTTCATTGCGACCGATGCTGACGTAGTCGCTCACACGTTGATGCTGGAGCGACGAGACGAGCGGCCCCATTTGCGTGCCGGCTTCCAGCCCCGGGCCGATCCGAATGGATCGGGCTTTGGAGGCGACATCGGCAACGACGCGATCGAAGTGCTTTTTGTGGATGTACAGCCGCGAGCCGGCCGTGCAGACCTGGCCCTGGTTATAGAAAATGGCAGCGGCAGCCGCTTCGGCCACCTCGGCAGGATCCGCATCCGGCAAAATGATGTTGGGTGATTTGCCGCCCAGTTCGAGCGTGACGCGTTTGAGCGAATCCGCACACTGCCGGGCAATGCTTTTGCCCACCTGAGTCGATCCCGTGAACGCGATCTTGTCGACTCCGGGATGCGCCACGAGTGCTGCGCCGGCCGTGGCGCCGCGCCCCGTCATGACGTTCACGATGCCTGCCGGGAATCCGGCCTCGTCGATCAGTTCAGCTAATCGCAATGCCGTAAGCGGTGTCTGCTCGGCAGGTTTCAAGATGCATGCGCAGCCCGCCGCCAATGCCGGCGCCAGCTTCCACGCGGCCATCGACAGCGGAAAATTCCACGGAACGATCAGCCCGCAAACCCCCACGGGTTCGCCGCGCGTATAGTTCAGGAACGTCCGCCCTCCGGTCGGCGAGACAGGAATCGTTGCTCCCTCGAGCTTGCTCGGCCAGCCGGCAAAGTAGCGAAACAGTTTCGCCGTGCCTGCAACGTCGCCGTTTAGCGCTGCCGAAAGCGGCTTGCCGTTGTCGAGCGATTCGAGCTCAGCCAACTCTTGCGCATTCGACTCGATCAGATCCGCCAAGCGATTGAGCAAACGCCCCCGGTCGATGGGCGTCATTTTTTTCCATGTGACCGCTTCCAACGCCGACCGCGCGGCACGGACCGCGGCATCGACGTCCGCCGGCCCTGCGTCGGCCACGCTCGTAACGACTGTCCCGCTCGCCGGATCGAGCGTCTCGAACGTCCCTCCGTCGGCGGCGTCGTGCCAAGCGCCGTTGATAAAGAGCCGATGCCGGCGCAATGCGAAGCGACGCGCCGCATCGCCGATCAGTTCACTCCAACCACTCACGTCGGTTGACATGTTTTGGAATCCAAAATTTGTTCTGACAGCAGTGCTCAGGCGAGCACCATTTCGATCAGGAAAGGGCCGCTCGTGTGAACGAGAGCGGCCGCAAGCGCTGCCTCGAGCTCACGCGTGGTCGATGCACGCAGGGCGGGCACGCCGTACCCCGACGCGAGTGCCAACCAATCGAATGCAGGGTTGTCGAGTTCCGTAAGCGCACGGGCTTGAGGACCGAACTCGGCGCTGCCTGCCCGGCGCAGCTCCGTCTGCAAAATTCCGTAGCGGCGATTGGACGTAATCAGCATGACGACGGGCAAGCGCTCACGTGCCATCGTCCACAGCGACTGGATCGTGTACTGCGCACTGCCATCGGACTGAAGCGCGAACACGCGACGCTCCGGGCAAGCGATGGCCGCACCGAGCGCGACAGGCAGCCCTTGCCCGATCGCGCCTCCCGTATTGGTGAGAATCGTGTGGCGGGCAGCCGATGCGGACGCGGTCACGAACGGATAGCCGCAGGTCCCCCCCTCCACCGATACGATGGCTTCATCGGGCAGCGCATTCGAAAGCACCTTGCCTACGAGCGCAGCATCGAGCGCGCACTCGGGAATCGCATAGCGCGACATCGGAACGCCGACCTCCGAAGTATCCGAGCCGACGAGTTCTGCGAGTCTTTCCAACGCAGCGTCGCCGCATTCGGCCACATCGGCTAGCGTCATCAAGCGCCGCTCGTCAACCAGCAGGCTCGGCAAACCTTCGTAGCCGAAGTAGGCAACCGGCGCGATCGTCTCCACCAGCACCACCACGTCCCCAGTCCCGAGTTGCTCGATCGCCTTTTCCGGGAAATACGGCAAACGGTCGATGTCGGGGAGGCGACCACCACGCTCCGTCCGCGCAGGAAATGTCTCACTGAAGAAGCGCGCGCCCGTGCTTGCGCCGATCCGACCGGCAGCACGCTGCCCACGTTCGGACAGTGCACCGCCACCCAACAGGAACACCACGCTCTTGCCCGCCTTCAGCTTCTGCGCGACGGCTTCAACGCGCGTTTCCTGGAAGCTGCGCCGGCATTGCACCGACGGCAGTTCGCCGTCTCGGCGCGGGGCGTGATGCTGCTGATAATCGACCGGAAAAACGAGTGTCGAAATGCTGCCGGGCGCCTTCAACGCTGACTGAAACGCATCGAGCGTATCGCTCTCGATGTCTCCCGTGGACCCAATGGTTCTCACCATGCCGCTCACGGGGCGGGCCAGCGAATGGATGTCGGACGTCAACGGCGCGTCGTATTGAACGTGCCAACTGGCGTGATCGCCAACGATATTGACGATCGGGGTGCGTGCACGCCTCGCGTTGTGCAAGTTGGCAATGCCGTTCGCAAAGCCCGGACCCAAATGCAGCAGCGTCAAAGCAGGCTTGCCCGTCATGCGGCCATATCCGTCGGCGGCCCCCGTGCACACGCCTTCGAACAAACCGAGTACAGCCCGAATTCCGGGCACGGCGTCCAAAGCGGCAACGAGCGGCATCTCCGTCGTGCCCGGATTGGCGAAACAGACCTCGGCGCCAGCGGCACGCGCAGCAAGCAGCATGCGCTCGGCCCCCGTTGCAACGGCATCGGCGACGCTTGTTTCCAAAACTGCGGGATTAGCGGTTTCCATCGATTTTTCCTGGGTTCGATACGGTGCGGCGCACCGCGCACCGAGATCAGTGGAAGCGATGCTAATCCCGCATTTCGAGACTGTCAATCGAGATGATCGAGATTTTTCCCCGAATGACTGAATCGAGAATCTCTGATTTCGGGATTCAATGTAAGACACGAAGACGCCAACGGTTTCATGCGGGCGCCTAGCGGCAGTGTGTCGAACGCGGAGCGCCGATCGGCGCTCCGCCATGGCGGGACTTTGCGCAACGGGACCAACGAGGCATCATTCGAGGCGGCGCCGTGAAGGCGGATCGCAGAATGACGGATTCTCGATCCCAGCGGCAAAACGAGCGCTCATGCACCGGCGACGCGCGGCATAGCGCGCCGGCCATTTACCAACCCGCAGATAGAAGCGATAAAAACGCTATGTCGAGTCTCACCCGCATGTTGTCCATCCTTGACCTGTTCTCCTCGACTGCCATGTCGATGACGGCAGAATCCATCGCCGAGCGCATGGGGTTCACGCGTACCACCTGCTATCGATACGTCAAAGAGCTCACCGAAGCGGGGTTGCTCAACAACGCGAACGGGGTCTATTCCCTTGGCGCGCGAATCATCAATCTCGATCACAAGATGCGCGAATCCGACCCGCTCCTGCAGGCCGGCATTCCTGAGCTGAAGAAACTCGTGCGGAGCACGGGGGGCGAGGGTCTCATCTCGACGATGTATGACGAGCAAATCATCAACATCCATCACGAGAGCGGGTCCGAGCGGCTCAACCTGGGATTCAGCCGCGGACAGGTCATGCCGCTGATGCGAGGCGCCTCCTCGAAAGTGATCATCGCAACGATGAGCCGATCGCGGCTCAAACGCCTATTCGATCGGCACTTGCTCGCGCAAGACCCTGCCCTCACCGAAGACTGGCCCACCCTGTGGCGGTATTGCCAGCAAATCACCCAGCAGGGCTATTGGGTCTCGCACGAAGAGCTTCACAAGGGTCACGTGGGGATCTCGGCGCCCATTCCCACAGGCGAAAGCAGCGAAGCCACTTCCAGCATGACCCTCGTCTTCAGGCGCGAGCACTACGCCCTGTTCAACGAGTCCGCCTTGGGCACCGCGCTCGCGGCTACCGCCCGGACCATCGGACGCAAGGCCTACCCGGCAATACCCACCCCGCCTGGAAGGTGAACGGCGGCTACGCGTGTTCGAGGCAGTCGGGGGCGCAGGCAAGGCACCCGATGAAAACACCTACGCACAAGGATGTTGACGATCCTTTATTGTGCGATTACGTTTCTAAAAAATGCGTAATCGTTCGGTGCGCACTTTTCTAAATCCCATATTACGGAATTGGTAGAAAGCCGACACAGCAATATCCTCTGACGAATCACTAGGAAGTGCGCATGGCTCACGCAACGAATGACAACCGAACGCGCCGCCGAATCGGTTGGTGCCGCGGGGCCGACCATGCCTTTGCGTGCTGAAACACGACGCTTTTCGGATGTATTTCTCCATTCGCAAGCCATCGCGAACTGGTCACAGCGTTACGATCAGATCAGTCCAGGTTCTGCGAGCACCACGCTGCGCCAAATCTCGGGCCAACGCTTTCACGTCTTTCATGAGCAGCTCAATCAACGTGTCCTGCAACAGGGCCGCGCGCCGCACAATCATCTGTGCTTCGCCTTGCCCGTCGTTCGCGCAGTCGCCCCGATCGTCCAAGGCCGCGCCGTCAATTTACCGAGCCTTCTGACGCTGCGAAGCGGTGAGGAGTTCGTCGTCCACTTGCCCGGTGATACGGACGTCATCGCGTTTACGATCGACCGCGCATTGACGGTGGAACCCGAGCATGCGGCACTTTCCGAACTGCCGGAGCGAACGCTGACGCAGCCGGTGTTGCCGGTGTCGCCGCTGCGGTACGAAGCGGCCGTCGACAACCTGCAAGACGTGCTGCGCTTGGCATTGGACAGCGAATCGCTCGTGAACCGGGGTGCGTTCAACGAGAAGGTGCTGACCGACAGCGTCATCGGCATCGTGCTCGGTCTAGTGCGAACCGGTGATGAGGGAAGCCCTACGCTGCCTCACATGTCGACCCAAAGCTACATCGTCCGCAAAAGCCAAGAAATAGCGCTCGACAGCAACGACGATCTTTTGACTGTGCTCGACCTGTGCCGTCAATTGAAGATCAGCCGCCGAACGCTGCAGTACAGTTTTCAGAACATCGCGGGCACGACGCCGACCGCTTATCTCCGATCGATCCGCTTGAATGCGGTTCGCCGGTTCCTGATGACGACATCCCCCACCGTCCGTATCGGCGACGTGGCGGCGCAGTTCGGGTTCTGTCACTTCGGGCGCTTTTCGTCCTACTACCACCAACATTTCCACGAACTGCCGTCGCAGACGCTGCGCGCCTAAGGCCGTGCAGCACGTCGACAAAGGTGCTCTAGGGTAAGCCCTAGCGTACATCGTGGAGATAGATTGCCGATAGCGGACAAAGCGAAGAACGCTCGCGCCGTAGAGTAGCCCTGCTCCTGCCGGAACCGGCGAACCGCTCCACGCGGGAGTCAAAGCGCGCCCCCGCACGACGGCAACGCCACACGATTCGTTATCGAATATTGGCGGCTCACATCGAATGCGGGCTACCCGTCAGGCATGCCGCGATCGATCACACGTGAACGACCCGGTCTCAAGGATCATCCATGAACCCAATTTCCAGTCAGCCCAGCGAGGGGCTCAGCAAAAACGCTGTCGGACTGCCTCAGATCGTCTTTTTCGTCGTGGCCGCCGCCGCGCCGCTGACTGCCATGGTAGGTGCAACACCGGCGGCGTTCTCATTGGGGAACGGTGCCGGCGTGCCTGGGGCCTTCGTGCTGGCCGGCGTGATGTACCTGCTCTTCAGCATCGGCTACGCCGCCATGAGCCGCCATATCTCCAATGCAGGAGCGTTCTACGCCTACATCGCCAATGGGCTCGGCGCTCCGCTCGGCGTGGGGGGCGCGTTCGTCGCGATCGTTGCATACAACGCCGTGCAGATCGCCATCTACAGCATGTTCGGCTTCTTTCTCAACGATGGCATCCACCAGCACTACGGGGTCGACATCCCATGGTGGGGATTCGCGCTCGCGTGCATTGCCATCGTCCACTTCTGCGGCGCACGTCACATCGAGTTCAGCGGCCGGCTTCTCGGGATACTGATGATCTGCGAGATTGCAATCGTGATGCTGCTCGACCTCGCGATCGTGGCGAAGGGAGGCGGCGCCGGCGGGTTCACCGCAAGGCCCTTCAGTCCTGCCGCCATATTCAGTCCTGGCTTGGGTATCGCACTCGTGTTCGTCCTCGGTTCCTACATGGGTTTCGAGGCAACGGCCATCTTCTCCGAAGAAGCACGCGATCCCAAAGTCACCATTCCACGCGCCACCTATGTGGCCGTGATGCTCATCATGGCGTTCTATGCGTTCTCCGCATGGGCGATTGTCGAGGCTTGGGGCGAGAATCAAATCGTTGCGCAAGCAACGAAGGATCCGGCAAACCTTTGGTTCGCAATGAGCAACCGGCTCCTCGGCAAGGTCGCCACCGACGCGATGAACATCCTGCTTGTGACGAGCCTTTTTGCAGCGATTCTTTCGTTCCATAACACCATCACGCGTTATTTCTATGCAATGGGCCGGGAAGGCGTGCTGTGGAGCAAGCTCGGCCATACGTGCCCCGTTTATCGCTGCCCCGACGTTGCCGGCAAGCTGCAAACGCTTATCGCGCTCGTGACGGTAGCGGGCTCCGCTTTGCTGCACCTCGATCCTTTCGCGATCGTCTTTTCGTGGATGAGCGCCCTCGCGACGATCGGCATCATTGCCGTGCAGATTCTCGTAGCGGCATCGGTCATCGTATTTTTCGCCCGGGATCACCGCGACGCCGGCATCGTTCATCGGCTGATCGCCCCGGCCATCAGCATGGTTGCGCTCAGCGCCTGCCTCGTGCTCGTCGTTCGCAACCTATCCGTCTTGAGCGGTTCCGATTCAAAGCTCGTCGCACTGTTTCCTTATCTCCTGCTCGCAATCGGCGCCTCGGGGGTCTGGGCTGCATTGCGGTTGAAAAGAAAAGATCCCGGGCTTTACCGCGGTCTGGGACGAGCCGTTCAATAGGCCGGCGCTCTCTCATTGCCGATCGTCGGGTGCGTTGCCGTTCCAAACCCAATCTCCATGGCCTATGTCTCTCGAAACTACGACCATGCTGTTGTACGCCGTCGCGGCGATACGCGTTGAGCCCGCCGGCGAAGCCGGTTGGTTCAACCGCTGCGCCGATGCTCATGCCGCGATCGTTTCAATATCCGAGGATGTGCTCGACATCGTCTTGCGGCTCCCGCAGGTCTGGAACGTCGTTGACAACGCTCGGTTACATGGCCTTCACGACGATTTAGACGTCATGGAAGGCGACGAGCGCTTCGCGAATGGCTTCGATGGCAGCGTGTTTGCGATTGTGGGTTGCGAGGGCCGAAATCGTTTCGCCGCCCTGATGCAGGTGAATGCGGCTGAATCGGCATTTTGCGCGCCGCGCCTCTTCACGCACGGCGCGGCTTTCGAGAGTTGTTTGATTTGACCGAAATCGGCATGTTGCCGGTCGAGCACCACGTTGCTTCGAGTCGGCTCGCCGATCTGCGAAATCGCCCGGTTGACCGTTGACGTCGCCCGCATTGCTTGAGCGTGGCAATGCGGTGCGCGCTTTGCTCGATGTCGAGCAAAGCGCGCAAACTTCTAAGCCGGCTGCTTCCGACTACTCCGGCTTTACGAAGCCATCCTTCGAAAGAAGGATCGCGCTACCGGAACCCGAAACGACGAGTCCGGTCAGCGCCGCCCTGTCAGGCCGCTGCCGCGCCGTGAATCGTTCGTCCGTGCTCGTGCCACTGATGATGAAGCCGTCCAACCCGACGCCCTTTATCCGGTCGCCTGATGCGACGAGATCCGTGATCGACCCCGTCGAGGCGGAATCGATTGCATCCCAGGTGTCGCCGCCGTCGCGGCTGCGATATAGATGGCCGAGCAAGCCGCCGACGAAGAGCGTGCCGTCAGCGCTTGCGGTGCCCGTCCATAAGCTGCCCTTATTGCCCGTCTGCCGGTACTCCCACGTCGCGCCGCCGTCGCGCGAGCGCAGCACCATGCCTTGCTCCGCCGCAATAAACAGCGTGCCGGAAGGACCCGCGAAGATGTGGAAGAGATTGCGATCCGCCTTGCCTCCGCCCGGCGGGGGCGGCAGCTTCGATACCTTCCATACGTGGCCGCCGTCCTCGGTGACAAGCAGCAGGGACCACAGCCCAACCGCCCAACCGTGCCGGGCATCTTTGAAGTAGACGGAAAACAGCGGCTGATCGATCGATGTATCCGATCGCTGGAGCGTCCAGGTTTCGCCGCCATCGCCGGTGGACAGTATCACGCCCCATTGCCCCACCGCCCACCCGTGATCCGCGTCCGTGAAATAGACAGCGGTCAGCGCCGACGATGCCGGCACCTGTTTCGCCTGCCGGTAGCTGCGCCCGCCATCGTCGGAAAGCAGCACAATGCCATGCTCCCCAACAGCAACGATACGCCCGCCGGCACGCGCTGCATCGAGCAGCATTGCGTGTGTCGGATCGGCCCACGCATGCGCAGATTCGATCTTGAGAAGGCTCGGCGCATCGCCGGCCGTTTGACCCGCGGCGATCGTGCAGAAGCAGGCAAACGCCGCACCCGCGAGAAGATTCCTGATCATTAGAAAAACCTCAAATGTCGAGACTGAGCAGTCAGTGGGTAAGCAGGCCGGGCGCGCGCACGGGCTTGCGGCGCGGGAACCAACGCTCCAGCACAACGGCAATCGCAGGCAGCGCCGTCATCGCCATCACGAGATTCACAATGAACATGAAGGCAAGCAGCTTCCCCATGTCAGCCTGGAACTTGAGGGCCGAGAAGCTCCACGTTGCGACACCGATCGCGAGCGTGATGGCAGTAAAGATCGTGGCCACACCCACCTCGAGCATCGCATGCTCAACCGCCTTGACGATCGTCTGGCCGCTCGCCATATGCAAT
Source organism: Trinickia camelliae (assembly GCF_053525655.1). Taxonomy (NCBI): domain Bacteria; kingdom Pseudomonadati; phylum Pseudomonadota; class Betaproteobacteria; order Burkholderiales; family Burkholderiaceae; genus Trinickia; species Trinickia camelliae. The sequence goes on from NZ_JBCHAA010000002.1 coordinate 484,750, forward strand.
TGCAGCCGGTTGTAGATGTAAAACGCGTAGTCCACACCGATCCCGACCGCAAGCACCATGACGGGCAGTGTCGCGACGGTCAGGCCGATCTGCAGCTCCTTCATGAACCAGTAACCGATGAAGGTCGCCACCGTCAGCGGCGCGCAACAGGCGATCATCGCGCGCACGTCGCGATAGGCAAGGAATACGAGAATCAGGATCGCTGCGTACACGTAAAGCATCATGGGCAACTCGCTCTGCGCGACTTCATCGTTGATCGCGGCAAGGACGCCCGCATTGCCCGCGGCAAGCCGAATCGACAAATCGTGGAGCGGATGGGCCGCACGATACTGCTTCACATCATCGAGAATCCGGTTGAGCGTCGCCGCCTTGTGATCGGTCAGGAACAGGTGAACCGCCGTCATGCTGCAGTCCTTGTTCATATAGCCTTTCACCCGTCCGATCTCGGCCGACAGCCCGCCGTAGTTGCCGGAATCGATCGGTATCACGTTCATCTTCGGGTTGCCCTCGTTATAACCTTCGTTATACGTGCGTAACATCCCGGGGTAGGACTGAACCGAGACCACACCCGGCTCGCTTCGCATCGTGGACGCAAACTCGTCCTCGGCCACACCGACAGCTGGGTTATCGCAAGCGGCTCCCTTCGACTCGAACACGACGGTCAGCCAGTCGAGCCCCACGTCGTAGTTCTTCGCGATCGATACGGCATCCTGATTGAAGCGGGCATCGACGCGCAATTCCGGCGCTCCGGGCTGCAGCGTGCCGATTACGCGGTCTCGGCTTTGCCATACGGCCGCCGCAAAAATCACCGCGGTAATCGCGACAACGACATAGGCGTTTCTGGGCTCAGCCACTCGTGCGAGACCGCGCAGCCAAACCGATCGACGTTCCCGCTTTGAAAGGGCACGGTCGGCATAGGCCTTGGTGAAATGGAAGCATGATGCGGCGACCGGCAGCATCACCAGGTTCGTGACGATCTTGTACGCAACGCCGAGCGAAGCAGTAATCGCGAGTTCACGCACCATTGGAATAGGAATCGAGAGCAGCGTGACGAACGACACGAACGCGGTGATCAGCGCGAGCGTGCCGGGCACCAGCAGCCCGCTGAAGCTCCGGCGCGCGGCTTCCAGCGAGCTGTAACCGTGGGAGAGTTCGCGAACGATATGGTTGACTTGCTGCACGCCATGCGACACGCCGATCGCGAATACGAGGAACGGCACGAGCACGGCCAGCGGATCGAGCCCGAAACCCAGCAGCTTCAGCGTGCCGAACTGCCAAACCAGCGAGGTCAGCGAGCATACGATCGGCAGCACAGTGAAGCGGACGGAATGGCTGTACCAATACACCGCGAGCGCCGTCAGTAAAAGCGCAATGCCGCAGAAGCCCAGCACGGCCGTGGCGCCGTCAGCGATATCGCCGATCTGCTTTGCAAAGCCGATGATCTGAATCTCATAGCCCGCGTCTTCGAACGGCTTGCGAATCTGCTTTTCGAGCAAGCGGTTGAACGCGACATAGTCGAGGACCTTTCCCGAACTGTCGCGTTCGGTGAGCTCGGCAGTGATCATCGCACTGTCTTCGCGATGCGACACGAGCGTGCCGATATAGTCGCCGTCGATCGCGGACTTTCGGATCTGCGCAACGATGGCTGGCGTCAACTGCGTCGGCGTGATGGTGCCGTCGATCACGGGGCTCGCCCGGAAACCGTCTTCGGTGATCTCGTTGACGAAGGCGTTCGGTGTCCACAGCGACTGGACACCTCCGCGGTCGACGTTCGGCAGGAAGATGACCGCTTGCGTCACCTGATAAAGCCGGGTGAGCCCCTGCGGCGTCCAGATGTTGCCGTTCCGAGCCCGCACGACTACCGTGATGCGGTTCGCGCCAAACAAATCGTTCCGATACTGCTTGAACGTCTTGATGTACTCGTGCCCGATCGGCATCTGCTTCTCAAAGCCGGCCTCCATGCGCAACTGCACGGCGAATACCGCCATCACGGCTGTAAAGATACCGATCGCCGCCAGCACGATCGCACGATGGCCGAAGAAGAATTTCTCGAGGCGGAGGACGAAGCGAGTTAGCACGGAATCTATCCTTCAAAAGTTTCGGCGCGCGCTCCCGCGCGCCGTTGCCGCCATCGCAGCATCAGAAGTTGCGTGTAGCGAACAGCCCAACGAAATTGCGGTCGGCGTACGGCTGCCCAACGCCACCGTGGCCGCCGAAGAAGGCCGTGAAGTTGATTCCGGCTTGCCACGTGGCTGGGTTCTGGTTGAACAACACGTATGCGTTTATCGACTTCGCACCTTGCAGATAGTTGGCCGTAAACGTCGGGGTGTAGCCGTACAGCGCATCCGTGAACGTCAACCCCGGCGTGACCTGCCAGCCGGGAATCAGACTGCCGTCATAGGTCCAGTTGAAATCGACTGTCGCGCCCACCGAACTCGATGTACCCGCCGCTGCAGTGATCGGATAGCCCAGGCTCGACCCATTGTTGAGCCACGTGAAGTAACCCGCCGCCGGCGCCTGCTGCACGCTGTGACCGTCGATCGTGCGCGTGACCCCGCTCGAGCTGAGCCCCGGGTAGTAGATCCAGGTCAACTCCGCAGTGAGCACCGCTTGGTCGGCACGAATGAGCTTCAGGAACGGATACTCGCTCTGAGTCAGACTGAGCTGGCCGTTGATGTCGTACTGAAACTTCTTCATGTCCATCCACTGCTGGCAATTGATGCCGGAGACGCCGTTCGTGTTCAGATCGAGCGGTCCATTCGCGCCGAAGCAGCTCGAGAGCGCAACGGCATCGTGCGGACGGTACGAAAGTTCGGTTCCGATTGCCCAATCGCCAAGACCAAAATTGGCGCTGACACCAAAGAGCTGCCGATTTTCAAGGTATGAAAACTGGCTCGTGCCATTGGATAGCCCGGTGAGAACCGGTGACTTGTCCGTGTAGTTTTCGTAGTAAAAACCGAAATTGACGTCGATCGTTTTGGGTTTGTAGTTGAGCCTGATGCCGTATTGTGGCTTGTATTCCGACGGCAAGACCGTGTTCACCAGGAATCCTACGGAATTGAAAGGCGGCCCGGCATACTGCCCGTTGAGCAGCCCTGTGTTGACCGACGACAGCGTCGCGGAATTGCCGCTGTTCGGGCCAGCAATGGTTCCGGCATCCACACCGTTCGCATTCGCGTTGACCGAACTGCCCGTCCCCGGGACGGCGCCTCGCCCGAAGCTGTTTCCAACCGACCAGTAAGTGCCGACGGGAGGATAGCGATTGCCGTTCCACTGGAACTGGTAATAGCCTTCGGTACTGAAACCATGCGACAAGCCGGTGGCAAAGCTCAGCATAGGCGCAGGCAATAGCGCCTGCTTCAGCTGCGTTCCGGGAATGAGAAGCTTCTGGATATCGAGCGAGTTCGTTTGGTTGATGCCGCCAGAAGCGAAATAGCTCTCGCCCCAGTTGACGACTTGATTGCCAAGGCGCACGTGGGCCTGCTGTCCATTGACCGCAAAATCCTTTTCAGCCCATAGATCGAGCAGCTGCACCGGGTATTCCACCTGCGACAGGGTGCTGCTCGTGAGCGGCGTTCGCGCGGTGTTGCCGACCAGAAAGTCGTACATCGCGGTACCCCGGATCATGAATTTGTAGCCTTCGTTCGGCATCGTCAGCAGCAGCTCGCTCGTTGCGCTGACATAGGAACTGAACGGCTGCCCCTTTCGATAGTTCAGGTCGCCATTGTCGCTGGAGCCCCATTGATTGACGTTAGCCGCGCTGCCGCAGCCATAGGCGTTCGGGTCGCCGGTGAGCGAACAGCTAGGGCTCTTTACACGAATGCCCGCGCCCGCCGTCAGGTTCGAGACCCACGAGCCGGACAAATCGCCGAGTCCGGTCGTAAAGTCGTAACCATACGAATTGACCGAGATAGTGCCGAGCCCCATCAGCGCAACGGACACCGATGCGCGAACCGCTTTTGTTTTCACGAAATTTCCCCTAGTCGTCGCGGCCTTTCGATCGCCGTGGATCGTCAGGCCGGCATCGCGTATCAACGCTCGCTGATGGCGCCGAGATTTTCAGGCGTGTAGTAGTCGGACCGGAACATCGGAGAGCTTGACGAATCGAGATACTGAACGTCTTGCCCATCACCCACGATGTTTTGATCGGTCACATAGCGGCTGGTGACCAAGTTGTATTGAGAAAACGGCTCTACGTCGCATGTGCCGCCAAGCTCCCAAATGGGAATTGGATAGCTTTCCTTAGTTTTCCAAAGCTTGCCTTGGGCGTCGTAATCCTCGCCCGCCAGCGCGAGATACGTATCCTCGTCGAGATATAAAACCTTTTTCTGCGAGATGTGCCGCATGTTCGGCTTGAGCGCCGCTTCAACCACATAAACGCGGTGCAGTTCATAGCGCCGTGCCGAGGGGTCGACCTGGTCAGTCTTGAAGACGTCACCGATGCTCTTGTTGAAGTCGTACATCGCGAAGTCGTTGTACGGCACGTAGATGTCCTTCTTTCCTACGATCTTCCAGTCGAAGCGATCGATACTGCCGTTGAAGAGCCAGGGCTCATCCACGGTGTACTGGCTTTCGAAACCGATCTGGGGCGCATCGTAGTTGTAGGACGGCATGCGGCGCACGCGCCGTTGTCCCGGAAAGTAGTAGAAAACGGGGCTGTCGTTGCTCGAAAAATTGTCGGTCTGCACGAGCGCCTGCCCTGCGAGTGCTGCCGGCGTTTCGTAGGCGACATAGATCGAATACAACCCCTCGTCCGCTCCCAGCGAATTCGCACCTTTCTTTCCCCAAGGCGTGTACACCAGTTGGCGGCCAGTCACTGCGATCCATTCGGAACTGCCGGGACGCGGAGAAACCATCGTGTTGACCTTGGCCCAATTGATGCCGACGCCGCGGTAGCGAGACAGATAATTCCAAATCGCTTCCTGCCCCGTCTTCGCCGCCGGGAACGGAAGACCCGGGAGCGTTGCGCTCACCAGATGGTCGCCGCTTGCGTCCAACTTCGCCGTGCCGGCGTTCTTTTTGGTGTTTTCCTGAACCCACTCGGGATAGCCGCAGTCGCGATGCGTGGGATAGACGTCCATCCGGTAGTCCTTGATCTGCTTGAACATCGCGATCTGGCCTGGCGTCAGGTTCGCTGCGTATTTATCGACGTTTGCCGCGGTGATGGAAAACAGCGGCTTTTCAGACTTGTACGGCGAATAGTCGCCTCTGACTTTGCCCGGCGACCACCCTGCGGGCGCCGACTGTGCGCCCGAATACGCAGTGATGCGGCCGTCTGAGCTTCCCGCCTTTTCCGCGCCGCTGACTGTCAGGTTTCCCGACGACTGTGCCCAAGCCATCGAGATCGCCAAGGAACATGCGGCGACAAGACCAGCCTTCAGATGCAACTGCATGAGAGATCTCCCGTAACCAAGAACGTAACGGCGATCGGATGGAAGCGACCGCCTCTTACCTACCGGCATCGGGATCGAGTGCGGCAGGCGCAGCCTTGCCCTGATGCGTTGCGCTCATTATTCCCAGAATAAAAGATTCGTCAACATGCAATATGCGTCATAGGCCGTATGTAAATACATCAATCCCTCATTCCGGCATTTGTGAAAACTCGGCGATGATGAAAGATGCAACCGGGCGATGAGCCGTTCGCGTCGGGCGTTAGAGGAAATGGCGCGCTCTCGGAAGTGCTTCGCGGCGGGGCCAAAGCGGCTCGACGATGCAGCCGGTGGTGTGAGAAAAGTTCGGGTATTCCCTATTCAGATGCTCAAGCAGCGATTGCCAAAAGCGGACAAGCCAGAGCACGTCGTCGACATAAAGTAGACCCGAACATGAGGCTCCACCCTTCGGCAATCGCGATGACCCATCACGTGTATCGAGGTGTGCGAACTGACCTGACACCCCACTTTGAGGATCAAGAAGGCGATGATGGAACTCGAAAACCTAATCGGCGGCCGGCGTTGCAAGCCTGCGTCCGCCAGCTTTTGCGACAAGCTCGCCCCGGCGACCGGCGAGCGCTTGGCCAGGGTGCCTGCGTCAAACAGCGAGGATGTCGATCGCGCAGTGAAAGCCGCGCACGCGGCCTTGCACGACGATTCGTGGGCCAATGCCGGCGGAGCGGCTCGGGCGCGCTGGCTGCATCGCCTTGCCGATCTGGTCGAGCGAGATAGCGACACGTTTCAAAGGTTGCTCGCCGAAGAACAAGGACGGCCGCCGATCGAAATGCGAATGATGGACGTGCCGATGAGCGTCGACGTCCTTCGCTACTTCGCAGGCTGGGCGGACAAGCTAGAGGGCCGCACGATCCCCACCGACGGGTTCATGGGCCGGCGCACGCTGAACTACACGAAGCGCATGCCGGTAGGCGTGGCGGCGCAAATCATTCCTTGGAACGCGCCGCTCATGATCGCCGTATGGAAGCTGGCGCCCGCGCTGGCGGCCGGCTGCACCGTCGTCATCAAACCCTCGGAAGATGCTCCCATTGCGGTGGCTCGGCTCGGCGAGCTTGCCTGCGAAGCGGGCATTCCAGATGGCGTAGTCAACATCGTCCACGGTATCGGCGCGCAGGTAGGTCCTGCGCTAGTCGCGCATCCTCTCGTCAGCAAGGTCAGCTTCACCGGCAGTACTGAAGTGGGGCGTTCGATCGCAAGTGAAGCAGCCAAAACCTTCAAGCGCGTCACCCTCGAGCTTGGCGGCAAAGCGGCACAGATCGTCTTTGCCGATGCCGATATAGAACAACTCATTCCCGCCTTGACGCTTGGGATGTTCGTCAATCAAGGGCAGACGTGCGCCGCGGGATCGAGGGTGCTCGTGCATCGCTCGCTCGCGCAAGCCGTGGAAACGCGGCTCGCCGATGCAGCGCGCAGCATGCGCGTTGGCCCGCCATCGGATCCATCGTCGCAGATGGGGGCGCTCATCAATGAACGTCATCTCGCTCGCGTGCGCGCGCATGTCCAAGGCGCCATCGCGGAAGGCGCGATCAGGCTGGCGGGCGACGAAGCGGTATCTGAGCACGGGTATTTCATGAGGCCGACCGTGCTTGGCGGCGTACATCCCCGCATGCGAATCGCAAGCGAGGAGGTGTTCGGGCCGGTCGGGATGGTCATTCCTTTCGACACCGAAGAGGAGGCGATCGACATCGCCAACGATACGCCGTATGGCTTGTCCGCTTCGCTGTGGACGCAAAACCTCGCCACAGCCCACCGCGTTGCCGACCGTCTCGATGTAGGCGCCGTGGCAATCAATTGCTGGAGCCCTCTCGATGCGCGCCTGCCGTGGGGAGGAATCAAGCACAGCGGCATTGGACGCGATCTGTCCCGGGCCGCGCTCGAATCCTACCTCGAGGAAAAAGTCGTCACCACGGCACTGTGACACGCGACATTCGTCGGCGCCCACACCTAAGCATTGGTTTTTTGCAGTTCCCTATAAGCACTTCTTGAGTGATACATCATGAACTATCAACAGCGTCAAAAGCGTTTCTGGCACCCGATGAGCTCGGCGGCCGCAGGCCACTCGACCCCAACCGTCGTCATTGCCAGAGGGGACGGAAACTACGTGTTCGACGTCGAAGGCAACCGCATGCTCGACGGGGTCGGCGGATTGTGGAACGTCAATGTCGGCCACAACAGGCCGGAAGTGAAAGCCGCGATCTCGCGTCAGATGGATGAGCTTTCTTACTATCAAACGTTCGACGGCGTTGCGCATCCGCGCGTGTATGACCTCGCCGATCGGCTCTGCGCGATGTTCGAGCAAGAGGACATGCAGCGCGTGATGTTTGGCAGCGGTGGGTCCGATGCGTGCGAAACCGCGCTGAAAATGGCTCGCCAATATTGGGTCGCCGCAGGCGAGCCCTCGCGAACGAAATTCCTCTCGCTGCGTAATGGCTACCACGGCGTACATATGGGCGGAACGTCGGTCGGAGGCAATGGTGTCTATCACTACAACCACGGTCCTCTATTGCCGGGTTGCGTTCTGCTCGATACGCCGTGGCTCTATCGCAACCCTTGGGGCTGTGAAGACGCGGAGGAACTCGTCGCGCATTGCATCCAACAGTTGGAAGAAACGATCGCATTTCATGGCGCACAAACCATTGCCGCATTCATCGCAGAGCCGGTGCAGGGTGCGGGCGGCCTGATCGTACCGCCGGCCACTTATTGGCGTCACGTCCGGGAAGTGTGCGATCGAAACGGCATCTTGCTGATCGCCGACGAGGTGGTCACTGGCTTCGGTCGCACCGGCAACATGCTCGGTAGCCGAGGTTGGGGCGTGGCACCAGACATTCTTTGCTTGGCTAAAGGAATCTCCGCGGGCTACGTGCCGCTGGGCGCAACGATGTACAACGGGCGTATCGCGCAAGCCATCGAAACCGGAAGCGGCTTCTCGCATATGGTGATGCATGGCTATACGTACAGCGGACATCCGCTCGCCTGTGCCGCGTCTCTCGCAGTGCTCGATATCGTGGAATCCGAGAAGCTGCCTGCGAATGCCGGCAGCGTCGGCCAGCATTTGCTAGAGCAGTTGCTTCCGCTGAAACGCGAATTCGAGACTGTGGGGGATGTACGCGGCAAAGGCCTCATGCTGGCCCTCGATCTCGTGACGGACAAGGCGAGCCGAACACCCCTCAATCCGATGGAGGGCTTCGCGGCGCGCGTCGCCGATGCCGCACGCAAGCGCGGCGTCTTGGTGCGAGCCATCGCCAATAAGGTTGTCATGTCCCCCCCGCTAACGCTGACGTTGGACGAGGCGGACCTGATTGCGCGCGCTTTGCACGAAGCGCTGCGTGAGTGCTGTTGACAGCGCTTTTTGCGTTAGGTACACACGAGCGTCGGAGCGAGTGTTCGCGTGCTACCTGCGGCGCACTCGCTCGTCTGCTTGCGGATTCTTCATCAGCGGTCCCCAGCCACGCAGTGCTTTTTGCCGGCATGGCGTGAGTTACCGGGATCGAAGGTTTTAAGAGTTCGCTTCGATCGTTGAGGATGGGAGTTGAGATGGAAATCCAAGTTGCAAAATTGGCGGAAGACAAGTATCCGCTTGTCGTTCGGCTTCTCCATTGGGCCAGAGCGTTCCTGATCTTCGGACAACTATGGATGGGATGGACAATGGTCAGACTAAGCGATGACCTTCCGGCCAAGTTCGACTGGTACTACCCGACTCATAAGCAGTTCGGAATTCTGACTCTTTTGCTCGTTCTGGTTCAACTCGCGATCCGTTCTCGGAAGACGCTGCCGCCTCCGCCGGCAGGGCATGCCGACTGGGAAAAGAAATGCGCCAAGGCAGCCCATTACCTACTGTACGCTTTGGCTATCGTGGTGCCGTTGATGGGTTACTCGATGTCGAGCACCTTTACTCAAAGCGACGGCGTACCGTTTTTCGGGGTGCAATTGCCTGAGCTCCTGCCTAAAAACGATAATTGGTTCAAGGTATTCCAGTGGTTGCATAGGACGTTAGCCTATACGTTGCTCGCGCTCGTCGCGTTTCACATCCTCGGTGCGTTGAAGCATCGCTTTTGGGACGCGGATCGCCGCAACGATGTCTTGCGGCGCATCTTGTAGGCCAAGTGCAGCATTTCGATAACGAGTGGGCACCTTGGGTCGGCGATCGATTCGGCCGCCGATCCCTACCGATATCGGATAATCCGCCTGAGACGCTGGCCGTCATTTAAGCGTATATGTCAACGTCCCATATCCCAGCTGATCGAAGCCACCGCTGTTGGGACCGTAGTCGCCACCGCCGCCTTCCGGCGCGACCTTGCGGGCAAAAGCCTCGACATCCGGCGCGGAGAGCCCTTTGAGCACAACGTAGTGGTTGTAGACGAGTGCCCATATCGGACGCCCGTCACCGCGCGAATTCGGCGAGATGACGGGTTGCGTGACGTCGCTGTTCGTGTATTGCGTGTAAGGCACGTCCTTCCCGAGGTTGTATCGGGCGGCGTACTCCGCTCCGCGCAGGAACCGGTTGTCGTCATATCCGTAAAGATCGTCCCCCTGGCTCCAGGCCATCTGGCAGAACGCCCCGAGCAGCGCGATATCGAGCATGGTATGCCCTTGGTCGCGCCCGCTTTCCTGCACCTGACCCAGCCCATCCGGATACAGCTTCCACACTACGTGTTCGATTGAACCGTTGCCGGCGCCATGCCTGAAATAGTCGACCGCTTCGGCATAGATGTCGTGACGGTCGGTCAGGACCCCGATTGCCAGCATGGATGCCATGTTTGCGAGATCCCAGTTGGCCCAATAGTGGTCGATCTTTGCGCCGTTGTGCCGCGCGAGGAAGTCGTGGTTCATGGGATAGAACACGCCTAGCATCATCGACTGGAAGCGCCGGAAATCGTCGGCGCGCCACAGTGGGGACGTGCGCAGGATTTCGCCGGCGTTCGCCAACTGGTAGCCGTAAATGCCGGAAGCCAGGAACTTGTCGGAACTGCCACCGATCATCGTCAACGTGCGCGACCACGCATTCAGGACTTCTATGGCGCGTTGCGCGTAGGTGTCGTCGCCGGTGATCTTCCACCGAAGTGCAAGCGCGTAGGCCGCAGCGGCATCGTTGAAGAGCGTGGCGTAATTCTCCGCGTGGTCGGGGTTGCGTCCGCGATAGATGGCCGGCTGCGGATTCGGCTTCCAGTCGAGCGACGCATGCCGGTTGGCAACCAGGCGTTGCCAGCCGTCGAACCACGGCTGCCGCCGCGCGGCGACGTTCTCGCGCATGCGCGAGAAATCGCTCTCCGTATGCAGCAGGCCGGGGTGAACAAAAGGTGCGCCGGCCATGCGAGCGCCGGGCGCAGGCTTCGGCTGCGCGTCGGCGTATGGCTGATATGAACCGGTCACGTCGGTAGGGTGCTGCGTCGCGGCGATGCACCCGCTAAGCATCACGATGCAAAGAACGGGAATCGTGGCTGCTGCTCGCAAGGAAAGACGAAATGCCATATGGCTCCGATATCAGGTCGACGAAGTACCGTAGAGAATGCCCCGGCCGCTGTTGGGCGCCACGTAGACGGTCCCGAACGTCCTGGGGTCCCCGACCACCAGCGAGTAACCGCCCCATTGATGCTGAGCGTCGTTGATCCGCAACCAGGTCGTGCCCTGGTCGATGGAGCGGAACAGGCCGATCACGCCATTGACCGTGCCCGCCAGATAGATGGCCGGATAGCTCGCGCCGGGCGCCGCCTTGCCGAAACCGACCGAGATCGCCGACGTGACGATGCCCGGCTGGAATGCGTCCCAGGTCCAGCCCGAGTTGCTGCTGCGATAGAGGCCGGACGACGTCGCGAGCCAGATCTGCCCCTGGATGCCGGTTACCGTCGAAGCTTGGCCGTTCGAGGGCAGGCCGCTGGCGGAAATCTGCCACGTCACGCCTTGATCGCCGCTACCGTAGAAGGCACCGTTGGCGGCATTCCATGCATAGAGCAGGTTGGCGTTGAGCCCGTCCGAAAGCACCTGGACACCGACTGGCAGCGGCGTTTGCGTCCACGCCCCCAAGCACGTGTTCCAACTCGCGCCATTGTTGGTGGAGTAGACCGGCGCCACATCGGACGGCGCCCACACGATCGTGCGGCCGTCCGCGGACAAGGCCACGCCACCAGAACCCTTGGACGAGCCGGCCTGATTGGCGAAGGCCGTCCACGTCGCGCCGCCGTCTTGCGAGACGGCGCCGAATGCACCAGTGCTGCCAATGCCGGTCCCGACCATGACCATCGTCGCAGGGACGTTCCTGGCGAAATCGACACCCGTGCCGTTTCCGTTGTGGATATTCGCGGCTGACTGCGTCGGCGCCGTGGTCAAATTGGTGTGGACGAACCCGCCCACGTCGCCGAGGCCGCTGATGAGCGGGGCGCCCGCCGTCGGCGAGGCCAGCGCGAGCACGGCGGTTTCTTCGATGCCGTTGGCGCCGATGCTCCAGTGGGTCGCCAGACCGCGGTCGGCATCGGTCAGGTTGGACGTGGTCCAGATGCCGCCGCCGGTCGTATAGAACGCGTGGTCGATGTTCGACGGATCGATCATGGCCTGGGCCCAATTACCGAACGAGGGCTCCGTTTGGCCTTCCGACATCCAGGGCGCCAGGCTCGCGTCCCGCACAGCGTTCGCGCCGACATCCGTCCACGTCGCGCCGCCATTGGTAGTGCGATACATCGTGTCTTGCGGCCACCAATGGTCCATCGTCATGACGATGGCGACACCGGGGTTCCACGGATCGAGCGCCAAGCCGCTGAAACCAGACGGGTAGTTGTCCAGACTATTCGGTGGCGAGATGTTCGTCCAGGCGCCGGTGTCGATAGCGTACTTCCACACCTGGCCGGCCGTCATGCCGTTGGGGCCTTTGTTATTGCCGTACGTGATGTACAGCTGACGGTCGGGTCCGATCAGGCCGCGCTGCGGCATCATGGGGCTCGTCGGGCCGCCCGCAACCGGGCTCCACGTCACGCCGCCGTCGCCGCTGCGATAAAGGGTCGACGCCGCCGTGCTGGTGGATACGCCGGCAAAGATGATCTGGCTCGGTGAACCATTGCCGCCGGATTTCGGATCGAACGCGATAAACGCCACGCCGGCCCCCGTGCTGTCGCTGGAAAGCGCATTGAAGCCGCCCACCATCGTCCACGTCTGGCCGCTGTTGGTGCTGGTCCACAGGCCGTTGGTGCTGGGCTGGGAGCTGTCGTTGGAGCTCCCGTAGAACAGCGTCGAGCCATGGTTCGGATCCACCTGCAACCGTTCGCCGACCTGACGTCCGTCCTCGTTGCCGCCAACCCGAAAGCTCAACGGAGACGAGGTGAAGGTCGCGCCCTGATCCGACGACACGAGTACGGCCCCATTCTGTGCCCACCAGCTCGTATAGAGGCCGACGACCATGTAAAGCATGTTCGGATTGCTCGGATCGACGGCAATGCTCTCAATCCCCATCCAGTGAGAGTCCGATGGCGGTGTCCAGTCGTTCAGCGGGATCCATGTGCTGGTCGCCGCGTTGTAACGATAGGCGCCGCCGATATCGGTGCGCGCATAGAAGAGCCCTTGTTTCCACGGATGCGCGACGAGGCCCGTGACATAGCCCCCGGCGACGACCCGCACGTTGCCCCAGGCATAGGCGGGCTGGGCAGCCGCGCCGCCGACTTTGGCGGCTGCGGCAATGGCCGTGGCCTTGACGGATGCCGAAGCCGGGCCGCCGCTGTCCGTTCCCCCGCAGGCGGAGAGCAGCGCTGCCGCGCCGAGGCTCGCCAGAAAGTGTCGTCGTGCGTTGCTTTCGATACTGCTGTCCGCCAGTTGATGCGCAGCAGGCTCGCATGCCGGCTTATCGGTTTGATCCATGAATGTTCTCCAACTGTCGTTGTTGATGAATGCAAGCCAGCGGCAAAAGAACGGCACTGCCCGCTTCCGCCGAAACCATCATGTCGTTGGCGATAGTGGGATTGGGGGACTGAGGGGTTATTTGGGGAGTAGCCGTTGCGCTGCAACTGTAGGAGTAGGCAGGCGCTGTTTGTTATATTCCAATGGCTATCATGTATAGGAATACTACGTAAAGTGTTGACAGTAGCCGCCTTGAAATTGTCATGAACTAACCCTCGGATTTAAGATCGGCGCCTTGCCTTCTTCGACGAAATGGCATCGAAGCACTCCCTGTCATTTTTCGTAAGGCAAAGCTGATTGACGTTGTTCGAATTAAGTGGGTTGGATTGTATCGGAAGCAATCTAGATAGTTAACTTCAAAAACCGAGGTGTTTTGTAGGGATATGCTGATTCTTTGGTCAGGCATTCGCATGGGCTCTGTCGCGATATGAATCGAAGGGCGAGCGGAGATGGATAGGGTGCGCGAACAGGCGTCATCTGCCCGTTCGCGATCATGTGCATCAACTCGACAGCCGGCAGCCGTCTAGGGCAGCGCCACACCCCAGGCTGCTGTGACGTTGCCGCCAAGGCGCCATTCGTCGAACGGTCGGCGCGGCGCGATGATGGCCGGTAGACGACTGTCCCTGAACCGCGCGTAGTAGGGTTCCACCCAACACAGTTCATCGTGGAAAGTCCACGGAAAAAGATCCTGCTTGATCGGGGTAATCTTCGTGAAGCTCGCGGGGTTTTCTACCGCGTCGATCACAAGATTGGCTAGACGGCCGATCGCGCCGCCGCTCTCCCGATACAGATCGATGTTGCGCCTTTGCACTAGTTCCGCTGCGAACACCAGCGGAATCAGAGCGAACGTGTGATAGTGCAGCGCGCGGTTGCCGCGCTTCACCTCCCGCGCCAATGCACCGTCGGGTCCGATGTCGCGGATGCCCTCGCGAATGCGCAAGAGCCCCGAGTCGATGAGGCTCGAGTTGCCGGTCACGGTGCCAATCGCAATTAGATCGAGGCCCGCCCAATAGACCAGGTTGTTGTGCAGATGGTTGATCGCTTCCGCGTCGCGCGTCGCGATGGCGATTCGCTCAAGCCATGGATCGATCACCTCGAAGCGCGCCCGGTTTTCTTCGCGGAGCTGTTGGGGCATACGCAGGATCACCATCGCGAAGTCCGTTCCTGCCCATGACCGCTCGTAATAGCCCTGATAGCCGGAAATGTGGCCCATCAATGCGTCGGCCTGCGCCCAGCTGTCCAGCAGGCTCAACGCACACGGCCAGTCGCCTTTGCCGGCCGCCGTGTTGAGCCGTGAAACGAAGTTGCGCATCGGCTTGACTGCGTCGGCGTATCCCGAGGCGTCGTCATAGTAGCCGGGGGGATCGATGGTGTTGACAGGAGCCGGTATTTCGCACGCGCGTGCAGAAGATGCGATGACGATTACCGCGATCGCGGCAAGCATGCGAGCGAGCAGCACTCGAACTGACATCCGGAGCATGCAGACCTCTACGGTGATGGTGGCGGTATTTGAAAACGTCAGTTATATCGCGCTGGGGGCGAATCTTGACCTCGCGATCCATGGCAGTCCGGCGCTCTCATGCCTGCTGCTGCAAGTCGAATATCCGGTTCATCGGCACCCACTTCTGCCCTGCCGGCGTCCAGGGTGTGGGAGCCTGAAAGCTCCACATCAGTTCTTCCCATTGTCGGACCGCAGCATTGCTCTCTGCGGCGCGTGCCATTCTGTCAGCGTCATATCTGCCGTCGTCCGTTTCCATGATCATGAATAACCGCGTTCCTAGGCGATAAATCTCCATAGTCGAGACTCCATGCTCGCGTATATGCCTGACGACATCAGGCCAGACCTCACGGTGAAGTTCTTCGTAACGCGCGATAAGATCCGGATCGTCTCTCAGATCCAGGGCAAAGCAGTAGCGCATAGCTGTTCCGTCTCAAGAAATAAGCAACCCAATCTGACCGTCACATGACCGCGCCCCGCAACCACGGCACGAACTCGCGTTCGCCGATCCCGTTTTCCTCGCTGCAGGTCCGCTCGCCCGACGCTACAGCCAGCATCAGTCGAAACAATCGTTCCCCCGTCTCTTCAACGCTGAGTGAGCCGTCGACGATCTCGCCGCAGTTGAAGTCCATATCAGCCCGCATGCGCTCGAAGAGCCCTGTGGTTGTCGCGAGCTTGATCGTCGGGACCGGCTTCGAACCGAATACCGAACCGCGTCCGGTTGTGAAGCAGATCAAATTCGCCCCTCCCGCGATTTGCCCGGTTGCGGACACCGGGTCGTAGCCTGGCGTATCCATGAACACGAGGCCGCAAACGGACACCGGGTCCGCGTAGTCGTACACGGCCTTGAGTGCGGTGCCCCCTCCTTTCGACACCGCACCCAGCGATTTTTCCAGAATCGTCGTGATGCCTCCGGCCTTGTTTCCAGGCGAGGGATTGTTGTTCATTTCTCCACCTGCATCGCCCGCATAGCGCTCCCACCATCGCAGCTTCTCGAGCAACCGATCCGCCACGCCGCGCGACGCGGCTCGCGCCGTCAGCAGGTGTTCGGCGCCGTAGATTTCCGGCGTCTCGGAGAGGATAGCGGTCCCGCCATTGCGTACGAGCAGGTCAACGGCTGCGCCAAGTGCGGGATTCGCCGTGATTCCGGAGTATCCGTCGGAGCCCCCGCACTGAAGCCCGACCTTCAATCGCGCTGCGGGCACTTCCGTGATGACGGCGGCCACGCTGGATCGTCTGCGCCGCACGATCGAGCGGATGCGCGGACTGGCGGCAGCGGGCAAATCGCCGGTCGAGGCAGACCGGCAATATTAGGGCTTCGGCGTCAGCCCCTGCGCGTATAGGCGTAACGGTGCGCGAGCCAGACCGTTCCGGCGCCGTCGGACAATACGAAGTGCTGGTTCTTGACGTCACGGTCCGGGCCGTCGCGGGTGATGACCGTGTTCATGCGCAGCATCTGCCCCGCCACTTCGGACCCGCCGCCCGTGATCGCGAACGGTTCGTGGACGAGCACGACGCCCGCCGCGTCGCCGCGGTCGAAACTGTAGGCGGGCATGATGCCCACCGGCGCTCGCATCTCTATCGACACGTATTTCCACCGGCCTTCCACACGTTGGAAGCTCAGGTAGTCAATGCGCTTGATGTCGTGGCTAGAAGTGTCTGAAGCCGGACGGATGAACTCCTGCAGGTAGGACCCGATCATGCGGCGTTCGGCGACGAGTCCGGTTGTCGTGACCGGAGTGCCGCCTGGCTTATCCCATACCGTCTCGGTGACGTCCCACAAGCCCGCGTATGCCGCCATGGCGGCATTTTCCGGACCCAGTTCATTCAGGCGCTCGGCGGCGGAGGTCGCGGCCAAGGGCATGAGCCCGAGCTGGCCAGAGCCTCCCGTCTTGGCTGCTTGTGTCTGCGCTGCCGCCAAACCGGGAATGAGGGCCGAGCCGAATGCTGCTCCAAGGAAATGACGACGTTTCAACATATTGACGTTCCCGCGCTTGCCCGTGGAGGATCGGCCTCGGGCGTACCGGCCGCTTGCTAAGCTCAGGCTGGCTGAGCCTCGTGACGGCCCCATGGGCCTATATGCACGATGCGTCGGACCGACAACATTCGAGCGAGCGGGTAACGCCACTGCCGACCAAATCCCGACGTGAATCAATTCAGGCTATACGCAGTCCGTGAGCGGGCAAAATCTCCTGCGTAACAACGAAGCGATGCTCCTTCACTGCGTCGTGGAAGCGTCGGTAGTCGCTTCTTTCAAAGGCCTCGCCCCATCGTGGACGGTCGCCATGGTCATCGTCTGACAGCAAACCTGTCGCTTCGAACTTCCAAGAGCCGAGTCCTTTTGCCACATAGTCCGGTATGCGCTCCTTCAGGCCAGGAATGGCTCCGGTCTGCACTGAATCGCAAATTGCCTGAAGTCGTTCCTGGTCGTTGTCGCTTCTGTTGTTAGCGAGTAAGTTGCGAAGCACCTCTTTCACGTTAGGCGGTATTCCTGGCTGAGACTCGAAACCGTCGGCTCCTGCGATAAATGCCTGAACGACACGGCAAGCCATATCGGCCGCGCAAACGAAGTCTTCCAGGTTGTGCCTTTCGACAGGTGTTCCTCTACCGTCGATGTAACTCCATTTCGCCCATGGCTGGTCTGGATAATGCAGCGCAGCACCGTGACCAACTGGCAGTGCCTTCGTCAGCACGTTGGACTCCAAGTCATCGACCAGGTGCTCAGTCGCATGGACCAGATGTGCCAGCCAGTGCTCCGTCGTGCAGTCCTCGGCCTCAAGTCGAAGAACGCGGTTGAACTCGCAGTCGATTCCCGCGAACCCCTGGTGCGCCCATGTATCCACGTAGGCATGGAGCGTCACGCCCAATCGATGCAGGGCGGTATCGGCGTCCCTTTGCCGAATCGCACGCCGAACGACATCTCGCGCAATCGCGCTATCCGCGCGACAAACGGCTTTCTCCTGCAGGGTTTCACCCTCGCCAGCGGGGAGGAAATGGAATGGCGTCCACACAAGCCGATTTTGGTCGTTTTCAGTGTTGGAATAATCGAACAGCCTGTGCGCAGTCGCGAAGCGCTCAAACGTCTCGCCTCCTGCAAACCGCAATATCCCCGCCGTCGTTGCGTCATCGACGTACTGGCAAGCGTGTGCCACCGTCAGCGCCTTGTCGGCCGGCATGCCGGCCACGCGCGCGACGATATACACAACGCCATAGTGAAAATCGATGTTCATTGACGACTCTCCTCAAACGCAACTCATTGGAGGAACAGCGAGTCGCGAGAATTGCGCGTACACGCCAACCCGGGTTGCCCCCGTCACAATGCGCCGCACGATTCGATTGCCCTGACTAAGACACGAGTCTTGCTCGGCTCTGCTCTTGTGCCGAGCCGCGGGTTTTCTGGGTTGATAGCGTGCCTTGGCGCGCCAGCCGAAGAATCCACGCAGGCGCCTGATTCCATGTGAGTGAAACGACCGAGAACGCCCAGACTTCAAAAAACACGCTCGATTCTCAGCAGGAAGTCGACGGGAACACAACGCCGCACAGACTCTGAATACATGTCCGCGTCACACCACTGCCTCATCCGGCTATCGGCCCCGGCCACGCAGGTCCGGTTCCGTCCCTGGCGTTTGGCGGCATAGAGCGCGCGGTCCGCGACTGCAACCAGGCCGCTTCCGTCGGCGTCATCTCCCGGTCGTGTTGAGAGCTAGGAAAGTGGCGTAGCCGTGTACGGCCGCGGTTCATGCCATGATTCGTGGACTGTGACCTTCACATCGACGCGATGAACGTACGCACCTCAGAACATTCTGCCCGTTTCGTTTCAGGCTCGACCATGCGTCATGTGGTTGTCATGGCGGGCACCGGCGCAATCGGCCTGATGGCGGTATTCGCGGTCGACCTTGCGAACCTTTTCTATATATCGCTTCTTGGCGATGCTTCGGTAGCGGCGGCTGTGGGCTTCGCGGGCACCGTCACCTTCTTTCATGTCGCCATCTCAATCGGCGCGACCATTGGAGTCAGTGCGACCGTCGCTCGCTTACTCGGCGCTGGTCAACATGCCAAAGCTCGACAGGTCGCTTCCGCCAGTCTCATTTGGATGAGTTTGGTGACCATCGTATTGAGCGCAGCAACGCTGGCGCTACTCGACCCAATCCTCAATGCGCTCGGTGCGAGAGGAGAAACGCGCGAGTTGGCGCGCACTTTCCTTTACATCACTGGCCCGACCTATCCGCTGCTTGCAATTGGGATGTGTACGGCGGCGATTATGCGCTCGGTTGGCGATGCACGACGAGCCATGATGGTGACTCTCACCGCGGCGGTCATTACGGCAGTTCTAGACCCAATTCTCATCTTCGGCCTGCACCTTGGATTGACTGGTGCGGCCGTTTCGAACGTCGTCGCACGCATAGCGTTGGCCGTTGTAGGTTTGTACGGAGTGGCTAGAGTCAATCACTTGGTCGGCCGCCCACGTATTGGGCGCTCGTGGCGGGATGTGAAGCCCGTGCTGAAGGTTGCCCTTCCGGCCGTCCTGACCAACCTGGCGACGCCGGTCGCCAGTGCGTACGTCACGCATGCAATGGCGCGTTTTGGTCCAGCGGCGGTCGCCGGACAGGCCACAATTGACCGCATCTCACCGGTCGCCTTCGCCTTGATATACGCGCTGACCGGTGCGGTCGGTCCCATCATCTCGCAGAACCTCGGTGCTGGCCGAGCGGACCGAATTCGGGAAACTGTACGAAACAGCCTCGCGTTCGTCCTGCTAACCGTTGCAGTGGCCTGGCTCGTGCTGGCGTTTGATCAGAACGGACTAATTCGCGCTTTCTCCGCCCACGGTGTTACCGCAACAATCCTCTCGACTTTTTGCTCGTGGCTGGTCGCAAGCTATGTCTTCGTTGGTTGTCTTTTCGTGGCGAACGCGACGTTCAACAATTTAGACCGTCCTCTTCTGTCAACGCTATTCAATTGGGGACGAGCAACGGTCGGGACAGTGCCGTTTGTAGCGGTCGGAATCCGACATGGTCCCATCGGTGTGTTGGTGGGCCAGGCAGCCGGCAGCGCGATTTTCGGAACGATGGCGATGCTGGTCGCCTTTCTTGTCGTCAGGCGCCTGCCGATGGGAGATTGCGCTCGCCTGGCACAGCGGCATGCCAACGAGCCGACGTCGTCGGCAGTCAGCGTCCCAGGCGCGGCGGCTGGCAATACCATCGGGCCTCGTGTGCAATGACGCTCCCTATCGTACCGGCCAGTTTGAGGAGGTTGCTGTGACAGTCTCTCGTCTGCGAGATATTCCCGGCATCGGTGTCGACAAAATGGGCGACGCCGCGGACTCATCGAAGAACCGCAACGTTCTACGGCTCGAGAATCTCGATACCGACCTAAGACCGCCCGCCGAGGCCATCCGTCGAACCCACGAGGCAGTCGACGATGACGACGCGAACAGCTATCTACCGTTCACCGGTCAGGTCGCACTGCGCGAGGCGGTCATCGCGCGCATGAAGCAATCGACCGGCATCGGCTACGACGCGAACAGCGAATGCATCATATCCGCGGGCGGGCTAGCCGGCATTCTCAACGTCCTCTTATCGATACTGGAACCCGGCGACGAGGTGGTGCTGACGGACCCGACCTACGCTGGGCTCATCAACCGCGTCAGTCTGGCCGGCGGCGTTCCGAAGTTCGCGCGCCTTATACCGGGTGCCGACGGTTGGCGGCTAGACCTCGACAGTCTTGCAGCAGCAATTGGACCACGGACGCGCGCGCTACTCGTCATGTCGCCCTCCATGCCGAGCGGGTTTGTTGCGACTGCAACCGAGTGGGCTGCCATCGCTTCGCATTGCAGGCAATCGAATGCCTGGCTCGTCTACGACGCTGCGATGGAGCGCATCCTGTTCGATGGTCGCCCGGTCATTCATCCAGCGTCGTTGCCGGACATGCGGCAGCGCACCATCACGGTTGGGTCCGTCTCCAAGGAGTTCAGAATGATTGGATGGCGCGTGGGCTGGATTGTCGGCCCCGAAGTCATCATGACCGACGTCCGGCTGACCAGTCTGACCAACGTCGTGTGCCAGGTTGGCATCGGCATGCCTGGAGCGACAGCCGCGCTCACTTGCTCGGACGATGGCGTGGCGCAAGCGGTAGCCGAGTGGCAGACGCGCCGTGATTTTCTGCTAGCCGAGCTCCACGACCTTCCTGTCATTCGCCCTGATGGAGGTTGGTCCATGCTAATCGACACGGAACAACTCAAACTGTCGTCTCCCGATGCGTCACGAATGCTGCTCGCGAAAGGTGAAGTGGCCGCTACTCCAATGGTTGGCTGGGGACCGGTTGCTAGCCGATATATTCGCTTCGTATTCGCTAACGAACCGGTCTCCCGGCTCGCGGATATCCGCAATCGTGTGCGAGCGGCATGGGGAATCTGAAAGGCGGGCACGATGTGAAGCGGCAGCATACAGAGCCACAGCCGGACATCACAGAGTGAACCGACCGCAGCTCTGTATGTTGGAGACGCTCCTGGTTCTGCTCATGCGCCAGCACCGCCCGTTGGGTCCGGACGGAGTGGCATCGGCAGGAGCGGCGACGGGCCCCAAACTTCGGCCTTGAAATTGGTCGCAAATGTTCGCAATTCCTGCTCCATCGTGCGCCACGGCCCGTCCGCGAACGCTGCCCAGTCAGTCATAGAGTTCCAGCAAGTGGTCGTTCGAATCTGCGGGCTGCCCAACATATTTCGGTTTGCCCGAAGCTCGAGCACGCCAGGCTGCTGCCGAATCGTTTCCGCAGTCTTCTTCGCCCATTCAGCGTAAGACGCGAGATTCACGCCCGGTTGCAGGTCATACGTATTGGTGACCTCAATCATTGCAGTCCCTTTACCAATGGAGTTAGTGCCCGCAGGTAGTCGCCCCCTGCCTATTCGCGGCATTGCAACGCGCCATTTCTCCGATTGCGGCTTATAGGATACGTCGCCGCTAATTTGCGTCAAGAAATTCGGATGACCGAGTAGCTCTGGCACTCACAGGATAAGCCGCCACGTCAAGCCAACTTTGGCGCCCCGCGTGTCAGACAGCGAGCAGCTCGACTGGAGGATGCACCTTCTTCAAGGTAAATGCGTTCGAGCGCGGGACGCCGCCCCCACGCACGACGTAACTACAAGGCAGGGGTCCGGCACGCGAGCCTCAGTGCAACGAACGCCCATTGCTGTACGTCGTCTCCGCGCCGCGATAAGCCAACGTTTAGTGGATGGCAATCAATACGGATGCCGTTGCCGCTATCGCGTTCACGCCCAGGAGTCGCGTCGCCGTTTGCCGAACAGTTCGGCGATACCATCCCGGCCCAAGCCCTTGAGGGCGGAGGTCAACGGGTTGTGGTCGACGCAGTATGAGCAACCATGCGAAGCGGATGCAGCCAATCGGGGCGGACGCGCCATTTCGTTTTCGGCGGATAAGTGACGGGCATCTTCGAGTCCGTCACTTATCCCCAGATTTTGTTGGCAAGGCTGTGAACAAGCTGCGGGCAGCTGTCGTAAGTGATTGATGCAACAAGCATTATTGTCACTGGCACAAGAGCCGGCAAAGACGCAAGCTCGTCTGCCTTCACAAAGCCCGGTGAAATGCTTGAGCCAATACGATGGCATGGCCCGGGTGGCTCACAGCCCACGCATCTCAGCTGTACGACTGAGTACGTGTTCAACGGGATTTGTCGAACTGTCAGTAGGAAGGAGATTTAGCGGAACAGGACACTTAGGGCCGAAGCGCACCAGTGACGGAAGGCTGTCGCCCGACCATAGTTGACCCGGTATCCGACCGCGACGACTGCTCTGTGACTCAGCAGGCATTTGCAGCGATCGGACGACCTGACGTCGTATGCAGGCTCAATGTCGCCGGTTGCGCACGCTTGCCGGAGTAACTTGGCTGCCTGTTCGAGATTCATGCCGAACAGATGGGCCACCTGACGGAATTCGAACCAGGCTGTGCTCTCGTCGAGCCTTCCATCGATTTTCCTGCTGCTCGACGCGCAAACATACTGTACGGACCTCATCGTGCACACTTCTCCTAGTCATCGCCGGAAAACCGTACCTCCATTCAATAGCAGTAGCTCTTCGCTTGATAGAACAGATGCGCCTCGGAGGGAGAATCGTTTCGTCAGGCGTGTAGCAATGAGACGATGCCTGTCGCGTTGCCTCCATTGAGCGAGCCCTCGCAGAACCGCGCTGTAAGAAGTGGCGCGGCCTCGATACGAACTGATTCCATTGGAGATATGTGGGGAGGCGGTGAACGATTGCGACACGGAAGTGAGTACCAGCCTTGGCTTTGTCAGCTCCGTTTGCGATGGTCAGACGAATCCCGCGCCAGCCCTTCGCCAATTTACTTGACACCTAAAATATCTACGACTAAATTAAATCCAACACCACGCGAGGAGCGAGCATGCGTATCGTCTGCATCGGGGGCGGTCCGGCCGGGCTGTATTTCGGGTTGTTGATGAAGCTGCAGAATCCGGCGCACGACATTTCGGTCATCGAGCGCAACCGCCCCTACGACACGTTCGGCTGGGGCGTCGTGTTTTCCGACCAGACGCTCGGCAACTTGCGCGCCGCCGACGAAAAAAGCGCCGACATGATCCTCGACGCGTTCAACCACTGGGACGACATCGAGATCAACTTCCGCGGCAGCAAGGTCCGCTCCTCCGGCCATGGGTTTTGCGGCATCGGCCGCAAGCGTCTCTTGAACATCCTGCAGGCGCGCTGCGAAGAACTCGGCGTGAAGCTCGTCTTCGAAACCAGCGTGTCGGACGACAACGCCTACGACGCCGATCTGATCATCGCCTGCGACGGCGCCAACAGCGCCATCCGCCAGAAATACGCGGCGACCTATCAGCCCGATATCGACCTGCGCGACTGCCGCTTCGTGTGGCTCGGCACGCACAAGCTGTTCGACGCGTTCACGTTCGCGTTCGAAAAGACCGAATGGGGCTGGTTTCAGGCACACACGTACCGCTTCGACGATCAAACGTCGACCTTCATCGTGGAAGCGCCCGAGCGCGTGTGGCGCGCCGCCGGCCTCGACACCATGAGCAAGGAAGACGGCATCGCGTTCTGCGAACGGCTCTTCGCGAAGTATCTCGACGGACATCCGCTCATCTCGAACGCCGCGCACCTGCGCGGCTCGTCGCAGTGGATTCGCTTTCCGCGCGTCGTCAACCGGCAATGGGTGCATCGCAAGCCACGCAACGGCGGCGGCACCACGCCCGTCGTGTTGATGGGCGACGCCGCGCACACGGCGCATTTCTCGATCGGCTCCGGCACCAAGCTCGCGCTCGAAGACGCGATCGAACTCGCCACCAGCATCGCCGCGCACCCTGGCCATCTCGACGCCGCGCTCGATCATTACACCGACGTGCGCAGCGTCGATGTGCTGCGCATCCAGAACGCCGCGCGCAATTCGACGGAGTGGTTCGAACACGTCGATCGCTATGCATCGTTCGAGCCCGAACAATTCGCGTATTCGCTGCTCACGCGCTCGCAGCGCATCTCGCACGAAAACCTGCGCACGCGCGACGCGCAGTACCTTTCGTCGTTCGAGAATTGGCTCGCGTCACACGCGGCCGGTACCAAGCACGACACCGGCACGCACAGCACCAACGCGCGTTCCATTCCGCCGATGTTCACGCCGTTCACGCTGCGCGGCGTGACGCTGAAAAACCGCGTGGTGGTGTCGCCGATGGCGCAATACTCCGCGGTCGACGGCATCGCGGGCGACTATCACTTGATGCACCTCGGCGCACGCGCCATGGGCGGCGCCGCGCTCGTGATGACGGAAATGACCTGCGTGTCGCCTGAGGCGCGCATCACGCCCGGATGCCCTGGCATGTACGCGCCGGAGCATCTAAAAGCATGGCGCCGTATCGTCGACTTCGTGCATGCGAACTCGGACGCGAAGATCGGCTTGCAACTCGGCCACGCAGGCGCGAAGGCATCGACGCGCGTGAGCTGGGAAGGCATCGATCTGCCGCTGCCCGAAGGCAACTGGCCGCTCGTATCGGCATCGCCGCAGCAATATCTGAAAGACGTCAGCCAATGGTCGCGCGAGGCAAGCCGCGAGGAACTGCGCGACATCACGCAGCAATTCGTGCGCGCGACGGAAATGGCCGAAGAAGCGGGCTTCGACTGGCTTGAATTGCACTGCGCGCACGGCTACTTCCTGTCGAGCTTCCTCTCGCCGCTCACGAATCATCGCACCGACGACTACGGTGGCTCGCTCGCGAATCGCCTGCGCTATCCACTCGAAGTCTTCACGGCGATCCGCAAAGTCTGGCCGCAGCACAAGCCGATTTCGGTGCGTATTTCGGCGCACGATTGGGTCGACGGCGGCAACACGCCCGACGACGCCGTCGAGATCGCGCGCGCATTCAAGGCAGCGGGCGCGGACATGATCGACGTGTCGTCGGGCCAGGTCAGCAAGGAAGAAAAGCCCGTGTTCGGCCGCATGTTCCAAACGCCGTTCTCGGACCGCATCCGCAACGAGGCGGGCATCGCGACGATCGCGGTCGGCGCGATCTCCGAAGCCGATCACGTCAACAGCATCATCGCGGCGGGCCGCGCCGACTTGTGCGCGGTAGCGCGGCCGCATCTCGCGAACCCGGCGTGGACGCTCACCGAAGCGGCCAAGATCGGCTATTTCGATGTGATGTGGCCGAAGCAATACGCGGCGGCGAAATCGCAGCTCGAACGCAATCTCGAACGCGAGCGCGCCATGGCCGAACAGAACGCCCGCGCGACGCCGCTCGAACGCGCGCAGCGTGCGGAGGAAATGGTATGAGCGTGCGAACGCTGACGGACAAACACGCCGTCGTCACAGGCGGCGGCAGCGGCATCGGTGCGGCGACGGCCGAAGCGCTCTTGCGTGCCGGCGCTCGCGTCACGCTGATGGGCCGCGATGCCGCGCGGCTCGACTGGCAACGCACACGCCTTGCGGAGTTTGGCGAGGTCGCGTGCGTGAGCGTCGATGTCACGCAAGCGGAGTCGGTTGCGGATGCATTCGCCACGGCGAGCGAAACGTTCGGCGTCGTCGACGTGCTCGTCAACAACGCCGGACAAGCCAAAGCCGCGCCATTCACGAAGACCGACATCGCGCTATGGCAGCGCATGCTCGACGTCAATCTCACCGGCGTGTTCCTCTGCACGCAAGCTGTGCTTCCGGCAATGATCGAGCAGCGTGCCGGCCGCATCATCAACGTCGCGAGCACGGCGGGACAGATCGGCTACCCATACGTCGCCGCCTACTGCGCGGCGAAGCACGGCGTGATCGGCCTCACGCGCTCGCTCGCACTCGAAGTCGCGGCCAAAGGCGTGACGGTCAACGCAGTCTGCCCCGGCTACACCGAAACCGATTTGCTGCGCGAATCGCTCGATCAAATCATCGCGAAGACGGGACGAAGCGAAGCGGAAGCGCGCGCGTCGCTCGTGCAAAACAACCCGCAACAGCGCTTCGTCACGCCCGGCGAAGTCGCGCACGCGGTGCTGTGGCTTTGTCAGCCCGAATCCGGCTCGATCACCGGCCAGTCGATATCTGTCTCAGGCGGAGAAGTCACGTGACGAATCGCACCAACGCGACTGCTAAAAAGAAAGCGGGCGCGCCGCTCAACGACGCCCCCCGCAAAGGCACGCCGAAGCCGGCCGACAACGTCGTCGATCTCGAGATGAGCACCGGCGCCGACAGTCACATGGGCCTGCGCCTCTGGCTGCGCATGCTGACGACGACCAATCTCGTGCAAGCCGAATTGCGCCGGCGTCTGCGCGCGGAATTCGATACCACGCTGCCGCGCTTCGATCTGATGGCGCAGCTCGAGCGTCATCCCGAGGGCCTGAAGATGAGCGAGATTTCGCGTCGTCTGATGGTGACGGGCGGCAACGTGACCGGCATTACCGATCAATTGGAAAAGGAAGGGCTCGTCGCGCGCGATGCCGATCCGAACGACCGCCGCGCGTTCAGCGTGCGCTTGACGCCCGCGGGCCGCGAGCTGTTCGACCGGATGGCGGTCGCGCACGAGCAATGGGTCGTCGAACTGTTCGGCGGCCTCGGCCTCGACGAGAAATCGAAGATGCATCAGCGCCTCGGCAAGCTGAAGAAGCATCTGGTCGAGAACATCAAGAGCTGATTGGCGCGGCGCGTTTCGTTGCGTGCACAACGAAGCCGCTTGACGCTTGGAGAGAGACACCTATGACAGCATCCACCGCAGACGGCCTCTTTGCAGGCAATCGCACGACGCTCGCTCAGTACGAAGCGCGTCACTTCGGCTGGTCGGTGCGCGACCGCGTCGCCACGATCACGCTCAATCGCCCCGAACGCAAGAACCCGCTCACGTTCGAATCGTATGCGGAGCTGCGCGATCTCTTTCGCCAGCTCGCGTACGCGACTGATATCAAAGCGGTCGTCATTCACGGTGCGGGCGAGAACTTCTGCTCGGGTGGCGACGTGCATGAAATCATCGGCCCGCTGATCGGCTTGCCGATGCCCGAGCTCTTGATATTCACGCGCATGACGGGGGACCTCGTCAAGGCAATGCGCCATTGTCCGCAGCCGATCATCGCGGCCGTCGATGGCGTCTGCGCCGGCGCTGGCGCGATCGTCGCGATGGCCTCCGACATGCGCTACGGCACCGCGCGCAGCAAGCTCGCGTTCCTATTTACGCGTGTCGGCCTCGCGGGCTGCGACATGGGCGCGTGCGCTATCCTGCCGCGCATCATCGGCCAAGGACGCGCATCCGAGCTGCTCTTCACGGGACGCTCGGCAAGCGGCGAAGAAGGCTACGCGTGGGGGTTCTACAACCGCTTGTGCGAACCGTCCGAATTGGTTGCGGACGCAACCAAACTCGCAACGGACATCGCTTCCGGCCCGACGTTCGGACACGGCATCACGAAGAAGATGCTGCATCAGGAATGGAACATGGGCGTCGACGAGGCGATCGAGGCCGAAGCGCAGGCGCAAGCGATCTGCATGGCGACGCACGATTTCGAGCGTGCCTATCGCGCGTTCGCCGCGAAAACGCGGCCCGTGTTCGAAGGAGACTGACTTGGGCACGTACGACCATTCCTCCAACGCGCTCGACTGGCCGTTCTTCGAAGCTCATCATCGCGCGCTCGCCGCGGATCTCGACGCTTGGGCCGTCAAGCATCTGTCGCACGTCCCGCACGATGCGGCATCGGTCGACGACACTTGCCGCCATCTCGTGCGCGAACTCGGCGCGGCCGGGTGGCTGCGCTACGGCGTGGGCGGCACAGCCTACGGCGGCCATGGCGACACGATCGATACGCGCGCCGTCTGCCTGCTGCGCGAGACGCTCGCCAAGCATTCGGGTCTCGCGGACTTCGCGCTCGCCATGCAAGGGCTCGGCTCGGGCGCGATCTCGCTCGCCGGCACCGACGAACAGAAGCAGCGCTATCTCCCGCGCGTCGCAAACGGCACCGCGATTGCGGCGTTCGCGCTCTCCGAACCCGAAGCAGGCTCGGATGTCGCCGCGATGGCGCTCGCCGCGCGCGATGTCGGCGACGCCTACGTGCTCGACGGCGAGAAGACTTGGATCTCGAACGGCGGCATCGCCGATTTCTACGTCGTCTTCGCACGCACCGGCGAAGCGCCCGGCGCACGCGGCATCACCGCGTTCATCGTCGACGCCGATACGCCGGGCCTCTCGATCGCCGAACGCATCGACGTGATCGCGCCGCATCCGCTGGCGCGCCTGAAGTTCGAAGGCGCCCGCGTGCCGAAAAGCCAAATGCTCGGCGCACCCGCCGAAGGCTTCAAGCTCGCCATGCGCACGCTCGATATTTTCCGCACGTCGGTCGCGGCGGCGTCGCTCGGCTTCGCGCGGCGCGCGATGCACGAAGCGCTCGCGCGCGCTTCCTCGCGCCGCGTGTTCGGCCAGGCGCTCGGCGACTTTCAATTGACACAGGCGAAGCTCGCGCAGATGGCGCTCACGATCGACAGCGCCGCGCTCCTCGTCTACCGCGCCGCCTGGCTGCGCGATCAAGGCAAGAGCGTGACGCGCGAAGCCGCGATGGCGAAGTGGCATGCGAGCGAAGGCGCGCAACAAGTCATCGATGCGGCCGTGCAGATCTGGGGTGGCAAGGGCGTGCAAAGCGACGTGACGGTCGAGCAGTTGTATCGCGAGATTCGCGCATTGCGCATTTACGAAGGCGCGACGGAGGTGCAGCAGTTGATCGTCGGACGCGATCTGCTGAAGACGTATCAAGCGTCCTTGCAGGAGTCTTCGCAATGAGCAGCGAAGCCTTCGTATTCGAACGGCCGGTACGCATCCGCTTCGCACACTGCGATCCGGCGGGCATCGTGTTCTTTCCGCAGTATCTGACGCTGACCAATGGCCTCGTCGAAGACTGGTTCACCGACGATCTCGGCATCGACTACGCGCACATGATTCGCGAACGCCGCGTCGGCCTGCCGATCGTCAAGCTCGATTGCGAGTTTTCCAGGCCGAGCCGCATGGGCGAGACGATCACGCTCGCGCTCAGCGTGAAGACCATCGGGCGACGCTCGATCGGCATCGAAATCGCCGGCCGGCTCGGCGACGAAATCCGCTTTCGCGCGACCCAGGTGCTCGTGACGACATCGCTTGAAACCGGCGTATCGATCGACATTCCCGGCGATATCCGCTTGGCGCTCACGCGCTTCGTGGCAGACGCACCGACTCTCTTGGCGGAGGAAAAGTCCTCATGAAAAAAGCGCTCTTACCGCAAGGCTGGATCAAGCCGCGCGGCTATGCCAACGGCGTCGCCGCACGCGGCACGCAGGTGTTCGTCGCGGGCCAGATCGGCTGGGACGAAACCGAGACGTTCCAGTCGGACGAGTTTGGCAGCCAAGCACGACAGGCGCTCGCGAACATCGTCGCCGTGCTGGGCGCGGCGGGCGGCCGCCCCGAGCACATCGTCCGCATGACCTGGTACGTGATCGACAAGCGCGAATACCTCGCGGCGCTCAAAGACGTCGGCCAGGCGTTTCGCGAACTGATCGGCGACTACGACATCGCGATGAGCGCGGTGCAAGTCGCGGCGCTCATCGAAGACCGAGCAAAAGTCGAAATCGAAGCCACTGCGGTGATCCCCGATTAAGTGTGCCGCTAACCCGGAGCCAGTCATGCAACCGTCAGCCCACGTCGATACGTTTGCTCGCGACAGCCTGCCGCCGCAGGACCAATGGCCGGAATTGCTGCTCGAGAACCCCGACGTCGCCTACCCCGCCCGCCTCAACTGCGCGACCGAACTGCTCGATCGCACGATCGAAGCGGGCCACGGCGAACGCGTTGCGATCTGGTCGGATGTAGACGGGAAACCGCATGCCACGACTTACGGTGAGCTGCTTGCACTCGTCAACCGCACCGCACACGTGCTCGTCGACGAGATGGGCCTCCAACCGGGCAACCGTGTGCTGCTGCGCGGCCCGAACACGCTGCAGATGGCGATCGCGTTTCTCGCGAGCCTGAAAGCGGGCCTCGTCGTCGTGCCCACGATGCCGCTTTTGCGCGCGAAGGAACTCAAGCAGATCGTCGACAAAGCGAAGATCAGCGCCGCCCTGTGCGACGCGCGCTTGATCGATGAGTTAGAGAAATGCCGCGAACCCGGCAACGAATTCTTTTGCGCCGATCTCGCGCAGGTCCGGCTATTTCATTGCGATACGCCTGATTCGCTCGATACTTTGGCCGCCGCCAAATCCGATGTTTTCAAAGCCTGCGACACGGCGGCCGACGACGTCTGCCTGATCGCGTTCACAAGCGGCACGACGGGTGCGCCGAAGGGCTGCATGCATTTCCATCGCGACGTGCTCGCGATGTGCGACCTGTTCCCGCGCCACGTGCTGAAGCCAACCGCCGACGACGTGTTCTGCGGCACGCCGCCGCTCGCGTTCACGTTCGGGCTCGGGGGCCTCTTGTGTTTCCCGCTGCGCGTGGGCGCATCGACCGTGCTGATCGAAAAGCTTACTCCGGAGACGCTGCTGCAGACGGTCGAGCGGTTTCGAGCGACGATCATGTTCACCGCGCCGACGTTCTACCGCCAAATGGCCCCGCTTGCCGCCCGTTTCGATATCTCGACGCTCGCGAAAACGGTATCGGCCGGCGAAGCGCTGCCCGATTCGACGCGCCAGCTCTGGCGCGACACGACCGGCATCGAGATGATCGACGGCATCGGCGGGACGGAATTGATCCACATCTTCATCTCGTCGGCAGGAGCGGACGTCCGCCGCGGCGCGATTGGACGCGCCGTGCCCGGTTATGTGATCCAGGCCGTCGATGACGCGATGCAGCCAGTGGCCGCTGGCACGGTCGGCAAGCTCGCGGTGCGCGGGCCGACGGGCTGCCGCTATCTCGCGGACGAGCGTCAGATGAAATTCGTGCGCGACGGCTGGAATCTCCCCGGCGACGCGGTTTATCTCGACGACGACGGCTACGTCTTCTATCAGGCGCGTGCCGACGACATGATCGTATCGGCCGGATACAACATCTCCGGGCCCGAAGTCGAAGGCGTGTTGATGAAGCACGAAGCGGTGGCGGAATGCGGCGTGATTGGCGCGCCGGACGAGGAGCGCGGGCAGATCGTGAAGGCGTTTGTCGTCGTCAAGCCGGGGTATGCGCCGAGCGACGAGCTTGTCGCCGAGTTGCAGGCGTTTGTGAAAAGCACAGTCGCGCCCTACAAGTACCCGCGCGTGATTCGTTTTCTCGATGCGTTGCCGCGAACCGAGACGGGGAAGTTGAAGCGCTTTGCGCTGCGGTCGATGTGAGGAGCGAACTGTCGATTCGTGCGATTTGGGCGCACTGTATCGGCAGAGCCGCCGACTGGGGGACCGCGCAACCTTTGTGCGCATAAAGTGTGCATACTCCCGGCCGCGCCATTCGACACCAGCACTGTGAGCGAGCACTAACTTTCGCGCCGAAGCCCCGCCCGCCTCGCGTTGCCTACATCTGCTTGAACAACCCCACATACGCCCGGCTCACCGGAAGCACGTCCGTGTGATTGCGCAAATGAATGCGCAACCGCCCGAGCAAATCGCGCTCGACTCGATCGATCGCCGAGTACGAAACGATAACGCTGCGGTGCACCTGCGCGAATTTGGCGGTATCGAGCCGCTGCAGCAACTCCTTGAGCGGCGTGCGGATGATGTGCCGGCGCTCGGCCGTGACGACTTCGGTGTATTTGTCGGTCGCCTGGAAATACAGCACGTCTTCGATCGACACCAGATGTGTCGTGTCCTTCAGGCCGACCGTCAGCCATTGGATCGGCGCGTGACCGTTCTCCGGCGACGCGCCTGCGCCCGAAACAGCCTGCGGCGCCGCCCCGCCGCGCTGCAGCTTGGCGATACAGCGCAGCAGACGCTCGTCGTTGAGCGGCTTGAGCAGGTAGTCGGCCGCGGAGGTATCGAACGCCTGCACCGCGTATTCGTCGTAGGCCGTCACGAACACCACGCGCACCGCAGGCAGCAGCCGCGCGATTTCCAAGCCGTCGACACCCGGCATCCGAATGTCGAGAAACGCGTAATCGGGCTGTTTGGCGTTCAATTCGGCGAGCGCTTCCACGCCGTTGCGCGGCATGGCGACGATCTCCAGCTCCGGCCAGTACTTCTCCAGGCGCGAAGCCAATTCGGCGGCCAGATTCGGTTCGTCGTCGGCGATCAGGGCGGTCGGCATGTCAGCGGATCGGAATACGCAAAGTCGCGGTGACGCCCCGCGCGGCGTTGAATGTCTTGATGCCGGCAGCCATGCTCGCGGCGGCGGCCGGAGCGTCGAGCAGCGCACCACCGTGCGGACCATTCAGACCATTCGGACCAGTCGCATCGCCGGCCAGCGAACTGCCGTCAGGACCGTAGACACCGCCCTTCGCGCCGGTATTGTTCACGATCGTCAATCGCCCCGCTTCGCCGTACAAGCTGTTGAGCCGCGCCCGAACGTTCGACAACCCGACCCCGCCGTGCAAATTCTTGCTATGGCCCAGCCCCATCCCCGTATCGATCACGCTCAGCTCGAGCATGTCGCCGTCACGCTTGGCCGTGACGAGGATCTCGCCGCCGTCGATGGCCGGCTCGATGCCGTGCAGCAGTGCATTCTCGACGAGCGGCTGCAGCAGCAACGGCGGCAAGGCGAGCCGGCGCAGCGCGTCGGGCACCGAAATTCTATAGCGCAGCCGGTCGCCGAGCCGCATCGACGCGATATGCAGCAGCGCGTCGACGAGTTCCAGTTCTTCGGCAAGCGCGGAAACGGGCTTGCGCGTGCGTCCGAGGCTCGCGCGCAAGTAGCGGTTCAGGCTGTCGAGCATCGCGGAAGCGCGCGTCGGGTCGCGTTCGATCAGGCTCTGCACGTTCGCGAGCGTGTTGAACAAAAAATGCGGCTCGATCTGCGCCTGCAGCAGCGCGAGGCGCGCGGCCGTCTCCGATTGGCGCAGTTCAGCGGCTTCGCGGCGTTCGGTTTCGAGCGTCGTGCGCATCTGCGCGGACTGGTAGAACAGCGCAAACAGCGAAACGCAGGCGGCGGCCACGAGAAACGAAGGCGCGAAGTTGATCCACGTCGCGAGCTTCGCATGCTCGATGAGGCTCGGAATATGGCCGACCGTCCTAGACGTGATTTCGACACCGATCACGACGGCCAACGGCGCAACGATCAGAACCCGCGGCACGACCCCGATCGGCCGCTTCGTGAACCGGTTCAACAGCCAGCTGATGAAACAGGCCGTCAGTCCGATTGCATTGCTGATCACGAAATACGGCAGCACGGGGTCATGCTGCGACTTCGTCCAGAAGGCGATGCCGATCAGGCTGTTGGCCAGCACGATCCCAACCCAGTACAGAACCTTGCTCCCGTACCCGGATTTGGCGAACAGCGTCGACGCGAGCTTGCTTTGCATGGTGTGAAGAAAGAACTGCCGATGACGCCACTGTAAATGCAGCTTGTCGCCAAGTGGGCGCCGAGCGACGAAACGCACGGCGTGCCGATCAGCGGTGCGACGGGGCGATGGGCGGCGGCCAGCCGGCGCGGCTCCTGCGGGCGGGCACGAACCACGGAGCGTCAAGCGCGCCAGCGAGACCCGCGTTGCCCAACTACAGTACGCCGTTTTGCCGTCATCCGCCCCTCAAAAACCCTCGCGCTCCATCAGCGAACTTGACCAATTATCGGCGTCCGGCGCGCTTCGTCGCAAACCTCAACGGCCCGGCCGCCGCGCGGCTAGAGTCACGCTCAACAAGTTCCGGCGACATCCCGCGCGGACGCTAACCGACTCGAGGTGTTTTCATGCGGCCCATCCCCACGTCCGCCATCGTCGCGCTGGCCATTGTGATTGTCATCGGCATCCAGCGCCTATATCCGCGCACCGTACGCCCTGAGCGCATGATCGTCTTTCCGCTTCTGATCGTGCTGTTCGGCGCCAACAGCCTTTACGCCCTGTTTCCCAACGCCGATCCGGCCTACGCGGCAGCGGCCGTGATGGCGTGCGGCGTGGGCATGCTGCTCGGTTGGGTCCACGCCGCGCGCTGGCAGGTGCAATTCGACGCGGTGAAGCGGCTCGTGCGCGTGCCCGGCGATCCGAGCCTGCTGGCGATTCTGCTGGTGACGTACGGCGCGCATTTCTTCCTGCACTTTGCGGTCGAGTCGCATCAGCCGTGGGCGGCGAGCGGCGTGTTCGAATTCTTGTCGTTTGCCGCGTGGGGGGTGCTTGCGGGCATGCCGCTTGGACGGTCGACGAATGTGCTGTTGCGCTACATACGGATCGAAAACGGGCGCGGCTCGGCGCCGACCCTCGAGTGATACGGCGTGGGCGCGTCCGCCTACAGCAAACTCGGCGTCCCCACCCACATCAACACCGCCTCCGCCTCGCCGTTGTTGTCCCAGCGATGCGGATCGGTCGACACGTAGTGCGCGGCATCCCCCGGACGAAACTCGAACGTCTTGCCATTGAGCGTCAGAGTCGGATCGCCGGAAATCACATACCAGAACTGCTCGCCTGCGATAGTCGCGACTTCGGCGAATTGCCGCCCCGCAGGAATGCGTACGATCAGCGCTTCGATGAGACCATCGTCGACGACACGCGTGAGCCGCGCAAACAGGTTGCCCGTGTCGGCGAAGCCGAAGTAGCGCATCTCGTCGCCGCGCAGGACGAAGCGCGTGTCGCGCGGCGCGTCGAAAAAATACTGCAACGACACGCCGAGCGCGCTTGCAATCCCAAGCAGTGTCGCCACCGACGGACGCGCAAGCCCGCGCTCGACTTGCGACAAAAACGGCTTCGAGATCCCCGCAAGCGCAGCGGTTTCGTCGAGCGTCAGCAGCAGATGTTTTCGCAGCGCGCGGATCTTGCCGCCGATCGCATCGAAGAGCCGCGCGTCGTCACGTTCGTTGCGCTCGTTGCGGTCTTTGCGCTTCGTAGCCGCGTTCGGGCTATCGGCATCGGGAAACGTCATTTCATTCACGAAGGCTCCGTTTCTCGATCACGTAAGGTCTGCTTGCCGCTCGCGCCGTCCTCGTCCTTGCCCGCAGGCGGCACGTGGCCCGGTTTCGTGAAGCGCGCGGTCGCCCGCATCACAAGATAGAACGCGACCGGCGTGAACACGAGTCCGAGCACGGTCGCCCCGATCACGCCGCCGAACACGCCGGTGCCGATCGAATGCCGGCTCTCCGAGCCGCCGCCGCTCGAGAACACGAGCGGCACCACGCCAAGCAGAAACGCCGCCGACGTCATCACGATCGGCCGGAAACGCATTGCGCACGCCGCCACGATTGCTCGCGCGAGCGGCTCGCCGCGCGCGTAGAGATCGCGCGCGAATTGCACGATCAGAATGGCGTTCTTGCCCGACAAACCGATCACCGTGACCATGCCGATCTTGAAGTAGACGTCGTTCGGCAAGCCGCGCACGAGCATCGCGCTAACCGCGCCGATCATGCCGAGCGGCACCACCGTCAGCACCGAGAGCGGAATCGTCCAGCTCTCGTAGAGCGCGGCAAGCGCCATGAACACGGCCAGGAGCGACAAGCCGATCAGCATCGGCGTCTGCTTCGCCGCCTCGGTTTCCGCGCGCGATTGATCGGTCCAGTCGTAGGCGACGCCCGCCGGCAGCTTCGCCGCGAGCCGTTCCATCTCGGCCATCGCCGCGCCCGAGCTGTTGCCGTGCGCCGCGTGGCCGCTCACGTCCAGCACCGGATAGCCGTTGTAGCGCGAGAGCATGGTCGGGCCGCGCGTCCAGTGCACGGCCGCGAATGCCGAGAACGGCACCATCGCGCCAAGCGAATTGCGCACCGACAGTTGCAGCAGATCGGCCTCGGTCATGCGCGACTGCGGCGTCCCCTCGACGAGCACGCGCTGCATCCGGCCGCCTGCGGGGAAGTCGTCGATATACGAATTGCCGAACGTGTTCGAGAGCACGTCGTCGATATCGTCGAACGACACGGCCATCGCGTAAGCCTTCGCACGATCGACATCGAGCACGACGCGCGGCGCGTCGGGCAGCGTTTCCGAATGGATGTCGGCGAGGATCGGGTCGTCCTTCGCCATCTCGAACAGTTGCTCGCGCGCTTTTTCGAGGGCCTCCATGCCGATGCCGCCGCGGTCTTCCAGATGGAACATGAAGCCCTCCGAGCGGCCCATGCCCGGCACGGCGGGCGGCAATTGCGCGACCACGTCGCCGTCGTCGATCTTGGCGAACGCGTCGTTCAATTTATCGCGCAGCGTCATCGCGTCGATGTTGCGCTTGGCCCAGTCCTTCAGCTCGATGAACGCCATGCCGACGCTCTGTCCACTGCCCTCGAAGCTCCAGCCGATCACGCTCGTCACGTTCGCGATCGCCGCCTGCTGGTGCAGCACCGCTTCGACTTGCTTGACCGCAGCGAACGTGCGCTGCTGCGTCGAGCCCGCCGGCATCTGCACCATCACCTGCAGCTGGCCGCTGTCCTCGGTCGGCAAGAAGCCGCTCGGCAGTTGCAGGTAGAGCAGCACCAGCGCGCCGACCAGCGCGAGGTGAACCGCGAACACGCGGCCCGAGCGGCGCAGCAAGCGAGCGATCAGATCGCGATAGCCGCCCGACGCGCGCTCGACGCCCTGCGTGAAGCGCTCGCCGAGACGCACGCCGAAGCCCGCGCTTTTCAGCTCGTCGTCGGTACGGCGCTCCGGCGCCTTCAGCAAGTTCGCGCACAGCGCGGGCGTCAGCGACAAGGCCATGAACGCCGACACGAGAATCGCCGCGATCATCGCGATCGAGAACTGCCGGTAGATCCCGCCGACGCTGCCGGTAAAGAACGCCATCGGCACGAACACCGCGGTCAGCACCGCCGTCACGCCGACGATCGCGCCGCCGATCTGCTTCATCGCCTTGCGCGTCGCGTCGCGCGGCGCGAGACCTTCCTCGTGCATGATGCGGTCGATGTTCTCGACGACCACGATCGCATCGTCGACGAGAATGCCGATCGCGAGCACGAGCCCGAACAGCGTGAACACGTTGATCGACAAGCCGGCCGCGTACATCGCGAGGAACGCGCCCATCAGCGCGACCGGGATCACGACCGTCGGCACGAGCGTGTAGCGCAAATCGCGCAGGAAGAGCCAGATCACGCAGAACACGAGCACGATCGCTTCGATGAGCGTGATGAGCACTTCGGTGATCGCGATACGCACGAAGTGCGCGCCGTCGAACGGGATCGAGACGGTGATGTCGGGCGGCAGCGTCTTCGACACCTCCGCGATCCGCTCGCGAATCGCCTTCGACGTTTCGAGCGCGTTGCCGTGCGGCGCGAGCTGGATGCCGACCGTCGCCGCCGATTTGCCGTTCAAGCGCGACCAGAACGAGTAACTATCGCTGCCCACTTCGACGCGCGCCACGTCGCGCAGCCTGACCGTCGAACCGTCGGGACGCGCCTTGAGCACGATCGCGCCGAATTCGTCCGGCGTGTGCAACTGCCCGCGCACGTTCACGGTCGCATTGAGCCCCTGCCCTTGCACGAACGGCGCGTCGCCAAGCGAGCCCGCCGTGACCGGCGAGTTCTGCGACTTGATCGCGGCGGTAACGTCGGCGGGCGCGAGGTTGTATTCGCGCAGCTTCATCGGATCGAGCCACACGCGCATCGCGGCATCGGCGTCCCACAGTTCCGCCGACCCGACACCCGGCGCGCGCTTGAGCTCACCGAGCAGATAGCGGTTCAGGTAATCGGACAGCTCGGTCGAATTGCGCTTGCCGTCGGCCGACGTCAGCGTGACCAGCATCAGGAACGTGTTCGCCGCCTTGAACACGCTGATGCCGTTCTGCACGACCTGCTGCGGCAGGCGCGATTCGATCTGCTTCATGCGATTCTGCACGTCGACCATCGCGATGTCCGGGTCCGTGCCTGGCGCGAAGGTCACGTCGATTTCGAGCTCGCCGAGGTTGTCGCTCGTCGTCTCGTAGTACTGGAGACCGTCGGCGCCGTCGAGGCTTTCTTCGATCAGGCTTGCGACGTTGTTGTCGACTTCCTCGACGGTCGCGCCCGGATACGTCGCGGTGATGATGACGCGCGGCGGCGCCAGGCGCGGATACTGCGCGACCGGCAATTGCGGCACGGCGAGCGCGCCCGCCACGATGATTGCGAGCGCAACGATCCAGGCGAAGACGGGGCGGTCGATGAAGAATGACGGCAAGCTCGGGCCCTCAGTGTTGAGCGAACGGCGGCGCAGCGCCGAGGCGCGCCATGTGCAGCGCGTCCACGAGCTTGCCCGCGCGCATCGCGAAGCCGCGCGAGCGGCCCTCTTCGACGAAGCCGAACTTGCGATAGAGCGCGATGGCCGGCGTGTTGTCGGCGAACACGGTCAGCCCGATGCGGCGCAGGCCGAGCAATTGGTCCGCGCATTCGATCGCCGCCGCCACGAGCGCCGTGCCGACGCCGCGCCCCACGTAGTCGTCGTGAACCATGATGCCGAGCATCGCGCAGTGCGAGCGGCGCGGCTTCTTTTGCACCATGAGGCCCAATTGGCCGACGAGGCGTCCCTCGACCGTCGCACACATCCGCACGTCGCTATCGCTCTTCTTGCTGAAGCGCTCGGCCGTCACCACGGGCGAGATGTACGGCGGCAGCAGCGTGCCGTGCCGCACGCCGGGCAGCGTCGCCAGCTCGGCGATCGCCTCCATATCGGCCGGCTCGAACGCGCGCACGACGACGCCGCGCGCCGCCATCGAGGCACGCATCACAGTGGCAGCCGACTTCGATTCGTTGCGTTGAGTCATGTGGGGTCCGCGGCTAAAGGCATCGCATCGATCACGCGCGCCATCAGATAGGAGTCGGCCAGCTCGCCCTCGCGCAGCACGTCGCCGCGAAAGCGCGCTTCGATTTCGAAGCCGAACTTGCGATAGAGCGCGAGCGCGGGCTCGTTGTCGGTGAACACGTGCAGATCGAGGCGGCGCAGACCCATCCAGTTGTCCGCGGCATCGATCAGCTCGGCCAGCAGCATCGAGCCGATGCCACACCCTTGCCAGTCGTCGTGCACGCCGATGCCGATCGACGCGGAATGCGCGCGGCGGCCGCTGTTCGGGTAGATCTCGGCATGACCAAGGAGCCTCCCGTCGAGTTCCGCGACGATCGCGACCGTCGCGGGCGCAAGCTTCGCGATCCACTCGCGCGTGCTGTCGAGCGAATCGTAAGGCATGCCTACGTTCGCTTGACGAAAGACTCCGGGCAGCAGCTGCAGCGCGTGAAAAGCCTCCGCGTCAGCGGCGCGAAGCGGCCGCAGCAGCACGTTGCCCAGATCTCCAGTTACCTCCGGCCGCGCCAATTGATTCGGCAGCGTCGTTATTATTTTTTCCATCTGCTCGTCCGGTGAATTCGAATGAACTCGCGGGCACGACTACTCACTTAGGGCCCGCTCAGGCATACTCCTCGCGGGCATCGGGCGCCGGCGCCTGCATCGATGCTGCGAGCAGCGCCTGCGTGTACGGATGCGCGGGGGCGCGCAGCACGTCGAGCGTGTCGCCCGCTTCGACGATGCGCCCCGACTTCATGACGATCACCCGATGGGCCATCGCCCGCATCACCGCGAGGTCGTGGGTAATGAACAAGTAGCTCAGCCCGTACTTCTTCTGCAAGCGCGTCAGCAAGTTCAGCACCTGCTGCTGGACAGACACGTCCAACGCACTGGTCGGTTCGTCGAGCACGAGCAATTCCGGCTCCACCGCGAGCGCACGCGCAATCGCGATACGTTGACGCTGGCCGCCGGAGAATTCGTGAGGGTAACGCAGCAATGCGTCGGCCGGCAAACCCACCTCGTCCAACAGCGCCGCCGCGCG
The DNA here is from genome assembly GCF_053525655.1 of Trinickia camelliae. Taxonomy (NCBI): domain Bacteria; kingdom Pseudomonadati; phylum Pseudomonadota; class Betaproteobacteria; order Burkholderiales; family Burkholderiaceae; genus Trinickia; species Trinickia camelliae. The sequence continues at coordinate 524,844 of NZ_JBCHAA010000002.1, forward strand.
ATCGCGCCGCGCTTTCGGATCGACATCCCTTCGATGCACGCGCATCCCTTCGCAGACGATTTGCTCGACCGTCATGCGCGGCGACAGCGAACCGAACGGGTCCTGAAACACCACTTGCATCTGCGCGCACAAATCGCGCCGCGCGCTCGCGGTGCGCAGGCTCGACAACGGCCTGCCGTCGATCGCGATCTCGCCAAGCGCCGCGCGCTGCAAACCGAGCACGGTCGATGCGAGCGTCGATTTCCCCGACCCCGATTCACCGACGATGCCGAGCGTCTCGCCCCGCCGCAGCGTGAGATCGACGTCTTGCAGAGCGCGGAACTTCGCGCTGCCGAAGAGCGATTTCCAGCCCTTCGCACTCGTCCGGTAGTCGACCGCGAGGCCCTTGATGTCGAGCACGTTTTCGGAATCGGACGGCACCGCGTCGACGCAGCGGCGCGGCTCGCTATCGAGCAGGCGCTTCGTGTACGGGTGCTGCGGATTCGAAAACAGCGCTTCGGTCGTGTTCGTTTCGACGAGCACGCCCTTCTCCATCACGGCCACGCGCTGCGCAAACCGCTTCACGAGGTTCAAGTCGTGCGTGATCAACAGCACGGCCATCCCGCGCTCCGCCGCTTCCTGCTCCTGCAAGCCAATCAGCAAATCGACGATCTGCTGGCGCACGGTCACGTCGAGCGCCGTTGTCGGCTCGTCGGCGAGCAACAGGCGCGGGCGGCATGCGAGCGCCATCGCGATCATCGCGCGCTGACGCTGGCCGCCCGAGAGCTGGTGCGGAAAGCTGTCGATGCGGCGCTCCGGCTCGGGAATGCCCGTGCGGCGCAGAAGTTCGATGCCGCGCTCGCGCGCCGCGTTCGGGCGCAGGCCCTCATGCAAGCGCAGGCTCTCGGCAATCTGCTTGCCCACCGTGTAGAGCGGATTGAGCGCCGTCATCGGCTCCTGAAACACCATCGCCACATCGGCGCCGCGAATGCCGCGCATCTGCTGCTCGGTTTTAGCCAGCAGATCTTCGCCGTCGAGCAACATGCGTCCGGCGATCGTCGCATTCGGCACGAGTCCGAGAATCGACAGCGCGGTGAGGCTCTTGCCCGAACCCGATTCGCCGACGAGCGCCACACGCTCGCCACGCCCAATCGCGAGGTTCAAATCGCGCACGCACGCCTTGTCGCCGAACGCGATCGAGAAATTCTGAATATCCAGCAACGGCTTCGTCATCACTTGGCCCCTCCGAATGCCGAGCCGCGCGAACGCATGTCGAGCGCGTTACGCAAAGCGTCGCCCATGAAGGTCAACAACAACAGCGTCACGACGAGCGCCGCGAACGCCGCAATTGAAATCCACCAGGCGTCGAGGTTGTTCTTGCCCTCCTGCAGCAGCTCGCCCAGGCTCGGCGTCGGCGCCGGCACACCGAGCCCGAGGAAGTCGAGACTCGTGAGCGACAAAATCGCCGCGCTCATGCGGAACGGCAGGAACGTGATCACGGGCGTCAAGCTGTTGGGCAGCACGTGGCGGCAGATGATCTCCCAGTTCGAGAGGCCCATCGTGCGCGCGGCCTTCACGTAGTCGAGCGAGCGGTTGCGCAGAAACTCGGCGCGCACGTAGTCCGAGAGCACGAGCCAGCCGAACATCGACAGCAGAATGAACAGCAGCCACAGCGTCGGCTCGAAGATCGACGCGAAGATGATCAGCAGATACAGGTCCGGCATCGAGCTCCAGATTTCGATGAGGCGCTGGCCGATCAAGTCGGTGCGTCCGCCGTAGAAGCCTTGCAATGCGCCCGTGAGCACGCCGAAGAAGACGCCCGAAAACGTCAGCGCAAGCGCCATCAGCACCGATACGCGGAAGCCGTACAGCAGCCGCGACAGCACATCGCGACCGAACTGATCCGTGCCGAGCCAGTTCTGCGACGACGGCGACGCCGGAAACGGCCGCGACGCGAAGTAGTCGATCGTGTCGTAGTAGTTGTGGTTCGGCGGATAGATCGCGAAGTTGCCGTTCGTCGTGATGCGCGAGCGGATAAACGGGTCGAGATAGTTCGCCTTCGCCGGGAAGTCCCCGCCGAAAGTCGCCTCGGGGTACTCCTTCACGATCGGAAAGTAGTAGTGGCCTTCGTAGCGCACGACGAGCGGCTTGTCGTTGCAGATCAGCTCGCCAAACATGCTGATCACGAACAGCGTGACGAAGATCACGAGGCTCCAGTAGCCGAGCCGCTGCGCCTTGAAGCGCAGCCACGTGCGCCGCCACGGCGAGATCGACGCCACGGGCGCGGCCACAGCCGAATTAACGGCCCATGCGGTCGAATTGGATGCGGGGGTCGACGAGGACATAGCAGACGTCAGCAATGAGTTTGGTTACGAGACCGATCAGGGTGAACAGGAACAGCGAACCGAGCACGACGGGGTAATCGCGGCGGATCACCGAGTCGTACGAGAGCTGGCCCATCCCGTCGAGCGAAAACAGCGTTTCGATCAGCAGATTGCCGTTCAGGAATGCGCCGACGAACGCGGCGGGCAAGCCCGTGAGCAGCGGAATCGCGGCGTTGCGCAGCACGTGCTTCCAGAGCACGTCGCGCTCGGGCGCGCCCTTGGCGCGCGCGGTCAGCACGTATTGGCGGCCGATCTCTTCGAGGAACGTGTTCTTCGTGAGGATCGTGACGATCGCGAAGTTGCCGACCACCGACGCCGTCACCGGCAGCACCATGTGCCACAGGTAGTCGAGCATCTTGCCGATCGCGGAGAGATCGTCGAAGTTGTCCGACGTGATGCCGCGCATCGGAAACACCTGCCAGAACGTGCCGCCGCCGAACAGCATCAGGAGCAGCACGCCGAGCACGAAGCCGGGAATCGCGTAGCCGACGAGCACGAGCACGCTCGTCGCCGTATCGAAACGCGAGCCGTTGCGCACGGCCTTCGCGATGCCGAGCGGCACCGATACCGCGTAAGTGAGGAACACCGTCCACAGCCCGAGCGAGATCGACACCGGCAGCTTCGCCTTGATCACGCCCCACACGCTTTCATGCTGGAAGTACGACTGTCCGAGATCGAACGTCGCGTAGCTCTTCAGCATCATGAAGTAGCGCGTGAGCGGCGGCTTGTCGAAGCCGAACTGCTTCTTGATCTGCTCGATCTGCTGCGGATCGACGCCCTGGCTGCCGTGGTAACCACCACCGCCGCCACCGCCGCCGTCCGGGCCGCCGCGCGCGGCGCCGTGGCGCAGCTGCGTCACCATCTGCTCGACCGGGCCGCCCGGCACGAATTGCGTGACGACGAAGGTCAGCGTGACGACGCCGATCACGGTCGGCACCATCAACAGCAGACGTCTGAGAATGTAGGCAAGCATGGGGTTCCTCAGTGGGCTGCGCTTTGGGCAGTGGCTGCAGTGGTTGCAGCAGCTACAGGGACGGCAAGCGATACGGACTGCACGCCCAGCGGCTTGCGATACCAGTAGTCGATCACCCAGTCCTCGTATTGGTACGAGTCCGGCACGACCTTCGGGAAGCCGAGCGTCGTCTTGTAGCCGATGCGCGCGTGCGGCATGTTGTACTGCGGCACGACGTAGTACTCGTTGATCAGCACGCGATCGAGCGCGCGAGTCGCGGCTTCGAGGTCGTCGAGCGTGGTCGCGTTGACCGCGGCATGCACGAGCGCATCGACAGCCGGCGATTTGATGCCGGGGTAGTTTTCCGAGCCGACCTGGTCCGCCGCCTGGCTGGTGAAACGGCGCTGGAGTTCGACGCCCGGAATCGTCACCGGCGGGTAGATGTAAGTCGTCAGGTCGTACTGGAAGCTGTCGAGCCGCTTCTGATAGAGCGCGCTGTCGATCTCGCGCATATGCGCGTCGATGCCGAGCGTTTGCAGCGCCTGACAGTAAGGAATCAAGAGACGATCGAAGCCCGGCTCGTCGTCCATGATCTCGATCGTCATCGGGTTGCCGTTCGCGTCGCGCAGCGCGCCGTCGCGATAGTGCCACCCTGCTTCCGCGAGCAGCTCACGCGCCTCGCGCAGATTGCCGCGCAACGAGTTCGGCGGCAGCGTGTTCGGCTGCTGCGTCATCGGGCCGAACACCTCGGGCGGAAGCGATTTCTTGAAAGGCTCGAGCAGCGCCAGTTCCTTTTCGTTCGGCATGCCGGTCGCGCCGAACGGGCTGTCTTGCCAGAAGCTGTTCAAGCGCTCGTACTGACCGTAGAACATCATCCGGTTCATCCAGTCGTAGTCGAACGCGAGCGCGAGCGCGTGGCGAACGCGCGGGTCCTTGAACTTGTCCTTGCGCGTGTTGACCATGAAGCCCTGCATCTGCGCCGGGCCGTCGACGAACCAGCCCTTGGCGAGCATGCCGTTATTGAAGTTCTTGCCGACGTACTTGCGCGCCCATTGCGTCGCGCTGTATTCGACGTCGATGTCGTCGTTGCCGGCCTTGAACGCTTCGAGCTTCGTGTACTGGTCGAGATACAGGCGGAACGTGATGCGCTTGAAGCGGAACATGCCGCGCCGCGACGGCAGGTTCGCCGCCCAGTAATCGTCGCGGCGGCGGTACGTGATGCCCTTGTCGTTCTTGCGCGACTCGACCATGTAGGGCCCGCTCGCGATCGGCGGCTGCGTGGCGATCTGATCGAACGGTACGCGCTTGCCATCCGGCAGCCGCCCCCACTTCGGCGAAAACACCGGCAGATCGCCCGCGATCAGCGGCGAGCCGCGGCCGGGATCGTTGAAGTCGAAGCGCACCGTCAAGCGGTCGATCACGGTGGCGTCCTTGATCACCGCGAATTGCGACGACAGCATCGGCGACGCCTGCTGGCTCTTGAGCGTATCGAGCGAGTACTTGACGTCGGCGGCCGTGACCGGGTCGCCGTTCGAAAAGCGCGCGGCGGGATTGATATGGAACGTCGCCGAGCGGCCGTCGGGGGCCACTTCGACGTCGTCCGCGATCAGCGGATATTCGGAAGCGAGCTCGTCCCAGCTGCGTTGCATCAGCGTGTCGAACATCAGGTTCCGAATGTCCGGCGCGGGCTGGCCGCGCACGATGAACGGGTTCAGCGAGTCGTAGCTTTGCGACTGGTCGTAGTTCTGGAAATTGAGCTCGCCGTTCGATGGCGCGTTCGGGTCCGCGTAATCGAAGTGCGTGAAAGTCGACGGATATTTGGGGTCGCCGAACTGCGCGATCCCGGGCTTGGCATCGGCCGGCAAAACATAGGCCGTGCCGAGCGCGGCGAGGAGCAGCGCCCCGAACGCTGGCCGCAACGACCCGTGCCGTCGCGCCAAACCGCGCGGCCGCCGAAATTTCACTAAGTTGGTCATTTAAGTTCGAGAAAACGCGTGCCGGAGAGTCACCGGCACGCTGTTCATCGGATTGACGCCAGGACGGCGGTCTCCCGTCCTTTACATCGCGTCGTTACTTCGATGCGACCAGCACCCACAGACGCGCGAGGTCCGCCGAGCCGTCGGTCCCCTTGACGGTCTTGAAGGCCTGCACGGCTTTCGCCTTTTCGCCCGCGACGTAGTACGCCACGCCCAGGTGCAGCTGCACTTCGTCCGGATGCTCGAGGCCGCCCTTGGCAACGAGTGCTTCCATCGCCGCGATCCCGTCCTTGGCCTTGCCCGCGTAGACCTGATTGAACGCGGCGTCGATTGGCGGGAACGGGGTGCCGTTCTGGTCGACGCTCGATTGCGCGCGCTTGGTCGCGAGCGCTTGCAGGCGCTTCTCGCGATCGGCGCCCGCATCGTGGCCCAGCACGCCGCTCGAGAAGCCTTGATCGATGATCTGCTTCGCTTCGGCCGTGCTGTTTGCGACGAGCGCGAGCTGCGTCATTTCCATGTAGTCATCGGGCGTCGTCAGTGCGCCCGTTGCGCGGCGCAAGCGATACGTGTCGATGTCCAGACGCGACGAGTAGCCCGGCTTGCTCTTGATCGCCGCGAACAGATCGTCCCAGTACGACTGCTTCGGGTGATACGCGACGAGCTTTTCAAGCGCGCCGCGATACGTGGCGTTGTCGTTCACCTTCTGCGAGCAGGTGCCGAGCAGCTGCAACTGCGACTCGTCGGGGGCGCGTCCGGCTTTCGCCTGCGCATCGGTGCTCGCCTTCAACAGCGTGACCACGTTGGCGCAATCGTTCGACAAGTAGTACGACTGCACGAGCAGCGTACGCATGTCGGGATCGCCGCCGCCCGCTTTCAGGTAGCGCTGCGCGACGGTGATCGCCTTCGCGTAGTTCTTTTCCTGGAAGTAGATGCCGGCGAGCGCCGCCGTCGTGCTCTGCTCATCGGCGCCCTTCAGCTGGCCGGAGTTCAGCAGCGTTTCATAGGCTTGCGCGGCGGTGCCCACATCGCCCGCCGCCATCGCCGCGGCGCCGCGCATTTCCTCGACCATGTAGTTCTCGTACGGGGTCTTGTTCGGCACGGCCGCAGCCTGCGCGATCTTGCCGAGCGCATCCTTGTACTTGTGCGCGCGGTACAGCGTTTGCGCGTCGTTCAGCGGCTTGGCGACGTCCGGGCGCAGCGTGTCCGCGTACGACGTGGACGGCAGCAACGCCGCCGCCATGAGCCCCCCGAAAGCGGCCGCAATGGCGGCGCGCTTCATCCGATGCTGGATCTTTCGCATTGCGACTTCCTTATTGCATGTACTGCTCATTGCCGATCAAGCCGATCTTCGTCGCGCCTTCGCGCTGCGCGGCGGCCATCACCGCGGCCACGTCCTTGTACGGCACCAGCTTGTTCGGACGCAGATGGATCTCGGCCTGATCCGGCTCGGCCGCCACCTGCTGGAACTTCGATTCGAGCATGGTCGAGCTCGTGATCGGCGTGCCGTTCCACGTCATCGTGCCGTCGAAGTCGATATCGATCTGCACCACCTCCGGCTGCACCGGAGGCGGCGGCGGATTGCCGACCGGCAGGTTCATCTTCACTGCGTGCATCTGAATCGGGATCGTGATGATCAGCATGATCAACAGCACCAGCATCACGTCGATCAGCGGCGTGGTGTTGATGTCGACCATCACGTCCGGTTCGCCGCTGCCCCCACTCGAGCCTACGTTCATTCCCATATTTAACCTCCGCGCGCGGGCGGCTCTGTGATGAACGAAACCTTCGCGATGCCGGCGCGCTCGCACGCGGTGATCACACGGCCGATGAATTCATAGCGCGTGGTTTGATCGCCGCGCACGTGTACTTCCGGCTGCGGCGTCTGCACCGAAACGGTCTTCAGTTTCGTCAACAGCGTCTGCGCATCCACGTGCGATTCGTTCCAGAAGAAATCGCCATCCTTGTTCACGGCGATCTCGATGCTCTTGGGTGTCGTCTGCAGCGGCTGAATCGTTTCCTTCGGCAACTGCAGCGGCACCGTGTGGGTTACGACGGGAATCGTGATCAGGAAGATGATCAGCAACACCAGCATCACGTCGACGAGCGGCGTGGTGTTGATGTTGGACATGACTTCGTCTTCATCCCCGTCTTGTCCAACGCTCATTGCCATGGCCGATTACCCCGCGTGCGTGGCTGCTGCCAGCGGCTTCGCAACCGCGGCGTGACCGTTGCGCACCGAACGCTTGCCGCCTGCGAGCAGCACCGTGTGCAGCTGTGCGCCGAACGAGCGGACACGTTCCATCACCGACTTGTTGCGGCGAACCAGGAAGTTGTAGCCGAGCACCGCCGGAACCGCGACCGCCAGACCGATGGCCGTCATGATCAGCGCTTCACCCACCGGGCCCGCGACCTTGTCGATCGATGCCTGGCCGGCGATGCCGATTGCCGTCAGTGCGTGATAGATGCCCCACACCGTACCGAACAGGCCGACGAACGGCGCCGTCGAGCCGACCGTTCCGAGGAACGCGAGGCCGTCTTGCAGGCGGTTCGACACGCTGGTGATCGCGCGATCGACCGAAGCGTCGATCCAGGTGTTGCGGTCGACCGATTCGAGGAGGACGTCGTCGTGGTGCTCGCCGGCTTCGATCGCGGTTTCGGCGATGAAGCGGAACGGCGAGTTTTCGTCGAGCTGCTTGGCGCCTTCGGCGAGCGACGGCGCGGTCCACAGTTTTGCGTCGGCGTTCTTCGCACGGGCGTTGGCGCGCATTTGTTCGAAGAACTTGGTGATCATGATGTACCAGCTGCCCATCGACATGATGACCAGCAGAATCAGCACGAAGCGAGCGACGAAGTCGCCGTTCTTCCAGAGGGCGCCGAGACCGTACGGGTTGTTGACGGTTTCCGACGTGGCGGGCGCGGGCGGCGGCGCCGGCTGGTCGGCCGACGGCGTAGCCGTTTGCGCGGTCGCGGTGGCCGGCGCCGAAGCGGCGGCAGCCGTTGCATCGCTGGCTTGTGCGTAAGCCATTTGCGGCACAGCGATGGAACCCACCGCCGATACGCCGATCACCATGCTTGCCGTCAGAGCGGCGAGAGTACGCTTATTCATGTCTGCTCCAGTTCATCCGTGAACTTTTAAAACAACAACAATCGATCAAAAAAGCGGTGCGTTCAATTCAAGTTGAATGAGAACGGAACCTGTACGCGGACAGCTTGCCCCTGGGAAATACAATTGAACTGCTTGACCGCATTGAACGCCGCGCGATCGAGATCGGAATCGGCGGACTGTGCAACGCGTTCGTTCGTAATGTGGCCTTGCGGGTCGACTACGAATTCGATCAGGACATCACCCGTGATGTTGTTTTCCTGCGCTTCCTTCGGATACTTCACCGAGGCGCGAACTTGATCTGAATTCGGGCACACCACGCCGACAGCCGTGCTCACGGGCTTGGGCGCCGGCGGCGCTTGAACCGGAGGCGCGACCATGGGCGCCGACTGAACCGGCGCGGACTGGTGCGTGATCGTCGGTTGCGGCGGAGCCTGCACCTGCACTTCCGGCGGCGGCACGAACGGCGGCGGCGGCGGCGCGAACTTCGGCGGCGGCAGCTGCACGGTCGGCAGCGGCGGCGGAGGCGGCGGCTTCACCGGCTCGATGATCTTGGTTTCGATGGGGTGTTGAATGACCTGCACCACCTTGGTGGCGAGGCCGTTGAGCAGTGCGTAGACCAGCACTATGTGCAGAACGATGACGACTGCGATACCACCAAAGCGGCGTACCGGGTTTTGCTGCTTCTTCCCGAATTCGCGAGGGCGTCCTAGCGTTGCCACTCGCTCATTTGCCGCCGGAAAATGTCCTTCCACTTTCGTACCCAACTTTTACTCCTCCCGGCGTGAACTGCCGATTTCCCTTCTTGCGGCACCTCTAGGACAAAGGCCGCCGCTCCCGCTTTGACTCCGACCAAGGAGTGAGAGCGGCGGACCCAACTGCTTACTGCCGTACTGCTAACTTCTTTCTTTTAACAACTCACTACCACCACCTGCCTTAGAACTTGTACGTCGCGCCGATCTGAGCGAAGCGGCCGATGTACGAGTAGAGCGATTCGTCGTAGCCAACCTGATTCAGCGTGCCCTGCGCGAAGATCGGGTCGTACGGCGGCGTGCGGTTGAAGATGTTGTCGATGCCGCCGTAGATGGTCCAGTGCTTGAAGCCCGTGTACGTGACCATCAGGTTGAACTGGCTATACGAACCCACCTTCGACGGAGCCGGCTGCGGCAGAAGGTTCTGCGCGTACGGACCCGTGAACTGCCACGTCAGAGCCGCATCCCACTTGTGGTAGGCCCAGTCCAGCGTGGTGTTGCCGCGCCAGCGCGGGAAGCTGCCGCCGAACGGCTGCGTGATCGTGTAGTTGTTGCCTGCACCGTTGACAGGAGCCGCACCCGGCGCGCCGAGCTTGTAGTCCAGGATGTAGGCCCAGTCGCCCGACAGCGTGAACGTACCCAGCTTCGTCGGCAGTGCTTGACGGAGCGTGCCTTCGAAACCATCCGTGTCGAGATAGCCCAGGTTCTGGTAAGGAATGACCGTGTACGCGAGCGAACCGTCCGGATTGAGCACCGTCGACGAAGGCGCGCCCTGGCCAATCACGTTGTCGATCCAGATCTTGTAGTAATCCAAACCGACATCGGTCGTACGCGTCGGCGACAACTGGAAGCCGATGTTCAAATTACGCGTATGTTCCGGCTGCAGATTGTGGTTGCCCTCGGTGACCGTCTGGTAGTTCAGGCCGGTCTGCGGATTGACCTGCTGCCCGATCGCCACCGAATTGCTGTCTTCGACGAACGTCGGTGCGCGGAAGCCGCGGTCATACGACGTGTACATCGTCAGCGCCTGGACCGGCTGATAGCGCAACGCGAAGCGCGGCGAGAAGGCGCCACCGACGTCCGTGTAGTGGTCGTAGCGGCCCGACTGGCTGAACGTCAAGTTGTGGATGATTGGAATGTCGAACTGGTAGTAGACCGCCGCGACGTTACGCGAGCCGCTCACCGTCTGAATGTTCGGCGAAACCACGAGACCTTCCGCGAACTCGGCGCCCGGCGTCAGCGATTCGCTCTGGTGCGTGAACTGCGCGCCGAAGCCCAGGCCCACATCGCCTGCCGGCAGATGGAAGAGCGTCGGCGTCGAAATCGTCGCGTCGACAGTGTCGAGCTTCGAAATACCCAGGTTGTTCGCGTTGATGTAGGCGGCATTGAGCGCGCCGGGGGTGGCGGACGGGTTCGCGAAGTTCAGCGCGCCGTTGTAGGCGGCGGTCACGCCGGCGACGCTCAGCAGGTTCGACCATTCGTTCGAAACCGTGCTTTGCGAATGGCTGACCGAAGTCGCCCAATCCCAGTCATTGCCGATCGGCAAGCCGACCGTGCCCTTGATACCCGCGGCCACGCGATAGTAGGAGGCATCCGTCTTTTCCGACACCGTGTTCGGGAACGTGTACGTGAGCGGAGTCGCCACGCCGAACGGGTTGTACGGGTTGCCTGCCGGCACGACAAAGCTCATCGGTCCCGGCGTTTGCGTCGCCGGATTCCAGACCAGCGGAGCCGACTGCGGGTTGCCGAACACGTTCACACCCTGGTTCTGGGTGGTCGTGTTGTAGCTGCCGAGCACGTCCGCCCAAGCGGTCGTGGTGTCGTTGATCTTGAAGTCGGCGTGAACCTTCGCGTTCCAGCGCTCGGTGAACGGCAGGATCGACATCTGATTTGCCGTGCCCAAGCCGCAAATCGTGCCGGCCTGGCCCGCCGTAATCGAATTGGTTCCTGCAGGCCTCACGCTGCTGCCGAACGGGCAGTTGCTCAACGCTTGCGGGCCGTTAGCCGTCTGCCAATACGTCGGCGAGGCCAGCGAGTAGCCACCCGGCTTGCCCGTGAAGTCCTGGTATTGCGTCGAGTCGCGGTCCGCGAGCGAGAAGCCGTTCGACTTGTAGTAGCTCGCTGCTGCCGTGACGTTGAAGCGATCCGAGTTGAGATCGCCGAAGCCGCCGAGCACGCCGAACTTGGTCGTGCCTTGACCGCCGCCGCCATTGGTCGCGGTGCCGAGGCCGCCGTCGAGCTGGAGACCCTGGAAGTCGTGCTTCGTGATGATGTTGACCACGCCGCCGATAGCATCCGAGCCGTATTGCGACACGGCGCCGGTCTTCACGATTTCGATGCGCTCGATGTCATTGAGCGGCAGCGTATTCAAGTCGAAGAACGAGTCGACGCTGTTCGAGTAGAACGCGAACGGCGCGACGCGCTGGCCGTCAACCAGCACCAGCGTGTACTTTTCGGACAGGCCGCGCAGCGCCATACCCGCGGCGCCCGGTGCGAAGTTGGCCGATTGGCCTTCGCCCCAGCTGTTCGCCGAGTTGGCTGCGGTGTCGCGCAGGAAGTCGGCGACCGTGGCCGAACCGCTGTTCTGGATTTCCTTGGCCGTGACGGTCTGAACCTGGTTGAAACCGACCTTGTCGGCTTGGCGGATCAGCGAACCCGTCACCTCGAAGCGCTTGAGCTGGGTGACGCCGTTGTTGGTCGTCGTTCCAGAGGACGGAGACGTGGCGTTGTTTTGCGCGGTCGTCGTCGGCGCGGCGGCCGTCGCCGAACTCGCAGCCGCGGCCGGCGCTGCGGCTGTCGGTGCCGGAGCGGCGGGCGTCGCCGCAGCCGGCGCTGCATTTTCTGCCGGAGCCGGCTGGCTCTGCGCAAACGCAGTCGTGCCGATTGCCGCCGTCAACGCAATTTCAGCCCAGAGTATCTTTCTTATGGCTGAGGTCAAAGTCCTCTGTTTCATCATTCCCCTTCTATCTTGTCAGTAAGCCAAACCCGTTGCGCGACGAGACGTGTTGCGCCTGCGCGCTTCTTTTTTGCGACGTTAGGCGTCGCGCGATTTTTTCGATTGCCCCGCACTTGTAGTGCGACACAAAAGAAACAACAACGACTCTTATGCAACTCGCTTAGACGAAACGCTCGAACTTAAAATAGGAATACTAAAAAGTTACAAAACGTTTAGATTCGCCCTAAAACCAGTTTCTAAGTGTTTTCCCTCAGTCGGCTATCGGATGGCTGAACAAGGTCCTGCGATCGACTATCCGCATTTCGGGCACTGCTGTTTCGGAATCCTTACTGCTAGACACAGACGCGCTTCGCGAAAAACGCGCTGACTACCTCTACCACTCAAAACAACCGCGGAGTGCCGACCCAAACCACCAAGCTTTCTTCGTTTGCGGCATTCACCCAGCCATGCGGGACCGTGGACTCGTAATGCGCACTGTCACCGGCATGCAACACAAACGACGTACCTTCTAGCGTCAGGGATACTTTGCCGCGCAGCACATACAAGAACTCCTCTCCTGCATGCGTCGTCATTTCCGACGGCGGCTGCCCTACCGGCATCCTGACCAGGATCGCCTCCAGCTGCCTGTCGCCCGATAGGTTGGTCAACCGGGCAAACAGATTCGCCGAATCGGCAAATCCAAAGAACTTCAACTCGTCGCCTCGGCAAACCGACTTTGCTTCGGTTGGCGTATCGACGAAGTACTGCACCGTTACCCCCAGCGCTCTTGCAATACCCGCCAGCGATGTGATGGACGGTGTTGCAAGACCGCGTTCAACTTGCGACAGAAACGGCTTTGAGATTCCAGCGGCCGTTGCTGCTTCGTCGAGCGTGCGTTGAAGCCTCTTACGCAGCGCCCGGATTTTGCCGCCTAACACCAGTGTGGCAGTGGCCTTTTCATCAGGTTGCGGAACCATATCAGGACAGAATCCGGCAGTCAAAATTTGTTTGATATAAGTAAATTAAGTTTCCTAAGCCGATTCTTGTACACACCGAGCGGGTGCCGACCGTGGGTTGTCCTCCGTTTTGAAAGTGCAACCGATGCTTAATTAACTGGTGCATTTCGCACCAAAACGGCACATCGTTTGCATTGCAGCAAGACCTTCTTTATTCATTAGCGCCGCTAAAGGCTTGGTTTGGCGCTCATGCATCAAACAAGGTTTGCTGCGGGTTCGATGCACCGCACCAGTGCAACCGCCGGCGCGCGCCGCTCCAGGCAAGCCCGTGAAGCGGCCTCCTCCCTGTCTCTGGGACGTGACAATAGCAGGTCAAAAATCGGCGTCAAACTTTGTTTGATGGTTTTTAGGGCTTTCACTGGGGCCTATAGTTAGAGTGATTATTCGAATTACAAATTAATATCGCCGCCTTTCAATTTACATACGTTGCTAATTAGACTCAGCGATAAATGCCAATAGCGCTGCATATGTTTTTAGGCTATGCGAGCGCTACGGCGCGATGCTAAATCGGTGCTTTGCGATGTTTAGATTGTCTTAGCGGCGTTTAACGTCCGGCTAAAGCGGCATGGGTTCGACGCTAATTACGTCAAGGCAAGCCGGCGCTTGCGCGATGGCGAGCGAACCTCGTCGAGCAAGTAGGCAAGCGCTTCGCCAAGCGGCAACGAGTGCGTATCGCCGCTGCGCATTCTCAACGCAAGCGCACGCGTCTCGACTTCGCGTGCGCCGACCGTCGCGAAGACCGGCACGCGTTGGCTTCTTGCATCGACGATCTTTCTGGGCAAGCGCTCATAGCGGAAATCACGCAACACGCGACAGCCGTGCTCCTCTAGAGCATCCGCGACTTCGTTGGCAAAGGCGAGCGCGTCTTGACCAACATTGGCGACGGCGATCTGGTCCGGCGCCAGCCACGCCGGCAGCCATCCTTCATAGTGCTCGAGCAGCATGCCGATGAAGCGTTCGATGCTGCCCAGCACCGCGTGGTGAATCATCACGGGATGCCGTCTTTCGCCTTGCTCGTTCACGTACATCGCATTCAATCGTTCGGGCAGCACGTAGTCGAGCTGCACCGTGCCGCATTGCCATTTGCGTTGCTGCCGGTCTATCAGATGAAATTCGAGCTTCGGCCCATAAAACGCGCCCTCGCCGCTTTGCACCGTAAAGCGCAAGCCCGCCGCGCTCGCCGCCGATGCGAGCATCGCCTCGGCACGATCCCATAGCAAATCGCTGCCGGCCCGCACAGCCGGCCTCGTCGACAGCGCGACATCGAACGCATCGAAACCAAAGTCCGCGTAGACGACGCGCAGCAAATCGCAGAAACGTGCGACCTCGCGTTCGACCTGATCTTCCGCGCATAAAACGTGCGCGTCGTCCTGCGTGAATGCGCGTGCCCGCATCAATCCGTGCAGCGAGCCGGACGGCTCCGCGCGATGGACGGCGCCAAACTCCGCATAGCGAATCGGCAAGTCGCGATAGGAACGCACGCGCTTGTTGAATAGCTGCACGTGGCAAGGGCAGCTCATTGGCTTTAGACATGACGGGTTGTCCGCATTGCCGACCACGAACATGTGCTTGCCAAACTTCTCCCAATGGCCGCTTTGCTCCCAAAGCGAATTCGCGAGCAGTTGCGGCGTGCGGACTTCGAGGAATCCCGCCTGCCGCATACGGTCGCGAACATAGTCTTCCACGACGCGAAACAGCGCCGTGCCGCGCGGATGCCAGAAGATCATCCCTGGCCCCTCTTCCTGCTGATGAAACAAGTCCAGCTGGTTGCCCAACTGGCGGTGATCGAAATCGTCCATGGCGTACTCCTTCTGTCAATTGAAAAGGCCGGACAGACAGAGCACGCATGAAAAAAGCCCCATCCGTTTCCGGCGGGGCTTTCGGGGAAATCGTCGCAGCGACTATCAGCTAGTTCAGAGCGCGCAACCTCCCGTCGACCCGCCGCTGGCGGTCGTGGTGGTGGTTGCGGTGGTGGTCAGGAAGAATGCGCTCATGGGAGCGAATGTAGCGTTCCTTCGATTTATCCGTCAACGCCGATTTTTTCGAAATGCAGCAGGCTTCATTCAAGCGCCGCCGCAATACGCCTCGAGCCGATAACCGTCCGGGTCGATCACGAACGCGGCGTAGTACGTCGCGTCGTATTCCGGGCGCACACCCGGCTTTCCGTTATCACGCCCGCCCGCGCGCAACGCCTGCGCATGAAACTCGTCGACGCTCTTACGGCTCGTCGCGGCAAAACAAAAGTGCAGGCCCGAGCTCATGTCGGCAGGCACCGGATGCTCGGAGGGCGAGATCCAGAGCCCGACTTCGTCGCGCCCGTAGCCGAGCATCTCGGGCGTGTCGCGCAGGCACCGGTAGCCGAGCGGCGCGAGCGCGGCGTCGTAGAACGCCTTGGTTTTCGTCAGATTGCTAACGCCAATGGAAATGTGGTCGAACATGTTCGCTGTCTCCTTGGGGTCAATAAGGGCGTGTGTCCGCAAGCCGCGCGAACCGCTTAGCCGCACCGTGATGCACGCCGGACAACGATTCAATTATCGGCGCCGTGCGACATCGATGCTTGGGGAAAATTGCGCACGCGAAGCTATACTTTCGCCCCCTCCCCAACCTCGTTTGTCATGAAGAAGTTTCTCGCCAGTCTGCTCGTCGCCTTCGCTGCACACGCCGTCGCCGCCCCGCCCGCTTGTACGCAATTCGTCCCGAACGCGCAATTCCCGGTCCTGACCAACGCCAAGCTCGCGCCGAAGACGCGCGTGCTGTGCTATTCGGATTTCGCCGTGCTGCACTCGGGCATTTCGCACGGCCCGTTGTGGTCGGCCGAGCATCTGACGCGCGCGAATCTCGACGCCGCGAAAGATCAGGTCCGCACCAACAAGTTCTATGAAGAGCCCGCGCTGCCGCCCGGCGAAGGCGCGACGCTCGCCGACTACAAAAGAAGCGGCTACGACCGCGGGCACATGAGCCCCGCCGGAGACCGCTGGAACGAGCGCGCGATGGCCGAGTCCTTTACGCTCGCAAACGTCGTGCCGCAAAATCGCATCAACAACCAGCGGCTGTGGGCGCGCATCGAAACAGCCGTGCGCAAGATCGCGGTGAAATACGGCGAGGCGTACGTCGTGACCGGGCCGCTCTTCGCCGGCGGTCAATTGCAGACTATCGGCGCGACACGCGTGTTCGTGCCGACACAGTTGTTCAAGGTCGTCTATGTGCCGTCGAAGAACATGGCGTTCGCGGTGGTGACGGAAAACGTCGATACCAACCGGTACGATGTGAAAACGGTCCATGAGCTGGAAGCGATGAGCGGCCTGCGCTTCCCCGGCATTCCCGAGTCTTTGAAAGACCAACGCATTGGAGGACTGAAAGGTGTTTGACGCTTACGCAAACGACGACGACGTGCTGAACATCCAAGGCGACGCGCTGACAATCTCGAACGGCACGTCGCGCATCACGATCTCGGGCACGCTCGACATCGCCAAAGACAAGCGCGGGCTCAAGGCGGCGCTCGCTTTGCAGCAAGCGATCGGCAGCGTGGTGGCCGCGCTGCAGGCGCAAGCGGCATTGCCCGAGAAGCTCGACGACGAGCCCCCCGCTCCCACCGGAAAAACGGACAACCCGTTCGTGTGAGGTCACAGCCGGTATCGACGAGACGGAGACGGCGGACTACGCGCCCGCCCACTCCGCAAGCGTCGCCACGGTGTTGATGTTGCGCGCGGTCCCGGCCTTGGCGGCCGGGATTTTCAATTTCGACGCCCCGATTCCGTCCGGGTAATGCACGTAGATCTCGTGCTCGCCGAGCGCCATTTCCTCCGTTTGCTGGCCGCTCGCATTGGCTAACGCATCGGCCAGCGGCGGCCCATCGAGGAAGATGACGACCGCCCGGTTCGGCGCCGCCGACTTGAACGGATTCGCGGCGAGAACGGCGGCCATTTCCTTTGCTGTACGAATCACTACACCGACCGGCTTGCCTGCATAGTCCGCGAGACATTGCTCGAGCTTGGCCTTGACCGCCGTCTTCGAAAGCGCGCTTTTGAAGACCACGTTGCCGCTGGCGATATACGTGCGCACGTCGGCGAATCCCGCCGATTCGCACAGGCTGCGCAGCTCCGACATCGGGAGCTTGCCTGTGCCGCCGACGTTCACTGCACGCAGAAGGGCAACATAGACGCTCATGCGTTCGCGCCCGTCACCTCGACACGGCCTTGGAGTCGACGCTCAGGCTCGGTTCTGTGGAGATGCTCGGCATCGAGTCCCGTCGCTGCTCCCAGGATCTCGTCATGCGCCCACGCCTGATAGCGGAGCATCCGGGACAGCAGTTCGTTTGCGCTCATGCGGGCAATCTCCTCGTTTCTCGGTTCAACTCATCGGTGAGTTCCTTCGACATTATTTTCGGATGAGGGCCGTGTGTCTACTCGCACGCGTGAGCGCATCAGCCTGCTACGCCGCTACCTCGAGCCTGACCTGTCTGCCCCGCCTCCCACCCGCCGCCGAGCGAGCGGTAAAGCGCGACCGCCGCGAGCGCGTGCTCGCGCTTGGCCTGATTGAGCGACTCCGAATCCCGCAGATACGCTTCCTGCGCCGTCAGCACGTCGAGAAAGTTCGCCGCGCCGCCGCGATACAGCTCATCGGAAAGCCGCAACGCCTGATTCGACGCATCGAGCGCGCCGCCCAGCCTAACCACTTGATCCGAACTGCTCACGATATCGCTGCGCGTGTCTTCGACCTCTTTGAGCGCTTGCAGCATCGTCTGCCGCAACGCGAGTTGCGACTCGCGCATCTTGCTCTCGCTCTCGTTGATGTTCGCGGTGATCCTTCCGGCGTTGAAGATCGGGCTCGTTGCGCTCAGCGCCGCGCTGAACAGGTTGTCGGTCAGCGTGGGCAGGCCGAGATACGACGCCGCGAGCAAGCCATCCGCGAGATTCAACTGGAATTGCGGATAACGTTGCGCACGCGACACGCCCACTTCATCGGCACGCTGCTCGACGAGCGCATAGGCTTCACGCACGTCCGGGCGGCGTAGCAGCGCCTCGGAAGGCAGCACCTGCGGCACGGCTTGCGCCGGCACCGGAATCGGCTGTGCGTCGCCTTGCAGCAGACTGTCGACGCTCTCCGGCGTGCGGCCCGAATAGACCGCGATCAAGCTCAATTGATGCTCGACGTTGGACCGCACGCGCGGAATCTGCGCTTGCAAATCGCTCAACTGGTTCTGCGCACGCGCGACGTCGAGTTGCGTCGACAGACCATAGTGCAAGCGCTCCTGCGTCAGCTTGAGCGCGCGAGCGCGGATCTGCTCGTTGTCGTCGAGGATCTGCAGTTCGGCCTGCGCCCAGCGCAGATCGATATACGCGGCGGCCGTGTTGGCCGCGAGCGCGAGCCGCAACGCGTTCAGCGCTTCTTCGCGACCGGTCGTTTGCGCCTCGGCCGCCAGGACCGAGAGCCGTTGGCCGCCGAACACGTCCGGCGTCCAGCTCGCCGCGAGGCCAAAGCCCCCTTCTTTGACGTAGCCAAGCGGTGGGGGCGTGTTGATGCGCTCATACGAAGCGTTACCCGTCGCGTCGAGTTCGGGCAGCAGCACTGCATGACGCTGCGCGGTGACTTCCTGCGCCTGCTTCACGCGCTCCACGGCCGCCTGCACGTCGAGGTTGTCCTTGAGCACTGACGACACGAGCCGATGCATGACGGGGTCGCCAAACTGCTCCCACCATTGATCCGCATTCGATGCGTCCTGAGGTGCCGCGACATCCCACGCGGCCGGCGCTACCGTATGGACGGTTTGGGAGAGAGTGTCGTGCGCCGCAGGCGGCACGGCGCACGCGGCGAGACTCAAAGCGGCCAGCACAGCGGCAAGCGCTTTTGCAAGGTTCGAATTCATATCGGAGACTTAATGGGCATCAGTCGGCGCAGCGCTATGGATGCTGAACGGGCGCATGAAGATCACGCTCACGAGCGCCGCCACGAAACACAGCGCCAGCGCGAAAAACGTGTCGGAAAACGTCAGGACCAGCGCTTCGCGGACCAATAGCGCATGCAGCTCGCCGAGCCCGGCGTTCGCGGCATTGAGCGCGTCGCCGCCCACCGCGGCCAGATGCGCCGTCTGCGTTTGCAGGATCGATTCGACGGCGGGCCGCCCCGCATTCAGGTGCTCGTCGAGCCGCTCGTAGTGCAGGTTCAGCCGGTCGTTGAGCATCGTGCTCGCGACCGCAATGCCGATCGCGCCGCCGAGATTGCGCATCAGATTGAACAAGCCGCTCGCTGATTTGAGCCGCGACGGTGGCAGCGAGCCCAGCGCCATCGTGACGATCGGCGGAATGCAGAACTGCTGCCCGAAACCGCGCAGCGCCTGCGGAATCAGCAATTGCTCCCAGCCCCATTGGTTCGTGAGCGGCACGTACAGATAGCAGCCGACGCCGAACAGAACGAGTCCAATCGTCAGCAGCCAGCGCATGTTGAGCACGCGCGTCAGCAACGAATACGCAACGAGCCCAAGCAACTGAAAGCAGCCGACCGACAGCAACGCCATGCCGATCTGAAACGAATCGAAGCCGCGCACGCGTGCGAGAAACTGCGGCGTGAGAAACACCGTGCAGAAAATGCCGATGCCGGTGATGAACGACAGCAAGCTGCCGATGCCGAAGTTGCGAAGCGCAAGCGCCTTCAGATCGACGATCGGCTCTTTGGCGGTCAGCGCGTGAACCAGGAACAGAAAGCCGCAAATCGCCGAGATCCATGCGCAGGCGAGAATCAAGTTGTCGCTGAACCAGTTCTTGCGCGGCCCCTCTTCGAGCAGGTACTCGAGGCAACCCAGAAAGCCGCACATCAGTACGATGCCGAGGTAGTCGCCTTTCTTCAGCAGCGAAATGTCGGCCCGGTCGAAATCGACATAGCGCGGCACCATGAACGTCACCACCAAGCCCGGCGCGAGATTCAGATAAAACAGCCAATGCCACGACCATGCCGACGTGATCCAGCCGCCGATCACGGGCCCGATCGTGGGCGCGAGCGTCGCGAGCGCGCTGATCGTGGTCGATGCAATCAAGCGCTGCTTGGGCGGAAACAGCACGAACGCAGTCGTGAACACGGTCGGAATCATCGCCGCGCCGAGCGCGCCTTGCAGGCCGCGAAAGATGATCATCGAATTGATGTCCCAGGCGAGGCCGCACAGCATGCTCGTCACCGTAAAGCCGAATGCCGAGACTGCGAAGACCCAGCGCGTCGAGAACACGCGCGTGAGCCAGCCGGACATCGGGATCACCAGGATCTCGGCGATCAGGTATGAGGTCTGCACCCACGACAGCTCGTCTTGACTCGCGGACAAGCCGCCGCCGATGTCGCGCAGCGAGGAAGCGACGATCTGGATATCGAGCGTCGCCATGAAGAACCCGAGGCACATCAGCGTGAACGCGAAGATTTTGGTGCGCGTCGGCAGATCGGCCGGGTTCATATGCGCGGGTTGCGGCGCGCTCTTGGTCGTCATGTTGGGAGATGCCGCTGCGCTCATGACGCACGCTCCTGCGCGCCGCCGGCATCGACGTGCACCTTCACCGTCGCCGACAGCCCAGGGCGCAGCACGCCTTGCATCGTCTTCGGCACGTCGAGACGAATCCGCACCGGCACGCGCTGCACGATCTTCGTGAAGTTGCCGGTGGCGTTTTCGGCGGGCAGCACGCTGAAGGTGGCGCCCGTCGCCGGTGCGAGACTTTCGACGACACCGCGGATCGTGCTGCTCGACGCGTCGAGCGAGACCTCGGCCTCGTCGCCCACGCGCATCTTCTTCAACTGGTCTTCTTTGAAGTTCGCGTCGATCCACAATCCATTCGACGGCACCACGGTCAAGAGCGACGCCCCCGTATTCGCGAGCAGCCCGACGCGTGCCGTGCGGTTGCCGACGTAACCGTCGACCGGCGAGCGGATCGTCGTGTATTCGACGTTCAATTCGGCGACACGCTCGGCGGCCTGCGCCGTGGCGACCCGCGCCTGCGCATCGTTGATCTGCGCATCGAGCACTTCGAGCTGGCGCTGGGCCGCGATGAGCGCGGCGTTGCTGCCGTCGACGGAGGCGCGCGCTTTACCGAGATCGGCGTCCGCGCGCTCGACGACTTGGTTCGACACGGCCTGATCCTTCACGAGCTCGCGATAGCGCTGCGCATCGGAGACGCTGCGCGTGAGCTCCGCCTGCGACGAACGCACGTCGGCGGCCTGGACGTTGATCGTCGCCAATTGCAGCGCCTTCTTCGCCTGCAACTCGACGACCGCCGCCTTCGCGCCGGCAACGTCCGCTTGCGCCTGCGCGAGTCGCGCGTCGTAGTCGCGCGCATCGAGGCGGATCAGCACTTGATTGGCGCTCACGTGCTGGTTGTCCTTCACGAGCACGTCCGTCACGAAGCCGCTCACGCGCGGCGCCATGACCGTGACGTCGCCGCCGACATACGCATCGTCAGTCGATTCGATGAAGCGGCCGATCGCGAACCAATACGACGCCGCTGCCGCCAGCACGACGACCACCGACATCAGAGCAAGCAGCATCCAGGGAATCCGGCGCGGCGCTTTGCTGACATGGGCGGCGCCTGCGGGCGCAATGGTGGATGGGGTTGTCGACATGATTGATGTGCGTATGCACTCCGTTAGATTGAAATAAAGCGCGACCTGGCGCGCCTATCCGAATAGCGCTGCGTTGAAGCCAATGCGCTATTCCTGCGATCCCCGCGTCAACGCGAACAACTCCTGCCGCAACGACGCCGCACGCTGCGTGCCGAAACGCTGCTCGAACTCTTCTTGCGCCGTTTGCCAGGGAATCGCCGCGCTCGCGAGCTTTTGCACGCCGAGTTCAGTCAACCGGATCGACAGCGCACGCCGGTCGGACTCGGACGGTGCGCTCGCCACCAGACCATCGCGATTGAGCGGCTGAATCGCGCGCACCATCGTGGTTCGCTCCATCACCATCGCCTCGGCCAGTTGCGACGCCGTCAACGGCCCGAGGCGCTTGAGCCTCCCCAAGATCGAGAATTGCGTCGTGGTCAAACCGACGCGCGCCAAATGCTTGTCGTAGATATGGGAGACGTATCGCGCCGCTTGCCGGATCGCGAAACAGTCGTCTTCGATGGAGATCGCCATGTGATGGAAAGCAGTGTATTAGTGCATACGCACATAATCAAGGAAAAAGACGGCGGCCCGACGTCAAAGTCATCGGCCGCCTCGATCCGTGCGCGGCTTGTTAAACCGTCATGCTGAACAGCTCCGCGCGCAGCGCCTTCGCGCGCGCACGGCCGAATTTCTTCTCGAACTCGTCTTGCGCCGCGCGCCACGCGATCACAGCCTGATCGAAGATCTTTTCGCCGGCTGCAGACAAGCTCAGCAAAAACATGCGGCTATCCTGCTCCGACGGCTTCGTCACAACCAGCCCGTCGCGCTGCATCGGCTTCAGTGCGCGCACGAGCGTGGTGCGGTCCATCACCATCTGCTCCGACAGCTCCAGCATCGTCGACTCCGGCTGGCGAGCGAGCTTGGCCATGATCGTGAATTGCGCCGCCGTCATGCCGACCTGCGCCAGATGCCGCTCGTAGATCTGCGTGACATAGCGCGCCGCTTGACGCAGCGCGAAGCAGTTGCATTCGTCGTAAGAGAGAGGTCTGTTCATGAAGTGAAGTTTATATGTGCGTACGCACATAGTCAAGGAAGAGCGCGGAGAGAAAACCGAAGGCCGTGCTTACCGGTGAGACCGCGTGATCGCGTCGGGCATCGCCAGCGCGGTCAGCAACACCGGATCGACGATCTCGATCTCCGCATAGCGCAGTGTCAGCGCGCCCTGCGTTTCGAATTGCTTGAGGATTTGATTGATCGTCTGACGCGACAGCGCGAGCATCATCGCGAGGTCTTCCTGCGGCACCTTGAGCACGCGCCGCGCGGCGCTCGCGTCGCCGTATCCGCCCGCCATCAGCAAAAGCCGCCGCGCCACGCGTTGCGACGCGGGAAGCAGCGCCGTTTCCTCGATCAAGTCGAACATGAGGCGCACTTTCTGCGTCAGCAGCAGGCCGAACGCGTGCCAATATTGCGGCGCGCGTTCGAGCAGCGCGGCGAGCGCCGCACGCGGCACATGAAACAGCGCCGTATCGCGTTCGGCGTAGGCGTCATGCGTGCGCGGCCGCCCGTCGAACAGCGCGATTTCGCCGAACCAATTCCCGGGCTCGATGAGCGCGAGGAGCGCCTCCTTGCCCGCGAAGCTCGCCGCACCGATCCGGATGGCGCCTTCCAGCACGCAATAGATGCCGTCGTCAGCGTCGCCGCGGATAAAAAGCCGCGCGCCGCCGGCCAGTCGCTCGACGCGCCCCAGCTCGACGAGCGCCGCGCGCAAGTCCTCGGGGTTCGCGCGGAACCAGGCGCTCGCCGACAGCGCGGCGGCAAGCGCTTCGCGATAGGCAGGCGTACTGGTGGAGTGCGATGTCATAGCATGGAGGTGCATGGAGGCGCGGATTGTCGGCTAGCCGAAAGTGTCGACAGACGATTGAGCGCGATTATGAGCACTTTCGAGGCACGGAGACATCCATGAGAACGCTGACAGACCAGCTCGCCCAATACGCGGCCTACCATCGCGACCGGCGCAATATCGCCACGCATTTCGTCGGCATTCCGATGATCGTCGCTGCGCTCGCCGTGCTGTTGAGCCGGCCGGCTTCGAACTTCGGCGTATTGCCAGTCGCGTTATCGCCGGCCTGGGCGCTGTTCGTAGCGGCGACCGTCTACTACCTCGTGCTCGACGTGCCGCTCGGATTGATGATGGCCGTTGTTTCCGCGCTGTGCCTATGGCTCGGCCATTGGCTCGCGCAAGCGCCGCTCGGCACCAGGCTTGGCGCGGGCATCGGGCTCTTTGTCGTCGGCTGGGTGTTTCAATTCGTCGGCCACGCGGCGTACGAGCATCGCAAGCCCGCCTTCGTCGACGATGTGGTCGGCCTCTTGATCGGTCCGCTATTCGTGCTCGCCGAAGCGCTGTTCGGATTCGGCTGGCGACCGGCGCTGCGCGAGGCGATCGAAAGTCAGGCGGGTCCGACGCGCATCAACGCGCCGCATGCGAACCCGCGTCATCAGGGTTGAACCTGAGCGTAGCGCCCGGATGAGACCCGGTGCACGCTCCCGCTAGCGTGAGCGGAACGTGATCGGCTGCCCATCCGGATGATCGGCCGCGCGCTGCGGCGTGTCGCAGCTGCCGCAGGCTCCGCAGCCGTCGCCGCAATTGCCGGTCGCACCGGCGGGGCTCAGCCAGCGACCCAGCGCAAGCGCCGCACGCGAGCGCCCGGGCCGTGTCAGCGCGATCGACGCCGCGGCTTGCCAGCGGGCCGCCAGCTTCGGCGCCACTTTGCGAAACGTGTAAAGCACGCTCGCCACGACGAGCAGCGCGATCACCGCGTACTGCCACCACAGACTGAAACTCACGTGAGCCACCTCGCAATCTGATATGTCAAGAACGATGCGGCGTACGCCATGACGAACATATAGCCGAACGAGAGCGCCACGATGCGCGCCGAGCGGGTCTCGCGGCGAATCACGGCGAGAGTCGACATGCACTGCGGCGCGAACGCGAACCAGACCAGCAGCGACAGCGCGCTTGCCAGCGAAAAATTGGCGGCGAGCGCGTGCCCGAGACTCACGATGTCGCCGTCGCCGCCGCTCACTGCGTAGACCGTGGCCAGCGCCGCAACAGCCGTTTCGCGTGCGGCGAACGCCGGAATCAGCGAAAGGCTGATTTGCCAGTTGAAGCCCAGCGGAGCAAAGAGGTATTGCAGGCCCCGGCCGATGTAGCCCGCGAATGTGTAATCGATGGCCGGCCCCGTGGCGCCCGCAGGCGGCGACGGAAACGTCGACAGAAACCACATCAGCACGGTCAGCGCGAGAATCACGCCGGTCAGCCGCTTGAGAAAGATCGAGCCGCGCTCCCACAGGCCGATCGCGATGTCGCGCAGCTTCGGCAATCGATACGACGGCAACTCCATCAGCAGCGCGTGTTCGACGTGATCGCGGCGCAGGCGCTTCAAGATCCAACCGACCAGCATCGCGCCGCAAATTCCGGCCGCGTAAAGCGCGAACAGCACGAGACCCTGCAGATTGAATACCCCGAACACGTGATGGATGGGAATGAACGCGCCGATCAGCAGCGCGTAGACCGGCAGGCGCGCCGAGCAAGTCATGAGCGGCGCGACGAGGATGGTCGCGAGCCTGTCGCGCGGGTCCGTGATGCTGCGCGTGCCCATCACGCCGGGAATCGCGCACGCGAAGCTCGACAGCAACGGAATGAACGAGCGCCCCGTGAGCCCCACCGAAACCATCACGCGGTCGAGCAGAAACGCCGCGCGCGGCAAGTAGCCCGATTCCTCCAACAGCAGAATGAAGAGGAACAGCACGAGAATTTCCGGCAAAAATCCGAGCACAGTGCCAAGACCGCCGATCACGCCATCGGTCAGCAGACTGCGCAGCGGCCCGTCCGGCAACCACGTGCCGACCTGCGTGCCAAGCCACCCGAAGCCGTCGCCGATCGCGTCGGTCATCGGCTTGCCCACCGAATAGACCGCCTGGAACACGAGAAACATCACGATCGCCAGGATCATCAGCCCGAACACAGGATGCAGAGCGAAGCGATCGATCGCGTCGTCGCGCGCATCGGTCGCGCGCGGCATCGTGACGGTCGCAGCCAGAAGCGCCCGGACTTCGGCGTGCAAATCGGCCGCGTCTTGCTGACCGCTCGAGGCCGTTGCGGGCGACGGCTTCTCGAGCGGCCCCATCCGATCCATCAAATCGATCAGCGCGCGAGCGCCGCCGCGCCGCACGGCCACCGTCTCCACGATCTGCACGCCGAGCCGGCGTTGCAGTTCGGGCACGTCGATGACGATCCCGCGCCGGGTGGCGGCGTCCATCATGTTCAGCGCCAGCAGCACAGGCAGCCCGAGCCGTTTGACTTCGAGCACGAAACGCAGATGAAGACGCAGATTGGTCGCATCGGCGACACAGACGATCAGATCCGGCACCGCCTCGCCCGGATAGCGTCCGAGCAGGACGTCGCGGGTGATGCGCTCGTCGGGGCTGGTGGAGTCGAAACTATAGGCGCCCGGCAGATCGAGCACCTGAACGTGACGGCCGGAAGGCGTGGTGAACCGCCCTTCCTTGCGCTCCACGGTGACACCGGCATAGTTCGCGACCTTCTGGCGCCCGCCGGTAAGTTGATTGAACAGCGCGGTTTTGCCGCAGTTCGGATTGCCGACGAGGGCGATACGCAGGTTGGCCGCGCTCATAGGCTCGATGCCTCCCGAACGCTCACGCGGCTGGCTTCGGCACGACGCAGCGCGAACCGCGTGGAGCCGATCTGGATCAGGATCGGATCAGCGCCCCACGGCCCGCGCGCGACCACCCGCACCGGCTCGCCCGAAACGAATCCGAGATCGCGCAAGCGCTGCGCAATCGAATCGGACTCGTGGACATCCTGAACGTGCTCCACTACGGCGGGAGCACCCTTTGGCAGGTCGGATAGGCGCATGGGGTTTTCGATATGGAAATAAGAACCGTTCTCATTATATAGAGTGATCGGTCCCTGTGCATCCTAAATGTAAGGTTAAAGGCCGCGAGACAACCTGCTGACCGACAGCGTCGTCAATGTTGCTCGAAGCGTTCGTAACGCTTGTCGGTGTAGCGCTCCTCGCCCGCGAGATCGGTCACGCGGGCGGCCGGTGGGCCGCGCCGCAACCATTCGAGCATCAGGTCGACCTGATTGGCCGGACCTTGCAGCATCGCTTCAACCGAACCGTCCTCGAGGTTCGCGACCCAGCCGGTGATGCCGAGCGAATGCGCTTTACGCACCGTCGCGTGCCGAAAACCCACACCCTGAACGATGCCGCGCACACGGACATAATAAGTTTCAATTCTTGTGTTTAAATCGGGCCCAGTCATACACGAATCTCCTACGTATTCATTCCGCCCGCATTTTAGTCGTGACGCAGCGACCATGCCGGAGGATGAAATAAAGCGAACGGCGCTATCAATGACGGGGGCGCCGTTGAAACAGTCAGAGCAATTAATACAAAGAAAGCAGCCGCATCAATCTAATCAAGAAAGACGCAAACGTAAAAGCAAAAGTAATCTCGGCTAGCACTTAAGTAAATCAAAGCGGCGGTCGTAAACAGTTTACGCATCTTGTTATCGATCGCGCGGGGGGACTTCACGGTGGCTGCACAAGACCACGCGGTAGGTGTCAACCGCATCCGGATGGTCAAAAGCTGGTTCGAAGAACACAACACGACCATTCTGACGGTCGCGTTGTGCGCTTTTGCCGTTGGCATGGTCGCGTTTTCCGCAAGCCAGATCTTCGCCGCGCGCGAAGTGGCGGACGCGCAGCTGACGCAGGTGCTGCACGTGCGCGACGACGTCGAGGGACTCGAATCGCTTTACGCCGAAGCAGATGCCGACTTTCTGCGCTTGCTCGACAACCCCGCTTCGCACGCCGTGCCGTGGACAGTCCAGCGGCTCGAACGCGCCACGCGCTATTTCAGCGATCTTTCCGACGCTTTCGCCAAAGACCCGCAACGCGCGCGCGATATCGACGCGTTGCGCGAAGCGACCAACCAATGGCAACGCCAGCTCGCCCAGACGACGCTCACCGCGAGCACCCAGGGCGACACCGTCTTCCTCGAGCGGCAGGCGCTCGGCGAAGTCAACGAGACGCGGCACCGCCTCGCCATCGGCGTCGCCTCGCTCGACCCGGCCAGCCAACTCTCCACCAGCGCCCGCGCAAGTCTTGCCGCGCGCCGCCTCACCTCCGAGCGCATCGCGTTCGCGGCAGCCGCCGCGGCGGCGTTCGTGCTGCTCGTCTACGGTTTTCTTGCGAATCACCGTCTCGGGCTCGAGCGCGCGCGCGTGCGCATCGTCGCCGAGGAAGGCGAGGCGCGCTTTCGCGAGTATTTCGAAGAGCATCCGCTGCCGATGCTGATCTACGACGTCGACACGGCGACGGTCGCGGCCGCCAATGATGCCGCCGTGCGCCTCTACGGCTATTCGCGCGACGAATTCGAGGGCCTCAGCATCGCCAAGCTGCGGCCCGCCGGAGACGTCGACGAATTTCTCGCACGCTTTGCGACGTTCGTGGCGTCGCCCGAAGCGGTCAGCGGCACGAC
Organism: Trinickia camelliae; assembly: GCF_053525655.1. Classification (NCBI taxonomy): domain Bacteria; kingdom Pseudomonadati; phylum Pseudomonadota; class Betaproteobacteria; order Burkholderiales; family Burkholderiaceae; genus Trinickia; species Trinickia camelliae. Next base: position 553,081 of record NZ_JBCHAA010000002.1, read on the forward strand.
CGGCGTGCGCCGCCACGTGAAGAAGAACGGCACGCGCTTTTTCGTCGAACCGACCTTCCACTTTCTGCATCACGCGAATCGCCACGCGTGCTTCGTCGTCGCGGTCGACGTCACCGAAAAGGAACAGGCCAAGGAAGCGCTTCAGCAATCGAAGCAGATGCTCGAAGCGGTGATCGACAGCGTGCCGCAACGCATTTTCTGGAAGGACACGCGCTCTCACTACCTCGGCTGCAACCGCGCGTTCGCGGACGACGTCGGCATCGCCGACGCCTCGAAGATCACCGGCCTCACCGACTACGATCTGCCCTGGCACAACTTCGCGTCGGTGGCGCGCATGCGCGACAGCGAAGTGATCGCGAGCGGCAAGCCGTTGCATGCGTACGAAGAATTCGCGCCGGCGGCGGGCGACAACTGGCGCTGGTATCGAAAGACCAAGGTGCCGCTCAAGAACGTGCGCAACGATGTCATCGGCCTGCTCGCGACTTACGAAGACATCACCGAGCGCAAGGACGTCGAACTGGCGCTGCGCCTGCGCAGCCGCGCGCTCGACGCGATCGTCAACGCCGTGCTGATCACGCGCGCGACCGACAAGGGTAATCTGATCGAATACGCGAACCCCGCATTCGAGCGCATCACGGGCTACCGGACCGATGCGGTCATCGGCTCCGATTGCCGCTTCCTGCAAGGCAACGATCGCGACCAGCCGGGCATCGAATCGATCCGCCGCGCGCTCGCCGACGAGCGCGAAGTGACGACGCTCGTGCGCAATTACCGGCGCGACGGCACGCTGTTCTGGAATCAGCTCTATATCGCGCCGGTGCGCGACGAAAACGGACAGATCACGCATCACATCAGCGTCGTCAACGACGTCACCGAACTCGTGCAATCGCGCGACATGCTGCGCCATCAGGCGAATTTCGATGCGCTCACCGCGCTGCCGAACCGCTCGCTCCTGAACGAGCGGCTCGCTCACGCGATCAAGCACGGTGGCTTGCGCGGCACGCGCGTGTCGCTGATCTTCATGGACGTCGATCATTTCAAGGACGTCAACGACAGCCTCGGCCACGGCATCGGCGACCGGCTGCTGCGCGAGATCGCGCAACGCCTGGCCGATTGCGTCGGCACGTCGGATACCGTGGCGCGCTACGGCGGCGACGAGTTCGTGATGGTGATCGTCGAGCAAGAAGCGACCGACCGCCTGACCGACGTGCTCGCGCGCGTCTCGCACGCATTCTCGCGGCCGGTGTGGATCGACGACACCGAGTTCTACGTCGAGACGAGCGTCGGCATCGCGAGCTTTCCGTCCGACGGCGCCGATGGCGAAACGCTGTTGCGCCGCGCGGACCTCGCGATGTACCGCGCGAAATCGAACGGCCGCAACGCAGTGCTGAAGTTCGAGCCGGAACTCGGCCGCGTCGCCGACGAACGGCTCGCGCTGTCGCGCCGCATGCGCGCCGCGCTTGCAAACGGCGAATTCCGGCTCGACTATCAGCCGCAAGTCGATTTGCAATCGAACCGCGTGACGGGCGTCGAAGCGCTCTTGCGCTGGCGCGACGCGGAACTCGGCCCGGTGAGCCCCGCCACCTTCATTCCGATCGCCGAGGAAAACGGCCTGATCGTGCCGATCGGCGAATGGGTGATGCAGCAGGCGTGCTACCAGGCGCAGGCGTGGCAGTCGACGCTGCCGGGGTTGCGGATGTCGGTGAACATCTCGCCGCGGCAATTTGCGCGCGGCGACATCCTGCGCGTGATCGAGCGCGCGTTGACGCGTGCGGACTTGTCGCCGTCGCTGCTCGAAGTCGAGATCACCGAGGGCGCGCTGATGGCCTACGGGTCGATCGAAATGCTGCGCGCGATCCGCGCGACCGGCGTCGATATCGCCATCGACGATTTCGGCACCGGCTACTCGAGCCTTTCCTATATCCGCACGTTCCATGCGGACCGTCTGAAGCTCGACATGTCGTTCGTGCGCGGCATCGGCGTGCACCGCGAGGACGAAGTGATCACGCGCGCGATTCTGTCGCTTGGCCGCGCGCTTGGATTCAAGGTCGTGGCCGAAGGCGTCGAGACCGACGACCAACTCGCGTTCCTGCGCCGCCATGGATGCGGCTTCGTGCAGGGATATCGCTTCGCGCGGCCGATGGGCGCGGCGGATGCGCATGCGTTTATTCAGAGCTTCAATGAAGGGGTGCTGGAGTACAGCTGAGGCCGTTTTGATTGCGGTGTCGTTCGCTGACCCTATCCCGCGCCCTCGCATTCCTCGGGGCAAGTAAAATCGCGCAACATTCAAAACGGCGCACGCGGCCCACACCGCGTACGCCGTCGTCAGTCGCAATTCCGAGGAACCCATGGCAGATCAATCGCGAGACCTCGTTCTCGTCACCGGCGCGTCCGGCTTTGTCGGCTCGGCCGTCGCGCGCATCGCGCAACAAAAGGGCTTCGCCGTCCGCGTGCTGGTGCGCGCGACGAGCCCGCGCAAGAACCTCGAAGACCTCGACGCGGAAATCGCCGTCGGCGACATGCGCGACGAAGCGTCGATGCGCGCCGCCCTGCGCGGCGTGCGCTATCTGCTTCACGTCGCCGCCGACTATCGCCTGTGGGCCCCCGACCCCGCCGAGATCGAACGCGCGAACCTCGAAGGCACCGAAGCGACGATGCGCGCGGCGCTCGCCGAGGGCGTCGAGCGCATCGTCTACACGAGCAGCGTCGCGACACTCAAGGTCACGAGCTCCGGAAATTCCGCCGATGAAACCGCGCCGCTCACAGCCGAGAACGCGATCGGCGTCTACAAGCGCAGCAAGGTGCTCGCCGAGCGCGCGGTCGAACGGATGATCGAGCGCGACCGCCTGCCCGCCGTGATCGTCAATCCGTCGACGCCGATCGGCCCGCGCGACGTGAAACCGACGCCAACCGGCCGCATCATCGTCGAGGCCGCGCTCGGCAAGATTCCGGCGTTCGTCGATACGGGGCTGAACCTCGTGCACGTCGACGACGTCGCCGCCGGCCACTTCCTCGCGCTCGAACACGGACGCATCGGCGAGCGCTACATCCTCGGCGGCGAGAACCTGCCGCTGCAACAGATGCTCGCCGACATCGCCACGCTCACGGGCCGCAAGCCGCCGACGATCAGCCTGCCGCGCTGGCCGCTCTATCCGCTCGCGGTAGGTGCGGAAGCGGTCGCGAAGATCACGAAGCGCGAGCCGTTCGTGACCGTCGACGGACTCAAGATGTCGAAGAACAAAATGTACTTCACGTCGGCGAAGGCGGAACGCGAGCTGGGCTATCGCGCGCGGCCGTATCGCGAGGGCTTGCGCGATGCGCTCGACTGGTTCCGGCAAGCGGGGTACTTGAAGAAGTGAAGATTTGTTACAACCTGTGAACGCGCCGGTTCGGTCACAGCTCGCGCGCAGCGAGTAAAATCGCGAGTCTTACGTAGAGAAGCCTCGCATGAACCTCCAAGAACAGATCGGCGCGCTCGAAACGGGTGTCGATCAGCTCACCCAGCTCATTCAAGCCGCACTCGCTCAACACGCGGCGCACGAAGCCTCGGCTGAACGCGCGTCCGCGGACGCGCCGGTCACAAGCGCCGACTCCAGCGAAACGATGCAAGCTGCAGCGGCATCCGCTCAACCGGCTGCTGATAATGCGGCCGCTCCCGTCGCCGATGCACCCGTTAGCGAAACGGCGAATGCCGTCGAAACCGTCGACGAAAAACCCGCGCTGCATGTCGCGCGCCCGGCGCAAAACGAGATCGTGCTGACTATCGGCGGGAAGTCGGTTTCGTTGCATCCGGAACAGGTGGGGCAACTGATCGAAGAACTGGCGAACGCGCGCGCGTCGATGCTCCCGGAACCCCCGACGGGCCTGCCGCCTGGCTGGCGTTTCGTGTCGACGAAGAATCCGATGATGGCCGTGCAGAAGCAATCGAACGGCGATCGTCTCTTGGTGCTGCGCCACACGGGCCACGGCTGGGTGCCCTTTACGTTCTCGCCGGATATGGCGATTCAGCTCTATATGATGCTGACGCAGCGTTGATGTTTTTGAAACGGCGGCAGCGCATTGCGCGCCGCCGCTTGATCGGCCGCAAAACGTCTGCGGCGCTTGCGGCTTACCCCTCGGCTTACCGTTCCTGCACCGGCGCCTGCACACGCGCCTTCCACTGACCGCCCTTGCCGCGCCAATAGCGCACCGCGGACCCCACCGTCGCACCGACATAGAACAACGCGATCAGCGGCAGCACCGGCGCCCACAGCGGCGAGCGGCCGTAGTAGCGCAGCATCGGCGCATACGCGCAGCACATCGCGGCCCATGCGAGCCACGCCGGCCATCCGTACGGACCGAGCGCGAGCGCAACGACCGGCGGCACCAGATAAATCAGCGTCATGCCGATCAGCGTGCCCAGCAGCAGCCACGGCGAGTAGCGCAGCTGCGTGAACGCGGTGCGCGCGATCATGTTCCAGATCTCGCGCCAGTTGTCATACGGACGCAGCGACACGCTCTGCGCAGCGACATCGAGCCGGATCGGATGACGCCCCTCACCGCGATGCTTGATCCGGTTCGCCAGGCTGCAATCGTCGATCAATTCGCCGCGGATCGATTCGATGCCGCCCGCTTCTTCGAGCGCCGTACGCTTCACGAGCATGCAGCCGCCGGCCGCAGCGGCAGTCTTGTTGCGCGGATTGTTGACCCACGAGAACGGATACAGCTTCGCGAAGAAGAACACGAACGCCGGGATCAGCGCCTTCTCCCAGAACGAATCGCAGCGCAACCGCACCATCAGCGAGACCAGATCGCGCTTCTCTTCGGTTGCGCGCGCAACGAGTTGCGTGACGGCGTCGGCGGGGTGTCCGATGTCGGCGTCGGTAAGCAGCAGGTAATCGGCCGGCAGACCGAGCGACTTCACCGCTTCGATACCTTGCGACTGTGCCCAAACCTTGCCCGACCAGCCGGCGGGCAGCGGCTTCGCGGTCAGCACCGTCAGCCGCTCGGGCCGCTGCAGCGACAGCGCGGCGGCACGCGCGGCATCGGCGGTGCCGTCGGTGCTGTGATCGTCGACGACGATCACATGGAACGCGCCCGGATAGTTCTGCGAGATCAGCGTCGAGACGGCCTTGCCGATCACGTCCGCTTCGTTGCGCGCGGGCACGACGGCGGCGACAGCCGGCCACGCGTCGCGCGACCCGATCGGCAGCGGCGGCGCCGGACGCGTACGCCAGAAACCGCCGCGGGCAAACAACAGCACACACCAGATCAGAAGCGATATGGCGGACAACAAAAATAGAATTGCGACGGTCATGCGTGGCCCTCGAACGAAAGTGCGCTTACGCCGACGCTGCCAAACAGACGCATTTTCGCCGTGCGCGCCGCGATGATGCACCAATCGAGCGTTTCCAGCACGGGGCGATGGCGAAACACGTCGTAGTCGGCCTGCTCGATGCGCTCGAGGACACGCAGGCCGCCTTGCACGACGCTGCACAACTCGAGGCCGAAGCGCCCCGGCAGGCGCCGTGCGAGCGGCGCGCCGCGCACCATCAGGGAACGCGCGTAAGCAACCTCATGAGCCATCAGCGCACGCCACGCGTCGTTGCACGTGCCGCGCGCGATCTGCGACTCGGTCACGCCAAAGCGCCCGAGATCGGCGAGCGGCAAATATAGATGCCCGTTTTTCCAGTCGAGCGCCACGTCCTGCCACAAATTGATGAGTTGCAGCGACGTGCAGATCGCGTCGGAATCGGCGAGGTTGGCGGGGGTGGCGGCGCCGATCAGGTGCAGCAGCAGATGCCCGATCGGGTTCGCCGAGCGGTTGCAGTATTCGGCGAGCGCGGCGCGGTTGCCGTAGCGGGTGGTGTCGATGTCCTGTTCGAACGACGCGACAAGGTCGTAGAACGGCGCCAGCGGCAAACCATGTTGCGCGGACACGACAGCCACTTTTTCGAACAAGAGCGGGTGAACGGCGGCGGGACGGCCATTCGCGGCCGCATCCAGCCCGGCGCGGAAGTCGGCCAGACGGGCGTGCCGCCCGGCGGGACTGCCGCTGCCTTCGCCGGCAATTTCGGCAGCGGTGCGCACAAAGTGGTAAATCACGGCGGCCGGCGCGCGCAGCGCCTTCGGCAGCAAAAAGCGCGCGACCGGATCGTTTTCGTAGGGATCGACTTCCATACTGCAAATTCCGTAATGCAAGCGAAAGATTCGCTTTCGGCCCAGTAGTTTACTGGGTTCCAGGCCGTCGTTGCACGTGAGGAAACGACTGCTTGCAAATGGCCGACGACCCCATTAAAGCGCGCGAGACCCGATAGCGGTAGAATGCGCGTTTGGATTCGGTTTACGGGATTGCGCCCCGCTTTCTACATACCTGGATTCGGGGCGATACAGTCGTGGCAACCGGCTTGTTTTCGAGACCCCGCGTCAGTCGGAGTTCCCAAACATATGCGAGTCATCCTTGCTCAGCCCCGCGGCTTTTGTGCGGGGGTCGTCCGCGCGATCGAGATCGTGGATCGTGCGCTGCAACGACACGGTGCACCCGTTTATGTGCGCCATGAAATTGTTCACAACCGGCACGTCGTCGAAAACCTGCGCAGCAAAGGCGCCCGCTTTGTCGAAGAACTCGACGAGGTGCCGCATGGCGCCGTGGCGATTTTCAGCGCGCATGGCGTGGCGCAAAGCGTCGAGCGCGATGCCGAACAACGCGGTCTCGACGTGCTCGACGCCACCTGCCCGCTCGTGACGAAAGTGCACGTGCAAGGCCGCCAGTACGTCGCAGCCGGCCGCACGCTGATCCTGATCGGCCACGCGGGGCACCCGGAAGTCGAAGGCACGATCGGCCAGATTCCCGGCCAAGTGCTGCTCGTGCAAAGCGAGGCGGAAGTGGCGACGCTGCCCCTCGCCGACGATACGCCGCTCGCGTACGTGACGCAGACCACGCTGTCGGTCGACGATACGCGCGGCATCATCGAAGCGCTGATGCGCCGCTTCACGGATATCGTCGGCCCGGATACGCGCGACATCTGCTACGCGACGCAAAACCGCCAAGCCGCGGTGCGCGAACTCTCGAAGCAGGTCGACGTGCTGCTGGTGGTTGGCGCGACCAACAGCTCGAACTCGAATCGCCTGCGCGAGATCGGCACCGAAAGCGGCGTGCCGAGCTACCTCGTCGCGGACGGCTCGGAAGTGAAGCCGGAATGGTTTGCCGCGGCGCAGACGGTCGGCATCACGGCCGGTGCGTCGGCGCCGGAGGAAATGGTCGAACACGTCATCAATGCGCTGCGCGCCTTGGGGTCCGTCGAAGTCACGACGATGTCGGGCCGTGAAGAAAAAGTTGAATTCAAGCTGCCGTCGAAGCTGGCCGAGCCAGCCGTCGCGCGCGAAGTCTAAGGAGCACACCTTGTCTATTCCGCTTCTACAAAAAGTTCGTGTTGGCTCCTATATCTTTCGCCAGCACTTCTCCGGCAATAAGCGCTACCCGCTCGCGCTCATGCTCGAGCCGCTCTTCCGCTGCAATCTCGCCTGCAATGGCTGCGGCAAGATCGATTACCCGGACCCCATCCTGAACCAGCGCCTGTCGCTCGAAGAGTGCCTGGGCGCGGTCGATGAGTGCGGCGCGCCGGTCGTTTCGATCGCCGGCGGCGAACCGCTCTTGCACAAGGAAATGCCGCAGATCGTCAAGGGCATCATCAAGCGCAAGAAGTTCGTCTACCTGTGCACGAACGCGCTCCTGATGGAAAAGAAGATGGACGACTACGAGCCGAGCCCGTATTTCGTCTGGTCAGTGCACCTCGATGGCGATCAGCAGATGCACGATCACTCGGTGTCGCAGGAAGGCGTCTACGACAAGGCGGTCGCCGCGATCCGCGAAGCGAAGCGCCGCGGTTTCCGCGTCAACATCAACTGCACCCTGTTCAACGATGCCATTCCCGAACGCGTCGCCGCGTTCTTCGATACGTTGAAGCCGATCGGCGTCGACGGCATCACGGTGTCGCCGGGCTATGCCTATGAACGCGCACCGGATCAGCAGCACTTCCTGAATCGCGACAAGACCAAGCAACTGTTCCGCGAGATCTTCAAGCGCGGCAACAACGGCAAGAACTGGTCGTTCAGCCAGTCGGGCCTGTTCCTCGACTTCCTCGCGGGCAACCAGACTTACGAATGCACGCCGTGGGGCAACCCGGCGCGCACGGTGTTCGGCTGGCAAAAGCCGTGCTATCTGGTCGGCGAAGGCTATGTGAAGACCTTCAAGGAACTGATGGAGACGACCGACTGGGACAAGTACGGCACCGGCAACTACGAGAAGTGCGCGGACTGCATGGTCCACTGCGGCTTCGAGGCGACGGCGGTGATGGATACCGTCGCGCATCCGCTGAAGGCGCTGGGTGTCGCGCTGCGCGGTCCGAAGACCGAAGGCGAATTCGTAAAGGACATCCCGCTCGACAAGCAGCGTCCTGCTGAATACGTGTTCTCGCGGCACGTCGAGATCAAGCTCGAGGAAATCGGGCGCTCCAAGGGCGCGAAGAAAGCGCAGACGGTCGCAGCACATTGAGCAGTTGAAGCGCTCGCTTCGTTTCGAGCGCAATGAGATAAGGGGCGCAACAGGTCATACTGTTGCGCCCCTTTTTTATATTTGAGCGGCTCGCCTTTTTGGGATAAATGCCGCGCACACAAGCAATTTTCCGGATCTCATTCGCAGATCCAATATCCACGGGGCATAGCAATCTGGCCCTTTGATGTACCCCGCAGCGCTCCCGAATCTCCTCACTTTTCCCTTCCCGGTTGCACCGAGTTAACCCTAATAGCTTGCTTTATGTCAGAGCATTCACACTTGCCCCTCACTTAATATTAGAGACACTGTCTCCCATATCGAGACAGACTCAAAACAGCACGTAGCCATGCTCAAAAGCCTAAGCGGCGCCCTTCAACTGATGACGTACTTCACCGCGCGCCAGCCCGTCTGGGGCGTGCGGGAGCTCGCAAAGGCGTCCGGCGTGCACCATGCCGTCGTGCATCGCGTTCTCGCGACCTTCGCGGAAAGCGGCTTCCTCGTGCAGGACGAGATAGGCCGCTATTCGCTCGGCCTGCGCTGGTTCGAAATGGGCGAGGTGGCCCGCAAGGCGTTCTCTCCGTCCGAAGTGGTCCAGCCCGCGCTCGACCGGCTCGCGCAGCAAAGCGGCGAAACCGTGTTCCTCTCGTGGCTCGACGGGCATGACGGCTTGTGCGTGGACATCGTCCAGAGTCAGCACGAACTGCGCTTTTCGATCGAACTCGGCCAGCGTTTCGCGCTGGTCGCGGGCTCGCACGGCAAGGCCATCCTCGCGTTTCAGCCGGAGGCGTTCCGTCAACAGGTGTACGCGGCGGCCGGCCAGGACGGCGCCTCGATCGAAGCGCACCTCGCGCGAATTCGGGACGACGGCTGGGCGCACACCCAAGGCGAAACCGCGACCGGCGTCGCCGGTCTGGCCGTCCCGCTGTGGTCGAAGGACCGCACGACAGTCGTCGGTTCGCTCGCCATTTCGGGACCGCAGCAACGGCTCGGCGAAGACGCCATTCCGCGCCTGCTCGACGCGCTGCGCACCGCTCAGAACACTATCGAGGGCGTAGTCGGCCTCATTCGACAAACGCGTTTTTAATTTGGTACCTCGCCCATAGCCATCATTTCGAGATAACACTGAGGAGTCCCCACAAAATGCACCCCGTCAACGAACGGCCGCAACAGACGGTCGTCGCCAACCCAGGCGAGCCCTGCGCCACGCCGCCTCGCTTTCTCGAACCGCTGCTCTTGATCGTGTCGATCGGGCTCGCGGTGTTCGGGGCGATGATCGGCATGCAGCTGATCGTGTCGCTCGGCATTTCGGCCAATACGTCGATCATCGGCGCGCTGATCGCGATCGTGTTTTCGCGCATTCCGATGGAAATCGCACGGCGCTTTCGCGTGCTGGAGCGTCAGAACCTCGTGCAGACGGCGATCTCGTCGGCGACGTTCGGCGCAGCCAACTCGCTGATGATTCCGATCGGCGTGCCTTACGCGATGGGGATGCCGGAATTGGCGATGCCGATGCTGATCGGTGCGCTAATCGCGATGTTCGTCGACGGCGCGATGCTCTATTTCCTGTTCGGCAGCCGCGTGTTTCCTTCCACGGGAAGCTGGCCTGCGGGCGTCGCCACCGCCGAAGCCATTTGGGCCGGCGATCAGGGCGGCCGAAAGGCGGCGTTCCTCGGCTTCGGCATCGCCGCGGGCGTAGCAGGCGCGTGGATCGGCATTCCGATGTCGGCGTTCGGCGCGGCCTTCCTCGGCAACCTCGCGGCGTTGACCGCGTTCGGCATCGGCCTTTTGATCCGCGGCTACTCGACGGCCTTGACCGGCATCGATATCGCCAAGGCCTACGTGCCGCACGGGCTCATGATCGGCGCGGGCGTCGTCGCGATGTTCCAGGTCGCGCGGGAAATCCGCGCGGCGCGCCAGCGCGGCGTCTCCGAAGCGGGCACGAACGAAGTGTCACCGGCGCGCGCCGGCCGCGTGCTGAAAAGCGGCTTCGTGATCTACATGGCGATCGCTCTCCTGCTGTCGCTCATGACCGGAGCATTCGAGCAAATGTCGCCGGGCATGGTGATCGTGTTCATTCTCTATGCCGCGTTCGCCGCGTACGTCCACGAGCTGATCGTCGGCATCGCCGCAATGCACTCGGGCTGGTTCCCGGCCTTCGCGGTCGCGCTCATCACGTTGACGATCGGCATCCTGATCGGCTTTCCGCCGATGGCGCTCGCGGTGCTGGTCGGCTTCTCCGCCGCGACGGGCCCCGCCTTCGCCGACATGGGCTATGACCTCAAGACCGGCTATTTGCTGCGCGGCGAAGGCCGCAACCCGGCGCTCGAATTGGCCGGCCGCAGGCAGCAGTTCCTGTCCGCGATGATCGGCTTTGCCGTCGCCGGGGTCGTCGTCGTGCTGTTCCATCAGCACTTCTTTTCGCAGAACCTGCTGCCGCCGGTGGACCGCGTCTACGCCGCTTCGATCAAAGCGGGCTCGTCGCCTGAGATCGCCCGCAACCTCGCGCTCTGGGCCATCCCCGGCGCGCTGCTGCAGTTGATCGGCGGCTCCAAGCGCCAGCTCGGCATCCTGCTCTCGACGGGGATGCTGATCGCCTCGCCACTCGCCGGCTGGGCTGTGCTCATCGGCCTCGCGATCCGCTTCATCGTGCTGCGCACGACCGGCACGCGCCACGTCGCCGCCATGAGCGCCTTCGCGGGCGGCGTGATCGCCGGCGACGCCCTCTTCAGCTTCTTCGGCTCCGTCACGAAGATGAACAAGTAACGCTTACTGAACGCTCAATACGCTATGGATATTCAAGCTATTCGCGCCGATACGCCGCTCACCGCGACGACGATCTACCTCGACACCGCAGCCGCTTCGCTGCCGCCCGAAACGGTGCTCAACGAAGTCCGCTCGTACTTGCTCGATACGGGCCATGTCGGCATCTATCTGCCGGCGTTTCGCAAAGCCACCTACGCGCGCGTCGAAGCGGTGCGCGCGCAGCTCGCGGCCTTCCTGAACGCCGCGCCCGACGAAATCGCGTTCACTAAAAACGCGACGGAAAGCATCTCGCTCGTCGCGCGCGGCATCGACTGGAAAGCCGGCGATGAAATCCTCGTCGCCGATACCGAAATGCTTTCCAACCTGCTGCCGTGGCGGCGGCTCGAAGCGACGCACGGCGTCGTCGTGAAGATGGTCGCAGCCGACGCGCAAGGGCTCCTCTCGCCAGCGTCGTTTGCCTCGGCGATCACGCCGCGCACGCGGCTCGTCACGTTCTCGCACATCCCGAACTCCACGGGCGCCGTGCAGGCGGCCGCGGAAATTTGCGCCGTCGCGCGGCGCTTTCGCGTGCTGTCGCTCGTCAACGGCTCGCAAAGCGTCGGCATGGTGCGCACGGACGTCGCCGCGCTCGACTGCGACTTTCTGGCCGGCTGCGGCCGCAAAGCACTGCGCGCCACCGAAGGCAGCGGCTTCCTCTTCGTGCGGAGCAAGCATATCGAGCAACTCGAACCCGCACTCGCAGGCTGGTGGAACGGCGCCTATGATCGGGCGAGCGGCGAGCTGTCGTTCGTCGCCGGCGCGAAGCGCTTCGAGGCAGGCTGCCCGATCGTGCCGGCCATCCTTGGCCTCGGCGCGGCACTTACCTACGCCGAAAGGGTCGGCATCGTCGCCATCGAAGCGCGCGTGCACAAGCTGACCGCCTATGCCGTCGAGTGTTTGTCGAGCCTGCCGGGCTTCGAGCTCTACGGCCCGCAGGACGCCGCGCGTCGCCTCGGAATCGTGCCGTTCAACCTGCGAGGCGTCGATCCTGCGAAGATCGTTGCCGCGCTGGAGGCCGAGAATTGCATCATCGAGGCCGGCAACTTCATGGCCGATGCGATCCTCGCCCGCTATGGCGTCTCGACGATGGCGCGCGTCTCGCTGCACTATTTCAATACGCACGCGGAAATCGACCGCGTCGCCGAACTGATTCGCAAGACGATCGCTTGAGGCTTTGCCGGAATCCGGCAGACCGAACTCACTTAACGGATTAGAGGACACCATGACACAACGCATCCTGCTGATGAGCAGCTCCCGCAAAGACAGCCTCGGCTATCTGGAGCACGCCACCGAACAAATCCATACGCTGCTGAAACACGAAGCGCGCAAGATCGTCTTCGTGCCGTTCGCGGGCGTCACGTTCAGCTTCGACACCTACGAGGGCATCGTGAAGCCCGTGTTCGAAAAGCTCGGCTACGCGCTCGAATCGATCCATCACAGCGCGAATCCGCGCAAGACGATCGAAGAGGCCGAAGCGATCGCCGTGGGCGGCGGCAATACGTTCGCGCTGCTCAAGCGCATGTACGAGGCCGATATCGTCGATGCGATCCGCGCGAAGGTGCGCGTAGGCACACCGTACGTGGGCTGGAGCGCCGGCAGCAACGTTGCGTGCCCGACGGTCCGCACGACCAACGACATGCCGATCGTCCAGCCACCGACGCTGCGCGCAATCGGCCTCGTGCCGTTCCAGATCAATCCGCATTTCATCAGCGGCAAGCCCGTTGGGCACAACGGCGAGAGCCGCGAGGAGCGGCTTGCCGAGTTCCTCGAGATCAACGCGCCCGAGCAGGTGTTCGCCTTGCCGGAAGGCTCCGCGCTCTATTCGGATGGCATGAACGGCACGGTGCTGGGCGAACGCGGCGCATTGCATTTCACGGGCAAGGACGCCGTCTCCAAGATCGCCGAGGGTGAGACGTTCCCGCTTTCGCGCATCACGGGCCCCGCGGACTTCGCGAACTGGCCGGACTTCCGCGTCTAAACCGCCGGGGCGGTCTGTCTGTCGGTAGAGGGCTCGCGACCGCCTGCCTGCTGTAAATCCCGCTGATGAATTGGCTTGGGAGCGTGCGTCAAGCACGCCCCCAAGCCCTTCCTTTGCCGCAACGGACAGCAGCACTAACACTAAACCAAATACATCGCATACCTAACAACCTGTCTACGTTGCTGGGAATATCACAAAGGGAGATCATCATGAAAAAGTTCTACGCGGGATTGGCATTGCTGATGAGCGTGCCTGGCGCGTCGTTTGCGCAATCGAGCGTCACGCTTTATGGCTTCATCGATACCGCGCTCAGCTATCAAACTCACACCAACCCTAACGGCGATTCCACATTCGGCATGCAACAGGGTAACGAAGGCTTTCTCTCGGGTAGCCGGTTCGGCTTCAAGGGCAACGAAGACCTGGGCAACGGATGGCGCGCCGGCTTTACGCTCGAAAACGGTTTCCTGGCGAACAACGGCCGCCTCGATCAGCAAGGCCAGCTATTCGGCCGTCAGGCCTTCGTGAAGCTCGGTCACCAGCAGTACGGCGATCTCGCACTCGGCCGTCAATACACGACAGCCAATACGATGCTGTACTACGTCGATCCGCTCGGCGTCGGTGCGGCGCCGACAAACTCGTGGATGGTCTATCTCACAGGCCAGCGCTACGACAACTCGATCAGCTATACAGGCGGGTACGGCCCGGTGCAGGTCATCGCTCAATACGCGATGGGCGGCTTTGCGGGCGATTCTCGCGCGCGTTCGTCCGCATCGCTGGGCGTGAAGTATGCGTCGGGGCCTATCACAGTGGTGGGTGACGCTCAGCAGACGCGTGACACGCAAAGCCGCCGCGCGCGCATCTATATGGCAGGCTTGAAAGCGACGGCAGGGCCCGTCAACCTGTTCGCGAATTACCTGCACAGCGACCGCGATGCGGGCTTCGACGTGACGAACGGCGGACAGGATTTCGGTTCGATCACCAGCATGTCGACTCCATTGGACAGGTCGGTCTCAATGGGCATCGTATTCAACACCCCTCGCCGCGACGACTTCTTCACCGTCGGCGCCTCGTATCGGGTCACGCCGCCCTTCTCGCTGACGGCCAGCGTAATGAGCAACCGCACCCACGCCGACAACTTCAACGGCACGCGCACCACCGCCTACGGCGTGGCCGACTACAACCTCAGCAAGCGTACCGATATCTACCTCGCCGCAGCCTACGACTGGGTCGGCGGCAGCTGGTCGGGGCTGTTCGGCAATTCGACGACCGGCGCGAGCGCAGCAAGCGGACAACCGCTCAACGGCGGCAACAGCCAGGTTTCGGCGCTGCTCGGTCTGCGTCACTCGTTCTGATCCATTGCCGGCGCGGCGTCGCGCCGGCCAAGCTTATTTGAGCCGCACCCGCTTGGCGCTCCGCACTACTCTGCACCAAGCGGTTTCCCAACCAGAAAAAGGAGCTTTGCATGGCACTCTCTCAAACGCTCAAAGTCTACGAAGCGCTGGATAGCGCAAAGGTCAACGGAGCGACGATCGTCAATATGTTCGCCCCGTATAAGGAGCTTGGCGTGACGGTCACGGTCACGACGGTCAACGACGAACCGCCGGAAGACACGAACAAGAAGACCGACTTCGTTTCGATTCTGATCCCCGGCACGAGCGGCAAGACGAAGCGCGGCGCATCGCCGACGCTCGGCGTGATCGGGCGCAACGGCGCGATCGGCGGACGCCCGGCGATCATCGGGATGGTGTCGGACGCCGACGGTCCGATCGCTTCGATCGCCACCGCGCTCAAGCTCGCGGATATGAAGAAGAACGGCGATGATCTGCCCGGCGACGTGATCGTCACCACGCATATTTCGACGGACGTGTCGGTGTCGGAAAACAACGGCGTTGCGTTCATGGGTATGCCGGTTTCGTCCGAAACGATGAACAAGTACGAAGTGTCGGCCGACATGGACGCGATACTTTCGATTGACGCTTCCAAGGGCAATCGCATCATCAAGCATCGCGGCTTCGCGATCTCGCCGACGGCGATGCAGGGCTACATCCTGCCTGTGTCGGCTGACCTCGTCGCGATCATGGAATCGACGACCGGCGAACCCGCTGTGACGTTCCCGATTTCGCAGACGGACATCACGCCGTATCTCAACGGCCTCGATCACTTCAACAGCATCATGCAGCCGCATATCGCGACGAAAGCGCCGGTGGTGGGTGTTGCGATCACGGCGCGGTCGGTGGTCGGCGGCAGTGATTCGAGCGCCAATCACGAGATCGATCTGGCCGAAGCGGTCCGGTTTTCGGTGGAAGTGGCGAAGCGGTTTACCACTGGCAAATGTGCGTTCTATAAGACCGCGCAGTGGGACATGATCGGCAAGATGTATCCGGATCTTTCCGTGTTCCAGACTAACGGCACGCCAGTCAAACGGTAAAGCGATGTAACTCGCGCTGAGCGGAAAACAAAAAGGGCGGCCAATTCATGCGAATGGCCGCCCTTCCTGCGTCAGGTCACTTCAACAGCACTTCCCCGCCCCCGCCCCATACCGCGCATTCTGCCGCTCGCGGAAGAACTCCTCGTAGGTCATCACAACCCGATCCGGATGCGTAGCACGCATATGCGCGACATACGTCTCGTAGTCAGGCACCCCGACCATCAGCCGCAGCGCCTGCCCGAGATAACGGCCCGCGTTCCTTACTTCGCTAAGATTGGAAAACATCGCGGGCCTCTCATCAGTGAACCGTAACCGCAGCCGCCTGATCCGCCGGCATCGCTTCAAACGGCGTCTCGCTCGAAGTCGGCCGATCGGCACGGCGCGCGCGCATCACCGCAATCACGCCATACACCACCATGCTCAACACGACGAAAATGAACAGTCCCGCAAGCGCCGCATCGATATAGTCGTTGAAAATCACACGCTGCATCTGCTCGATCGACTTGGCGGGCCCCACAACCGTCCCAGCCTCAGCCGCGGCCGAAAGCTTCGCCGCATGGGCAAGGAAGCCCACCTTCGGATTCGCGTCGAAAATCTTCTGCCAGCCGGCCGTCAGCGTACAGATCAGCAGCCACACCGTCGGCACCAGCGTGACCCAGGCGAACCGGTCGCGCTTCATCTTGAAGAGCACCACCGTCCCAAGCGTCAGCGCAATCGCCGCGAGCATCTGGTTCGAGATGCCGAACAGCGGCCACAGCGTGTTGATGCCGCCGAGCGGATCGACCACACCTTGATACAGGAAGTAACCCCACGCCGCCACGCACAGCGCCGTCGCCGCGAGGTTCGCCGGCAACGAGTCCGTGCGCTTCAACGCCGGATGGAACGTACCGAGCAGGTCTTGCAGCATGAAGCGGCCTGCACGCGTACCGGCATCGACCGCCGTCAGAATGAACAGCGCTTCGAACAGGATTGCGAAGTGATACCAGAACGCCATCATCGCTTCGCCGCCGATCACTTGGTGCAGGATGTGCGCCATGCCGACCGCGAGCGTCGGCGCGCCGCCGGCGCGCGCGATGATCGTCGTTTCGCCGACGGCCTTCGCGGTCGAAGTCAGCATGTCGGGCGTCAGCATGAAGCCCCAGCTCGAGACGGTATGCGCGACCGCTTCCGGCGTCGTGCCGAGCACGGCGGCGGGCGCATTCATCGCGAAGTAGATACCCGGCTCGATCACGCAAGCGGCCACAAGCGCCATGATCGCGACGAACGATTCCATCAGCATCGCGCCGTAGCCGATGAAGCGCGCGTTGGTTTCGTTGTCGAGCATCTTGGGTGTCGTGCCCGATGAGATCAGCGCATGGAAGCCCGACACGGCGCCGCACGCAATCGTGATGAACAAGAACGGGAACAGATTGCCCGACCAGACCGGTCCAGTGCCGTCAACAAACTTCGTCAGGGCAGGCATCTTCAACTCTGGCGCGACGACGAGAATTCCGATCGCGAGACCAAGGATCGTGCCGATCTTCAGGAACGTCGAGAGGTAATCACGCGGCGCCAAAAGCAGCCAAATCGGCAACACGGAAGCCACGAAGCCATAGCCGATCAAAATCCACGTGAGCTGCGTGCCGTTGAACGTGAACCATGCGGCAAGCGTCGGCGAATCGTGCACATGCTGACCGAAGACGATCGACGCCATCAGCAACACGAAGCCGATGATCGACACCTCGCCGATGCAGCCCGGCCGGATGTAGCGCGTATAGACACCCATGAACAGCGCGATAGGAATCGTCGCGGCAACCGTGAACGTGCCCCACGGCGAATTGGTCAGCGCCTTCACGACGATCAGAGCGAGCACCGCGAGAATGATCACCATGATGAGGAACGCGCCGAACAGCGCGATCACGCCGGGCACGGTGCCGAGCTCCATCTTGACGAGGTCGCCGAGCGAACGGCCGTCGCGGCGCGATGAGATGAAGAGCACGATGAAGTCCTGCACGGCGCCCGCGAACACGACGCCCGCGAGAATCCACAGCATGCCGGGCGTATAGCCCATCTGCGCGGCCAGCACGGGGCCGACGAGCGGTCCGGCCCCGGCAATCGCGGCGAAGTGATGGCCGAACAGCACGTACTTGTTCGTCGGTACGTAGTCGAGGCCGTCGTTGTGCTTGACGGCGGGCGTCATGCGCAGGCCGTCAAGTTGCAGAACCTTGCTCGCGATGAAGCGGCTGTAGAAGCGATACGCGATCAAATAGACGCACACCGCGGCGATCACGACCCACAGCGCGCTGACCCGCTCGCCGTGCGCCAGCGCGATGGTGCCGAACGCAAACGCGCCCAATAGCGCGACCGCGATCCAGATTAAAAATTGGGAAGCCCGATTCATGGCGTCTCCTAAATTATTATGAGAAACCGGCGTGAGCACCGGTATTGCGAAAAACACACGCTGGGCAAGCGCGATGCACGGCGCATAGGCCGCGTCATGGCCGTGTAGTATTCGCTTTCGATGTAGGCGTCACAAGCGGACAACTACGTAAGCACACTACGTATAACTACGTAGGCACCACGTTCGCGAGTTCACGAATCGAAGCCAGCCATGAATCTCAAGACGAAGATCTTCCTGCTCGCGATCGTGCCCTTCCTGGTCGCGATCGCCGGCATCGAGTTCGGCGTGCGCCAGCAGGCCACTGCGCTGGCGCAGACGCAGCACGCGACGATGCAGACCGCCTACATGTCGAGCAAGGAGGTCGAGCTCAAGCACTACGTCGATCTCGCGACGAGCGCGATCGCGCCGCTCTACAACGCGAGCGGCGAAAACGCGCGCGACGACGTGTTGCGCCGTCAGCAAGCCCTCGCCGTGCTCGAGAAAATGGACTTCGGCCAGGACGGCTACTTCTTCGTCTACGACATGCACGGCAACTCGCTGATGCATCCGCGCGAGCCGAACCTCGTCGGTCATAACTGGTGGTCGCTGCGCGATCCCGAAGGGTCGTTGACGATTCAGCAGTTGATCGCCGCGGCGTCGCGCGGTGGCGGCTATGTGCGCTACGTCTGGCACCGGCCGTCGACCAACCGTCTCGAAGCGAAGCTCGGCTACGTCGTGCCGCTGCCGCGCTGGGGCTGGATGATCGGCACGGGCATCTATCTCGACGACGTGAACACGACGCTCGCCCACATCGACGAGCGCGCCTCCGCGAACATCGAGCACACGATGATGTGGATCGGGGCAATCGCGCTCGCGGGCTTCGGTGTGATTGCGCTGTGCGCGCTCGTCGTCAATGTCAGCGAGTCGCGCAGCGCCGATGCGAAGCTGAAGCAGCTCGCGCAGCAGGTCGTCGAATCGCAGGAGAACGAACGAGCGCGGTTGTCACGCGAGCTGCACGACGGCATCAGCCAGATGATGGTGTCGATCAAGCTGCTGCTCGAATCGGCGCTCGCGCGATTCGAGCGCGCGTCGGCCCCCGGCGCGCGCGTACCCGCCGCCGAAGCCGCGCTGACGACGGGCCTCGCCCGCCTCTCCGACACGCTTCGCGAAGTGCGCCGCATCTCGCACGCGCTGCGCCCCGCCATGCTCGACGACCTCGGCCTCGCCGCGGCGCTTGAACAATTGACGCGCGAACTCGGCGAGGAAACCGGCATCGAGATCGGCTTCACGCAGGTCACGCACACGAACGCCAGCGCATTGCCCGACGCGGTCAATACCGCGCTCTTTCGCATCGCACAGGAGGCGCTCAACAACATCGTGCGCCATGCGCAGGCCACGCGCGCGGCGCTGTCGCTCGACGTGTCGGCGCGCGCGGTCACGCTGTCGATCTCGGACAACGGCGGCGGCTTCGACGTCGAGCGCGCCCAAGCCGACGCGCGCGGCGGCATCGGGCTGCGCAACATGCGCGAGCGGCTCGACACGCTGTCGGGCACGCTGTCGCTGGTATCGCAGATCGGGCATACGGTCGTCACGGCGCGCGTGCCGCTACCTTATAAGGCAAATGAGCGAGTGCATACGCGAGTCCACGAGCCAACGCCGGAGCGCGCATCGGCGAACGCGTCCGCAACATCGAACGAGGGTCCCCGCTCATGAACGAAGCGACATCGCGCGCCGCCGCGAAAATCATTCTGGTCGACGACCATCCGCTCGTGCGCGACGGTCTGCGCCTGCGCCTCGAAGGCGTACCGAACCTCGACGTCGCCGGCGAAGCGGGCAATGCCGACGAAGCGCTCGCGCTGGCCGAAACGGTCGCGCCGGACCTCGTGCTGATGGACGTCGGCATGAACGGAATGAACGGCATCACGCTGGCCGGCATCTTTCATGAGCGATTTCCGGCGATCCGGGTGCTGATGCTGTCGATGCACGACAACATCGAATACGTGATGCAGGCCGTGCGTGCCGGCGCGAGCGGCTACGTGCTGAAGGATTCGCCCGCCACCGAGATCGTCCATGCGATCGGCGCGGTGCTCAACGGCCAGACGTTCTTCAGCGCGGGGCTTGCCGCGCGGATGATTCAGGCAAGCGCGATGCAAACGCCGCTAGAAACGCTGACGCCGCGCGAACGCGACATTCTCGATCTGCTTGCCGAAGGGCTATCGAGCAAGCAGATCGCGCAATTGAACGGGCTGTCGGTGCGCACGGTCGAGACCCATCGGCTCAACCTGAAGCGCAAACTCGATATCGAGGGGCAGGCGGAATTGATCAAGTTCGCGGTCGAGCATCGGCGGCGGAAGCAATGAAGCGCTAAATCAGGTCGACAAACAAAAAAGGACGCCGGTCAGGCGTCCTTTCTCGCTCATGCTCGCAATCGCGCGTGCGTCAACCCGCACTACGCGCGTTGTGCTCCGTCAGGAACTTGATGAGGCCATCGACGCCGCCCTTCGAAATCTGGTCGGCGAACTGACGCTGATAGACCTGGATCAGCCAGGCGCCCATCATATTGATGTCGTAGATCTTCCAGCCGTCGGCCGTTTTTTCCATCCGGTAGTCGATCCCCTGATCGTCGCCGTTGGTGAGCACGTGCGTCTGCACCACCGTATCCTTGGCGCCCGCCGGCGTCGGCGACGGCACGAACTTGAACGTCACGTTCTGATCGCGCAGTTGCGACAGCGACGCGGCATAAGTCCGCACGAGCAGGAGCTGAAATTGCTCGAACAACTGCTTCTGCTGATCGGGCGTCGCCTTGCTCCAGGCATCCTGGCCGACTGCGATACGGGTCGTTTTCAAGAAGTCGGTGTACGGTACGAAGCGCGTCTGGACGAGGCCGGTAATTTTTGCCATGTCGCCGCTCTTCGCTTGCGGGTCGGCCTTCATCGCGGTGACGGTGCCTTCGACGGCCGTCTTCGCGACGGAATCGGGACTTGCCTGGGCGAAAGCCGTGCCGGACACGAATGCGGCTGCGAGAAAAGCAATCAGATAACGTTTCATACGCTCGTCGGATCAGTGAAGAAGTGAGCGGCCGCGGCTATGAAGCCTGCGGGCGTCGGGCCAGTATACCGGCTTTACCCAATTGCTTTCCCGCGACCTCGCGCGCCAGGGCACGCGCGGGCGTGCATCGGCAAGGGCGAGCGAACGGCGGCGCAAAGGGCCGCATCCTGCGCCCAACTGCGGCGCGCCGGTATACTTCTCCCCTTGCCCAATGCAATCCCCTTTGACAGGGCCATCTCGCCTACATGCTGAAGTCATCCGTCGTCCGCCTCGTCGCCTGGTCCGTACGCTATCCGGTCTGGGTCCTCGTCATCTCGCTGCTGCTCGCCGTAGTGAGTAGTCACTACGTCGTCAACCATTTCAAGATCAACACCGACGTCAGCCGGCTGATCGAAACCGACGAGACCTGGACCGCGCTCGGCGACGCCACCGATAAAGCCTTCCCGCAGCGCGGACAAACGATCCTAGTCGTCGTCGAGGCCGCCGCGCCGGAATTCGCCGACGCCGCCGCGAACGAGCTGACCGCCGCACTGCGCAAGCAGCCAAACGAATTCGCCGCGGTCTCGCAGCCGTCGGGTGGTCCGTTCTTCGAGCGTAACGGGCTCTTGTTCCTGTCGCCGAAGGAAATCACGGATACCACCTCGCAGCTCGTCAAAGCCAAGCCGCTCATCAACACGCTCGCGAAAGACCCGAGCCTCACCGGCCTCGCCGATACGTTGACCACCACCCTACTGCTGCCGCTGCAGCTCGGCCAGGTCAATCTCGGCGACATGGGAAATCTGCTGAACAAGAGCGCGACGACGCTCGATGGCGTGCTCGCCGGCAAGTTCTCGGTGCTGTCGTGGCGCGGCCTCGTCGACAAGGACCAGGCCAAGCAGCCGGCCTACGCGTTCATCACCGTGCAGCCCGTGGTGGATTACGGCGCGCTCGAGGCCGGCGCGCGCGGCTCGGAAGCGGTCCGCACGACCGCCACGGTGTTGAACCTGTCGGGCCGCTATGGCGCGCAGGTCCGCCTGACCGGCGAACAGCCGCTCGCCGACGAGGAGTTCGCCTCCGTCGAGCAAGGTGCGCTCGTCAACGGGATCGCGACGTTCGTCGTCGTGCTGATGATCCTCTGGCTCGCGCTGCGCTCGGGCAAGCTGATCGTCGCGGTGTTCATCACGCTGTTCGTCGGGCTCGCGATCACGGCCGCGCTCGGGCTCTTGATGGTCGACGCGCTCAATATGATCTCGGTCGCGTTCATGGTGCTGTTCGTGGGGCTTGGGGTCGACTTCGGCATCCAGTTCGGCGTCAAGTACCGCGAGGCGCGCTTTAACGACAACGACCTGAACCGCTCGCTCATCAAGACCGCCCACGAAGTCGGCATCCCGCTCACGCTTGCCGCCACGGCGGTCGCGGCGAGCTTCTTCTCGTTTCTGCCGACGGCCTATCGCGGCGTGTCGGAGCTGGGCCTGATCGCGGGTGTCGGCATGTTCGTGGCGTACTTCACGAACATGACGCTCCTGCCTGCGCTCATCAAGCTGCTCAAGCCGGCCGGCGAAAAAGGCTCGCCGGGCTTTCCGCGTCTCGCGCCCGTCGACGATTACCTCGACCGCAACCGCAAGCCCGTGCTGATCGGCACGCTGGTGGTCATCGTCGGCGCGTTGCCGCTGCTCTTGCATCTGCACTTCGACTTCAACCCGCTGCATTTGAAGGACCCGCATAGCGAATCGATGGCGACGCTGCTCGCGCTCAAGGATTCGCCGGAAGCGGGCGTCAACGACGTCACCGTGCTCGCGCCGTCGCTGGCCGCCGCCGACAAGACGGCCGCGCGGCTTTCGAAGCTGCCCGAAGTCGGCCGGATCACGACGCTTTCGACCTTCATCCCGAGCGACCAGCCGCAGAAGCTCGATCTCATCGACACCGCCGCCGAAGAGCTGACGCCCGCGCTCACGCAGCCCGGCGCGCCCGCGGCGAACGACACGCTGCGCGTCGCCGCCCTCAAGCGCGCGGCGAACCAGCTTTCGCTCGCCGCCGACGACCACCCCGGCCCCGGCGCCGCCGAGGCCAAGCACTTGTCGGAGACGCTGACGAAGCTCGCCGCCGCCGACTCGGCCACGCGCGACCGCGCTGAAACCGCGATTGCCGAGCCGCTGCGCTTCGCGCTGCGGCAGCTCCAGCTGCTGCTCGAGCCCGAGCAGATCACGCGCGCCAACCTGCCGCCCGATCTCGTGCGCGACTGGGTATCGCCGGACGGCCGCGCGCTCGTCAATATCTCGCCGAAGGTGCCCGCGGGCGTCGATCCGAACGACGACACGATGCTGCGTCACTTCGCCAATGCGGTGAAGAAAGCCGAGCCGTCGGCTATCGGCGGCCCGATCTCGATCCTGCATTCGGCCAATACGATCATCGAAGCGTTCGCGCAAGCGGCCCTGTGGGCGGTGCTGTCGATCACGCTCTTGCTGTGGCTCACGCTGCGACGCTTCGGCGACGTGCTGCGCACGCTGATTCCGCTGCTGGTTTCGGCGGTCGTCACGCTCGAACTGTGCGTTGTCTTTCACATGCCACTCAACTTCGCGAATATCATCGCGTTACCGCTCATGCTCGGCGTCGGCGTCGCGTTCAAGATCTACTTCGTGATGGCTTGGCGCGCCGGGCAAACCAGCCTGCTGCAATCGAGCCTCACGCATGCAGTGATGTTGAGCGCCGCGACCACCGCGACCGCGTTCGGCAGCCTGTGGCTCTCGCATCACCCTGGCACGGCGAGCATGGGCCGGCTGCTTGCGCTGTCGCTGTCTTGCACGCTGATCGGCGCAGTGGTATTCCAGCCCGTATTGATGGGCAAACCGCGTGTTAAGCGCGCACCGAAGAAAAAGACACTAGGCACTCGATGAACAAGCTGCGAAACACTTCGCTGGCGCTCGCCGCCGCGGGCGCGCTCTCCGGTTGCGCCACCGGCCCGAACGCCACGCCGGGCGACCCGCTGGAGCCGATGAACCGGGTCATCTTCAAGGCCAACGACGCGGTCGACCGGACGATCGCCCAGCCGGTCGCAAGGGGCTATCTGAAAGTCACGCCGCAGCCGCTCCGCACCGCCATCAGCAACTTCTTTTCGAACCTCGGCGATGTCGGCAACTTCGCGAACAACCTGCTGCAACTGAAGATCACCGACGCCACCGAAGATCTGATGCGCATAACGTTCAACACCGTGTTCGGGCTCGGCGGGCTAATCGACTGGGCGACGCCCGCGGGACTGCCGAAGCATCATCAGGACTTCGGCCTGACGCTTGGCCACTGGGGCGTGCCGTCCGGCCCGTATCTGGTGCTGCCGCTGTTCGGACCTAGCTCGTTCCGCGATGGCGTCGGGCGCGCCGCCGACGTCTACGTCAATCCGTTGAGTTTCAGCTCGCTTGATGCGGAGGAACGCGTTCCGCTCTACGTGCTGCAATTCGTGAGCGCGCGCGCCGATCTGCTCGGCGCGTCAAACCTGCTCGAAGCGGCAGCGCTCGACAAATACTCGTTCGTCCGCGACGCCTATGTTCAGCAGCGCAAAGCGCTGCTGAACCAGGGTGGGACTAAACCGCCCGCGCTGCCTGACTATGGCGACGAAGGTGCGGCTGAGGCGCCTGCGGCGGCATCCGCAACGGGGGCAAACGCACCGGCCGCTCCGGCCGGTGGTGGCAATGCCCCGGCGAGCGCGCCGAGCGGTCAATAAGTAGCAGCCAATCCAACCAGCGCGTCAGGCAAGCGGCCCCAGAAAAAGGGCCGCGTTGCGGCCCGGCTGGCGAGCGCCTCAGTGCGCCGCTTCGACATGAACTTCGTCACGTCGCACGAGTTGTCGAGCTAGCGGATCGCGTAAATGGCGGTTTCTTCGCGGGCACGCTCGCTGCTTGCTGGAGCAGGCGCGCCGTTGCATGACTTACGCGGGCCGCAGCGCCCCGGCCTCGCCGAGCGCATGCCGCGCCTGGACGAGCGTCGTGCGCGCGGCGCGCGCATCGGCGGCGAGCCGGATCAATGCGCCGAGCTGGGATGGCTGGCGGGCCAGTTCGCGCAGAATCGGCCCGATCGCCGTCGTGCCGTCGTCACGCAAACCGGCCGTTGCCGCGCGCGGCAACGTGCGCCATGCAGGATCGACGATCGCGCGGCACACGATGAACGGCAACCCGCGTGCGGCGGCGATGGCGCCCGCAATATGTGATTCCATGTCGACCGCGAGCGCGCCTGTCGAGCGATGGAGGCGTTCCTTGTCCTGCGCGCTCACGACCGGCGCGGTCACGCCGGCCATCGTGCCGCGCTGCACGCGATTGTGGAGCGGGGTACCCGCGAGCGCATCCGCGCAGCGCGCCGCCCACGCGGCATCCGTCGGGATGCGGCCCAAGGGGCCGTCGACGGCATCCGCGATGATGAGCGTTCCCGGCTCCAGACCCGGTGCCAAGCCGCCCGCCGTCCCGAAGCTGACGATGCCGGCGCAGCCGCGCGCGACCGCTTCGGACAACGCCCGCTCGAGCCAATCGGCGCGCGCCGCGTACACCGCTTCGACCCCGTCACCGCGCGCGATGCGCGCTTCGAACGCCATGCCGGTCACCGCGATGATGGGCAGCGCCGCCATCGGTTGGGCAATGCCGCCTTCGACCGCAGCCGCCGAATCGCGCCGCACCGTCACATCCCGACCGTGACGCGCGTGCTCGCGTCGCGCTTCAGATTCCGGTAGCGGGCCAGCGCCCACAGCGGGAAGAATTTGCGATAGCCGTGGTAGCGCAGATAGAAGACGCGCGGGAAGCCCGTCGCCGTGAAGCGGGTTTCGTCCCAGAGGCCATGCTCCAGCTGCGTGTTCGTCAGATACGCAATGCCGCGCTCGACAGCGGGATGATTGACCTCCCCCGCCGCCATCAGCCCGATGAGCGCCCAGGCCGTCTGCGACGACGTGCTCGACGCCTTCTCGTAGGCGCGATAGTTGAGCTTGTAGCTCGTGCCGTCCTCGCCCCAGCCGCCGTCCTCGTTCTGAATCGAGATCAGCCACTGTGCGGCGCGCTTGATGCGCGGGTCGTCATGCGGCATGCCTGCCGCATTCAACGCGCACAGCGTCGTCCAGGTGCCGTAGATGTAGTTCATCCCCCAGCGGCCGTACCAGCTGCCGTCAGCTTCCTGCTCCTTGAGCAGATAGTCGTACGCGCGGCGTGCGGGCTCGCTCGTGCCCGGCATTTCGCCCATCTGCGCCAGCATCGAGAGACAACGCGCCGACACGTCGGCGGTCGGCGGATCGAGCAGCGCGCCGTGATCGGAGAACGGGATGTTGTTCAGGTAGTACTGCGTGTTTTCCGGCTCGAACGCGCCCCAGCCGCCGTCGCTGCTCTGCATGCCGACCACCCACTCGCGCGCCCGCGAAATCGCTTCGCGGTCGACGTTCGATTGGGTGAGCGTCGCGGCGCGATCCATCGCCATCACGACCACGGCGGTATCGTCGACGTCCGGATAGTGCGGGTTCGCGTACTGGAACGCCCAGCCGCCGGGCCGCACGTTCGGACGGCGCGAGATCCAGTCGCCGCGCACGTTCAGGATCTGCAGCGGGCGCAGCCATTGCAGGCCCTGCAGCGCCGCTTGCTCGGCGCGCGGCTCCTCGGTTTCGAGCAGCGCATGCGCGGCGAGGGACGTATCCCACACCGGCGACAAACACGGCTGGCAATACGCCTCTTCCTCGCCGATCACGAGCAGTTTCTCGACCGACTGACGCGCAATCGCGCGATTCGGATGGTCGGGCGGATAGCCGAGCACGTCGTACATCATCACGGAATTGGCCATCGCCGGGAAAATCGCCCCGAGCCCATCCTCACCGTTCAGGCGCTCGTCGACGAACGCGACCGCCGCATCGATCGCCTTTTGGCGCGTGTGCCGCGGAAAGAGGCCATCGACCGTGCGCAGGATCGCGTCGACACCGCGGAAGAACACGAACCAGCCCTGGCTCTGGTGCTCCGCGCGCGGCAGGAGACCGGTGGAAACCGGCGCGCCCTTGAAGATCTCGTCGATACGGACGCCGCGCGGATTCTTCGCCTTCGGCCGCTTCGCATTCAGCACCAGCAGCGGCACGATCACAGTGCGCGCCCAGTACGACACCTTCGACAGATGGAATGGGAACCACATCGGCAGCAGCATGATCTCGACCGGCATCATGGGCACCGCATGCCACGGAATCACGCCGAACAGCGCGAGCAGGATGCGCGTGAACACGTTCACGGCCTCCGCGCCGCCGTTCGCGAGAATCGCCTGGCGCGCGCGCTGCATGTGCTCGGCGTCTTCGGAGTCGCCGGCCATCTTCAGTGCGAAATACGCTTTCACGGTGGCGCTGATGTCGAGCTTGCCGTCGGTGAAGAGCGGCCAGCCGCCGTCGGCGAGCTGGATGCGGCGCAGATAGCGCGCGATCTTCTGCTCGAGCTCGACGTTCGGCGTCTCGCCTAGGTAATGCACGAGCAGGATGTACTCCGCGGGAATTGTCGCGTCGGCTTCGAGTTCGTAGACCCAGTGGCCGTCGGGACGCTGCGCGGCGAGCAGCGCGTCGACGGCGCGCGTGACGGCGGCGTCGAGCACGGGGTTCGCTTGTGCGCGGGCAGCGGCGGCGCCGGCTTGCTGCGCGGGGGAAGGCGCGGCTTCAGTCACGGCGGCGTCAGTGGCGGCGTCGTTGGCGGGTAAGGTGGTCAAATCGTTCATCGGCGGTCCATCGGTTGATTGAGGAGCGTATCGGCAGCCTTCTGGCCCGAACGGATCGCCCCTTCGATCGTCGCGGGCAGGCCAGTGGCCGTCCAGTCGCCCGCGAGTACAAGATTATTCCAGCGCGTTCGCGTCGCCGGCCGCAGCATTTCCTGCGACGGCAGCGCGGCAAACGTCGCGCGTTTTTCGATCACGATCTGCCAGGCCGGCATCGGATCGGCGGGGAGGTTCGCGGCTTTCGCGACCTCGGCCCAAATCGTTTTCGCCAGCGCTTCGCGCGGCGTGTCGAGCAGGCGGTCGGCGCCGCTCACCGTGACGGACAAGCGTCCGTCGAACGCAAAAATCCACTCGGCCGTGCCGTTCACGAGGCCCGTGAGCGGCGGCATGCCGTGCGGCGGCTCGACCGCGAAATGCGCATTGACGACCGAGCTAAACGCCGTTGGTGCGCGCACGCCCGGCACGAGCGCTTGCGCGACATCCGAGGAGACCGCCAGCACAACCGACTCGCCCGCCTCCAGCGCGATGCTCGTACCGTCGGCGAAGTTCAGCGCGGCAACGCGGGCATGCGCGGAAAATCCGTTGACCGTCGCGCCTTCGCCGGTTGATTTGTCAGATGAGCCATTCGCGGCCCCTTCCTTCACACCATTGGCGAACACGATCTCGGCCAGACGCGAGCCGAGCTTGATGGCCGCGCCGCCATGCTGGAGCAAACGCAGCGCCGGATCGACAAACGCACTGCCGAGCCCGTTTCTCGCGACGAGCGGCCGGCATGCCTGGCCGCCTGCCGCGAGCGTCTCGCGCGCGAGCGTGGCCGCGAGTTCGGCCGAGCCCAGGCGCGGCTCGACGTTCAGCGCCGCCAGAAAGAGCGGCCGCAGCCAACGGTCCCACAGCATGCCGTCGCAGCGCATCGTCTGCGCCATCGTGCGGCCCGGCTTCGCGAAGAAGAGCGGCGCGAGCGACAGGTAGTCGGCCGGATGCGTATCGGGCACGCGTGCGGCGGCGTCGAAGATCCACAGCGGCAGACGTCCCGGGGTCAGGCGCACGGTCCAGCGGCGGCCGCTCGCGAGATCCATGAACGGGAATTCGGGCTGCGCCGGGCCGACGAGTTCGTCGGCGGCGCCGATCGCGCGCATATAGCCGAGTGTCGCGTGGTTACCCGACAGCACGAAGTGATTGCCGTTGTCGATCGTCGTGCCGAGCGTGCCGTCGTAATACGACCGGCAGCGCCCGCCGGCGTGCTCCGCCGCTTCGTGCAGCACGACTTGCGCGCCGCGCCGCTGCAATTGAACCGCGGCGGCGAGGCCAGCCAGCCCCGCGCCGATCACGTGCACCCGCCTCGCCATCAGAACAAGGCGTAGCGCGCGACGATCCAGAGCAGCCGGCCTTTCGGCTTTGCGATCGGCGTGCGCGGCAGGTCGAAGCCGCGTTCGAGCGTGCGCTCGAGCAGCACGCGATAGACGCCCGACATGATGCGCGGCGCGCGCACTTCGCGGCGCGGCGAGGCGTCCATGATCGCGTCGGCTTTCGCAAAATGGCCAAGCGCCCGCTCGGCGAGTGTCGCGCAAACGCGCGGCAGCGACGGATCGTCGGCGATCGCCAGCGGGTTCGTCGCGACGATGCCTTCGCGCGCGAGCAATTCGCGCGGCAGGTAGCAGCGGTTGATCCCCGCGTCTTCATCGATGTCGCGCAGGATGTTCGTCAGTTGCAGCGCGCGGCCGAGGTGATGCGACAGCTCGATGCCGGGTTGCTCAGACATCCCGAATATCCTCACCGATAGCCGCCCCGCCGCGCTCGCGACGCGGTCGCAGTAGAGATCGAGCGTCGCTTCGTCGGGCGCGCAGATGTCTTCGGCCGCGTCCATCGCCATGCCGTCGATCATCGCGTGAAAATCTTCGCGCTGCAGATTGAACGTGCGGATATGGCGCGTCAGCGTAGCGAGCGACGCGCGCGGCATGCCGGCGTAGCACGCGTCGATGTCCTCGCGCCAGCGCGCGAGACCGGCGCTGCGTTCGGCGCGCGGCGCGTTGCTGTCGGCGATATCGTCGACGGCGCGGCAGAATGCGTAGACCTGAAACATCGCGTCGCGCTGCGCGGCCGGCAGAATGCGCATCGCGAGATAGAACGAGCTGCTCGACGTGACGGCAGCGGCGTCGGTTTCTGGATCGTCCACGACGAGATTGGAAACGGCCAAGACGAACTCCGCTGTGGCGCCCGGTTGGGCGATGGATGACTGAATGCCAGGCGGTGTGCCCCTGAACGCCACGCTTGGGACGTGCGCGGCGAGCCGGCATGGGTGCCGGAATCGGCCAAAAGTATAACAATCTTTGACCCGGACCGCTGACGCGGCCGGGCCAGATGGGCTTGCGCGCCGTTCCCCTCAGGCAAAAACGACGTCGTGCTGGACTTCGAGCGCGATCAGATTAAGTTCCCGAACGAGCCGCCAAACGTGCCGAGCTTCGATCTGCGAGGCCATGAAGCTGAGCACTTGCCCGTCGGCTTCGGCCGTGAACTGGAATTCAGAGGGCCCGCTGCCGAACCACGCACCCGGCACATGACGTGACTCGGCCCACGAAATCTGCGGAAAAAACGTTCCGAGGCGGCGTTTGATGTCTTCGCACGAGCCGATCGGCTCAGGCGTGTCGCCGATGTCGTCGAGAGAATAGGGGCCAGGCTTCGGCGGCTTCAGATAAAACAAATAGTCGCGGTTCATGGGGGACCTCCGTAGCAAAGGTCCGACAAAATTATCGGCGCGTACGTCTTATGAATATCGGACAAGTACTAAAAATCGGACGATGGCCGGATAGTCCGCCACGATAGACGCGGCCTGGCGCATTGCGCCTTCATTGAGCCCTGACTTACGGGATGGCGATGCCCCGTCGGCAACGATGGGTCAGGTGAACGCCACCGACCGGTTGCGCCCCTGCCGTTTCGCGCTATAGAGCGCAGCGTCGGCATCGTTGATCAGAACCTCATACGCACTCACGCCGGCGCGCGCGGCCGCCCCGCCGACGCTCGCCGTCACCGGCACGCTCACGCCTTCCGCCTCGACCGGCGTATCGCCGATCGTCTTGCGGATCTTCTCGGCGACGACCATCGCCTCCTCGAGCGTCGTGCACGGCAGCAGCAACGCGAATTCCTCGCCGCCGAAGCGGCCGAACGTATCCTGCGCGCGGACCGCGTCGCCGACCCGCTGCGCCATCACGCGCAGGACCGTGTCGCCGACCACGTGACCGAATTCGTCATTGATCTTCTTGAAGTGATCGAGATCGAACAGCAGCACCGAAAAATCGCCGCCATAGCGCTGCCAGCGCAGATATTCGTCACGCAGGCGGGCCTCGAAGAAACGCCGGTTGGCGATGCCGGTGAGGCCGTCGCGATTGGCGTATTCCTGCAGCTTGACGACCGCCTCTTCGCGTTCGCGCTGCATCACGCTGACGTGGGTCACGTCTGAAATCGTCACGCAGACGGCCACCACGTCGCGCCCGCGCATGAGCGGCATGAACGTGCAATCTTGCTGCATGAAGTCGACGCCACCCGTGATCGGCCGGTCGTGCTCGAACTTGAACAGATACGGCCGCTGCTCCCACGAGCTGAACGCGAAACTGCCGAGCTGGAACACGCTTTCGAGCTTGCGCGTGAACCAGACCCGCGGCAGCTCCGGAAAATTGTCGAAGATCGATTTGCCGACCACATCGGCGGCCGGCCGCCCGCTGTGGTCCTGCATGAACCGGTTCCACATCAGCACGTTGAAATCGCGATCGACGACGAAGATGCCGAATCCGACTCGCTCGATCACGAGGTCGGAAAGAGAGAGCTCGGTAGGGACATTCATAAGCTTGAAAGCAGTGCGTCAAGCGCATCGTTGACGCGGCGAATCGAGTCTTCGGTCATCAGCATGACGAGATGCGCCCGGAAGCTCTGGTCCTCGAGCGCGAAGTTCACTTCGAGCAAGAGCGCCACCTTCCAGGCGAGCACGTCGGCCTGGAACACGTCGTCGAGCGAGATTTTTTCGCCGAGCAGGCCCGGCGCGGAGAAAATCGGCGTGCGGTCGAGCTGGTCGAGAATGCTCGATACGCACGCGCCCGTGAGCACGTTGGCGACGTCGAACATCAGCTCTTTCTGGCTGACCGTTTCATACGAAGATTCGATGTAGGGATCGTTGACGAACGAGCACAGCTGCCCGACGCCGCTGCTGCGGCAGATCACGAGCGCCTCGCCCTTGATATCGGAGCGAAAGCCTTGGCGCACGGCCGTCACGGTTTCGTCGATACCCGTCATTTCGCGCAGCGCCTGTGCCGCGTCGCTCACCTCGACCACGCGCATGCGCGGCACCGACAGCTCGATGAACGTATCGAGCAGGCGGGCAAGACGAGTCGCCGCCTGGCCCATCGCCAGGTTGGCGATCTCCTGCAACGCGTCGCGCTGTTCTTCGGTGAAGACGTTCTCAGGCATACAACCCGTACTCCTTGAGGATCGGCACGAGGGCCTCGGGGGTCACGGGCTTGGCGACGAACGCCGCGGCGCCGAGGGCGCGTACGCGTTCCTGAGCCAGCGGCTGGATGTCGGCCGAGACAACGATCACGAACGTGTTCAGGTCCTCGTGCTGGAGCGCTTCGAGCACCTGGTAGCCCGTCATGTCGGGCATCGTCAGGTCGAGAAACATCACCGAGGCCTTGCCGGCTCGATACAGCGCGAGTGCTTCTCGGCCGTTCGACGCATATTCGATGTCGACATCCCAGTCGGCCGGCAAGGATTTCGTAAGAACCTTGCGGGCAAGCAGGGAATCGTCGGCGATCACAATCGGCAAAGGCATGGCAGCGTGACAGGTAAACGGAGTTTTCTATGTCGCGTTAACGGCGGCTCGTGTCTTTTCTTTAGCGGAGCGAGGACGTCAACAGGCTGCGACGCAATAGGCGGCGCGCGTGCGGATTGGCCGGGCCCGGTCCTGGGGCGAGGAAACGCGTGCGCAGTGCGCGAAGTTCGCGCATCTGGTGGCGCCCGGACTTCGCGGGCGTCTGTGTCGTAGATGTGAAGCGCGATTTTGGGAGGAAACCGTTCGAAAAGCAACTCGCCAAATTTCCGGCGATCAAACAAAAATAATATCGCTTTCACGCTTTCGCGGAACACTTCATACATATTCATCAGAAAAATGCGTGAAGTATTCTTTTGTGTACGTTTGCGCTTCCGAATTCGTCGCTGATTGCGCGCACGGCCCGGCCACGCTGGAGGAAAGGCTCGATTGGCGGGCGCCGTGCGCTCTCGGGACTGGCCGTGGCGGCCGATCCAACTCGTTTATGATGACACGCACAGCCTTCCTATCGTTCATACGATTCCGACGATGACGTCCCACCGGCCCGACGAGCCGCGCACGAGCCAAGCCGTTCCGAATTGGCAAGAGGAGTCGCCGTATCCGGCCGTCCCCGAACCCGATTTCGCCGTGCGGCGCTTCACGCTGATCGCGCTTCTGATCGCCGCGATCGTGCTGCCGTGCGTGTATGTGGCCGCGTCGGCCTATGCCAATTTCCGCGCGCGCGTCGCCGAAGCGACCGACATCACGCTGCGCACCGCGCGCATCGGCGAGGAGCACGCGCTCAAGGTGTTCGACCTCAACGAGACGCTCGACGCGCGCATCGACGACCTCGTGCGCGGGCTCGACAACGAGCAAGTGCGCAATCAGGAAGCCACGATCCACGAGAAGCTCAAGACGATCGGCGGCGGCTATCCGCAGGTCGCTTCGGTGTCGATCTTCGGCCCCGACGGCATGCTGCTCGCCAACAGCCGCTATTACCCGGCGCCGCACGCGTCGATCGCCGATCGCGACGATTTCACCGGCATCCGCGACGGCAAGGTGATCGAGAACGTGTCGAAGGTGATGATCGGGCGCGTCGGCGCGGGCGAGACCGTGTTCAACACGGGCATCGCGCGGCGCAACGAGGACGGGTCGTTCGCCGGGCTGGTGTCGGTCGCGCTGCGCGAGTCGTATTTCGGCGCGTTCTATCGCGAGCTGTTGGGCAATGAAGGCGAAGCGGTGACGATGATGCTCACGCGTGAGGACGGCGCCGTGCTCGCGTCGTATCCACCGCTACCGGTCAAGCAGTGGTCGCTGGCTGCGCCCCGCTCGGCGCTCGCGGCGGCGCTCGCTTCGGGTAACCGCGACGGCGTCCTGCATACGCGCGCGAACGGCAAGAATGGCGGCGCCGAGATCATCGCTTATCGGCGCGTCGGCTCGTATCCCGTCTTTGTGTCGTGTGCGTATCGCGAATCCGCGATCTGGGCCGATTGGTATCGCCATCTGACGGTGCTCGTGGTGTCGGTGTTTACGCCTTCGATCGTGCTGTGGCTCGTAATCGGCCTGTCGCTCAGGCGCCTTGCCGCCGAAGAACAAGCGTGGGCGCGCTGGCAAGCCGAGGCGTCGATGCGCCGCTCGATCGAATCCGCCTACCGGCAATCGCGCAAGATGGAAGCGCTCGGTAACCTGGTCGGCAGCGTCGCCCACGATTTCAACAACCTGCTGATGATCGTCTCGGCGAATGTGCAGATTGCGCGCCGGCGCGGCGTCAAGGCGATCGACACGGAGCTGTCGGCGATCGAGCGCGCCCTGAAGGGCGGCCAGTCGCTCACGCGGCAACTGCTCGGCGTCGCGCGCAAACAGCCGTTGCGCTCCGAGACGATCGAATTCGTGCGCTGGATGGCGGCGAGCCGCGAGCTGTTGCGTGCGTCACTCGGCGCGAAGGTCGAGCTCGTGATCGACGTCAGCACCAACGTGTGGCCGATGCTCGTCGACGTCGCGGAGCTCGAGCTTGCGCTCATCAACATCGCTGTCAACGCGCGCGACGCGATGCCCAGCGGCGGACGCTTCACGGTGCGCGCGAACAACGTCAGCCTGCGTCACGGCGACGGCTTTCCGCTGACGGGCGACTTCGTCGAAATTTCGCTCGACGACACCGGCTCCGGCATGGCGCGCGACGTGCTCGCGCACGCGTTCGAGCCGCTCTTCACGACCAAGCCGAAGGGCATGGGCACCGGCCTCGGGCTGCCGCAAGTGTTCGCGTTCTGCGAGCGCTCCGGCGGGCTTGCCACGATCGATAGCGCGATCGGCGCGGGCACTTCAGTGCGGCTCTATCTGCCGCGCGGCAGCGCCGTGGCGACGGCAGCGCCCGCCGCCGAACCGCGCCGCGAAGAACCCGCCACCACGGGCGGCCTGCGCATTCTGCTCGTCGAGGACAACGACGAAGTCGCGGCCGGCACCGAAGCGCTTCTCGAGATGATGGGCCACACGGTCACCTACGTATTCAACGCGGACGCCGCCTTGCAGCTCGTCGAAGATCCCGCCGCGCCGGTCGATCTCGTCATTTCGGATATCCACATGCCGGGCGCGATGAACGGCATCGATCTCGCGGAAGCGATCGAGGCGCTTGCCTCGCCACTGCCCGTGATCCTCGTGACCGGCTACGCCGAGGAGCTCGAACGGGCACGGAATGTGAAGGCGCGCGTGCTGTCAAAACCTTTTGATATCGCGCTGCTCGAAAAAATACTGCAAACGATCCGGCACGAACGCGAGCAACGCGTGCAGCCCGCCGGCAAGCCGGGCTGAAAGCGGTCCGACGTTGGAGCGAGCGGCACGGCGCTTGCTGCCCGATCATTGGGGCCTGTTCATCCTGATTGCGGGCTCCGAAAAATCGAGCTGCACTGTGCATGGGACACAGGAGAACGTCATGCAACACACCGTCATCGCGTTGTTCGACACCTACCCCGAAGCCGAAGCCGCACGCGACGCGCTCGTCCGAGCGGGCTTTGACCGCAACGGCATTGCGTTGCAGGCCCGCTGCGAGCCGACCTATGCCAGCGACGCCACCTCGGCCGCCGAAACCACCCCGCCTGCCGACGCAGGCGTGATCGCGAACATCGAGCGCTTTTTCGAAGCGCTGTTCGTGAGCGATCCGCGCCCGCACGAAGTCGCGCAGTACGCCGAAGCCGTGCGCCGCGGCGCCGTGATGCTGAGCGCCGACGCAAGCACCGACGCCTACGCCGAACTCGCGCGCTCGATGCTCGAGCGAAGCGGCGCGATCGATATCGAAGAGCGTTCGGCGACCTGGCACGCGCCGGACGATACCGCCGCCCCCGCCTGGCGCGCCCCCGACGACGAGGCCGCCCGTGCCCACTCGCCGCTCGAGGAGCTCGGCATTCGCCGAGCCCCGGCGCGGCCGCGAGGCGTCGTGCGCAGCTACCAGCGCGGCACGGCCAGCGCGCCTGACACGGAAAGCGCTATCGCCGACCGTCCCGCGACCGAAGCCTCGGTGACGGCCACGGCGGCCGGCTCCGCGCCGGGCATGGGCGCGGTCTTTTCCTCCGGGCGCAGCGAATCGTCGAGCCCGGGCCCAACGCCGAGCGCGGCGTCAAGCGCGGGCGCGATGGCCGAAGGTGCGGCGCATATGCCGGCAGGCGCCGCCGCTCCCATTCCCGACGAATTCCTGCAGTACGAAGACGATTTCCGCAGCGACTACGAGACCAAGTACGCAAGCGACGGCTCGCGCTATGAGGATTACGAACGCGCGTACCGGCACGGCGCCACGCTCGGCCGCGACGCCCGTTATGCCGAACACCAGTCTTGGGAGGACGCCGAGACTCAAGTCCAACGCGATTGGGAAGAGGCGCACCCGCACAGCGCCTGGCGGCGCTTCAAGGCGGCGGTACGTCATGGATGGGAGCGCGTCACGCATCACGATCACCGTGCGTGACGCGCCAGCGGTTACTTCGTGACGTGCCGCTTCACCCAGCTCTCATAGCGGTGGACAAATTTGTGCAGGAAATTGCGGGTGTGGTCGTTGGCGACGTTGCCGTCGGCATCGATCACCCCGTCGGCGTGCTTGATGAACATTTCAGGCTGACCGAGCGTCGCTACGTCGAGATAGGCGAGCACGTTGCGCAGATGCTGCTGTGACAGCGCGGTCCCCGTGGCGCCCGGCGACGTTCCCAGCACCGCCCCCGGCTTGCCGCCCCACGAATTCGAGCCCCACGGACGCGAGCCCCAATCGAGCGCGTTCTTCAGCACGCCGGGAATCGAACGGTTGTACTCGGGCGTCACGAAAAGAAGCCCGTCCGCCGCTTCAATTCGCTGTTTGAAATGCAGCGCGGCCTCGGGAAAATCGGCGTCGTAGTCTTGCGAATAGAGAGGCAGCGAGCCGATGTCGAGGAATTCGAACGCGAAGTCCGCGCTCGCGAGCTTGACGATCGCATGCGAGAGCGCCTTGTTGAACGAGTCGCGACGCAGGCTGCCGACGGTAACCGCAATCTTGTAAGCCATTCCTGTTTCCTCACTGGTGGTGGTTGGACGAAACGCGCAAACGATACAAGCCTTTTCAATGATGCAGGCTAATTACTAGATACAGGCTTGTTTTTCATGCAATCCAGCTCACGGCCTGCCTGCGGTGGGTTTCCGCCACATTTTCCACAAAGTTCTCCACAGAAACTGTGGATAACTTGCCGGCGATTGAGGCCAGTTACTTGCGGTTACATCCATGACGCTTCCGTGGCCGATTCGTGACGGCACCGCCTTGGGGAATTGCGAACTTCGGCGGCGCGTCGCGCCATTGTGCGCCGCTCGAAGATAGGCCATCTCGTTTGCATCCGCGGTGCTCCTTCGGGACGTATTGAAGCGTGCAAGAGTCGAATGTCCTGGCGGTGGTTTGTTCGAGCACGCTGGAATCCGAAAAAAATTTTCGACGGCGTGTCATAACCGGTCGCAAGCGCCGACTCAAGCTTCGGAAGCCAATCTCACGGCTCCGTTACCAACCCAAGGAGAGTCACGATGAACAAGCAACTGATCGCCGCCGCCGCCTTCACCGCCGTGCTTGGCGCAACGCTCGCAAGCCCCGTCTTCGCAGCCGACAAGGAAAAGTGCTACGGCGTCGCCAAGGCCGGCCAGAACGATTGCAAGGGCAATAACCACTCCTGCGCCGGTCAAGGCACCAAGGACATGGACAAGGGCGAGTTCAAGGCGGTCCCCGCCGGCACGTGCGAGCAGATGGGCGGCTCGCTGAAGCCCGGCATGTAAGCGGCACGAGGCGCAATCAAGCTTGCCGAAACTGGCAAGATGGGCGGCCGCGCGGCGCACGCGGCCGTCGCCACCTTCACCAGCACGAGTCAGCACAAGGACAGGAAATCCACCATGAATCCGCAGCCCCAGCTTGGCGCAGGTCTCGGCCTGCGCGGACCGCACGTCGCCGGCGTGCTCGCGGCATGGCCGTCGGTCGGATGGTGGGAAGTCCATAGCGAAAATTACTTCGGCGGCGGCGAGCCGGTGGCCGCGCTCGAACGCGTGCGCGAGCGGTATGAAGTCAGCCTGCATGGCGTCGGCATGGGGCTCGGAAGTCATCGCGCACCCGATGCGCAACATTTGCAGCGTTTGAAGTCGCTGGTCGCGCGCATCGAGCCCGCGCTCGTCTCCGAACACCTCTGCTGGAATCGCGGCGCGGGACGGTTCTTCAACGACCTGCTGCCGGTGCCGCGGGTCGACGGCGCCGTGCCGCTGATCGCCGCGCACATCGATAGCGTGCAGGAGGCCCTGGGGCGGCGCATTTTGATCGAGAACGTGTCGGCGTATGTCGCGTTCGAGGGCGAGACGTGCAGCGAGGCCGAGATGCTCGCCGAACTCGTCGCGCGCACCGGCTGCGGCGTGCTGCTCGACGTCAACAATCTCTACGTGAATGCGCTCAACCTGAAAGCCGATCCGCTCGCGGAGATCGCGCGGCTGCCTATCGGCTGCGTCGGTGAAATTCATGTCGCCGGGTTCGAGTGGCTCGACGACGTCGCGATCGATACGCACGGGGCGAGCGTCTGCGATGACGTGTGGACGCTGCTCGACGCCGCGCTCGCGCGCTTTGGGCCGACTCCGGTGTTGCTCGAACGCGATACGCACTTGCCGTCGCTAGACGCGCTCGTCGGCGAGTACCGGCAGCTCGAAGCACGCGTCGCGAAGGCGTGCGGGCGGGCGATGGCTCAATCGCCGACGCTCGTGCAGGAGGCGCGCTGATGTCGAACTACAGCGACCTTCTCGACAGCTTCGCCGCCGCGCTCTCGGACGACGCGCGCGCACCCGCCGGCCTGACTGACGCGACGCGCGCGAACATCGGCGTCTATCGCAACAACGTGCGGCTCAACCGCATCGCCGCGCTCGCCGACGCGTTCACGCACGTCGTCACGCTCGTGGGCAGCGATTACTTCCACGCGCTCGCACGGGCTTATGTCATCGCGACGCCGGCCGCATCGGCCAATCTGCACGACGACGGCGCCGGCCTGCCCGCTTTCATCCGCGGCTTCGCACCCGCCGCGGACCTGCCCTATCTCGGCGACGTCGCCGATGTCGACTGGCTGATGCTGCGCGCCTACTACGCCGACGACAGCACGCCGCTCGATCGCGCCTCGCTCGCCGGGCTGGGACCAGAACGGTTTGCCGCCGCGTCGCTGCGGCTTGACGCGTCGGTCGGAGTCGCGCGCTCGGCGAAGTGGCCAATCGCCGACATTGTCGCGATGCATGAAGGCGGCCCGCCGGCCTCGCTCGATGCGGGCGGGCAAGCCGTCCTCGTCTGGCGCGAAAACTTCGCCGTGCACTGGCGCGCGATCGATGGCGATGAAGCCCAAGTCGTCGCCGAATTGTTGAACGGCAACAGCATCGAAAGCGCCCTGTCGCTCGCATCCGGCGATCCGAGTTCGTTGCTCGCGCATCTATTCAGTCATGGGCTCGTCCATGCCATCAAGGAACCCGAAAATGGAAACCACTAATCTCGCCGGCCGCTTGTACGCGCGCTTCGAAGCCGTTGCCATCGCTTTGCAGCCGCTCGCCGCGCTGGCCGTGCGGCTCTATTTGTTCCGTGTATTCTTCTGGTCCGGATCGCTCAAGCTGCGGGACTGGGGCAGCACCCTGTATCTCTTCACAAGCGAATATCATGTGCCGGTGTTGCCGCCGGCCGTCGCCGCCGTGATGGGCGCGGGCGGCGAGCTGATCTTTCCGATCCTGCTGTTGCTCGGATGGCGCGGACGATTCGCTGCGGCGGGCCTGTTCGTCGTCAACCTGGTGGCGGTGATCTCCTACCCTGGGCTCGAACCTGTGATGATCAAAGACCATGTGCTGTGGGCCGTGCTGATCGCTTATCTGTTCTTCCACGGCACTGGACGCTGGTCGCTCGACACGCTGCTCAATCGTCCCAAGCCCGTGAAGCTGCGAGAGGGACGCGCTTGACGCGCGAAGCGGCTAGCGCCGCGCACGACGATCCGCGCTATCTGGCGCAATTGCGCCGCGACTTGCTGCGCTTTGCGCGCTTGCAACTGCGCGATGCCGCCGCGGCGGAAGATGCGGTGCAGGAGGCGCTCGCCGCCGCGTGGACGCAAGCCGACCGGTTTGCGGGGCAATCGGAGCACAAGACATGGGTGTTCGGCATCCTGCGTCACAAGCTCATCGATACGCTGCGTGCGCGGCAGCGGACCGTCAATATTTCGGCGCTTGAATCGGAATTGGAGTGCGAGTCATTCCTCGACAAGGAGCTCTTCAAGGACAACGGCCATTGGACGCCGCATGCGAAACCGCGTCCGTGGGCGACGCCGGAAACGGAATTGCAGCGGCAGCAGTTCTGGCGCTTGTTCGAAGCGTGTCTCGAACTCCTGCCGGAGCAAATCGGCCGCGTGTTCATGATGCGCGAATTCCTCGAGCTCGAAACCGACGACATCTGTGCCGAACTCGAACTCACCGCGAATCATTGCAGCGTGTTGATCTATCGCGCGCGGCTCAGGCTGCGCACGTGTCTGTCCGAGAAGGGGTTGTGCCAGGAGGACGCCAATGGGCAAGTGTAAGGACGTGACGCGTCTGCTGTCGGATGCGCTCGACCGGCGTCTCACAGCGGGGGAATGGCTGGCCATCGGCGTCCATTTGCCGGCTTGCAGCGGATGCCGCAATTTTCGCAAGCAGATTGCGCTGTTGCGCAGCGCATCGCAGGAAGTCAGTGGCGGAGAGCGGGTGACGCCCGACGACGAGCCGCAGGATTGATGCTTCGTCGGGCGACGGAGTTTTCGCGCTCTCGATCGTTGCGATCGTCTCGACCAGCGTGAGCCCCTAAGTCAACACGCTCCACAAAACAAGCGTCAACGCTAGACCCACCACCGAAACGATCGTCTGCAATATCGACCAGACCATTACCGTTTGCTTCAGCTTCAAGCCGAAGTACTCGCGGACCATCCAGAAACCCGCGTCGTTCACGTGGCAGAAGAATACCGACCCCGCGCCGATCGAAAGCGCCAGCAGCGAGTTGTGCATCGCGCTCAAGCCGGTGACGACCGGCGCGACGATGCCGGCGGTCGTCGTCGTGGCGACGGTGGCGGAACCGGTAGCCTGACGCAGCGCGACAGCGATGAGCCACGCGAGCAGGATCAGCGGCATGTGGGCGCTCACCGCGATCTTGCCGATCGTCGTGCTGATCCCGGCGACGACGAGCGCTTGCTTGAGACCGCCGCCCGCACCGATGGTCAACAACAGCACAGCGATCGGCGGCAGGCTCTTGCGCAAAATGCTGCCGACGCGCGTGCGCGGCATCCCGCGCGCCCAGCCGAGCGCCACGACGGCAAACATCACGGTGAGCCCGAGCGCGACGAGCGGCTCACCGAGAAAATTGAGCGCCTCGTAGGCGATCGACTTCGGCGCGAGCATCAGTTTGGCGATCGTGCGGCCGAGCATCAGGACGACCGGCATCAGGATGGTAACGAGCGAAATCGCGAAGCCGGGCGGCTCGCCTTGCGGAATATCCGGCGTAAAGAGCTTGCCCATTTCCTCGGGCTCGGCGACGTCCATGCGCTTCGAAAGCCACATCCCGTAGATGGGGCCCGCGAGCACGGCGGCAGGCAACGCGACGATCAGGCCGAGTCCCATGGTGATGCCGAGATCCGCGTGCAACGCGCTGACGGCGATCAGTGGACCCGGGTGCGGCGGCAGCAGCGCATGTAGCGTCGTCATGCCGGCAAGCGCCGGGATCGCGATGCGCAAGATCGGCTGATTCGAGCGGCGCGCCATCACGAAGATGATCGGCACCATCATGACAAGACCGACTTCGAAGAAGAGCGGCAAGCCGATGATGATCGCGACGAGCGTCATCATCCATGGCAGCGAGCGTGGCGTCGAATGCTTGAGGATCGTCGACACGAGCCGGTCGGCCGCGCCGGATTCGGCCATCAGCGCGCCTAGCATCGCACCCAGCGCGATGATGATGCCCACGTCGCCGAGGATCGCGCCCGCTCCTTTGCTGAATGCGCTTGTGATTGAGTCGAGCGGCAACCCAGCGGTCAAACCGGCCGCAAACGTGCCTACGAGAATCGACAAGAAGGGCGCCAGCTTCAGCGCGCTGATGAAAACAATGATGATGGCCAGGCCCAGCGCGCAGGCAAGTATCAGCACGGTGTCGTGGGAGGCCCACGGCGCTAACGAAGTTGTCGGTGGCATGCGTTCTTAGTTATGGGTTTGACGCTTCGCGCGCGTTGCGCTGGCGTAGGGTGGGTGAACTACCCGGCGGGAGCGCAGTGCCGGGCTCGGACTTGCTAACTAACTGACCGGCTGGCTGGTTTGCGACGGTCTTGGGCGTGATCGGTCGCGGTTCTGGAGCGCGCGGACATCGCGCATCCTGCCTCAATCGAACAGCGTCTGGACGGCCTCCGGCGGACGCCCGATCACCGCCTTTCCGTTGCGTACGACGATCGGACGCTGCAACAGGATCGGATGGGCGGCAATTGCTTCGTATAACTGATCATCCGTCAAGTTCTGATTCGCCAGACCAAGTTCTTTGAATGGGGCTTCGGTGTCGCGAAGCATGTCGCGCACCGAACCGCCCAGCATCCGGTGCAATTCCTTGAGTTGCGCGACGGTTAGCGGATGTTTCAAATACTCGACGATATCGACAGATTCGCCGGATACGTTAAAGGTGTTGGCAACGAGATCGCATGCGCCTCTCGACTTGGAACAGCGGGGATTGTGATAGATCGTGATCATGAAGTGGGGGCGTCGAAGCGTGGTTTTGACAAGCGGTTAATTGTAGCGGGTCAGAACTTGGAGTGAGGTTGAGGACGGGATAGAGGAGCGGCGCTGGACGGGGGACGCGGTGTTACGGAAACGCCGCTGATAGGAGATGTGACGAGTGCAGTGAGGAGGGTTGGCTTCAGGACAGCTCGAGCAGTGTTTGCGGTTGAGCGTTAGTCGGCCAGGACACGGGTGGATTGCTAAAGACAATTGACGCGATATCTGTTCCGCTGAATAGAGGCGATTTACGTCTGGACTGGCTTTATGGATACGACGAAGAATAGCGCGGGAATATGGCGGGCGAAACTGGCGACTCAGTCCGTCAAATTATCGCGAATAGAGACATACAACGGATTTAGCCCAGAACCAAAGGGGCGAACCGACCGAAACACGATGGGGCCATTCGAAGACTGGGCTTTCACGCATGCAAGCGATTGGTCTTCACGAGTTGCCGGCAATGCCCTGACTCGACGATCAGC
Source organism: Trinickia camelliae (assembly GCF_053525655.1). Classification (NCBI taxonomy): domain Bacteria; kingdom Pseudomonadati; phylum Pseudomonadota; class Betaproteobacteria; order Burkholderiales; family Burkholderiaceae; genus Trinickia; species Trinickia camelliae. The sequence goes on from NZ_JBCHAA010000002.1 coordinate 596,441, forward strand.
AAAGTGTCGATGAGATGCATTTGGGGCATTCACCCAACTGGTCCGTCTTGAGGTGAGGACATCATCGAGCGCCCGTCAAGAAGATGATCGATTGTCGGCAGCACCTCCGCAAAGCGGGCGCTCAATCCTTTGACGAAGCACGCCCATTCCGCTTCATGTTGTTCGAAACGCCAAGACGCCGCGTCTTGGCGACCCCTGCAAGGGGTTTATGCGCATAAATTGACGCGGCACATCGTACGAGGCGCGAGAGAGCGTGGCCACAACCGCTGGCATCCCTAGGCCTCACTGACGATTTGAATCGCCGCCCGCAAGGGAGACGCGATTAGAGCCTAGTAGCGCCAGTAGCAGATAGCAGATGCCCCACGCGCGCACTCCGTAACTAACGAACCCGCTTTCAACGCAGCGCGATTCCTGCTGCTGACGGACAACGCCATCGAATCGATCGACCGAGGACGCCGTTCTCCACACATGCAAGCCAGTAACCCGCCGTCGCTCCCGCTCGCTTTATGCGCATAAACATCCCCCAAATGGCCTATTCGTCGTGTCGACACGACGAATAGATTGAAATGAAAATATTTCCCGGTAAAATTCACCAACCACGATAAGGGAGCAAAAAAATTGGCAGCGGAAATCGTCGCGGTAACTCAACAAAAGGGTGGGGTCGGTAAAAGCACTATTGCAATGCATCTCGGAGCGGCTTTCCACGAAAAGGGCAAGCGCGTACTCGTCGTAGATGCCGACGGTCAAAACACATTGATCCATTGGGCGAGCGCTTCTTCGGAAGGCGATTCGGGCATCCCGTTCCCGGTCGTGAATCTCTCAGAAGCCGGTGGCCAGATCCACCGCGAGATCAAGAAGTTCATCAATGACTACGACATCATCGTCGTGGACTGCCCGCCGTCCATCACAGAGAAGGTCTCCGGAGTCGTACTGCTTGCGGCGTCGATCGCTGTCATTCCCACTTCGTCATCGCCGGCCGACTATTGGTCGAGCGTCGGACTCGTCAAACTGATCCAGCAAGCCCAGGTGATGAACGAGGACTTGCGCGCCGTATTCCTGCTAAACAAGACCGAAGAGAAGCGGATGTTGACGCGCGAACTCAAGCGCGCGCTCGAGGAACTCGGTTTCCCCCTGCTCAAAACGCAAATCCCGACGCGCGAAGCCTATAAGCAGGCAATGGCGCTCGGGCAGACGGTTCTCCAAATGAGCGACCGTGGCGCGAAGCTCGCCGCCGTCGAAATCCGTGCATGTGCGGATGAAATCGCCGCCTTGCTCCCCTGAATTTATGCGCATAAAGGACCCTGAATGAAACCCTCCCAATTCGCCAAAGGCTTCCAAGCGCGCCCCGATACGACCAGCAGCGAAAAGAGAACCGCCCTTGATCGCCTGAATGCGATCGACGGCATCGTCAAAAGCGATGGCACCTCGCCTGCTGGAAAGGTGCCAGGCCGTTCGAGCCAGCCACTTGTCGCTGTACCGCAAGCCGACGATCAAGCACCTGACCATGAGTCGCCGCTATATCGCGCGTGGCGCATCGAGCACGGCTATGGCCCCGGCCAGGTCATCGATCTCGCGCTCAGAGCGATTAAGCCGAGCCCGTTTAACCCACGGCACTTCTATCTAAAGTCGTCGATCGCCGAGTTGGCAGTCAACCTTGCAAAGCAAGGGCAGCAGCAGGCCATTCACGTCATCCCCGACTACGACAATCCCGGCACCTACTTCGTCAGCGATGGCGGACGACGCGTTCGAGCGCTCAAGGAAGCCAACAAGGAAACAGTCAAGGCCATCGTCATCGATCTGCCGATCGGTATCCAGAGCTACAAGCTCGGCTATGACTTGAACGTTCAGCGTGATTCGCAAACCGTTTTCGATAACGCCGTCGTTTGGAAGCGCTTCCTCGATGACAAGCATTTTCAAAGTCAGAAAGAACTCGCCGAGCACCTTGGCCTGGATGAATCGACTGTCGCCGTCGCGCTTTCCATTGCGAAGTTGCCAGAAGTCGTGATGCAGGAAATGGTCGCAAGGCCGGACCGTTTCGGATCGAACATGGCCTACCAGGTGGGGCGATATCATTCGGCCCGTGGGGTCGAGTCCACACTGCGCCTAATCAACAAGATCCTGTCGGATGATCTAAGCACGCGGCAAGTCGCGGATATCGTAAAGGGCAGGGCGAGCACGCAGGAAAGCGCGAAGCCCGCGGGGCGTCAGCGCTACGCGCAGCGGATGGAGATCAAGCTCGACGGCGTGTCGGTCGGCGACCTGAAGTCTTATGGCGACGACCGGCTCGAATTGCGGCTGCGCGGACTGTCAAAGGAGAAGCGCGACGACATCCTGCGGCAGATTGAAAATATGCTCCTGCCGAACTAACGGCAGCCGAAGCGATAAAGAGCAATAAAAAACGCCGCGTATTTGCGGCGTTTTTTTATGCGGCGCGTGGTTGGCTTAGTGTGAACGAAAGCAGGTCGCCGTCGGTCGGCTCACCCCAAGTCTTGCGTGCCAGCCAATCAAAGAAAGCCGTTTCGGCGAGCTTCGAATCCAACCCGCGCCGGCGCCAATCATCGCGCAAATGGGAGCCGAGCTCCGGAAGCATGTCTTCCTCGAACGACTGCCGCGCGAGTTCCTGTTCGGATTCGCCTTGCTCATCGTACAGTGCACGTGCTTCCTTGCGCCGGTAGGCCGCATATTCGCCGAGCAGGCGCGCCTTCAGATCGTCAGGCGGCACCGCCGCAGCCTTGCCTCCGCCGCTGGCCGCCGGTAAAGCATCCACCGGGGGCGCATATCCCTTCTTCAACGCGTCTTTGAAGAGCGCCGGCGCGCTACGCACCGGCGGGAGCGTCGTACTACGCATACGCTGTTCGGTCATCTGCAGAGCAGCGCGAATCCGGTTCTCTTCACTATCGGCATACAGCGTCTGCGCTTCTTTGAGCGGAATACCGATCTTGACCATGCGATCGACCAACGTGCTGTCGAAGACATTGGGATGCTCATCGAGCGCGAGCATCGGCTGCTTACGCTCAGTCACACGGAACTGAATTTCGGCAACGCGTCGTCCTTCGCGATGTTCGATCAATTCGACGAAGATATTCGTCACTGCGTTGACTTCAGCAATGGCCGGCCGCAGGTAGTCGCGTTTGAAGTACTTATACTCACGCTTGGCTTCGTCGCCGGCTTCGGTGTCGGGTGTGCCGGATAGGATCGGCCGCCACCATTCCCACGACTCGCGCATCGTCAAATGGCTGGGATTGGTCAAGTAACGAACGCAGATTTCGTAAAGTGCGAGACCGGCGCTGCTGCGCAACTGGCTCTGGAATTGAAGACTCAAGCGCGCGTATTGGACCGGGTCCAACAGCTTCTTCTTGATCTTCGGCGCAAACGAGAATTCGACCCACACCCGGCGCGTCTGGGGATCTTCGAGAATTTCGGCGTCAGCGATCAGCGTCGAGATGCCCCATTTGCGGCCTGGCTTCTGGCTCGACGTGCCCTGGCTCCATTCGACCTGGACCGACACCATGCGCCGCAGGTGTTCCTTGACTAGCGCCGTATCGTTCGAATCGAACGCGGAGTTCGCGACAATATCGGAAAGCAGCGCGCGGTAAGTGTCGCCCGACTCATCGGCTTGCTGGGCAACCGCCAGCAGCACGTTGAAGAGCTTGCGCGTAAGGAGCGTGATTTTGCCGCTCTTCGGCTGAATCGCAATCGCTTCGACAGCTTTGCGCAATTCAGCGGAGCTTGGGCTCACCACATCGACATCGGTTTTCTTCGCGCGCTTCGTTACCATGCGTCGGGTCGAAATGAGATTTTCCGAGAGGATACCGACTGCGGTGAAGCACGTCTATAGGCACCTTCTCACCGTTTTCGGGTGAACCGCGCTTACGAAGCCCGACTCACTTCGGTGATCTCCTGGAAAAGCTCACCTCACCAAACAACGGTCGCAGTCGAGCATCGTTACCAGCCACTGGATGGCGAGGTATACGTCATGACGACCATCCCAAAAGCGGTCGCGATCGGCTCCCGAATTGACTCACCTAAAAAATTGTCGCAATTACACGACGAGATTTCGCCGCTGGTGTAGCTAGTGACGCTGTCGCACCGCAACGACGAACAGCTCATCTGGTGTAGTGCCTTCGAACTGTCGTCATCAACCTTCAGGGGCTTGGTGCTTCAAAGACGATACCAGCATGGGCGCGCGACATAGCCGCGACGATTCAAAGCTCCCGTCACCGGCCGACGGAACATCCCAACGCGTCCCTGGACGGCTCAAATCGACTTCTATCGGCATCGGCGCGGTCAGAAAAGGCAAGTCGCGCACCGCATAGTTGGCCTCGTGTGACCTTCAGCCCTTCAGCCCTTCGGTCCTTCACACGTTACAGTGCCGTAAGTGGTGGCCAAGCCGAGTCGACATCTCGACGCCCCGGCCTTTCGAACAGCCGACAACCTGCAACGATCACGTCTCGCAGCACAGGCCACGGCTTAAAACCACAATGACATTGCTGCCCTTTATCCCAGGTATTGCCCCCCGGATCCACCATCCACGCGCGCGATGTCCTCGCACGAGGCATGAGCCCGGTTTCATCGAGCGGTGCCGAGCACTCGGCTTGAGTACTCACTCTATGGCGATCCGCGACGCATCGCGCAATTTGCTCCTGTAAATCCTCACCATTGCTCCCGCCCAAAACAGCTACCAGTCCGGTTTTCCGGCCACATACTCCATCCAATCATCTCGAAATGGTCCCGAAAAGACTCACCTTTGGGTCCCAACACCGCTAAACGGGCACGGCCACCAAGGGCAATCCGTGCTCCCGCAAAGGCTCACCTTTTGAAGTGCCCAGCGAAAATACTCAATTGCTTCCGTGACTTATGTTCCGCGGCTCATGCAATTTCGTGCCGAAGAACTCCCGTATCGGCTCACCTTTGACGATGCGTCGAGAAACGGCTGCGCTTGCGTCAGAGAATCGTTCGCTCCCGAAAAGACTCACCTTAACCGCGCCGTACGATTTTCGACCCTGCTCACCAATCAAGTAGCACGGGCTTTTCAGCGAGAGTAACCGCCAACTGCTCCCGAAAACGCTCACCTATCGCAGTCTTTGGGCAATATCCGGGTCCTGCAAACACTCACCATTGCCGTTTGCGCGGCGCAATTCGATCCGCGCCGGCCGTCCAAAAAGGCATTCCCGAATAAGCTCACCTTTTGGCGCCGACGGGCATATCAATTGGCAAAATCGGCCGTCGACAATGAGAAAAGCACGGTTCGTCTCCCGGAAACCCTCACCTTAAGCATCGGGTTGCACATTTTTTGTGCAATTTCGAACCTCAGCTCCCGAAAAATCTCACGTCCACATGGCGTTTACTCCTGCCACGTCTCACCTCATGAGAATTCAGCTGGTAAACGGATGCCGAAAACAGGGTTCGGGAGGTTCCCGAAGGCCCTCACCGACGGGATTTCGCTCCTAAAGACTGCCGCTTTGTCCTGACGGTGCTTGCCCGGCAGCCAGCTCCCGAAAAACTTCACCTTAGCAAAGGGTGTACCAAATGCGGTCATCCCGAACCCGCTCACTTCCTTTCCCGCACCCGCTCACCGCCGGCCCCGAACCCCATCACTGCTCCGTCCTGCAAGACCTCACCAAATGTCCCGTAAAGCTTCACCTTATCGGGCTGTCTCCCTTATTCCATAAGGGTTTGGCGTGGCGTTAACGTTTTTAACAAGGTTCAAAGGTGTTTACTTTTATTACTCTCAAGAGCCCCCCGCGAGTTTGATCCGAAAAAGCATCTTGGCACTCAAGATCCCACGTCGTGAAACACACGCCGAAACAAGAAATTAAGACAGAATCTTTTCAAAACAATGTGTTACCGCAAGCTCTTCGCTTTGTTTCACGAAAATTCATCGACTTGACACCCGTAGTAACCCGTTCAGGCGGAGAAAAGGCATCCTTTCAGCAAAAGTGCAACAGACCCCATCAAGACCGTAGCAAATACTACGTATATTGTTATTATTTCGTTACTCAGACGATATCAACACAAATGACTATGACGCTCGACGAAGAACGGCAAGCCATCCGCGGCGAGCTTGAAGCGCTACGCGCAAATGGAGCCCGCCGTCAGGAGTTGTCCCTCCATGCGTGTAAGCGCTTGTTTTTCGACCTCGGTATACGTCCGTCGATGGCTGCGGTCCGCGACCTGACCCAAACAGGAAGCGCCAGCGATATCCCGAAGGACATTGACCATTTCTGGGAGCGCATCCGGGACGCGTCGAAAGTTCGGGTCGGCGCCGGCGCCATTCCGAAAGCGCTCGAGGAAAAAGCGGGTGAGTTGCTCGGCGAGCTATTTCAGATCGCTCGACTTCAAGCGCGCGAAGCGCTTGATCATGAGCGCAGCGAAACGCAGACGTCCATTCAAGCAATCGAAGAGCGAGCCCGAAAGGCCGAAATTCTTCGTGAGGCGGCTGAAGAAGCGCTGCACCGAGCGGAAGCTCGCGTCGACGCCGCCTCTGCGCGCGTTCGCGAACTCGAAGTCGAATTGGGCGCCTCGGTCGCCCAACGCTCGAGCAGTCACGAAAATGCGCAAAGTGCCGTGCATAGACTGGAAGCCGAAAAAGAGAGCTTGGCCAAGCGACTCGAAACCGAGCAGGCCAATAACGCCGCGCTACGCGACCGAATTGACGCGCTGCATATCGAGATGCGTGAAAGCACCGAGCACTACGCGCAGCAGATCAAGGACGCGATCGCCGAGGCCGAACGACGGGTCAAGCCGATGCTGGTCGAGCTCGATTCCTTGCGCAATATGGCGGCCACGTACCAATCTGGCATTCGCGATGCGAGCCGCAAAGAATTCGATTTTATTCAACAACTTAGCGTTGCCAAGGCGCGCGGCGACAGGCTGGACGGTCAATTGCGCGCCCAGTCCGAAGAGATCGACGCGTTGACTAACGAAGTTGATGCCTTACGTGCTCAGCAAGGCGTCGACCCCGCGCTCGCGGCGTTGCTTTGCTCGCTCGCGGCATCGGGACGTCTTGGATCGGAAGAACTGAATTCGGTCGGAGCCGTGCTTGACGGGTACGTGCCGATTCCGCCGCGCTGCCCCAAATGTGAAGAGGGCGAACCCGAGCTGTCACAGGCTGGCGACGGTTATGAATTGCTGTGTCCTGAATGCGAGCATTCGTCGGGAACTGGCCGATCCCGATTCGAAGTGGTTGCGCACTTTTTGAACGATCAGGCGGCGCCGTCGGCCGCATAAAGCTGCCTGAATCCGCTGCAAAAGCGGCCCCGGCTTCGAGAGGTGAGGAAATTCGGGAGTCAAAAGGTGAGCTTTTCCGGGGCTTCGTGATGCACCATGCCTCGTCCTGCCTGGCTTGGCGGAATGCTCAGGTAACCGTTGGCTCGCGCGTCATTGCGCGGATTCGAGTCCCTGCATCGACTCAGCTTCTTCGTGCCAGCTTTTCCATGCTCGATGCAATCGATTGACGGACACCATTTGCACGAACCCGAGCCACGCGCCGACCAGCTCGACGGAAGCGCCGCTTTCGAACAAATCGGCCGCGAACGTATTGCGCAAGGTCTGCGGGCTGGCCCGCGCCGTCCTCGTTTGTGAAATGCCGGCCTCGTCGATCAGCGCGTCGACTGCACGCAGCATGGTCGCCTTATGCATGGGGCGACCGGACGGCGACGCCGGAAAGACCAGATCGCCGGCCAGGGCCGATGAACGGCGCTCAGCCAACCACCCGTCAAGCACCGCGACGGCGAACGGCGAAAGCCGCGTGCGCCGGGTGAACGCCGGATTCGCTGCCTCGATCGTGACCCATGGTTTCCCGGCTTCCACGCAACTAATCGTTAGATCGCGAGCCTCGCCCGTTTTCAAGCCGCCACCGAGGAAGACCGCGATCAGCGCGCGGTCGCGCTTTTCTCGCCACCGTTGAGCGGACGAGATGTCGCCAAGCGGCGAGAACAGATGGCCGACCAATGCGGCGCGCTCGGCCGAGGTGAGAAACCCCGTCGGTTCGTTATCGCGAGCGTTGCGCCACGCGGCTTCGCCATCTTGCGCAATGAACCGGGCCGGATTGGTCGACGCGATTTCGATTTCCCGGACATGATCGAGCACCCGCTCGATGAGCCGCAGATACCGGACACGCTGGGGTTTCCGAATCGGCAGTTCGGCGACGAAGTTGGCGATCGTCGCGGTGTCGACGGTTTGCAGGTCCTGGTGCCGAATTTTGAGCCAATCGAGGAAAGCGCCCCATTGCGCCCGATAGACATCGGCGGACGAACTCCGGAAATGTTGCTTGGCAAGCCACGCATCGAACGCAATGCTCGGGTTGCGGCGCCAGTCTTCCCGTTGCTGGTCGAAGAGATCGGTATCCGTTGCATGCGGGTTGGGCGAACTAGACGAGTGCGAAGCGACCATCGCTGTATTTCCGTTAGTTGCATACGATAACAGTATTGCACGGCAAAACAAGGCAGCCGTGCGGCGATGAAAAGCGGCGCCTTATCCGCCCCATGCGGTTTCCCGGCGCGCACCGCCGGCCTTCGCCTCGCGTTTGGACGACCGCTTTTCCTGAGCATCGCGCTGCGCTGCCTCTTCATAGACCGCGACAGCGAACCCAAACGCTGCAGGAAGCGCATTTGACTGGCCGAAATCCACGACGTCGTCGGTCTCGGGATAGGCCATGCCGGCCGGGCGCTGAAACAGCGAAAGCATGATGGGATCGTGCCGGCTCGCGAAGCCCAGGTCGGCCAGCGCCTCCGCCTCGATCGCATGCAGCAGGCGCCAAGTCAGCGGAACGCCATGCACGATGTAGCGTGCGGCGATATTGCGGACGATGTGCTCGAGATCGCGCGCCGCAGCCTGAAAGCGCAGCGCAGCCAGTTTTTGCTCTTCCATGATGCGGCTCCTGTCGATCCCTATACTGTACAAATATACAGTAGTTGGCGCAACCTGGCGGAATTGCCAGTTGCCGGGGGCTACCCGTGGAGCACGACCAGCAGCGCTTTGGCTTCGCCCTTCCCGATATTGCGGATGGCATGCGGCACGTCGGCGACGTAGCGCGCGGTATCGGCGGACTTCAAGCGTTTCGTCGCGCCGTCAGCCTCGATTTCTACCGAGCCTTGCAGCACCGTCAGATGTTCGCGCGTGCCCGGCTCGTGAGCGTTCGACACCAGCGCACCGCCCGCCTGCAGCGTCAGTTCATACCACTCGAAGCGGCCGGCCAGCTCGATCGGACCCCACACGCGCAATTGATATTTGGCGTCGTGTCCGTCGAGCGTGGGGATGTCGTGCGGTCCGGCGACGCTGATCGTCTCCGGCGCCTTGGACGCCGTGAAGAGGTAATCGAGGCTCACGCCGAGCGCGTTGGTCAGGCGCCAGGCGACCGCGATCGTCGGATTCGCCTTGTCGCGCTCGATTTCGGAGAGCATCGACTTGGACACACCCGCCGCGCGCGACAAGTCGTCGAGCGTCATCTTGCGTTCGTTGCGCAGCCGCTGGATCTGCTCGCCCACCCGAGGAGGCGTGGCGGGCGCGGTTGACGTCGTAGCGGCAGGGGCAGGCGCCGCTGCGCGCCGGTTTCCGGAGCTTGCCATTTGATTTTCAATCGCTTAGAGTTGTTCGCCATACCGAACTTTAGTTCGAAAAAACGAATTTGTCCGGTAAATTCGACGAGCACTATAACAGCCTATAACAGCAACAGGCCGCCAGAAACGCCGGAGATCCCGGCTCGCGCGGACCATCGACCCTATCAGGAGCCATTCGATGCGTGAACCCTTTCTCGCCCACCTGCGCAGCACGATCGACCAGATCCGCGCCGACGGGTTCTACAAAACGGAGCGCGTGATTGCGAGCCCGCAATCGGCCGACGTGCGGCTCGCGAGCGGCGACGGCGTGCTGAATTTCTGCGCGAACAACTACCTCGGCCTCGCGAACGACGCGCGCCTGGTGGCCGCGGCGAAGGACGGGCTCGAGCGCGACGGCTTCGGCATGGCATCGGTGCGCTTCATCTGCGGCACGCAGACCGTGCACAAGGATTTGGAGCAGGCGCTGTCGCACTTCCTGCGCACCGACGACTGCATTCTCTATTCCAGCTGCTTCGACGCGAACGGCGGCCTGTTCGAAACGCTGCTCGACGACAACGACGCGATCATCAGCGACGAGCTGAACCACGCGAGCATCATCGACGGCGTGCGCTTGTCGAAGGCGAAGCGCTATCGCTACAAGAACAACGATCTCGCCGATCTCGAAGCGAAGTTGAAAGAGGCCGACGCGGCCGGCGCGCGCTTCAAGCTGATCGCAACCGATGGCGTGTTCTCGATGGACGGCATCATCGCCGACTTGAAGGGCATCTGCGATCTGGCCGACCGTTACGGCGCACTGGTGATGGTCGACGACTCGCACGCGGTCGGCTTCATCGGCGAGCATGGACGCGGCACGCCGGAGTATTGCGGCGTGGAGGGCCGCGTCGACATCATCACGGGCACGCTCGGCAAGGCGCTCGGCGGCGCATCGGGCGGGTATGTCGCGGCGCGCAAGGAGATCGTCGAGCTGTTGCGCCAGCGCTCGCGTCCGTATCTGTTCTCGAACACGCTCACGCCGAGCATCGCGGCGGCCTCGCTCAAGGTGCTCGAATTGCTCGCGAGCGATGAAGGCGCCGAGCTGCGCCGCCGCGTGCGCGCGAACGGCGAGCATTTCCGCAGCAAGATGAGCGCGGCGGGTTTCACGCTGGTGCCGGGCGAGCATCCGATCATTCCGGTGATGCTCGGCGATGCGCAAGTGGCGTCGCGCATGGCGGATGCGCTGCTGAAGGAAGGCGTCTACGTGATCGGCTTCTCGTTCCCGGTCGTGCCGAAGGGCCGTGCGCGCATCCGCACGCAGATGAGCGCCGCGCATACGAGCGAGCAGATCGATCGCGCCGTCGATGCGTTCACGCGCGTCGGTCGCGAGCTCGGCATCATTCCGGCACAAGCCTAAATAAGGAGCGCACATGAAAGCACTAGCGAAACTCGAACGCGCTCCGGGCCTCACGCTCACCCGCGTGAAGAAACCCGAAGTCGGCCACAACGACGTGATGATTCGCATCAAGCGCACGGCGATCTGCGGCACCGACATCCACATCTGGAAGTGGGACGACTGGGCGCAAAAGACGATTCCTGTGCCGATGCACGTCGGCCATGAATATGTCGGCGAGATCGTCGAAATGGGCCAGGAAGTGCGCGGCTTCGAGCTGGGCGACCGCGTCTCGGGCGAAGGCCACATCACCTGCGGCTTTTGCCGGAACTGTCGCGCGGGGCGCCGGCATCTGTGCCGCAATACGGTCGGCGTCGGCGTGAATCGCGAAGGCGCGTTCGCCGAGTATCTCGTGATTCCCGCGTTCAACGCGTTCAAGATTCCGCCCGAGATCTCCGACGATCTCGCCTCGATCTTCGATCCGTTCGGCAATGCGACGCATACGGCGCTGTCGTTCAATCTCGTCGGCGAGGACGTGTTGATCACGGGCGCCGGGCCGATCGGCATCATGGCGGTGGCGATCGCGAAGCACGTGGGCGCGCGCAACGTCGTCATCACCGATGTCAACGACTACCGGCTCGAACTCGCGCGCAAGATGGGCGCGACGCGCGCGGTCAACATTTCGCGCGAGTCGCTGCGCGACGTGATGTCGGACCTCCATATGACGGAGGGCTTCGACGTCGGCCTCGAAATGTCCGGCGTGCCGAGCGCGTTCACGGGCATGCTCGAAGCGATGAATCACGGCGGCAAGGTCGCGCTGCTCGGCATCCCGCCCGCGCAGACTGCGATCGATTGGAATCAGGTGATCTTCAAGGGCCTCGAAATCAAAGGCATCTACGGACGCGAAATGTTCGAGACCTGGTACAAGATGGTCGCGATGCTGCAAAGCGGGCTCGACCTATCGCCGATCCTGACGCATCGTTTCGCGGTCGACGATTACGAACAGGCGTTTGCGACGATGCTCTCGGGCGAAAGCGGAAAGGTTATTCTGGATTGGACCGTTTAAGCACTTCTTCACCGACGAACAGAAACTTCGAAGCCCCGTCGCCGGACATCGGCGGCGGGGCTTGTGTTTTTGGTCGGCGGAAAGCTTCGCAAAAATTTTCTCCGAGGATGTCGATCTTGCCTTCGCTCGTTCGTCGTACCGATGTGACCGTGCTGATTCAGCCCAGGTCGCCGATTCTCGAACCCCAAGGAGCCATTGCCATGTCCGCTTCATCCGCCGTCAAGCCGATTCCCGAAGGCATGCATTCCCTGACCCCGCACCTCATCTGCGCCGGCGCCGCCGAGGCCATCGCGTTCTACGTCAAAGCCTTCAACGCCATCGAAGGCGTGCGCCTGCCCGCGCCGAACGGCAAGATCATGCACGCATCGCTGAAGATCGGCGATTCGACGCTTTTTCTCGTCGACGAAATGCCCGAGCACGGCGCGCTTGCGCCGAAGAGCCTGAAGGGCTCGCCCGTCACCATTCATCTGTATGTCGAGAACGTGGATGCGACGGTCGAGCGCGCCGTGGCCGCCGGCGCCAAGGTCACGATGCCAGTCGCCGACATGTTCTGGGGCGATCGCTATGGTCAGATCGAAGATCCGTTCGGGCACCGCTGGTCGGTCGCGACGCACGTGCGTGACGTCAGCCCCGAGGACATGCAAAAGGCAATGGTCAACGCCTCTTGCGGGCAGGGTTGATGTGATGTGATGTCGATGCGGTGAGGGAGACGAGCGCGGACGGCGTCACCGTGAAGTCCGCGCTTCGCTTTGCCTCACCGTGAGCTGTCGCCGCACCGGCTCCCGTTAAAGCTCACCTTTCCTGCTGCGCAACGCCGCTCGATCTTTCAACTTCCCGCCTTCGGCTTCCCGAACTCGGCCTGGATGCGGACGTGAACGTCGTCGCCCACGGCCGGATACCACGTCCCCAGACCGAATTGCGAGCGGCTGAAATGCCCCTCGGCCGAGAAGCCGAGCTTGTCCTCCTTGGTCAGCGGATCGGGTGCGAAGCCGTTGAACGTTACGTCGAGCGTCACGGGACGTGTCGTGCCGCGAATCGTCAGGTCTCCTGTGAGTGTCCCGGTGGTGTCTCCGGTGCGCTGAAAGTGCGTGCTGACGAAGCGGATCTGCGGATAGCGCTCGACATCGAACATGTCGGGGCCCTTCACGAGCTTGTCGAGAAGCGGCACGTTGGTATCGACGCTCGCCGCGTCGATCGACGCCGTCACCGTGCTCGCATCGAGACCGCCTGCGTTCCAATCGAGCGCGGCGTTGACGCGATCGAAGCGCATCACGAAGCGCGAATACTTCAGGTGATCGACGTCGAAGACGACGCTCCAATGATGCGCGTCGAGTTCGTAGTGCCCTTGCGGCACACGCGCTTCATTCGCGCTGACCGAATGCGTGACCACCTGCAGCGGCGTGCACCCCGAGAACAGCGCGACGGTGGCCGCGGTTCCCAGCAACATGGCCCAGCGCGTGGCGGTCTTGCGAATGGCGAGTGGCGTCATCGTTTTCCGATTCGAGGGTTCGGGGTGGATTCGAGTTGGGGACAAGTCGGGGCCGAAAGCGGCCATGCCGCGCCACGATAGCGCAGATGCGGGCAACGCGGTAGCCAGCGGAAAAACCTCACGATGAAAGCGGCTAATACCGCAGGTCATTGACATGGGAGAACGATCATTCTACCTTTGAGCCCATGACGACATCGACCGAAACCTCCTCAACGCCCAGCGCCCGGGAGCGCTTGCTCGACGCAGCCGAAGCGTTGATCTACGCGGGCGGCATCCACGCGACCGGCGTGGACGCGATCGTTCGCGAATCGGGCACGGCGCGCAAGAGCTTCTACACGCACTTCGAATCGAAGGATGCGCTGGTGGCCGCCGCCCTCGAAAGACGCGACGTGCGCTGGATGAACTGGTTCATCGAGGGCACGCGAAAAAGCGGAAGCACGCCGCGCGCCCAGCTGCTCGGCATGTTTGAGGTGCTGCGCGCATGGTTTGCCTCGGAGGATTTCCACGGTTGCGCGTTTCTCAATGCGTCCGGCGAGATTGCTGAGGCCGACGATCCGATTCGCGTCGTCGCGCGCGAGCACAAGGCGCGCCTCTTGAGTTTCATTCGCGAACTGTTCGACGACTACGCGGCCGCGAGCGGTCACGACAGCCGTCACGCGGCGAAGCTGTCACGCCAATGGCTGATCCTGATCGACGGCGCGATCGGCGTGGCGCTGGTGAGCGGCGAGCCCGACGCCGCCCGCGATGCGCGCGCCGCGGCCGAGCAGTTGATCGGCGATGAACCCGAATCCCCGCGCTCGCCATCGCGCCGCGCGCCGTCACGTTGACACACCGATAGGAGAAACCCATGTCCGCTGCTCCCGAATCTCGTCCGCCGCTTCCGCCGTTCACGCGCGAAACCGCGATCCAGAAAGTGCGCGCCGCCGAAGACGGCTGGAATACGCGCGACCCTGAGCGCGTGTCGCTCGCTTATACGCCGCAAAGCGTCTGGCGCAACCGCGCGGAGTTCGCCACCGGACGCGCCGAGATCGTCCAGTTCCTGAGCCGCAAGTGGGCGAAGGAATTGGACTACCGGCTGATCAAGGAGCTGTGGGCGTATACCGAGAACCGCATCGCCGTGCGATTCGCTTACGAATGGCATGACGATTCGGGCAATTGGTTTCGTTCGTATGGCAACGAGAATTGGGAATTCGACGAGCACGGGCTGATGGCGCGGCGTTTCGCGTGCATCAACGACCTGCCGATCCGCGAGGCCGATCGCCTCTACCACTGGCCGCTCGGACGCCGTCCCGACGACCATCCGAGCTTGTCCGATCTCGGGCTCTGACCCGCGCGTCCACCACCCCGCACGACAGACCGCGCGCGAACCCAGCGTGAGTCTGTCCATCCGAGCAAGCCCTCCATACGTCGCGTCATTTCGTTGAGGTAGAGTGCGCGACGGGCAGCACGAATCAAGATAAAACCTGCGTCGGCCGACGGCCGATATCGGAGCGGACATGCGGTTTGGGGTGGGGGCAAAAAGAGCGGCGTGCGCGTGCGCGCTGCTGATGGCATTGACCGGATTGACGGCGTCGAGCGCGGAGGCTGCGGACTGGTGCGGCGGCGGCCTTTGGGTCGATGCGATGATCGGCTCTCAGCACATCAATCCGAAGCAACACTTTGAAGATTTCAATCCCGGGCTTGGCGTCGAGTGCTGGCTCAACGGCCAGTGGGCGCTGACCGCAGGCGGCTATCGCAATTCGCTGTCGCGGCCGTCGTATTACGGCGGAGGCGTGTGGGCGCCCGAGTTCCTGCATTTCGGTTTCGTGCGGCTCGCCGCGATGGCCGGCATCATCTCGGGCTACAACTATGGCGACTGGGGCCTCGGCCGCAATCACACGATCGGCCCGGTGGCCGCGCCGATCTTGATGGTCGACTACAAGCGCGTGGGCGTGAACTTCATCCTCATTCCGCCGATTCCATCGGACAACTTGCCGTTTACGGTTGGGTTTCAGTTGAAGGTCAAGTTTTGAGGTGATGCCGGTTCGCAAATCGATAGGTTGCGGTTTTGGTTCGGCGTTGTGCTTGCCAGATGCGGTATCCGTCGAAAGGTGAGAACTTTCGGGAGCCGTGAAACCGGCCGGCTCCTGGTCGCTATGTCAGCGTGTCAATCGCCATAATAGAAATACTAATTAAGGAATAACACCTATAAGAACGTCAAAACAAGGTGTGATCGACTAATATAGTCAGTCTATATTCGACTCCCTCGAGCGAGCCAGCGCGCCGCCACTCGATCGCCATGGACTACCGGCACCTCCAAAATCGCAAGAGCATGCACGGACGCATCGTGCAGGAGCTCGGCATCCAGATCGTCAGCGGCAAGCTCGCCCCCGGCGAGCGCCTGCCGCCCGAGCCGAGCCTGTGCGAAATGTATGGCGTGAGCCGCCCCGTGCTGCGCGAAGCGACTCGCGTGCTGGTCGCCAAGGGCCTCGTGGTGTCGAAGCCGCGCGTGGGCAGCGTCGCGCGTCCGCGCGAAGACTGGCACATGCTCGATCCCGATGTCCTCTACTGGACGCTCAACAGCATTCCCGAAGGCGAGTTCTTCCGTTCGCTGTTGACCGTGCGGCGCATCATCGAGCCGGCCGCGGCCGCGCTTGCCGCCACCGAATCCACTCAGGAAGATCTCGCGCGCATCACCGTTGCCTACGAGCGCATGGAGCGCGCGGATACCGCTGCGGCATTGCTCGATCCCGATCTCGAGTTTCACCGCGCGATCATGGCCGCGACGCACAACGACATGCTGGCGTTCATCGGCAACATGATGTCGCTGGCGCTGTCGGAATCGATCAAGCTGACGAGCCGTCACCCGGACACGCATGCGTTGTCGCTGCCACGTCACAAGGCGATCCTGACGGCGATCCAGAATCGCGACCCGCTCGGCGCGAGGCAAGCGAGCCTCGTGCAGCTCGAGAACGCCTTGGTGGACGCCGACTCGATCCTCGAAGTGGGCAGCCGCAACGTGCGCTGAGCCTGAGCCACCCCGGGCCGGGAAGCCCCGACTATCTCGTCACGCAGGACGTGTAAGCAACAGCGGGAGCGTTTCGGGCAAGGCGTGACCCGAATCCAGCTTGAACACCGCGACCGCGTGGCTCAGCGTCACCGCCTGTTCTTCGAGCGACTTCGCCGCCGCCGTCGCCTCTTCGACGAGCGCCGCGTTTTGCTGCGTGGTCGTGTCCATCTGCATGACAGCGAGATTGACCTCTTCGATGCCCTGACTTTGCTCGCGCACTGCAGCGAAGATTTCCGTCATCAGCTCGCTGACGCTTCTCACGGAGACCACGATGTCGGTCATCGTGTGGCCGGCGCGATCGGCGAGCGCCGAGCCTTCGGCGATTTTGTCGACCGTGTCGTCGATCAGCTGCTTGATCTCCTTCGCGGCGTGCGCGCTGCGCTGAGCGAGGCTGCGCACTTCGCTCGCCACGACCGCGAACCCGCGCCCCAGCTCGCCGGCTCGCGCCGCTTCCACGGCGGCGTTCAGCGCCAAGATGTTGGTCTGAAACGCGATGCTGTCGATCAGGCTCACGATCTCGGCAATTTTGCTCGAATGAGTGGAAATGCCTTGCATGGTCCGCACGACATCGCTCACGACCTGCCCCCCGGCGGCGGCCGTGTCCGACGCGTGCAATGCCTGCTTGCTCGCCTTGTCGGCGTTATCCGCGTTGCGCTTCACGGTCGACGTCAATTGCTCCATGCTCGCCGCCGTGCGTTCGAGCGAGGCCGCCTGCTGCTCGGTGCGGCGCGAGAGGTCCGCGCTGCCCGATGCGATCTCCTGGGCGCCGCCGCTGATCGACTCCGTGCTGGTCCGCACGCTGCGCACGGTGTCGACGAGCGCGTCCTGCATCGTCTTCACGTCGGCGAGCAGCGCGCCGAGTTCGTTGCGATGCTCGATCCGGACCTCGCCGCACAAGTCGCCCGAAGCGATGCGCCGCAAATGGCTCATGACCTCCGCCACCGGGCGCACGACGACGCCGATCAGCATCGCCCGCGCAACAATGCCGATCGCGAGCGCCACGAGGGACGTGGCCGCGAGCGCGGCGATCATGGCTTTGAAGCGCGTCTGCGCATCGGCGTAGCGGGCGCGCTGGCCGTCCATGACGGCGTTCTCGCGCGCCGTCATCGAGGCTTGATAGGCTTGGGCGAGGACCTGGGTGTCCTTGCCTTGCAGCGCTTTGAAGTCGCTGAAGCTCATGTGCTCGAGCGCCGCCAAGCCGGGCAGCACCGCTTTGTCGAGGACGGCGCGGCGCTCGTCTTTCAGCTGATGGGTCGCGGTTTGCGAGTCGGGGTAGCGCGACTGCAGAGCGACGAAATGCTCGAAGGCGCGGTCGGATTCCGCGATGTTCTGGCGGGCCGCCGTCAGCAAATCCGGCTCCGGGTCGCCGAGGCCGTAGAGGGCTTGGTAGCTGTCGAGCGACACCCGGGCGCGCTGCAGCAGCGCGTCGCTCGTCTTGAGCGCCACCAGGGCGCTCGTATCGCTTTCGTACATCTCGCGCAGGGCGTCGTTGCTGAGCTGCAGCGCGCCGACGCCCGCCGCGCTCACGACGATCAGGATGACGAAAAAAACGGCGATGACGAGCGTCATGCTCGCGCGGATGGTGAGACCTTTGAGCATGCTGTTCCCCGTCGTATGGCGGCTCGCCGGTTCGCGCGGGCGTCCCTGCCCGGCGAGGTTCGGAGAGCCTTGTTTGTCTTTTCGCTCGTCTTGGTGCGAGCGTTCCGATTAGTGGTTCGCGTGGATGAGGCGACGCGGCGTCAATGCGAATGCGCCGGCACGTCTGACCCGCGGCAGCCGACCAGGAAATCGAAGTCGCAACCTTCGTCGGCTTGCAGCACGTGCTCGACGTAAAGCTGGCGGTAGCCGCTGGCGTCGGCCGGCTGACGAATCTGCGCATCCTTCCATGCTTTCAGCCGCTCGGCAATCTCCGCCTCGCCGATCTCGACATGTAGGAGACCCGCTTCGCAATCGAGCTCGATCCAGTCGCCATTGCGCACAATTGCAAGCGGGCCGCCTGCGCGTGCTTCGGGCGCCACGTGCAGCACCACCGTGCCGTATGCCGTGCCGCTCA